>CAJJBK010000073.1 GCA_905182415.1 uncultured Woeseiaceae bacterium | reverse complement strand
CATGCATCTTTCAATAATACGATAATTACCATTACAGATCGTCAAGGAAATGCATTATCTTGGGCTACATCTGGTGGGTGCGGCTTTAGGGGGTCGAGAAAATCAACACCATTTGCAGCACAAGTTGCTTCAGATAAAGCAGGAAAAGCTGCATTAGAATTTGGCGTAAAGAATGTTGATGTTCGGGTTCGTGGCCCAGGGCCAGGAAGAGAATCTGCAGTTAGAGCGCTTAATGCACTTGGTTTTCAAATACAAAATATCGAGGATGTAACACCAATTCCTCATAACGGGTGTCGACCACCTAAAAAGCGTCGCGTTTAGAGGCAATAAGAAATGGCTAGATATACAGGACCAAAATGTAAATTATCCAGAAGAGAAGGGACAGATTTGTTCTTAAAAAGTGGAGTTCGACCTTTAGAGTCGAAATGCAAGCTTGACGTTCCACCTGGTGGAGCAGGACAAAGAAGGCCTAGAGTTTCTGATTACGGTTTACAATTAAGAGAAAAACAGAAATTACGTCGTATGTATGGTGTATTAGAGCGACAATTTTTAAACTATTATAAGCGTGCAGCTCAATTAAAAGGATCAACAGGTGAAAACTTATTATCCTTACTTGAGGGTCGTTTAGACAATGTTGTTTACCGTATGGGTTATGCTTCTACAAGAGCAGAGGCTAGACAATTGGTAAGCCATAAAAGTATTGAAGTTAATGGTGTAATAGTTAATATTCCGTCTGCACAAGTTGCCGCTGGAGATTCAATATCAATTAGAGAAAAGTCTAAGAAGCAACTTCGTATTCAAAGCGCACTGGAAATTGCTGGACAGATAGGTCTTCCAGAATGGGTTCAAGTAGATTCAAAGAAAATGTCTGGCGTCATGAAATCATTACCGGGTCGAGAAGATATTCTTCCCGATATAAATGAAAATTTAGTAGTCGAGTTGTACTCGAAATAGTTAGGAGGGTATAAACCCATGCATGAATCTGTAAATGAGTTTTTAAAACCGCGCAACGTTAAAGTTGTGTCATCTAATGATTTGCAAGCTAAGGTTGTGATCGAACCATTTGAACGTGGTTACGGACATACTCTTGGTAATGCTTTGCGAAGGATTTTACTATCATCGATGCCAGGCTCCGCTATTGTTGAGGTTGAGATTGAAGGTGTCTTGCATGAATACACCAGCATTGATGGTATTCAAGAAGATGTTGTAGAAATATTACTCAACTTGAAAAATGTTGCTGTAATGATGCATGGAAGAAGTTCAGCTGAACTGAGCATATCAAAAAAAGGTCTTGGCCCAGTAACGGGTGCTGATATAGTCCTTGAACATGATGTTGAAATCATGAATCCTGATATCGTAATTGCAAATTTATCTAGTACTGGTAGTTTATCTATGAAACTAACTGTTGAGCGTGGACGTGGTTATCGCCCTGCAACAAGAGGGCCAGTTTTTGAAGAAGAAGCAGGTCCAATAGGCAGATTACAACTAGATGCTTCATTCAGTCCGGTTCATCGTGTGTCATATGATGTTGAAGCTGCTCGAGTAGAGCAGAGAACAGACTTGGATAAATTAATTATTGATATTGAAACAAACGGAACTATTGATCCTGAAGAAGCTATAAGGCATGCAGGAAGCATATTAAAAGATCAGCTTTCGGTATTTGTTGATCTAGAGAGAGAAGAAGAGGGTGACAACGAAGAAGACGAGAACTTAGTTGATCCAATTTTACTTCGTCCCGTTGATGAACTTGAACTAACTGTACGTTCTGCAAATTGCTTAAAAGCAGAAAGTGTCATGTATATAGGTGATTTGGTACAGCGAACTGAGGTTGAGTTATTACGCACACCAAATTTAGGTAAGAAATCTTTGACAGAAATAAAAGAAATTCTTGAAAGCCATGGATTAACGTTGGGTATGAGGCTTGAAAATTGGCCTCCTGCTAGTCTTGCTCAATAAGAAAATTTGTTTGTATTAATTAAAGAGTATTTATTATGCGACACAGAAAATCAGGACGTAAATTAGGTCGAAATAGCTCCCACAGGAAAGCTATGTTTCGTAATATGTCGACATCACTATTGTTGCATGAAACTATAAAAACAACTGTACCAAAAGCTAAAGAATTGCGCAGAGTTGTTGAGCCTTTAATTACGCTTGCCAAAAAAGATGGCGTTGCAAATCGTCGACTTGCTTTTGATCGATTACGTGATAAAGCCATTGTAGGTAAGTTATTTACTGATATAGGCCCAAGATTTATTAATCGCCCGGGTGGATATTTGAGAATCTTAAAGATAGGACCTCGAACCGGAGATGCAGCACCAATGGCGATGGTTCAGTTGGTTGACGGCCCTATAAATGAGGTGAACGAAGAAGAAGCTGAAGCATAGTTTTATTGCTTTATTCAAACATATAAATTACTTTAATTTATTCTTCTATATGATCAAATAGTCTTTTATGGAAAAGACAGACTTCAATCAAACCGTTATTATAACTGGCGCCTCTTCTGGTGTTGGAAAAGCAACTGCTCGTCATTTTGCGAATAATGGTGCAAATTTAGTACTGGTCGCAAGAGGTCAAGAAAGGCTGGATCAGGTATCTAAAGAACTGAAAAATATCACCAGAGTGATGTCGGTCTCCATGGATGTTTCAAACTTTTCAGATTGTGAAAATCTAATCAATAAAACCTTAGAAGAATTTTCCTCAATTGATGTATTAATTAATAATGCTGGTTATCATAAGCGTGGCCTTGTGGAAGAAAGCGATCCAAAAGAACTCGGTAGAATGATAGATGTAAATTTAAAAGCGCCTATAATATTAAGCCGTCTTGTTATATCTCATATGAATAATAATAATTGTGCGATTATTAACGTTGCTTCACTCGCTGGCAGGACACCTGTCCCTGGTTCTGCTGTTTATTCTTCTTCTAAATTTGGGCTTAGAGCTTTTACTTATGCACTAGCCACTGAACGTAAAGAAAAAAATATTAAGATTGCTGTCGTTTCGCCAGGACCAATCGACACACCATTTATAATGGATGATATAGATTCGGTATCAGATTTAACTTTTTCACAAAGCATTAGCTCAATAGACGCCGTTGCTGAAGCTATATTAGAGCTATGCATCAATGATAAAATTGAGCAAGCTATGCCGAAGATAAGTGGCTTCTTAACAAACATATCTTATTTGTTTCCCAGATTTGGTTTACTAGTTATGCCTTTATTAGAGAGAAAAGGGCGTCGAGTCAAAAAAAAGTTAAAGCATTTAATTGAAATTAAAAATAATAAGAAACTATGATTATGTCAAAATTAAATAAAAAAGAAATTCTAATAAAATTAAAAGAAAATAATTCATGGTCTTATGAAGACTCTATGCTTAAACGAATTTTTGTATTTTCTGATTTTATTGATGCTTTTAAGTTCATGACTTTGATTGCCTTAGAAGCAGAAAGAATGGATCATCATCCCGAATGGTCCAATATTTATAATAAAGTAATAGTCAATTTAGTGACTCATGAGGTTTCTGGTGTAACCGAAAAGGATTTTATTTTAGCAAAGAGTATGGATAAAGTTGCAAATATAATACTTTAAAAAAACTTGAGTTTTTTACTCATCATGCATGTGTCCTTCATCAAAAGCATTTCTTGTTAGATTTTCAATTCCCTTATTAAGTACTCTAATGTTGTCTTCAATCCTTATACCGCCATATGGCTTGAGCCATTCTATCTTTTTTAGGTTTAGCATTTTATAAGTTCCATTAATTCTTGCTTTATTGATTAATAGGTCAATCACATATAAACCTGGTTCGATGGTAAATATCTGATTTTCTTTAATTTTCCTATTTAAACGAAGAAATGGATAGCGATCAGATTTTATTATTTCTTTACCCTGAGAATTTTCCAAAAATCCACCGACATCATGAACTTGCAGTCCTAGAAAATGACCCAATCCATGCGGAAAAAAAATATCTGTAATCTTATTTTTAACTAATGACTCTACTGAACCATTAGCAAGCCCAATTTGTTGAATAATTTCAGCAATTTTTTCATGTGCCATTATATGTAATTCAATATAATCCATATCAATCTTAATTAGATCGATAATTTCTTGTTGCATTTGATCAATGCCATCAATTAGAGATTGGAATTCATTGCAATTATTAGCATAAGTTCGGCTTATGTCTGATGCATAACCATTGTAACTAGCACCAGCGTCGATTAAAAAAGAACGAGGATTTTTTATTTTTTGTTTCTGGTAATGCTGGTAATGAAGTATCGATGCATTTTCGTTTATTGCTATTATATTTTTATAAGGAAGTTCGTTTTCTGAATGTTTTGTAGCCTTACAATATGACATATGAATATCAAATTCAGACGCGCCTTCTTTAAATTTATTATTAGCTACATGATGACCCCTTACTGCGGATCTCGAAGCTTTCCTTAAACATTCAATCTCATATTCGGTTTTTATGCTCCTGCCATAATTTATGGAATTAATAACATTCTTTGGGTTAATGCTAATCATATCAAAGGTATACCTATCTTCTAGATAATTATCTGTTATTAATATGCATTCTTTTTTATTTGAAGGCAGATGAGTATTTATTTCATCAATTGAATTTACTATTATTATATCAAAGTAATTAATCCAAAATGATGAAGGGAGTTCTGCTGATTTATGCCAAAAATCTATTTCTTGGAAATATATAAGGATAGGTTTTTTATCTACTTCATAAATGAGATAACAATTGGGGTGCTCGAGCAAAGGAAGCCATCGACAAAAATAAGGATTCGCTTTGAAAGGGAATGGATTATCATCCATTCTGCGATCCTTTATAGTTCCTGAGGAAATTATTACATGGCGAAATGGAGTATCTTTGATCGCTTCATCAAGTTCGTTTGTTAGGACATCCAGATGTGATGAGTAGATTTCCTCAAGATGTTTTGTATTGGTATATTTTATATCCTTCATTCCTTGAGTAGCGTCCTTTTTATTGTCTGTAATATGTTCAGTGATAATTAAATGGGGTATTAATTAGCCTTCAATCTAGGCATTATAAAAATAATGAATTATCTTATATACAGGGATTGTGAATGAAAAATATTATTATTACAGGAATTTTTTTTATGACTAATGTGTTTTCCTCAGAAATGGGCTTTGATCGAGTAACTGGCTTATCTTTTGCATCTAGATCTGAAGTGATTGCCTCCAATGGTATGGCTGCGACTAGTCATCCTTTAGCAACACAAGTCGCTTTAGATATATTAAAGAAAGGAGGCACTGCTATAGATGCTGCAATTGCTGCAAATGCTGTCCTTGGATTGGTTGAACCAACGGGTTGCGGTATTGGTGGTGATCTGTTTGCCATTATTTGGGACGCCAAAAAACAAGAGTTAAATGGCCTGAATGCTTCAGGACGATCTCCAGGATCGCTTACATTGGATTATTTCAAAGAAAAAAATATCACCGAAATACCTTATTTGGGTCCTTTACCAATTACTGTTCCTGGTGCTGTTGATGGTTGGTTTGAGATGCATAATCGATATGGAAAATTATCAATGATCGAAATTCTTGAACCAGCAATAGCTTATGCTGAGGAAGGATTTCCTGTTTCTGAAGTTGTATCTTGGCTCTGGGAAGAGAATACAGCTTCCAGAGTAGGATACGAAGGCTTTAGAAATATATATATGCCAAATGGAAGGGCACCAAAGAAAGGCGAAATATTTAAAAATCCCGCTCTGGCATCAACATATAAAAAAATTGGAATGATGGGAAGGGATGAATTTTACAAAGGAGATATAGCTAAAAAAATTGATGCATTTATGGTTAAAAATGATGCATTTTTACGTTATGAAGATCTTGCCAATCATTCCTCGGAGTGGGTAAAACCAGTCTCAACCAACTATCGTGGTTATGAGGTATTTGAATTACCTCCTAATACTCAGGGAATTGCAGTGCTTCAGCTTTTAAATATTTTGGAAGGTTTTGATTTATCTAATATGAATTTCGCTAGTGCTGAATATATCCATACATTTGTTGAGGCGAAGAAAATTGTTTATGAGGATAGAGCTAAATATTATGCAGATCCTAAATATTCAAATATATCGACTGATATATTAATAACAAAAGAGTATGCTAAAAAGCGACGAAATTTAATTAACCCAAATATAGCTGCAAAAGAGTTTTTACCAGGCGATATAAAACTTGAAAATGACGATACCATCTATTTAACAGTGGCTGATAGCGAAGGTAATATGGTTTCTTTGATTCAGAGTAACTATGGCGATATGGGTGCAGGCTTAACATCGGAGGAATTTGGTTTTAGTTTCCAAAATCGAGGTCAGCTGTTTAGTCTGAATGCAGATCATCCAAATGTTTATGCACCAAATAAACGTCCTTTTCATACTATTATTCCTGCATTTGTTACTAAAGATAATAAGCCTTGGTTATCATTTGGTTTAATGGGGGGCTCAATGCAGCCTCAAGGGCATGCTCAGATACTAATTAATATGATTGATTTTGACATGAATCTTCAGGAAGCAGGTGATGCTGCAAGAATTAGACATGTTGGATCATCACAACCTACAGATGAAGAAATGAATAATGGGGGTAGGTTATATTTAGAATCATCAATAGATGAAACTACCCGAGAGAAATTACGAAAACTTGGGCATAATATCGCTACAGACACTAATGTTTATGGTGGATACCAAGCCATTATGTGGGATGAAGAGCATAAAGTTTACTATGGAGCTTCAGATCCTAGAAAAGATGGCCAGGCTGCGGGATATTAAATCATGACTAAAGAAATATACTTAACAGGTATAACGACGACTGGTACACCACATATTGGGAATTATGTAGGTGCAATTCGGCCTTGCATTGAGGCAAGTCATAATAAAGATATAAGAAATTTTTATTTTCTTGCGGATTTGCATGCACTAGCTAAAGCTGAGGATCCTGAGCGAATAGCAAGATCTACTTTGGAGATATCGGCTGCTTGGCTAGCGCTGGGATTGGATACAGAAAATGCATGTTTTTACCGACAATCAGATATCCCTGAAATACCTGAATTGACATGGATATTAACAAGTATGACATCAAAAGGATTAATGAACCGAGCACATTCATATAAGGCGCAGGTTCAAAATAATATTGACAGTGGTGCCATTGACCAGGATCGCGGTATTAATATGGCGTTATTTAGTTATCCTATATTAATGGCTGCAGATATATTGATGTTTAAGTCTACTAAAGTCCCTGTCGGAAGAGATCAAAAACAACATATTGAAATGACTCGTGATATAGCTCAACGATTTAATCATAATTTTGGAGATATATTGGTTGTTCCTGAAGCAATCATAAGTGAAGAAACAGCTTTATTGGCTGGTTTAGATGGAAGAAAGATGAGTAAAAGTTATGACAATATCATTCCTTTATTTGCCAATGAAAAGCAACTAAGAAAATTAATAATGAAAATTAAAACTAATAGTTTGGAACCAGGAGTACCAAAAGATCCAAAAGACTCCGTTTTATACGATATTTATAGTGCTTTTGCGATGCCAGAGGAAATCCTAAATATTAAAAAATTATATGCGAATGGTCTAGCATGGGGAGAAATGAAAAATATATTATTCGAATGTATCAATGATCAATTAAAACCGGCTAGAGAGGAATATCAAAAGTTAATTGATGATCCCGCTCAAATTGAAGTTCAGTTAAAAAAAGGAGCTGATAGAGCTCGCGAGATTTCAGTTCCATATATTCAAGAAATCAGAAATGCGATAGGCATCAGAAAATTAGTTTAATGAGATTAATGTCGAAAAAAAAAGGACCAATTCCCCCATTAATTTTATTATTTGTAGTCATAATTCAATTACTGACATCAAATTACCTATCATTTTTAGCTATTGATGTTTTTTTTATTAATTGGATAGGTTATATAATTATCAGTTTGGGTCTGTTGATGCTGGTTACTTCTATCATGAAATTTCGAAAACTAAAAACCACAGTGATTGTATTTAAAAAACCCACTTCTTTAGTTACAACTAAAATATATTCTCTGACCAGAAACCCAATGTATCTGAGCATGTTTTTTATTTTGCTAGGCCTCGGTTTATTGAACAATAATACTGGCAGTATTGTTACCGCTTTTTTATTTATCCCATTAATGAATCAACGCATTATAAAGCATGAGGAAAGTATGCTCGTAAATGAATTCCAGGATGAATATAATTTATATAAGAATAAAGTCAGAAGGTGGATCTAATGAAGATTAATACTACAGAAAGAAAATTATCATTGAATTCAATAGTAAATCTGGATAAATATCCTCTTGATAACTCTGCTTTTGTAAATCAATGTAAAAATTCTATCGATGCAGATGGCTGTGTTGTCTTGCCTAACTTTTTAAGAGAAGATTCGATTGAGAAATTAATCCAAGAAAGTGATCTGAATCAATGCAACGCATTTTATTGCGAACAAAAACATAGTGTTTATATTTCTCCACCAGATAAAAAATTTCCTAGTGATCATGCATTCAACAGACATGTGGTTTCATCAAAAGGCTGTATTACTGATGATCAGATAGAAGAGAATTCTGATTTGAAAATTTTATATAGATCTGATTTGTTTCGTAATTTTATCGCTGGTGTTGTTGGTGCAGGACGTCTGTATGAATATTCTGATAATTTATCTTCCATAAATATCCATTATGCTTCTGAATCAGAAGAATTAGGTTGGCATTTTGATAATTCATCCTTTGCCGTGACTTTATTAATACAAAAGTCAAAAAAAGGGGGAGAGTTTCAATATATTAGAAACTTTAGGGATACTGATAATAATGAAATGAATTTTGATGGTGTGAATCAATTACTTGATGGAGAGCTAAAATATGATAATTTAGTAATGGATCCGGGAACATTAGTGTTATTTAGAGGCAGAAATTCAATACATAGGGTTACTCCCGTAGAAGGTGATTTAACTAGGATATTAGCCGTGCTAGCCTATAACTCGGAGCCAAATATATCACTATCAGAAACCTCAAGAATGACTTTTTATGGCAGATTGGACTGAATAGAATTTATTATGATGGAATTTAAAAAGAAAAAAGTCCTTATCACAGGAGGATCAAGAGGAATTGGCAAGGCGATTGCACAGGGTTATGCATCACATGGAGCAGAAGTAGCAATCACTTTCAGGAAAGAAAATAAACTTGCCGAAGAATTGATTAAGTCTCTTCCTGGGTCTAACCATATTTCTATACAGTCAGATATCACGGATGAAGGGGAAGCCGAAGCTACTGTCTTGGAAGTAATAGAAAAATTGGGTTCATTGGATATTGTTGTAAATAATGCTGGTATGTTTATTGACCATCCTATTTTGGAAGCAGGATTCGATGATTGGCAAAATGCATGGCAATCGACTATAGCAACTAATTTAATTGGACCGGCAAATATTTGCTATCACGCAGCAAAATACATGATTACTAAGAAACGGGGAAAGATTGTTAACATTTCCTCTCGTGGAGCAAATCGTGGCGAACCTAAGGCACCCGCTTATGGAGCGAGTAAAGCAGGATTAAACTCAATGAGTCAATCCCTAGCTATTGCTTTAGCGCCACATAATATTTTTGTTGGAGTTGTGGCACCTGGGTTTGTTGAGACGGATATGGCAATATCATTATTATCGAGTGAACAAGGTGAAGCGATAAAAAAACAAAGCCCAATGAATAGGGTAGGTAGACCAGATGAAATTGCTAAAGCTGTGATGATGTTAACTATGGAAGGCATGGATTATGCAACAGGAGCTATTGTAGATCTAAATGGGGCTTCTTATCTAAGATCGTGATTTAAAGAAAAAATAAAAGGCTATTATTATGTCTGAACTGACATGGGCGGAATTTGAAAGAGTAGATTTACGAGTTGGTACGATATTAACCGCAGAATATTTTAAAGAGGCTATTAAGCCAGCTATAAAATTAACAATAGATTTTGGTGGTGAGATAGGAATTAAGAAATCATCTGCTCAAATTACGGATCACTACACACCTCAGAAACTAATAGGCAGGCAAGTCTCTGCAATAGTAAATTTTCCAAAAAAACAAATTGGACCGCTTATGTCAGAATGTTTGGTGACAGGATTTATTCAGGATGACGGAAGTGTAATTCTTTGTGTCCCTGATAAAAAAGCTATAAATGGAACAAGGCTGGGATAAATAAAGACGAATTAAGCGTTATATTTGTTGGTAATTAATTAAATCCAAGGATTTTAATATGCACTATGAAGTAAAGCATCCATGCATACAGGATAAATTAGCAGAAGTTAGGGAAGTAGGGACGACTCATCAAAAATTTCGTCGATTAGTGACTGAAATTACAATGTTATTGTCTTTTAAAGCGCTAGAAAATCTGTCACTTGAGGATATAGTTATTGAAACACCAATTACAAAAGCAAATTGCAAAAGGATTTGTGAAGAAATTGTTGTGGTCCCAATTCTTAGAGCTGGAATAGGGATGCTGGATGGGGTGTTGTCATTAGTTCCTTCGGCTCGCGTGGGTTTTTTAGGTATGTTTCGTAATGAGGAAACAGCGGAACCTGAGAGTTATTATGAGAATATTCCTGAAAAATATCTCAACGGCATGCATTTAATTATAGATCCAATGTTAGCCACTGGCGGTTCTACGATAGCAGCAATTGATGCTTTGAAAGAAAAAAATATTAAAAAGATAATTGTAATTTGTATTGTCACATGCCCAGAAGGATTAAAGGCAGTTGCAGCGAAACACCCAGGTGTAAAAATCTATACCGCAAGTATTGATAGTCACTTAAATGATGATAATTATATCGTTCCTGGGCTGGGTGATGCAGGCGATAGATTATATGGAACTTATTGAAATATATGAGTTTTTATTTAAAATAGATCGCATAAATATTTAAATATTTTTTAATTCACTAGCATTGAATTATTAGTTGATATTATTAAAAATAATAGATCAATAGATACATTATTTTTTTTAGTAATCATTTTTAAATTCTTTGCATCTAGTTTAATTTATTACTGATTTGTAGGTAGATTATTAGTTAGTTTGATAACTCTAGAATCCTTATTATCAATATTAAATATTAGGCGATTACATTAGTGGTTAATTTAATTTCCTTTAATATTTGCACAATTATGAAACACGCGTAAAATGCGTCAATCTGAAACAGTATGAATTAACCAAGTAATGTATTTGGTTGACAGATTCTGTTTCAGAATCGCACCGAAATGATTCGGTTTTATAACGCCATATTTATGGCATAAATTAAAAGAAAGAGAAGAAAATGTCAGATCAAGTAGAAGGTACCGTTAAATGGTTCAATGATGAAAAAGGATTCGGATTTATCGAACGCGAGGGCGGTAAAGATGTATTTGTACACTATAGCGCAATCAATGTAGAAGGTAGAAAGAGTTTGCGTGAAGGTCAGAGCGTAACTATGACTGTCTCTGATGGCCAAAAAGGCCCACAAGCTGAGAATGTAACTCCTCAGTAAATATATCGTTAGCTCGAAAGTTTTTTACGATATTATTCTATAGAATTTGACGTTCAGTCATCTAATTTATAAAAAAATTACAAAGCCCCTATTTAATAGGGGTCCTTTGTTTTTTTATATTCATCCTCTTTTTCGGTCAAAATAGACCAGGCTTCAATTTTTTCTTCAATTCTATTAGTCAGTTCAGTAAATTCTTCTAGAGTAGATTGAATTTTATTTTTGTCTTGATTATAAAAATCTGAAGATGATAATTTCCCCTCGAGATGCACTTTATTGATTTCGAGTGATTTGATTTGGTCGGGTAATGCATTTAATATGCGCTGCTCTTTGAAGCTCAGTTTAGCAATTTTTTTTGTTCTTTCTGGTGATTTTTGGTGTTTTTTATTTGAATTCTTATGATGATCAA
>CAJJBK010000072.1 GCA_905182415.1 uncultured Woeseiaceae bacterium | reverse complement strand
GACATTTCTCTAACAATTTCACAAAAACGGTTCACATTTGTATCGTCTAGCGGCGCATCCACCTCATCAAGCATGCAAAATGGCGAAGGATTTAACTCAAAGATAGCAAAAACAAGGGCAACTGCTGTTAATGCTTTTTCACCGCCAGACAATAAATTAATTGTGGTATTTCTTTTGCCTGGCGGTCTTGCCATAACCGAAACTCCAGCAGATAGTAGATCATCACCAATTAATTCCATATAAGCTTGACCACCACCGAATAACTTTGGAAATAATTTTTCAAAACCAGAATTGATCTGATTAAACGTTTCACGGAAACGAGATCTTGTCTCTCGGTCAATCTTACGGATGGCGCTCTCAAGGGTAGATAGAGCACTATTTAAATCTTCCATTTGCGAGTCCAAATATTCTTTTCTTTCAGAGTTGGTTTTTAGCTCATCAATGGCCGCTAGGTTTATTGGTCCAAGGCGACTAATTTTTAAAGAAACTCTTTCTAACTGCTCATTAAAGTTGTCCAACGTCGCCGAATCCGGCATTTCATCGAGCAACTCCTCATAATTAAAATCAGTCTGAATAAGTTGTTCATCCAAACCCTCTCGTCTAATTTTAATAATTTGAGACTCTTCCTTTGATTCATCAAGGCCAACTCTAGCGTCATTCACAGTCGTTTCTTTTTCAAGTCTTGCCTGATCGGATGTCTTTAATTCATTTTCAATTTTTTCGACAATCATCCTAGCATCACTCAACTCTTTTTCTGAGATAACTTTTTCTGATAATTGCTCATCGAGTTTATTTTTACTATCGAGCAAGGGTTGTTTGTTTAATTCTATTTGCTGTTGAATCTCTTTTTTTCTATTTTTAAAATGTTCTTGCTGAGAGATCATTCGCTCTAGATTTTGAGCTGCAGATTGTTTAGTTGATTTCTTACTCTCGTATTGAATAATCATTTCTTGTGCAATTTTTCTATCTGCTTCGTACTGATCGCGGACTCGCTTCAGCTCATCATATAATTTATCTTTTTCACCTTCCATGTTAGTACCCAAAGATTCGAGCTTTAGTAATGATTGTGTCGCTTCCTCTAGATTACCTCTAGATTTTTTTATAATCGCCTCTAGTGCAATTTTTTCAGCTTGTAAGTTATTAGTCTCTTCAATGGAATTAGATTGGTTAATATTTAGCTGATCAAACTGATTCACTAATGAATCTAACTCGCCTTTCGTTTTTAGATAATTATTGCCACTTTCTAAAGTTTCGTTTTGAATCTGATCTTTCTTTAATTCCTTCTTTTCGAGATTTTTTCTAATATTCTCCAGATCTTTATCCGAGGTATTACAGTCAAAAACCAATTGTTTTATTTCTTTCTCAAGGTTACGAATATTCTGCTCTCTTGGTAAAATTCCTGCCTCAATATCATCTTTTCCACGAAATACCTTTACCCAATCCATGCTCATCCAGACGCCATTTTTAGTTATTACCGATCCTTTTGTTTTCGAATTCTCACTAATATCAAGAGCCTGATCCAATGTGTCAGCAATCGTGATATTTTCTAATAGTGAATAAATAGCATCAGGAGCACTCTCAACTTTTGAAGCAAGCGAATTATTTTCAAAATCAGTTTTTTGCTTCGTTTGAACGTTATTAATCATTGTAAAGCGACCAACTTTAAGCCCTTTTATTACTTCAAGACCCTGCTGTATACCATTAACACATAAACCTTCTAAATAATCGCCCAAAACAGTTTCAACAGCAATTTCCCATCCATTAGATATGGTTATATTCTGTGCAATACGCTTATTTTTTGATAATCCATTTGTCTTCAACCATTTAATATCTTCATCGCTTTGGCTGCCATAAGCTGCATTTTGTAATGCCGTTAATTTAAATAACTCAACCTCTTTAGCTCTGACTTTATTTCGGCGTTGATCCAAAATCACAACTAAATCATTGTTTCTTTTGCGAAGATCAGTAATTTCCTGATTAAGCTCATTAAGAATCTTTTCCAAAGACTCTTTGAATGAAAGATATTTTTTGTCCTCTTCAGTAAGAAGAAGAATCTTTTGTTTTAGAGTCTCCATATCAATAGAATTCTCTTCTTTCTTTAATCTATCCTGCTTCTCATTAATCATCTTTAACCCAGACTCGCTGTCTGATAGACGATTTGACTCAACAGTTATGCTTTGTGTGAACTCATTTTCCTTTGATTTAAAATCATTCCATTTTTCCTGCCACATTTGTATGGCCTGTTCTGCAGAATTTAATGAATTTTTAGCTATAGATTCAGATTTATTTGCATTGATTATGCTCGGCTCTAATGTATTTAACACATTTTCTATGTCTACAATTTGTTCTTTATCTAACGATATATGGCTTTCAATCTCACTGTTATTTTGAATGGCTTGTTCTAGCTCTTTTTTTTGTCTTAACTCTATCTCTAAAGAATATTCTATAGATTGTTCCAACCGACTAATCTCTGAGCCCACTTTGTAATAATTGGCTTGTACTTTATTGAATGAATCTGTTTTTTCATTATGCTCAATACGTTGAGACTCAATACTTGCCTCTATTTTGCGTTGATCAGCTAATCTGGAGTCAAGTAGTACCTTTTTCTCCATAAAGATTTTTTCTACTTCCAGGGCATTTTTATTTAACTCGCGAATCCTAATCGCTAGAATATCTGCAGAAAACCTCCTTTCATCTTCACGCATTTTTTTATAGCGTTCAGCAGTTTTTGCTTGACGCTCAAGATGATTGATTTGCTTTTCAATTTCATCAATAACATCAAGTAAGCGATCTAGATTTTCTTTTGTACGACCAATTCTACTAGAGGTTTCTTTTCGCCGTTCTTTGTATTTTGATATTCCAGCAGCCTCTTCGATAAAGACTCTCATTTCTTCAGGCTTGGCCTCTATCATTCTAGATATCATGCCTTGTTCGATTATAGAATAACTTCGAGGCCCTAAACCGGTGCCTAAGAATATGCCCGTAATATCTTTTCGACGGCAACGAACCCCATTTAAATAATAGTTCGAAATACTGTCACGTGAGACAACTCTTCTGATTGAAATTTCGTTATATTTTGCGTATTGGCCTTCGATAGTAGTTTCAGTGTTATCAAAGATAAGCTCAACTGTAGCAGCCCCAACAGGCTTCCTCGAACTTGAGCCTTTGAATATCACATCAGTAATTGAGTCGCCGCGCAATCGACTGGCTGAGCTCTCTCCCATTACCCATCTGACTGCATCTATAACATTAGATTTTCCACAGCCATTAGGTCCAACTACACCAACCAAGTTTGACGGGAATGTAATGACCGTAGGATCAACAAAAGACTTGAAACCGGCGAGCTTGACCTTACTTAATCGCATTTATACAGCTAAATCCATGTTGTTTTTTGTGAGAATTAATTGTAATGCATTTACAAAAATAAAACGAATATTCGTTATTAAATGCGGCTATTATTTGTCATTACAACGAATGAATACTTTGATTGATCCTGGTTGTAAAATTTTATACTTCCATGTTTCAAATAGATAAGTATAATGCTCACGGTTTCATTGAATAAAATCAAAGCAAAAAGTCATAGCGGGAAGTAAAATTATGCCAACAAAAAAAGCCAATAAAGAAACAAAAAAAATAGACTTAATGAGTAGTCCTTTAGATGTTATTGGAGCTTATAAACCAAAACGTGGTGAAGCTTATATGTGTGATGCACAATTGGAATATTTCCAAACTTTACTGCTGAAATGGAAAAGCAACCTTATTGATGAAGTTGATAGAACTGTCGTACACATGAAAGATGAAGCCTCAAATTTTCCTGATCCAAATGATCGTGCAACACAAGAATCGGAATTTGGTTTGGAATTAAGAACAAGAGACCGAGAAAGAAAACTCCTTAAAAAAATCAATTCAACACTGACAAGAATTGATGACGGTGATTATGGTTATTGCGATGAAACAGGTGAAGAGATAGGATTAAAAAGACTTCAAGCCAGACCGGTTGCTACGCTATCCCTCGAGGCCCAAGAACGACGTGAATTATCAGAACGCCAATACAGAGATAGAGATGATCGTTATCGTTAGAAATGATCGATAAGAGCGGTATTGGCTCTCTCAATAAAATTGAATATAGGGGCAGATTCGCACCTTCACCTACAGGTCCGCTTCACTTTGGCTCACTCATTGCAGCGATAGCAAGTTACCTGGAAGCAAAAACTAATCAAGGTAAGTGGTTTTTAAGAATTGATGATGCTGATTATCTGCGCGAACAAAAGTATGCGAGCGATTCGATCAAAAAAGCATTAGAACTACATGGTTTTGAGTGGGACAAGGATATTCAATACCAATCAAATTCGAATGTTTTATATAAGAGAATGAGAAATCATCTTATAGATAATAAAAAAGCATTTCGTTGCAACTGCTCAAGAAAAATTCTCAAAAATAATCAAACTGGTTTAAATGGCATTATCTATACAGGAACGTGTCGAAAAAAACATATTACTAACGATTACTCAATCAGAGTTTTCGTCGACCAATTAAAAATAAAATTCAATGATGAGATTCAAGGCTCTCAATCATCACAATTAGATAAGGATATTGGTGATTTTGTAATTTGGAGACGAGACAATATAATTTCATATCACTTAGCCACAATTATTGATGACAATGAGCTAGGTGTCACAAATATTGTCAGGGGTAATGATTTAATAAATTCAACTTTTTGCCAATTATATCTACAAAATTTACTTAACTATAAGAATCCAACTTATAGCCATATTCCGGTCGTAGTAGATAAAAATAAACAGAAACTGAGTAAACAATTTGGCGCAAAAGAAATATCTAATAAATTAAACACGCAAAATTTAGTCGATGGGCTTTTGGCTTTAAAACAAACGCCGCCAGATGATCTAGCCTCAGATAGCTTAGAAAATATATGGTCTTGGGCAATTGAAAACTGGAACAGTAAAACTTTAGAAATGACTCGGAGCGTAAAAACACCTAATTTATAATATTAGGTGTTTTCCTACACCG
>CAJJBK010000071.1 GCA_905182415.1 uncultured Woeseiaceae bacterium | reverse complement strand
CCCGCAAAATGATAGCCCTCTTCATTCGCTCCGCATACAAAATCACTCATATTATTAACGGCATGATCAAAGTAAATAGGAATATCAAGATTGATAGGTCCTAGGTAGCCAAGCTCAAAACCTGTGAATTTCTTTATATCTTCTGGGCTCGCCATAGTCACAGGCAATGAGGCTCCAGGTATTTTTGAGGCTTTTATTGTATTGAGCTCATGATCACCCCTAATAACTATCGCTATTGGTTGATCTGACCCATTGATGATTAAGGTTTTTATTGTATTTTTAGACTCTATTTTCAAGAATTCGCACAAGGATTTAATATCTTTGGTATTGGGTGTTAATATTTTTCTTTTTTTCTCTTTTGGTGGTGGTCTCGGTGTATCAATTTTTGAAATTAAAGCTGATTCGATATTTGAGGCATAATTTTCTTCATCACAATATACGATGGCATCCTCACCAGAGTCAGCTATTACATGAAACTCTTGAGAACGATTGCCGCCAATTTCACCATTATCAGCATCAACGACTCGAAATTCTAATCCTAACCTAGAAAATGCCAATGAATACGCTTCATACATTTGATTGTAACCTTCTTCAAGTGATGCTTGGCTAACATGAAATGAATAGGCATCTTTCATGATAAACTCACGAGCACGCATAACCCCAAAACGAGGTCGAATTTCATCTCGAAATTTAGTTTGTATTTGATAAAAATTGATAGGTAGTTGTTTGTGGCTTCTTAACTCTTTTCTAGCTATATCTGTAATAACTTCTTCATGAGTTGGTCCAAAACAATAGTCTCTTTCGTGACGATCTTTCATGCGTAGTAAAAGCGATCCATATTGATCCCAGCGTCCAGATTCCTTCCACAACTCACTAGGTTGTATAGCTGGCATTAATATTTCTTGCGCACCTGCACGGTTCATTTCCTCTCTCACAATATTCTCTACTTTTCTTAGGACTCTTAATCCGATTGGCATCCAAGTAAATAAACCAGAAGAGAGTTTTCTTATTAATCCTGCTCTTAACATAAGTTTGTGACTGATTATTTCAGCGTCAACTGGATTTTCTTTTAGTGTTGTGAGGCCTAGTTTTGAGTAAAGCATAGTATTTATTTTTGTTTGTTGTGTTTTTTGTTATTTTACATGTTAAAGAATGTAAAGTAGAGATGATTAGTAGTATATATATTTTTCTTAATGCATAGGTATTAAATTAACTCTTCTTAATTTTTTGCAAGTATGGGTTTTGATTCTTATGAGCCAACCTTTGTGTGTCAACTTATTCTAATGTGTGAGATTTTATGAAAGAACATCAACGAATAAATTATTTAGAAAGATTAGACATTGATGTTTGGTGCACTCGTGATACTGATAAAAATGAATCGCCTGAATATGATATGAGTGGTATTCATGCAAAGGCAAGCGATAGAGTATTATGCGATGAATGCAACACTTATCATGTATTGGAAGGCGCATTAGAAAAAAATCATTATTCCGGCTTATTATTATTGGCTGAAAACTCAAATAATGATGCTAGTTATAGTCAATTTTTATGGGCTAAAACTTCGGGATTGTTAGAAGCTATGTTGTATTCCATTAATTTAGAGTTAAAAAATGTTGCGATCTCCATAACTTGTTGTAGAAAATTTAACATAAAAAAAATAAATAACTTACGACCAAAGAAAATTGTTATTTTTGGTGAAAAATCAGCACACATAATGCTGAAATCTCAAAAATCAATAAATGAGCTCCGTCAAATTATTCATATGATCGAAAATATTCCTAGTGTCGTAACTTTTCATCCGAATGAATTAATTAAAAATCCTAACTTAAAAAAAGAAGTTTCTCAGGATCTTACTTTCATGGAAAGTATTATTTAGGATTTATAAAATGCATGTATTTGATCTTGATATTGAAATAACTAAGATGCTTGAGGTCGATCTTCCTAGCGTGGTGGGTATTGAACGGAATAGTTACGATTATCCTTGGAATGAGAATATATTTAGGGACTGCTTATTATCTGGATATACTTGTGTGGTCGCTAAAAAAAGTGATCTTATAGTAGGTTATGCTATTTTATCTTCAGCTCTGAATGAAGCTCATATTTTAAATTTTTGTATTGATAAAGGGTATAGAAATCTTGGTTTTGGCCATCAGTTATTGGATTATTTGATTAATCAATCTAAGGTCAATGGTACTGAAAAGATATTTCTAGAGGTTCGTCCATCAAATATAAAAGCGATTGCGTTGTATATTAAAAAAGGATTTGAAAAAATAGCAAAGAGACCATCTTATTACAGGCATATTAATGGAAGAGAGGATGCAGACGTTTATTTGTTATATACAAGTAAAATTGGTTACTTAGATATACAATACTGACCAGATTGACACTATTACGTATATTTATTTATTAATTTTTACCTATTAAGTCTCTTTATCTGATGTCTAAAGATAAATATAAGGTTTGTATGGATTCAATAGAATTACAATCATCTAAGCGCCGAACTTTCGCGATCATATCGCATCCAGATGCTGGAAAGACAACTCTAACTGAAAAATTATTGTTATTTGGCGGTGCAATTCAATTAGCCGGGACCGTGAAGGGTCGCAAAGCCAGTCGACATGCTACATCAGATTGGATGGCATTAGAGCAGCAACGAGGAATTTCGGTAACTTCTTCAGTTATGCAATTTCCTTATAATAATTGCATTATTAATTTATTGGATACACCTGGCCACGAAGACTTCTCTGAAGATACTTATCGGACTTTAACGGCGGTAGATTCAGCATTAATGGTTATTGATTGTGCTAAAGGTGTTGAAGCTAGAACCATAAAATTAATGGAAGTTTGTCGCTTAAGAGATACTCCAATTACAACGTTTATCAATAAATTAGATCGAGAAGGAAGAGAGCCGATTGAGTTATTAGACGAAATTGAAGCTATTTTAAAAATTAAATGCACACCAATAACTTGGCCAATTGGTATGGGTCGCTCTCTTAAGGGTATCTATCATTTTCAGCAGGATAAGATATTTATCTATAGCTCCGATAAAGGACGTGAAAGAGCTTCATCAATTAGGATAATAGATGGATTGGATTCAGAAATTGCAGATGAGTTTCTTGGCGATGAAGCAGAATTACTCAGAAATGAAATTGAATTAATTGCCGGTGTTTATCCAGAGTTCAATAAAGATCAGTACTTATTGGGTAAGCAAAGCCCCGTTTATTTTGGTTCTGCTATTTCTAATTTCGGACTTAAGGAATTACTTGATGGTTTTATTGAGGATGCACCAAAGCCAAGGTCTCGAGAATCTAATAAACGTATGGTTATGGCTGACGAAGAAGCATTAACTGGATTTGTTTTTAAGATTCAGGCAAACATGAATCCAGCGCACAGAGATCGGATAGCATTCATGAGGATTTGCTCTGGCAAATACATCAATGGGATTAAACTATTGCATGTTCGCTCAGGAAAAGAGATGAAAATAACGGACGCAATTACTTTTATGGCAGCTGATAGACAAAAGACGACTTCGGCTTTTGCTGGAGATATTATAGGTATTCACAATCATGGCACGATTAATATTGGAGATTCGTTTACAGAAGGCGAAGTGATAAGATTTTCAGGAATACCTAATTTTGCACCGGAAATTTTTCGAAGAGTTATTCTCAAAGATCCATTGAAACTAAAAGCTCTAAAAAAAGGGTTATCGCAATTGTGTGAGGAAGGGGCAACCCAATTATTTAAGCCAATGAAGAGTAATGATTTAATCCTGGGTGCAGTCGGTTTATTGCAATTCGATGTGGTAGCGCACCGTTTACTGGATGAATACAAAGTGGAGTGTAATTTTGAATCGATTAATGTCGCGACTGCGAGATGGGTGGAATGTGATGATATTAAGATGCTAGAGGAATTTAAACGCAAGGCACATGATAATCTAGCGCTTGATCATAGCGACCTTCTTGTTTATATCGCTCCGACAAGAGTTAATTTGAATCTCACCGAAGAGCGATGGCCCGATATACAATTACAAAGAACTAGAGAGCATTAAAACTTAATCTGATCTTTTCTTTCTACGTCTCATTTTTTTCCTAACAGGTGGTTTTACTTTCTTGTTGGGGTTCAAATACCCATCAATTAATACTGTATTACCAGCAGACATCTCACCTAATGATTTTGTTATTGCGTCCAGATCGATAATTTGTGATTGATTCTTATTTAGTAACGCATCTCGCATTGCCATAATATGTTCGTATTTTGTTCCACAGCAACCCCCTATAATATCTGCCCCGATTGCTCTAGCAAGACTTGCATATTCAGCCATTAATTCTGGCGTACCTGTATAAGCAATTTTTCCTTCAATAAATTCCGGTATACCGCAATTTCCTTTTGCGATTAGTAGCATATCCTCATTTATTCTCTCATTTGCCAAACAAATTATTGTTCCAATAAGTTCAGATGCACCAATCCCGCAATTAGCCCCATAGCCAATAACATCCGGATAATGTTTTTCTGCTAATCTAGCTAAACTTTTTGGCTCTAATCCCATCATAGATTTTCCATGCGTATCAAAACTATAGGTACAAATTATGGGCAAATTATTTTTTTTTGCTGCAATAATCGCACATTCCATTTCTTCTTCTGCTGACATTGTCTCAATCCAGATTAAATCTACCCCACCGTCTTTGAGTCCCTTAATTTGTTCATAAAAAGTTTCAATTGCGTTTTCTTTTGTTAATTGACCTAAAGGTATAATTAGCTCTCCCGTTGGACCGACCGAGCCAGCCACTAGAATATTTCTTTTGCTGTTGTTAGTAACATTTTTTGCGATTTCTGCGGCAGCATAATTTATTTCATAAGTCTTATTTTCAGCTTTATGAAGTTTGAGCCTATGTCTATTTGCCCCAAAACTATTGGTCAGGATGATATCAGCACCAGCTTGAATGAATTTTTCATGATTTTCTGCAACATTGTATGGTGCTTCTATATTCCATAATTCTGGAGGATAACCAGATTCAAGACCCATGGAAAAAAAATTTGTTCCAGTTGCACCATCAGCTATTAAATAGCCTTTTTCAACAATTAATTGGTGAATTATAGATTTATTA
>CAJJBK010000070.1 GCA_905182415.1 uncultured Woeseiaceae bacterium | reverse complement strand
TTAAAAATCCAACTTTTCTTTATTGGAAGCCAACAGTTCTAAATTGGTTGATTGCAATAGTATTTTTAGCGAGCCAATGGATTGGTAAAGAACCAATTATAAAAAGAATGCTCAAGCAAGCCGCCAGCCTTAAAGAAGATCAATGGAAAAAACTAAATTTTATGTGGGTGATATTTTTTATATTCAGTGGTGCCATAAATATTTATGTCGCTTATAATTTTACGGAAGAATTTTGGGTAAAATTTAAATTATTTGGTCTATTTTGTATTACACT
Source organism: uncultured Woeseiaceae bacterium (assembly GCA_905182415.1). Taxonomy (GTDB): domain Bacteria; phylum Pseudomonadota; class Gammaproteobacteria; order Steroidobacterales; family Woeseiaceae; genus SP4260. Next base: position 4,944 of record CAJJBK010000070.1, on the reverse strand, counting down.
TATATTCGTTATAATTCAAAGCATATGGCTAAATACAGCAATTAAAAAAAATGATTCATAATCCCTAGGGGTAGCTATTATGTGGTATGTAATTATTGGAAAAGACATAGAAGATAGCCTTCAATTAAGAATGAAAACAAGAGATTCTCATCTCGCCAGGTTGAATGATTTAACTGATCAAGGGCGTATTCTAGTTGCGGGGCCAATCCCGGCAATTGATAACGAGGATCCTGGGGAAGCTGGATTTAGCGGTAGTATTATTATTGCAGAATTTAAATCACTTCAAGATGCAGAAGATTGGGCCAATCAGGATCCCTATGTAAAAGCAGGAGTCTTTAGTGAGATAACCGTAAAACCTTTCAAAAAAGTCCTACCTTGATAATCGAAAAACAAATAGAATCTATTTTAATAAAGACTTTTAAGCCAAAAGAATTACTGATTAAAAATCAAAGTCATTTACATAAAGCTCATAAAGAATACAATAAGGAAAGCCACTTTGCCGTTCATATTACATCGAAAATCTTTAACAAAAAATCAAGATTAGAGCGGCATCAGATGATATACCAAGCACTTGAAGATCTGATGAAATCGAAAATTCACGCACTGGAAATCAAAGCAACAACAACCAACTAAAGCGAAACTAAACAAAGAATAAAACAATTAATTTAGGATAAAAAAATGTCAATTACAAAATCATCTAAAATAAATTCAATAACTCATAACGGCTTAGTTTTTATGTTAATCGGTATGATTATCTCAACAATCAGCTGGGCAGAAACAGTAAAAACCATCAATGGTACTGACATTGACAGTCTTGTTCTGGATATATACATACAAAGCAGGACACAACAGCCAGCGACAGGAGCAACGCCAGATCAACGTTTATTATACCTTGATGAATTAACCGATATATACCTCTTATCAACCCAAGAGAGTGCGATTCAATTAAGTGACAATCCACAAATAAAAGCACAAATTGAACTACAAAATAGAGGCTTAATAGCTCAAGCAGTGGCTAGTGACTTTTTTGTTACTGTAAATGTGTCTGAGGAACAAATTCTATCGGAATACAATCAAGTGATACAGGCTACCCCATCTAAGGAATATATGGCTAGCCACATATTACTTGAAACACAAAGTGAGGCTATCTCTATAATCGAAAAACTCAATAATGGGGAAGTATTTTCCGAACTAGCAACAACAAACTCTATTGGCCCGTCTGCAACTGCTGGTGGATCATTGGGCACATGGTTTTCGCCGAATCAAATGGTTAAACCTTTTTCTGATGCCGTAGCGACACTCGATGATGGAAGCTATACCGCTGATCCAATACAAACTGAATTTGGTTGGCATGTCATTCTAAGAGAAAACTCCAGAGACTCTATACCCCCAACTTTAGATAGTGTTAGCAATGAAATACGACAAAAGATTATCCAAGACGAATTCCAAGCTTATCTGGAAACTCTAAAGTAAGAAAATTAAAGCCGTCAAATTACTAAGAATTAGAAAGCAAGTCTTTTAACCGACTTGCCAGAATTTCTTCATTTGCTTGACTTATATTTTTAAAATTTCTTAAGGAGATAAAACCATTTGAGTCTTTCTCTATGATGAATAACCTTTCTAATTCAATGTAAATTGCTTTTGGTGGTGCATCGAGCTTTGACTTACTCACCAAATCACAAAATGAAGGACTTTCTCCTTTGTATTTCAGTGGCCTTGGAGTATTACTTTTATCTAAAAAAATATCGTCGTTCAGCCAGATATTAAATAATTTCGTTAACGTGGTATTCATTTCTAAAAAATAACCTTTTTCATTGATAATTTTATTTTTTATTGAAGCGGCGTCTTTCCTCGTTAAGTCCGTCATCAAAGAAATTCTAGAAATATTAGTATCTTTTGACCTTAAGCCGTAATTTTTTGCCGCCACCGAAACAAAAACATTTTTAGCTACAGCGTCAAATATTTTATAGCCTACCCCATATTTAATAAGCAGTGTAATAAGTGGCTCAAGCATTCTTTCTATTAAATTGACCAGATGGGGACTCATGTTTCTATGGTTTTATTCCTTTTATGGTTAAATGACTGCTTCAAATAATTCAAAAAATTCCCGTTCATAAATAATTTTTACATTTAGATCAAGTGCTTTTTGGTTTTTTGATCCGGGATCTTGGCCAGACAACAAGAAATCTGTTTTTTTGGATACGCTGCCTGTAACTTTACCGCCTAGATTTCTAATTTTTGCCTTTAACTGCTCTCTTGATAAGGCGGAAAATGAACCTGTTATAACAATAGTTTTACCTTCAAAAATTTTCTCTACCCCTTCTAATGTCATGCTAGAAGTCCATTTAATTCCGCATGAAATTAGATTCTTAACTATACTTTTATTATGATCATTTTCAAAAAAAACGACTATGTTTTTTGCTACTATTGGACCAACTTCGGGAACCTCTTGAAGATTTTCCTCGGATGCAAGCATTAAAATATCAAGGTCTTTATAATAATCTGCTAGAACCTCGGCAGTCGTTTGACCGACTTCTCTAATACCTAAACTAAAAATAAATTTATCCAAAGTTGTATTTTTACTATTGGAAATTGCGTGGATTAGATTTTCAGCAGTTTTTGTTGCGACTCTATCCAGCGAACAAAGTTCTTCTTTATTGAGGGAATATATTTGATCTGGAGTTAGAAGTCTTTCAGAGTTAACTAATTGCTCTATTAATTTAACTCCAAAACCATCGACATCCATCGCTTTTCTGGAAACGAAATGCTTGAGATACTCTATCCTTTGAGCTCTACAATTATAACCTCCAGAACACCTGAATACCGCTTCTCCTGTAATCCTAACAACTTTGGAGTTACATTCAGGGCATAATTTTAGCATCATCACTTCGCTAGTACCTGAGGGTCGTTTAGATCTAATTACTTTGACTAATTCAGGTATCACGTCACCAGCCCTTCTTACTGAAACGGTATCACCCACTCGAACATCTTTTCGCTGAAGTTCATCCATATTATGTAATGTGATATTACTGATTGTGACACCGCCAACAAAAGCCGGTTTTACTTTTGCAACAGGTGTAATTGCTCCCGTTCTTCCAACTTGGAAATCAATAGACTCTATAACTGTAGTTTTCTCATCGGCAGGGAATTTATGGGCAATCGCCCAGCGAGGTGCTCGTGACACAAAACCTAGTTTGTCCTGATGTGAAATTTGATCTATCTTGTAAACTAAACCATCTATATCATAATCAAAAGTATGACGTTTTTTCACCATCTGATTATAAAAATTCATGCACCCATCTACACCATTAACCAGTTTATTTTCTTTACAAATCTTTAATCCCCATCCAGACAGCAAAGATAAAATATCGCTATGCTTGGTAGGTAAAACTATACCTTTGACGATGCCAACCCCATAAAAGAAAATATCTAATGGTCTTTTTTTTGTATAATTAGGATCCAATTGACGTAGACTGCCAGCAGCAGCATTACGAGGATTAACAAACACCCTTTCATCGTTAATTTCAGCGTTTTTATTGAAATCACTGAAGCCAGATAATGGCATGTAAACCTCACCCCTAACTTCCAAATAAGAAGGATGATTCTTACCCGTTAATTCAAGAGGTATTGATTTAATAGTCCTAATATTATGAGTAACATCTTCACCTTTTTTACCATCACCTCTTGTTGCTGCTCTGACTAGAATACCATCCTCGTAAACAATACTCACAGCCGTACCATCAAATTTTAACTCACAGGCATAATGAATTGATTGTTCCAACGGAAGATTAAGCTTTTCATGGGCTCGACGATCAAAATTTTCCAGCTCCTCTCTGTTAAAAACATTACTCAATGACAGCATAGGCAGAGTATGCTCGATAGATCTAAAAGCGGAAGATGGTTTGGCGCCCACATTTTGAGTTGGTGATGAATCGACTTGATATTCTGGATATTTCTTCTCAAGCTCCAAGAGCTCATTGAATAAATTATCATACTCATGATCAGAAATCTCTGGCTCATCCATCACATAATAAAGATGATTATGATTGTGAAGACAGCTAGTTAAACGAGTAATTATCTGCTTAACGTTTTTCTCAACCATGATTACTCGAGTTTTGTTTTTTTATTTCAAACAAATATTCAATTACTTGCTCCCTAATGTAACGTTCTCGCTGAATACTAAAAGAGCTTCCAGACTCATCTAATAACTCACCTTTTAAAGTAATCGACACTTTTTTCACAACAGAAAGCATCTCATCGAATGCCTCAATACCATTAACAGCCAAAGGCAATGACATAAAGAAAGTAATACCTGGAATCTTTTGATCTTTAATCTTTTTTAAATCAAATGTACCGGGCTCAACCAGGCTTGCTGCACTAAAAATGATGCTTTTACTCTCATCTTTATAGTAGTGAAATATACCGTATTCCCCTAATTGCATTCCATGTTCACGCAAAGCTAGAACCAGATCATCGCCCGCATAACTTGAATTATTAATCGCTACCAAACGAACGGTTACAACAAATTGTTTTTCAGGTTCGAGTTCCTTGAATGTTGGATCAATGATTAGCCCTTGAGATTTTTTCGCAAAATCATCTTGACTGATATCTGATAGTTTTGAGTTTTCATCAGAATTAATAATTGAAGGCTCAATCCTTTCATTAGTTTGACTATCTGTATGGACGTCAGATTTACTCCATATACCAAATAGATAAATACCCAATACAAGTAATCCGCCAAGCACCAATAATATCCATCTCATTTCTTCCATTTATTTCACTATCATTTTAATTTCTAATCCACCGACATCTTAACAGCTTCATCTAGATCAACTGAAACTAGACGTGAAACTCCGGGCTCTTGCATGGTAACCCCAGAGAGTTGCCTGGCAAGCTCCATCGTCGCTTTATTGTGAGTGATGAAAATAAATTGCACCTTTGAAG
>CAJJBK010000069.1 GCA_905182415.1 uncultured Woeseiaceae bacterium | reverse complement strand
GTTGCTGAAGACCATCGGTTAACTTATATATTGAAATACGTAAATCAGCATATGTAATAGTTTTAGGTTGCGGCTCTTGCTCAAAAAAACTAAGTGCCAATGATTTAGGGTAAAGGTCAGCAGCACGATCAATTAACTTTTGAATATTTATAGGAAAATCAATATTTTCTTCAATAAACTTTTTTTCTTCAAAGTATTCTTTAGTGGCCACTTCGATCTTCATTGATTATTTGCCTTTTATATGGTCTATACCAGCCTTTGCATCAGGATCTTGATGGTATACCTTTAGCTGACGGTCATATAGCTTACGCGTTAGACTTGTGGCTTCTTTTAAAGTCATTTCTGGACATCTTTGCAGGCATTCCATTTCTGTCTGAATCGCAATCAATGGATGCGAGCTAATCATATTCGCAACCTCTAATGCTCTTCCGAAAACTTTATCATCTGGAACTACCTCATTAATTAAATGATATTGCAGTGCCTGATCTGCAGTGATCTTCTCTCCTGTAAGAGCAATCCAATTTGCCCATATACTCGGGATCTGAAGGGATAAACGTGCTGTACCACTTGCTCCTGCCATCGCATAAGCAATTTCTGGTAAACCAAATCTTGCGCCCTTACCAGCTACTCGTATATCGGTAAGTAGTGCAACATATATTAAGCCCTCACCAATACACCAACTGTTTATCGCACCAATGATGGGTTTGTTACGAGGCAATGAAAATATCTTTTCTGTTATATCCTCGCCTTCTGGATAAGCATCTCCCTCATTTAGATCATCGCCAGCACTAAAGCATTTGCCTTTACTTCCTCTCAGGATACCAACTTTGATATTACTGTCATTTAGAAACTCGTTTAAATGCAAATATAATTGTTCATGCATAGCAAAAGTTAGAGCATTTACCTTGCCGTTATCGATTGTAAATATTCCAATATGCCCTTGTTTTTCATAAGTAATAGTCATTAGCGTTATCCAAATTTGTTTTAATAATTAATAAATACAGTCTGTATCTAGGTATTAATTTTTAAAAATTATGTTTTATATATAGCTTTAATAATTTTTTATTATTTTCTTTGTTTAAATAAAATGATCAGGACGAAAATCTTCCAGTAAGTTTATATTAGTCCTATCAAGGATTTCTTTTGCCACTAATTCTCCAATTATTGGTGCAAAAGTAACTCCACTGTTCGTCGTAGCTATGTAAGCACCAGGAATATTCTTTAAGTGACCCACGACAGGACCTCCATTGTGTGTTGAAGGTATCCAGCCGATAACAATATCCTTCAATTTTACTGCTTCTAATTGAGGAATAAATTGTTGTGCAATAGTCAATATCATTTCTGCATGTCTTTTTTCAAGTGCCACATCAGGAAATACTTCAGGCATCAAGGCCAATCGATCAGAATGCGAAATGGGAGCTCCTTGGAGATTTCCTACAGAAGTATCTGCCATTGGATTTGTGGCGCCAATGGTTACTACTCCATTTTTTTGTTGATGAATATGGAAGCTTGGGTGAACAATAACTCGATTAATGATTTTTTTCATTGGTTGAGTTCTGAGGATGATTTCTGGTTTTGATTTATTGAGAATATCAATTTTAAGTAATTCATCGGTATCACCGCCGCAAGCAAAAACGACCTGATCTGCTTCAATTTCCCCAACAGAAGTTTTAACAGCAGCAATTTTTCCATTTTTAGTTTTTATATTTTTATAAGTGACTGGATAGAGGACTCGACCTCCATGACTGATAGTTTTTTTAAGTAATTTTTTGACCACCTCGTTTGCATCAACGGCACCATCAAGTTTTGAGAATGCAATACTTATTTCTTCGTCAAATTCTACGTTAGGCTCAAGCTCATGTGCTTGTTTTCCGTTAATCATGCTAATAGGCACACCATAACCTTGTTGAATCTCTATTTCCTTTGTAAGAATCTTTTGGTTCTCTTTTGATGCAGACCATTCAAAAGAACCACCCCAATGAATATCAATATCAATTTCTGTCTCCAGGTTTTGGTATGCGAGTAGACTTAATTTTAATAAATGATGAAAGCTGAATGGTTTTGTTGGGTATGAGGCGTGAAGCCAGCCAAAGTTTTTTCCACTCGCATGAGCTGCTGGTAGATCACGCTCGATAACGGTAACCTCAGCTCCCATTTTTGTTAAATGATAAGCAATTGAAGAGCCAATGATTCCAGCGCCTATGACAACAATTCTATCTTTTTTGTTTATATTTCCAAAACTTTGATTTGGAGAAACTGCTAATAGCGCCAACATTCTGCTGAAATTTCGTCTATTCATTGACCATACTTTATTTAGCTATTATTTATAATGACGTATATATATTTACCATATTAGTATGAAAAGACCAATTTATTGCATATATGTCGTTGGTAATTTAACTATATTTATGGATATTAATTAGAAATCGTCATGATTAATTAATTAGAATATGGAAGATTTAGGTCAATGGCAAAGGTCTTTAAGCTGTCATCCAGAATAGAAAGAATATCCCCAATTTGTTCGTGAGTTACAATCAAGGGCGGACAAACAAGAAAATGATCACCTTCTAAACCGTTTCGAGTGCGTCTCGAATAAATAATGAGCCCCTTTTCGTAGGCTATGTCCACCAATTTTAAAAAGGCATTAAAGTCTCTGGGTAATGGGTCCATAGTCTCAATATTTGAGACAAGTTCAAATGCAGTAAGGAGCCCTTTACCCCTAACATCTCCAATGAAAGGGTATTTTTTTTGTAAGCCTTTCATTCCCGCAATTAACTCAATGCCCATAATGTTAGCGTTTTCCATTAAATTTTGATCTAAAATTTCTGTTATAACGGCTAGACCTGCAGCACAAGCAATGGGGTTTCCAGCATAAGTAAAGCCATGTTGAAAACCACCCTCATCTAAAATGCAATCCACAATATTTTGCTGGGCTGTAACAGCCCCTAAGGGAATGTAACCCGCGCCAAAACCTTTTGATGTGGCAATAATATCCGGGTTTATATCCCAATGCTCACAAGCTAAGAATTTGCCCGTTCTTCCAACCCCTGACATCACTTCATCATAAATTAGTAATACGCCAAATTCGTCACAAATTTCTTTTATGCGATTATAATAACTACTCGGGGCCACCAATGCTCCCGTTGAGGCACCTCCCACTGGTTCCATAATAAAGGCGAGGACGGTCTCAGGTCCTTCTTCTATGATTTTATCCCGAAGCATCTCGGCGTATTTAAGACCTTTGTCATGATCGCTTAAATTATCATGATCTAGATAACATTGGGGGGCTGGGATTTTTGGCATATCCACATACATGGGTAAAAATGGATCATTTAAGGGTTTGTAACTTGTGAGCGATAATGCTCCCATGGTGCATCCATGATAAGAAGGCGTGCTGCTGATTATTTTAAAACGATTTTTTTCGTCTTTTATAAAAGCATATTGACGGGCAAGTTTTAACGCGCTTTCAACAGCCTCTGACCCACCGGAGACGAAAAAAACCTTCTCATGTTTAACGGGTGATAATTCAGCGACCTTAGTGGCCAGGTCTTCTGCGGGTTGATTTTCAAAATGAAGTCGATACCCAAATGTTGATTTTGCCATTTGGGCTTTCATGGCGTCTAAGACGCGAGGATTTGAATGACCGATATTTGAAACCATTGCCCCAGAAGATCCATCAATATATTTTTTACCCGAGGTGTCCCACATATAAATTCCTTCAGAGCGATCAAGGAGAGGTTTTCGATCACGGGTTTGATAAAAGAGATGTGATTTTTTCATAGTAACTCCAATTCTATTTTATTCAACAGGCGGGGTTCTCGAGCGTGGTGTTTTTTTATATCTCTTTCAACAATCTCCATGAAAGTTCTTAACCAATTCCAGTCAAGGTCCCACATCATGCGAGGAAAAAGGCTTTCTGTTAGATTATTTGAGTTCATGCTACCTTTCATTAAAACTATGTTTGATTTTTAAACCATAAGTCTATCAAATGTTAACTAGGGAAGATAAATAGGCAAGTTTTAATTTAATATGGGGGTTGAAATGGCAAGAAAAGTCATTATTACGTGCGCAGTTACAGGGTCCATTTACACGCCCACAATGAGCCCGCACCTTCCGGTCACTGGCCCTGAGATTGCCGCAGCCTCCATCGATGCTGCAAATGCAGGGGCTGCTATTATTCACCTTCATGCACGGCATCCAGATGATGGCAGACCAAGTGCTGACCCGGATCATTTTAAAGCTTTTACTTCTAAAATTGATACATCCTGTTCGGCTGTTTTAAATATTTCAACGGGTGGAAGTTCTCTAATGTCTCTTGATGATCGGCTGGCACCAGCCCGTGAAATTTCCCCTGAAATGTGTTCTTTAAATATGGGGTCTATGAATTTTGGTATTTTTACCTTGAAAGAAAAATACGAAAATTGGAAATACGATTGGGAGCCCGCGTTATTAGAAGCCACAAAAGGCACCACCTTTAAAAATACTTATAATGACATTGAAATGATATTAGAAGAGTTGGGAAACAAAGGCGGTTCAAAATTTGAGTTTGAATGTTATGACATGGGTCATATAGAAACTTTGGCTTATTACCTTCGTAAAGGATTTGTAAAAGCCCCTCTTTATGTCCAGTTCGTCTTGGGTGTTATGGGCGGCATTGGAGCAAACCCAGAGAATTTAATGGCGATGAAAGCCGCTGCAGATAGATTGTTGGGTGATAATTATCAATTCTCAGTTTTGGCCGCAGGTCGGCACCAAATTCCACTTGCGACTATGGGGGTTGTGTTGGGAGGCAATGTCCGTGTGGGACTTGAGGACAGCCTTACTATTCCGCCCGGTGGCTTGGCAAAATCCAATGCGGAACAAGTAGTTAAAATCCGTAAAATTATTGAAGAATTAGGCCATGAGGTTGCAAGACCCGAAGACGTTAGAGCGATGTTAAAGTTAAAAGGCCGTGATAAAATAAAGGCCGGGGCATAATGGGCAAAATTGAATTTAAAGTCGCGACTATTGAAGATGCGCCTGTTATTTTTTCTCTGTTGGAAAAGTTATCTCAGGACTTAGATAAGGAAAATGAATTTTCAGGAAGCGTGACGGCTTTGGAGAAATATGGTTTTTCAGAACCACCCGCATTCGAAGCTATTTTAGCGTCTCAAAATAACAAGCCTCTTGGATTGGTCCTTTTCTTTTATGAGTTTTCAACATGGCGAGGAAAACCGGGTTTGTTTATTCAAGATCTATATGTCTCTCCAAAAGCTCGGGGATTGGGTCTTGGGGCAGGTCTTATAAAAGAGGCCGTAAAAAGAGGCCAATTAAAAGATGTCGTTTATGTCGATCTTGCTGTCCATAATTCAAATACTGATACTTTCGGATTTTATGAAAACATTGGATTTATTGAGATAAATGATAAAAAAACGCTGCTTTTGGAAGGGAAGCCTTTTGATATGCTAAGGGAAAATAAATGAGAATAATTTTTGTTTACATATTTTTGACAATGGCTTTAGCGCCTCTATTGAGAGCTTAGTGCAATCAAAAAAACACAATCTTCAAACTCATACTGAAGATCAATAGGACTTAACGGAGTTTATTTCATGACACAGTTTCTTTATTTGATATTTATGGCCTTTGTTTTTACCTGCCCAGTGTTAGCTGATGAAGGGGCAATAAGGGCTCGTGACCTAGGTATCCCATTTGATGGAAAGACAGGTCCTCTAAATGCCATAACGGATGTTAAGGGACTGACTGTTGGGCATGAAACTATAATTCAAGATTTAGAAAATGGATTGGCCGTAAGAACAGGGGTTACTGCAATTTTACCAAGAGGCAAGGACAGCAATAACACACCAGTTTTTGGGGCCTCATTTGCCCTAAATGGCAATGGCGAGATGACAGGTACGGCATGGCTGCAAGAATCCGGTATGTTAGAGGGTCCCGTTCTTATCACTAACACACATAGTGTCGGGGCTGTTCATCAAGCAGCAATTGAATGGCGGGTTTCCCAAGGTGATGCCGATTCCAGTGGCTATTGGTGGTCACTGCCCGTGGTTGCAGAAACATGGGATGGATATTTAAATGATATAAATGGTTTTCATGTAAAAACTGAACACGCTAAAGCAGCTCTGGAAAATGCGAAAGATGGCCCCGTCCAAGAGGGGAATGTTGGCGGCGGTACAGGCATGATTTGCCACGAATTTAAATGCGGAATAGGGACGTCATCACGAATTGCAAAAACAAGTGATGGCGATTTCACAGTCGGTGTCTTGGTTCAGGCAAATTATGGATTAAGAGAGACTTTAAGAATTGCAGGGGTGCCAGTTGGAAAACACCTTCAGGATGACAAAGCCTATACAGAAGAAAACCCAACGGCATCTGAAACGGGATCTATCATTATCGTGGTTGCAACTGACGCACCTCTTTTGCCCCATCAATTAAAAAGAATGGCGAAAAGAGCGGCCCTTGGATTAGCTCGGAATGGCGGAATTGCGGGAAATGGATCAGGCGATATTTTCATAGCCTTTTCAACAGCAAACCCCAAGGCCCAACAAAGTGGCCCAGCTTTAAATCTTAAAGCTATAACAAATGACGAAATGAACTACCTCTTTTTAGCAACGGTGGAGGCAACTGAGGAGGCTATTATTAATGCAATGGTAGCGGCTCATGACATGACAGGTAATCTTGGGCATGAGGTAAAAGCTATCTCTCATGAAAGGTTAAAGGACGTTATGTCAAAATTTAATAGACTTGAAAATGAATAATAACCCCTTGAATTCAAGCGTCTATTCGTTGAAGGGTTAAACAATCTGGTATAGATCACGTAAAAAATATCTGACCGATAAAGGTCGAAAATATTCTCGATGCAGTGTTATCCAGAGTTTAAACAAGCAAAAGACAATTAAAATGCAAAATATATTATCTCATGATGGAGAAGCCCTGTACTGGAAGAGCGCCTTTTCATCTCTCGTGTGTGAAAAATATTATGCCAATTTGATGAATGATATCAATTGGAAGCACGATGAATTAACTATGTTTGGAAAACACGTTATTACCAAGAGAAAAGTTGCCTGGTATGGCGATCGAGCTTTTGCTTACAAGTATTCAAATAAAACAAAAATTGCCATGCTTTGGACCCCTGGACTCAACTTAATAAAAGAACAAATAGAGCTTATTTCTGGCCACACATATAATTCATGCCTACTGAATCTCTATCATAATGGTGAGGAGGGCATGGGTTGGCACTCGGATAATGAAAAGCAACTCAAAGAAAATGGGGGCATAGCCTCAGTAAGCTTTGGTGCACCTCGAAAATTCACCTTAAAACACAAAACAACCAATGAAAAAATATCCTTAGTACTTGATTCGGGCAGTTTATTGCTTATGAGTGGCAGTATTCAAAAAAACTGGCTGCACAGCCTGCCATTGAGTAAAAAAATAAAGGCAGCAAGGATCAATCTCACCTTTAGGACTATTATTTGAGAGTCAGTTAAAGTCAATTCGTTAGTTTAGACTACATGACTTATGAGATATCTTCTGATTTGTTATAGGATAAGATGATGAAATCATTTGAAGAACAGTTTTATATTGAAAATCCCACCCGATTTGAAGCACTTAAACGCGATTTACTGTTGTTATTATGGCTTTTTAGAAGAGCAATTATGTGGGCAGGGAAAGGCTTAATTATAAGGCTTGCCTATAAAAAAGCCAAAAATACGGGTAAGCCACTGGTTATTGAAGACCTCATCAAGGATTGACTATTGAAAAAAAATTTCCCATCACCGGAGTTGCCATTTGCTTATCGTGATCAACCATTATCAGGCAATATTATCAATGGTTTAGGTGAAACCAACAAGCGAGCAGCAACGCAGATATTCCATGGATCAGGTGCCAGAGAGCTTGAATGGAGTAAGTTAGAGCTTTTTTTCGGACTCATCAATCCGTTTAAAGTATCTTGGTTAAATCTTGTGAATCGCTGGATGCTAAGAGATGCAGATGGGCGTATCGCAAAGAGCAAAAGAAAGATTACATCACATGCAGATATTACTGCTGAGATAAAAGATTTAGCATTGAGTTTTGGTGCAGGTTCTGTTGGTACTAGCCCGATGATTAAAGAGGCCCTTTATAAGGGCGGTGAAATTAACTATGCAAATGCAATTGTAATTTTATACCCAATGGATAGCGATGAGATGCAGCATGTAACCACTGCTCGTGCAGGCACTGAAACAATGCGAGCTTATATGGAAATCTCCCGGACAGCCATTGAGTTATCTAAAAAGATTAGAGCAATGGGCTGGCGTGCAAGAGCTTATTGTGAGGGTGCTGACCTGTTACATATCCCATTGGCTATTAATGCTGGTCTAGGGCAACTGGGTAAGCATGGATCGCTGATTTGCAGGGAATTTGGATCGAGCATGAGAATAGCGACGATATTAACAGATCTGCCATTAGATCATGATAAACCCATTGATATTGCGGTTGATGATCTTTGTATTGGTTGCCGAAGATGTACCATAGATTGCCCTGTGGATGCGATTAGTGATGAGAAGCATATGGTTCGAGGCGATGATAAATGGTATGTAGATTTTGATAAATGTGTGCCTTATTTCACAGAGGCCGTTGGGTGTGGAATTTGTATTGAAGTTTGTCCTTGGTCAAAACCAGATCGAGGGTTTTCATTGTCAGAGAAGCTATTAAAAAAACGTGAAAAAAATAAGCTTAAAGAATTAAAATAGAATATAAATTCATATATTTTAGATACTTATTATTTTTTGTTAATCTAATTTATATATTAAAATATTCAAGATAAATACGAAGAGGTAATTCAGAAGGAATGATTAGAATCTTTAAATTATTCATTGTATTGATCTGGCTCAGTATTGCCTCGCCCGTATTTTCAGCTAATAATTATAATTTAATTATTATGGTGCCAGATGATCATGCCCGAAGAGCGATGGGGGCTTATGGTGATAGCCAAGTTTTAACGCCCAATTTAGATCAACTTGCAAGTCACGGGGTCCGATTCGACAATGCTTATGCAGCTGCACCTGTCTGCTCACCTTCAAGAGCGGCTATGCTTAGCGGTCAATACCCCAGTCAGGTAGGCATCAGTGATTTCTTGATGTTAAATGAAAATTACAGCAATCAAGGCATGGATGAGAATGCACTTATTTGGCCGCAAGTTCTTCAAGATAATGGTTACGAAACCGGATTAATTGGTAAGTGGCACTTAGGTGAATTACCAAAATACCAACCACAGAATCGTGGTTTTAATTATTTTGTCAGCTACAACCAAGATTTAACTCCATTCAATCCCTTGCTCAATGTTAATGGTACGTTGCAAAAAGTTAGCGGCCATACTTCAAATATTTTCGCCGACTATGCGATTCAATTCTTGAGAAAGAATCAAAACAAAAAATTTGCACTAACAATCGCATTCCGTGAGCCCCAGGTACCGTGGAATCAAGTCCCTGAAGAGGATTTAAAAGCGGTCGAGCACATTGATCCGATTGTGCCCGAACGTGAAGGAATTGATCAAGAGTGGCTAAAAAAGATTACGCGTAATAACTATGCCTCAATTCATGCTTTAGATAGATCTATAGGGAGGATCTTGAGTGAACTGGATGATCTCGGCTTGAGTGAAAATACTATGGTCATCTATATTGGTGATCATGGCATGTTGATCGGTCACCATGGATACTATGGAAGAGGTGCTGTTGGTGTTATCTCGGGTGATGAAGTTGTCGGTTACGAAGGGATTGCAAATTTATATGATGAGGCAATAAAAATTCCCTTTATTATAAGATCACCGGCTTTGATTGAGCCAGGGCAAGTAATTAACACACCGGTTTCAAATATCGATATATTCCCCTCTATAATGAGTGCGCTTGAGATAAAGCTACCAGAGCCTCTCCCATTAATGGGCGTTGATTTAATGCCGTTACTTAATGAAAAAGAAGAGCTATTACCAAGACCAATTTATGCTCAGTATAGTATGAGAAATTTTGGACGATCTGACTTACGGATGATAAAAATTGATAACTGGAAACTAGTTAAACGCTTCAATCTAAAGGCTAAAGCTGAACTAACTGATGAGCTATATAACTTAGAGGTAGATCCAGGCGAGCAAACTAATTTAATTAACGAAGTATCCAATAAATCGATATATGAAAAATTAAATAAACTAATGTATTCATGGATGAAAGATATCAATGATCCAGTACTATCATCTGCTTTCTAATTTTTAAAAAAACAACCTCAAATAAGGAGTCATCATGGCACTAGTAAGACCGCTCGAAGAGCATGAAATTGAAAAAGAACTGTGCGAGTTTATTCAGTTTTTTAAAGGACCGCTTGGCGTAATACCCAACAGCGTTCGAACAATGTCTAGAAGGCCAAGAGTTGCGCGAGCGTTTACTGAGCTAAATATCGCGGTCATGGAGTGTCATGGCAAGGTTACGCCAGAGTTTAAACGTATTATTGGCTATGTAACCAGTTTTGTATCTGGTTGTCGATATTGCCAAGCACATACCATTCTTGGCTCTCAAAGGTTTGGTTCGAGTGAAGAGCGTTTGAATGAGGCTTGGAATTTTATGGAGAGCTCTTATTACAGTGAGGCTGAAAAAGCAGCTTTAAAATATGCATTTGCAGCGGCCAGTGTACCTAATGGCGTGACGGATGAATTAGGAGAAGAACTGCATAAATATTGGGAAGATGATGATATTGTTGAAATTACAGCAGTAATTGCGTTGTTTGGCTACCTAAATCGTTGGAATGATTCGATGGGTTCAGCTCTAGAGGATTTGCCGATTGAGGCAGGTGAAAAGTATTTAACAAATACTGATTGGGTTGTTGGGAAGCACACGTAATTTATTGGAATTAACCGCATGTCATCGGCCCCAGAATATAATATTGATCTAGGAAAATTTAAAAAGAATCCTTATCCAGACTTAGAGGCTATGCGCGCTAGGACACCTATTGCGTATGTACCTCAACTGGGAGCCACGCTATTCACAAAACGAAATGATATCTTTATTAATGAAAAAATTATTGAGGTTTTTTCATCCTTGCAGCCAAATGGTCTAATGACTCGTCTTATGGGTGCGAATATGATGCGAAAGGATGGCAAAGAGCATCAGTATGAGCGTCGTATCATATCGCCATCGGTCTCTCCAAAAACAGTGAAAAATCAATGGCTTAATTATTTCAATGAATATGCAGATCATTTACTTGATGGCTTATCAAAAAAAGGGTCAGGCGAATTAATCCAAGAATACGCAATGCCACTATCTGCAGAAGCGCTCAAATTAATCACGGGCCTGACCAACATGAAGTTCGCTGAAATGGATCGTGTTAGTCAGGGAATGATTGATGGATGTGCAAACTACAGTGGTGATATGGCTATTGAAGATAACTGCAATGATTGTACGGCTTCGATAGACCGTCATATTGATGAAATGTTACCTAAAGTTAGGGCTAACCCTGATTTATCGTTATTGAGCGTGCAACTGGCTGCTGACTTGGATGAAGAACAAATACGAGCCAATGTAAAGCTTGCTATATCTGGTGGCCAAAATGAACCAAGAGATGCCATTGCTGGAACGATCTGGGCGCTCTTAGCCAATCCTGAGCAGTTAATGAAAATATACTCAAATAAAGCCACCTGGCTGCAGGCGTTTGAGGAGTTTGCACGTTGGATCTCACCAATTGGCATGTCGCCACGTCAAATTGCAAAAAAATACACTTACAATGACATCGAATTTGAAAAGGACGATCGTGTTTTCTTTATGTTCGGTTCAGCCAATCGTGATGCAGAAATATTCGAGAAGCCAAATATATTTGATGTGGAGCGTGATACAAGATCATCAGTGACGTTTGGCGCCGGACCTCATTACTGTGCAGGTGCTTGGATATCTCGAGCTCTCATAGCAGAAGTGGCTTTACCAAAAATATTCAATCGATTGCCAAATATAAGGCTATCTGACTCTAATTCGATTGATTTTGATGGTTGGGCCTTCCGGGGGCCAAAGCAACTTCTTTGTCATTGGAGTAACTGATAAGCAGGGTTTTTAATGATTATCATTGTGCTTAGCTAGGAATTTGCAGTATAATAGTTCAAGTACCAAAGATGGCCGGTATGAGCAGGTCAACTTAGAAAATTCTGACCCCTTTATGGGGTTTTTTATTATCTAGGTTTAGAGTTTTTAGTGATATATTTAGAGGGCTAGTAGCCCTTTTTATGTTTTAAAACAAGTATTTATATAAATGAGTTAATATGGATTTTAATGATTTAAAATTATTAATAGAACCTACTGTGAATAAAATAGGTTATGAATTAACTGATTTAGAAATGAAGTGGAACGGTGAAAATAATTTAATTAGATTATTCATCGATCGACCGGAAGGGATCGGTTTAGAGGATTGTGAGACAGTAAGTCAACAAGTTGGGATGTTGATGGATATCGAAGAACCCATCAAGGACGATTATGTATTGGAAGTTTCGTCTCCTGGTTTGGATCGAAGATTAACAAAAACTGAACATTACCTTAAGTTTTTAGGCGATGAGGTAAGGGTAAAGTTAACCATTCCTCAGGATGGTAGAAGAAATTTTAAAGGTAGTTTGTTGACTGCAAATGAAGATTTTATTGAAGTAAAGGTAGATGGCGAGGTCTATAAGATATCAATAGATACTATTGATTTCACACGTTTAGTCCCGGTATTTAAAAATAAGAAATAGATTGTTTTGGAGTGTAATTTAAATGAGTAGAGAAATTCTTGCGGTAGTGGATGTTGTCTCCAACGAGAAAGGTGTTGAAAAAGATGTAATTTTTCAGGCTATGGAAGCAGCTTTGGCAGCAGCAGCTGCAAAAAATCATGAAGAGGATATCGATGCAAGGGTAGCCATTGATCGTGATACTGGTGAGCATGAAACATTTCGGCGTTGGCTGGTGTTTGCTGATGAGTCAACTGAACTTGAAACTCCAGATCATGAATTGAGAATGATTGATGCATTGGATATTGATGAAAATGCTGAGCCTGGTGGTTATGTAGAGATTCCTATGGAATCTGCACCTTTTGGTCGTATTTCAGCACAAATGGCTAAACAGGTCATTGTTCAAAAAGTACGCGAAGCGGAGCGTGAGAAAGTTGTCGAAGCTTATAAAGATCGTGCGGGAGAGCTTCTTTCAGGTCTTGTCAAAAGGGTTGATCGTAATGGTATCTATATGGACTTAGGGGGTAATGCCGAGGGCTTTATTTCAAGAGACAGTATGATGCCTAGAGAAGCGGTTAGAGTGCATGACCGTATAAAAGCTTTGCTTGTGGAGGTTCGGTCTGAGCCCAGAGGGCCTCAATTATTCATGACCAGGACTTCACCTCAATTTTTGATTGAGCTATTCAAAATAGAAGTGCCCGAAGTTGGCCAAGGATTGATTGAGATACTTGGGGCGGCAAGAGATCCAGGATTAAGAGCTAAAATAGCGGTCAAGAGTAATGAGCCACGCATTGATCCGGTGGGAGCTTGTGTGGGTATGCGTGGGTCAAGGGTTCAATCTGTTTCAAATGAATTGGCGGGTGAACGCGTTGATATTATTTTATGGAATGAAAATCCAGCTCAATACGTAATTAATTCAATGTCACCAGCTGAAGTTATATCCATTGTAGTGGACGAAGACGCCCATAGTATGGATGTTGCAGTAGATGAAGAAAAGCTTTCTCAAGCTATTGGTCGTGGTGGTCAAAATATAAGACTTGCCAGTGAACTTACGGGTTGGGAATTAAATGTAATGACTGAAGTGGATGCTGATCAGAAGAATGAGCAGGAGACGCGTGTGGTCATAGATTTATTTACCAAACAATTAGATGTTGATGAAGAAGTTGCCTTAATTCTAGTGCAAGAAGGATTCACCTCAATCGAAGAGGTGGCTTATGTACCAACTTCGGAATTGATTGAAATTGAAGAGTTTGATGAGGATATTGTTGAAGAGTTGAGAAATCGTGCCAGAGACATGCTCTTAACACAGGCAATTGTTGATGAAGAGAAGATTGAAAATGCTGAACCTGCAGAAGACCTCTTGAGTCTTGAGGGTATGGACAAAGGATTGGCTTCAAAACTCGCAAGTAAAGGCGTTGTCACAAGAGAGGATTTAGCGGACCTAGCAACAGACGATTTACTAGAAATTGACGCTATGGACGAAGAAGCTGCGGCATCTTTAATAATGAAAGCTCGCGCTCATTGGTTTGATGAGAGCGAAAAATAGATTTTTGGAGTTAATTAATGGCTGATGTAACTGTCTTGCAATTTGCAGATGTTTTAAAAGTTCCGGTTGAAAAATTACTGGCGCAACTCGATGAAGCTGGCATCAAAGTCACTGGAAGTGACGATATAATAAGTGATGATGCAAAGCTTGAACTCTTGACGTTCCTTCGCCGGAGTCATGGCTTGGGTGGAGATGATGAGGGTGGTTCACCAAGACGCATTACTCTTAAAAGAAAATCACAATCCGAGTTAAAATTGTCAAGTACTCAAGGTAGATCCAGGACGGTTAATGTAGAGGTCAGGAAGAAGCGTACATACATAAAAAGAGATGTTCTTGAAGATCAGGCCGAGGCGGAAAAGAAAGAACTAGAATTAAAGAAACAGCAAGAACAAGAGCTTATCGATAATGAGTTGCAAGAAAAAGAGCAATTAAAGCAAAATAAAATCGAAGCTGAACGCCTCGAAAATGAGGCCAAACTTGAGGCTGAGGTCACCATTAAGGAGCAAGCTGAAAAAGTTGAAGCCACCCCCGTGGAAAATTCCGCACCAAAAGATGATAAGAAAACAGAAAAACCCGAAACGGCTAAAAAATTCACCAATGAAGACAAAGAACCTCAGAAACAAAATAAAAATAAAGGTAAAAAAAGAGGCAGTTTGGATGACACTCGTTACGGCAGAAAAGAACTTCACGTGGCAGGTGATAAAAGTGGCAGGCGACGTAAGAAACCAGCAGCAAGAAGGCGCTCTGTATCCATAGATGGTGATGGCCAGCATGGTTTTGAGAAGCCGACTGCACCAGTAATAAAGGAAGTAATTATTCCAGAAGGAATAATGGTTTCAGAGCTTGCTCAGCGCATGGCTGTCAAGGGCAATGAGGTGGTAAAAGTCCTTTTTAATATGGGGGCAATGGTCACGATCAATCAAGTGATTGATCGTGATACAGCAATTCTAGTGGTTGAAGAGTTAGGGCATGTTGCAAAAATCGAAGATGATAAATTAGAGCAAGATGTACTCATCTCTAACGACCTCGATGGCGAGAAAGTATCGCGCGCGCCTGTGGTCACGATTATGGGGCATGTTGATCATGGTAAAACCTCGTTACTTGATTACATCAAGAATTCAAAAGTCGCAGATGGCGAAGCCGGTGGCATCACTCAACATATTGGGGCTTATAACGTAAAAACAGATAATGGTAATATCACCTTCTTGGATACTCCTGGGCATGCGGCATTTACAGCCATGAGAGCAAGAGGGGCACAGGCAACAGATATAGTAATTCTTGTGGTTGCGGCTGATGACGGTGTTAAACCTCAAACTATTGAAGCAATAGAACACACCAAGGCGGCAAATGTGCCCATGATTGTTGCTATTAATAAAATTGATAAAGAAGATATTGATATAGAAAGGGTAAGAACTGAACTTTCAGCGCATGAGATAATCTCAGAGGAATGGGGTGGAGATAATCTTTTTGCATCTGTCTCCGCGCAAACCGGTGAAGGTATTGATGATCTTTTGGAAAAAATATTATTGCAAGCCGAAATTATGGACTTGCAGGCAGTTGGAGAGGGTCCCGCACGAGGAGTTGTGATTGAATCAAGTTTAGATCGCGGTAGAGGTGTAATGGCCACACTTTTGGTTCAGGCAGGAACTCTATCAAAAGGCGATATCCTTTTAGCTGGAGATGAGTTTGGTAAAATAAGAACAATGTTCGATGAGACTCAAAAAATAATGAAAGAAGCGGGTCCTTCAACCCCTGTCGTAGTTTTGGGCCTTCCAAAAACGCCAGCATCTGGAGATAGTTTTTATGTGGTTAAAAATGAAAAACAAGCTCGAGAGCTAGCTGAAAATAGAAAAGCAAAAACACAAGAATCTAAGGCGATACAACAACAAAGTGCAAAATCAGATGATATATTCTCTCAAATTAATGATGCAGCCGGTAAGTCTGTTGCTATATTAATTAAATCCGATGTCCATGGAAGCTCAGAAGCATTGAAAGATGCACTAACCAGTCTTAATAGTGATGAGGTTAAAGTCAAAATCATTAATTCTGGAGTTGGTGGCATCAATGAGTCAGATGTTGTTTTAGCAGAAGCATCTAAAGCCGCAATAATAGGATTCAATGTCCGCGCTGATTCTTCGGCTAAGAATGCAATTAAAGAATCGGCGGTAGATATACGTTATTATAGTGTTATCTATGAAGCTATTGATGATGTTAAAACATCTATAAATGGCCTTCTATCTCCTGAGATAAGAGAGAATATAATTGGCTTGGCAGAAGTCAAAGAAGTCTTTACATCTCCTAAATTAGGCAATATCGCTGGCAGTATAGTGACCGAAGGCCATGTGAAAAGAGCCAGCCCTATCCGTGTTTTAAGAGAAAATGTGGTCATTTATGAGGGTGAACTTGAATCACTTAGGCGTTTTAAGGATGAAGCAAAAGAAGTGCAATCAGGTACGGAATGTGGAATCGGTGTTAAAAATTACAACGATGTGAAGGTTGGTGATCAGATTGAATGCTTCGAACGAATCGAAATTGCCAGGACAATCGATTAAATTTACCTACATAATTATTGCGACATAAAAAATGGCAAGAGAATTTTCTAGAAATCAACGAATGGGCCCCTTGATCTTGAGGACCTTGAATGAATTAATACGGTTTGATTTAAACGACCCTGGTTTATCAGGAGTGTCATTGACATCCATTGATTTAAGTCATGATTTGAGTATCGCAAAAATTTATTTTAGCTCGATCCAATTTAATGATGAAATTCATATTCCAACAAAAGGGTTGGCGAGGGCAACCGGCTACTTAAGAAAGAAACTTGGTGCCTCAATTAAAATTAGACATGTGCCTGAGTTGAGATTTTACCATGATGATAGCATCATTAAAGGTATGGAGATTTCCAGTTTAATCGACCAAGCTAACCTTGCAAAAAAAACATAATTTAATTATTTTTCTTGGAGATTGCTTTGAGCTCAGGTAAAAGCTCTATTGAGCCAGTCAATGGCATCATCTTGCTTAACAAGGAAGATGGATTGTCTTCAAACAGGGCATTACAAAATGTAAAGAAGTTGATTGGTGCCAAAAAAGGAGGGCATGGAGGTAGTCTTGACCCCGCGGCCACCGGCATGTTGATATTGTGTTTTGGTGAGGCCACAAAAATCTGCCCCTATCTATTGAATAACCATAAAACTTATCGAGTTATTGCGGAATTCGGTAAATCAACATCAACAGGTGATCGAGAGGGTACGATAGAAGAAACATCAGAAATTCATATGCATGATCATGATTATTGGGTTGGTATTCTAGAAAAATTTCTGGGTGAATCAGCACAAATTCCTCCGATGTATTCAGCGTTAAAAAAAGACGGTCAACGATTATATAAGTTAGCCAGAAAAGGCGAAGTGATCCAACGTGAAGCTCGTAAGATAAATATCTCATCAATAAAACTTGAAAATATTGGTGATGATTGCGTTGAGTTCTTAGTGACAGTTTCCAAAGGAACTTACATAAGGGTATTGGTTGAAGATATTGCAAAAAAAGCCGGTATGGTGGGGTATACGAAAAAATTGCATAGGGTCGGGGTGGGTAACTTTAAAGAGAAACAAATGCTGTGTATTCAATCTATTGAAGAATCAATAGCGAGTAGTGGAACTGAAAACAAAGATTATCTCTTGCCTGTCGACACGGCATTATTGGATTGGTCGAGTATTCACCTTAATCAAGATGAATTAGGGATGTTTCTTAATGGGCGGATTATTGAAGTCTCATCTTCCTCTAAAGGACTTATTAGGGTTTATGATAACGAAGAGAAATTTATTGGTATTGGTGAACAAAAAGAGAATTATCTTCTAATTCCACGTCGTATATTTCATTTATAGATGCATCAATAGAAAGGATTAGGGATAAGATACAATTAAATATTTTTATTTTATTTAATTTAATACTGTTACTTGGAGTGACTAAGCGCTAGAATAGCGCGCTTCATAGTAATATCAACAATTAAACGAAGAACTATCGGGGTTTTTAAAAAATGTCACTATCGAGTGAAAGTAAAAGTACAATTATAAAAGAATATTCAAGAGGCGAAGCAGATACAGGTTCCCCTGAGGTGCAAGTTGCTATCTTGACTAAACGTATTACTGAATTGACTGATCATTTTGGTGAGCATAAAAAAGATCATCATTCCAGACAAGGTCTCTTGAAAATGGTGAGTAAGCGACGAAAGTTACTTGATTACCTAAAAAAGAATGACCAAGGCCGATACGCAGAATTAATTAAAAGTCTCGGACTAAGACGTTAAGAACTAAAAAATCCTATAGCGCTCAAGATTTTCTTGAGACAACAATCAATCAATAAGAGTATTAATAGTGAAATCAATTAAAAAAGTATTCCAGTATGGCGACCATGAAGTAACTATAGAGACAGGCGAGATAGCTCGTCAAACAGACAGTTCAGTCATAGTTTCTGTTGAAGGCACCTCTGTATTAGTAACGGCGGTAGGTAGAAAGCATGCTGATCCTGGTCGTGATTTTTTTCCGCTCACTGTAAATTATCAAGAAAAAACATACGCGGCTGGCAAGATACCGGGTGGATTTTTTAAGCGCGAAGGAAGACCTTCTGAAAAAGAAACTTTAACATCAAGGTTGATAGATAGACCTGTACGTCCATTGTTTCCAAAAGGCTTTAAGAATGAAGTTCAGGTAATTGCTACTGTTATTTCTTTAAATCCAGAAATTGATCCAGATATGCCTTCTTTGATAGGGGCATCTGCAGCGTTAAGTTTATCTGGTATGCCTTTCGCCGGTCCTTTGGGTTGTGCTCGAGTCGGTTATATTAATAATGAATATGTTTTGAATCCTTCAGTTACAAGTTTAATCGATTCCGATCTTGATCTTGTGGTAGCAGGAACAAATGACGCCGTTCTGATGGTTGAATCAGAAGCAAAAATATTATCAGAAGAAATTATGCTTGGTGCTGTGATGTATGGTCATGAGCAAATGCAGCTTGTCATTGAGCAAATAAATGAAATGGTTGAAGAAGTTGGCAAACCTAAGTGGGAATGGTCAGCTCCAGAAACTGATGAGAGCCTAGCGGCTGCTGTTAGTGATTCTGCAACTAAAGGTTTGACTGCAGCTTATACAAATATAGATAAAATGGAGCGACATCTTGCTATTTCGCAATGCAAAGAGAGTGTATTAAGTGAAGTTATCCAAAAGCATGAAGATAAATGGTCGGAAGATGAAATCAAAGGATCTTTATCTAAACTAGAAAAAAATATAGTTAGAAATAGAGTTATCGATGGGGAACCAAGAATAGATGGTCGTGATGTCAGTACAGTGAGATCGATTGATGTTAGGGTCGGTGTATTACCAAGAACTCATGGATCCGCTCTTTTTACTCGTGGTGAAACTCAAGCGATTGTTGTAACAACTCTTGGAACAGGCAGAGACGCGCAAATGATTGATGCCTTGATGGGTGAGTATAAAGATTCATTTATGTTGCATTATAATTTTCCTCCATATTGTGTTGGCGAGACAGGTTTTGTTGGGTCACCAAAAAGACGTGAAATTGGACATGGAAAACTAGCAAAAAGAGGCATTCAAGCAGTAATGCCGGATCAAGAAGAATTTCCATATGTTATTCGTGTTGTTTCTGAAATTACTGAATCTAATGGATCCAGTTCCATGGCTTCTGTTTGTGGAACGAGTCTCTCATTGATGGATGCAGGGGTGCCTATTAAGGCTCCAGTTGCTGGTGTAGCGATGGGTTTGGTTAAGGAAGGTGAAAAATTTGCAGTATTGACAGATATTCTCGGTGATGAAGATCATCTTGGTGATATGGACTTTAAAGTAGCAGGTACAGGTGAAGGTATTACGGCACTTCAAATGGATATAAAGATACAAGGTATCACAAAAGAAATTATGGATATTGCATTGGAGCAAGCTAAAGAAGCTCGATTGTATATTTTGAGTGAAATGAATAAAGTAATCACATCCCACAGAGAAGAGATGTCAGAATTTGCACCGACGATTACTACATTTAAAATTGATCCAGAAAAAATTAGAGATGTTATTGGTAAAGGTGGCGCTGTAATTAGAGCTATGACAGAAGAAACAGGAGCTTCAATTGATATTGACCAGGATGGTACTGTGCGAGTTGCTTCAATTGATGGAGCTTCAGGAAAAGAGGCGGTAAGAAGAATTGAGCTAATAACAGCTGATGTTGAAGTGGGTAGGATATATGATGGAAAAGTAGTCCGCTTGATGGACTTTGGTGCTTTCGTTACCATTCTTCCTGGAAAAGATGGTTTGGTTCATATATCTCAAATTTCAGACGAGCGTGTCGAAAAAGTCAGCGATAAACTTTCAGAAGGTGATGAAGTAAAAGTCAAAGTACTTGAAGTTGATCGACAAGGAAGAGTAAGGCTCAGTATGAAAGATTTAGATTCTGATTAAGTAACGGTGTAG
>CAJJBK010000068.1 GCA_905182415.1 uncultured Woeseiaceae bacterium | reverse complement strand
ATAAATATTTATCGCCCCACTGAACATGAAAAATACAACCCACATGAAGTTTAATTTTTTCCATTGCCCGTCTTTTAGTTCAGCAGCTTGCTTTAGCATTCTTTTTATAATTGGTTCTTTACCAATCCATTGACTGCCAAGGAATACTAAAGCAATTAGCCAATTGAGGACAGTTGGCTTCCAATATAGAAATGTTGGATTTTTAAAGAAAAGGGTTGCCGTTCCCAGAATTATAACCAAAAGTGTAGAGCCTAGGTATATTTTATTGATTTTTTTTGATTGTGCCCACTGGATACAGAGACCTATGGGCATTGCAATCATTAATGCTTTAGTGGCAAAGAAAATTCCACCATTAAAATAAGCAAAAATAAATATGATTATTGGGATATATTCAGTGAGAAATTGCATATCGGATTTACTTTATAAATATTAAGGTCATATTAAGTTATTAATTGAGAGTATTTTCTTTCTTTATCTACTTAAATTCACTCTACTGGTATATTATCAAGCTAATAGTGTCCTAGAGCAATTTTTATATATAATTAATTGATTTAAATGATGCAAAATTTTCTTCTCCAGTATCTTTATAAGTGACTGATTCAATGACCATACAGACTGAAACAGACATTAATAAACAATACGAGATGCCATTCGCCGTAGTTGAAGGCGAGCCGGTGACTGAGTTACCTCAAGATCTATACATACCTCCGTTCGCTTTAAAAGTTTTTTTAGAGGCATTTGAGGGGCCATTAGACTTATTGTTGTATCTGATTAAACGGCAAAATTTAAATATACTTGATATTCCTGTCACAGAAATCACTCAACAATATATTGATTACATTAATTTGATGGAGGAAATTAAATTAGAACTTGCGGGTGAATATTTATTGATGGCCGCCATGCTTGCAGAAATCAAATCTAGAATGCTACTTCCAAGACCAGAAACGTTGGATGAGGAAGAAGATCCTCGTGCTGAGCTGGTAAGGCGTCTTCAGGAATACGAGCGTTTTAAAATAGCAGCAGAAGAATTAGATTCTTTACCGCGCCTCGAGAGAGATATTGTAATTGCTAATGCAGAAGCGCCCAATAAATCTGTGGTTATAAAGCTACCAGAAGTAACAATTAAAGAATTGTTGATAGCATTTCATGATGTTCTAAAGAGAGTGGAAATGAATTCAGAGCTTCATTTCAGGAAAGAAACTTTGTCAGTTCGCCAAAGAATGGCTGATATTATCAATCGAATTCATAGTAAAAAGTTTATTGATTTTATTGATTTATTCAACGCAAATGAAGGAAGAATTGGGATTGCCGTAACCTTTCTTGCTATTCTGGAGTTGTTGAAAGATGCAGCAATAGAGGTAGTACAAAATGAAGAATTTGCTCCAATGCACGTAAGAGTGTCCTCTTCAGTCCACTCTCTTGATGGTTAAATATAAAATTAAAAATCTATAAGAAAGGGAATTAGATGAATGAGTGAGGATGAAGTTAAATATTTCATTGAATCAGCGTTATTAGCATCGGATAAACCCCTCAATTTAAATAAAATAGAGGATTTATTCGAAGAAAATATGAGACCAGAAAGAGCTATGATTCGTAAATGCATAGAACAACTGCAAGATGAATACCAGCCAAGAAATATAGAATTAATTGAAGTAGCGTCTGGTTTTCGGATCCAAATAACTCCAGAGGCATCTAAACGTCTAGATAAACTATGGGAGTGGAGGTCGCCTCGCTACTCGCGAGCATTATTTGAGACATTAGTGCTCATTGCCTATAAGCAACCAATTACAAGAGGGGAAATAGAAGAGGTTCGTGGTGTCTCTGTTAGTAGCAATATTATAAAATCTCTTATGGAAAGGGAGTGGATATATATTTCAGGGCAACGCGATGTTCCGGGTCGTCCAGAAATGTTCGGCACTACAAGGATTTTTCTTGATTATTTTGGGCTTAAGAAAATTGAAGATTTACCACTTTTAACTGACCTTTCTGATTGGGAGGCAATTAAAGATAAATTAGATCTTCCTGAGGTAATAAAACAAGAAAATAAAAATGAACGTGAAATAAATCCCTTACTGGAAAAAAATGACTCCTTAATTGTTGAAACTAATGAGGTTATTAAAGATGAAGATCTGGAGTCAGCTAGAATAATCTCAGAAACTAAATTTGATGATATTGTTGGAAACAGTGAAAATGACATACTTCACGATGTATCAGAACAGACAAATAAATTAAAAGATGAATAAAATAAAATGATGCGTGTTCAAAAATTACTAGCTTCAAAAGGGCACGGCTCCAGAAGGGAAGTTGAACGCTGGATAAATGATGGTAGGTTAAAGATAAATGGCAAGAAAGCTCAAATAGGCGATACAGTTAAAGGTGATGAATCGTTCTATTTAGACTCTCAGCGACTTTATATTAATCCCAGAAAGCTTTCACATCAGCACATAATCTACAATAAAAATAATGATGAAATATGCTCGAGATCTGATCCAGATTATAAAAAATCTGTATTTGATGCTTTGCCAAAAATAAGATCTATGCGATGGGTAATGGTGGGTCGATTGGACGTTTCGACAACAGGGCTTCTTTTGTTTACAACAGATGGCGAACTTGCTAATCGATTGATGCATCCATCCTATGAAATAATTCGTCAATATGCGGTCAGAATATACGGTCATCCATCAAAAAACGATCTTAATTCTTTATTAAATGGTGTTGAATTAGATGACGGGCCCGCCGCATTCCTAAGTGTTAAAAGGAAGGCCAGTGGTATGGCAAACGTATGGTATGAAGTGACCCTGAGTGAAGGACGAAAACATGAGGTTAAACGATTATGGGAGGCTGTAGGGTATAAAGTGAATAAATTAATTCGACTTGGTTATGGCGAGATCATGCTTCCAAAATCATTAAGACGTGGCCGCCATCAAGCATTGACTAATGATGAAATAGAGCGCCTATACAAATCGGTAAATTTAACCGATAAGGATTCTTAAGCGCTTGCGATACAATTTGATATTATAGAGCTGTTTTATTGGGCATCGAAACATTTGCCTGTAATTCCAATGCTTTGATCTTCCAATAAAAAGAGGTAAGGGCCAATAATCTCATGGGGGGATTTTAAATTATCTCGACTCTCAGCTGGATAGGCTGCAAGTCGCATTTTTGTTTTAACAGCGCCGGGATTAATACAGTTTACACGAAATGAGGTATGAATTAATTCTTGCGATAGAATCTGGCTTAGTGCTTCTGTGCCAAATTTAGATACACAATAAGCTCCCCAGAATGCCTTGCCAATTTGGCCAACTCCACTGCTGGTAAAGATGATGGAAGGTCGTTTAGATAACTTAAGATTAGGCATTAACGCTTGGGTTAATACAAAAGGAGCAGTTAAATTAACGTGCATCACTTTTTGCCACAAACCTGGATCATATTGCTCGATTGCAGACCGATCACCCAGAATGCCTGCGCAATGAATTAATCCATCGAGACAATCAAAGTCATCCATTATACTCTCAGATAA
>CAJJBK010000067.1 GCA_905182415.1 uncultured Woeseiaceae bacterium | reverse complement strand
TGCTTGGAATGATGGACAGGATGAGGCTAAATTGTAAATTGCCGGAACAACAATCAATACTTCAAGGATTGATCGGGATGGTGAAAGAAGGGACGTTCGATATCGTGTACCAAATAAAAATCAGTGCCAAGAATGTCATGAAGCCAATAAACAGATTATTCCAATTGGCCCAAAAGCAAGAAATTTAAATAAAAATATATTTTATCCTGGTTCAGGAAAAAAGATAAACCAGCTAACTTACTGGCTCGATAATGGGATTATTGATTCTTATCCAAAGGTTTTAGATCGCGTTGTCGATTGGCAAGATAGTACCAAGAATTTAAACGCTCGCGCTCGTTCGTATTTAGCAATAAATTGCGGTCATTGTCATAGTCCAGTTGGAAATGCTGCATCAAGCGCTCTTTATCTAGAATTTACCGAAAAACGCTCAATACACCTTGGTATAAAGAAGAAGCCAGTAGCTGCCGGAAGAGGTAGCGGCAATAAATTATATTCTATAGCACCTGGTGACCCAGCAGAATCTATTATGTTGTATAGGATGCAATCGGTAGATCCTGGAGTAATGATGCCAGAATCTGGTCGATCATTAATACATAAAGAGGGAGTCAATCTCATTGAGGAATGGATCTTAAGTCTCTAGAAAAAACCAGATTTTAGTAGCTAAAGTGTGAATTACTTCCTGAGTAACCTAAATTCAGATCTTCATCAATAATGACATTGTTTTCTTTTATGTATATTTTCCATAAAGCTATCATTTCATTTAATTTAGACGTATTTTTATCAGCTAAGTCGTTCTGCTCCAAAGGATCAGTCGAGAGATCGTATAAGGCCCATCGATTATTTCCATGTGGCGCCTCAATCCATGTGATTTTCCATGAACCGCTCCTAATGGCTTTTCGATTGAATAATTCCCAGCCCATGACATAATCTTTAGCGTGAATTGCATTAGATTCTCCAGTAAGCATATCAAGCATCGACTTGCCTTTGATGGGATGAATGGCTCTGCCTTTATAATAGTTGCCAGGATGACGGGTATTAGCAATCTCAAGAAGAGTCGGAGCTATATCCATGACAGAAGCAAAAGAATCATTGATCATTTGGCCTTGAAAACCTTTGTATGAAATAAACGCTGGAGACAATAAACCACCCTCTGTGGGAAAACCTTTGAAGTCTTTATAGGGAGTAGAGCTCACTTCAGCCCATCTAGGTCCATAAGATATGTGAGAGTTAGCGCGACCCATATTATTAATACTATTATTGAAATTAGTGGGAATCCAAGTTTCATTTTCTAGAATAACACGAGGATCATTGCCCTCTGCACCATTATCGGAGAGGAATACAATAACTGTGTTATCGAAAATACCAGCATCTTTTAAGTATTTGATCAATCTCCCGATATAATGATCTAAAGCCTCAACCATACCTGCGTATACCTGCATTCGTTTAGCTTCTTTTTCTTGTGAATGACTGTCAAGTTGATCCCAGGCGGGCCAGAGATCCGATTTAGACAGTTCAGTTATATTTTTAAGTAGGCCCAGTTCGTTTATACGATTAAGTCGAATTCGTCTTATTTCTGCATAACCCACATTGTATGTATCTTGATATTTGTCGATAAAATTATCCGGTGCTTGCAAGGGCCAATGTGGAGCGGAATAAGCCGCATATGCAAAAAAAGGTTCGCTACCATGACTTGTTTCTTGGTGACTCTTGATATAACTAATTAATTTATCGGTATACAGTTCTGATGAGTAAAAAGGTTCATTCAAGTCAATTGATCTGCCATGCTCTCGATACGGCGCTTTGGTAATTGTATTGGTTTCAAATCCAACAATACGTTCTTGCTTGAAATGATTGCTGATACCATTTGCAATGACAAAAGCATCGTCAAAACCGCGTGACTCAGGACCTTTTTCAAGGCTAGCACCAAGATGCCATTTTCCTGTCATCATTGTGTGGTATCCCGCATCCTGGAGAAGTGTTGCGAAAGTGACAACATCATTATTTAGATAACCCTCATAACCCTTTTTGTTTATCTGGTTTGGGCCCAATTCTTCTTCCATATTTCCAAGTCCCGCAAGGTGATTGTCGGTGCCTGATAAAAGCATTGATCTGGTTGGAGAGCAGGTAGGAGCGACATAGAAATTAGTTAAACGCATACCTGATAATGCTAGCTCATCTAAGTTTGGTGTTGATATTTCACCGCCAAATGAACCAAGATCGGACCACCCAAGATCATCGGCAACGATTAGCAGAATATTGGGCCGAGTTGATGGAGTATTGTCTTCAGCGGCGGTAATATTTACCAATAAAAAGAGACTCGACACAGCAATTAAAAAGACATATCTGTAGATGCAAGGGATTGGCTTCACCATTTATTTTTGTTAGAAGATTTTACTGACATTAAAAATAACAAACTGGTAGCATTTTCACAAAGTTTATTAATATATGTATTAATTTTTAAGTTAAGTTCAATCATATTGAGGAAGTTTGCATGACGGAAATCAAGAGCTCTATAATTGATGGTATTGAGACATTTGAGGCCGAAATCAACGGGGAAAAAATTGAATGGGATAATGAGTTAACCTATAACTCTCATCTTCAGACAGAGCGTCTTCTTTCAGCACAGATTGGAGTTTCCGGCAAACCCGATGAAACTCTGTTTATTATTATCCATCAAACTATGGAGTTATGGATAAAGCTATGTTTGCATGAACTTGGGATTGTAATTGAGTGTATCAAGAAAGATCAACTATCAAAATCATTTAAAACTTTCGATAGGATCGCGGCTATACAAAGACACATGATCCAATCTTGGGAGATTCTGGCAACACTTACACCACATGATTTTTTAACATTCAGAGGTTATCTGCGTAAAGCATCTGGTTTTCAATCACACCAATATCGAGAACTTGAATTTTTACTTGGCAATAAGAATAAAGATTTAACTGTTGTGCATCGTGATAATAAACCTGTATATGAACAGTTGATGAAAGTTTTAAATGCGCCTTCACTGTATGACGAAACATTAAAACTGTTATCGAAAAAGGGTTTTGTTGTTCCTTCAAAAGCTATTGACAGAGATTGGTCTGAACCATACCAATCCTCGCCTGAGATTGAAGAGGTTTGGCGTTTGATATACGAGGACACCGAGAAATATTGGGAGCTTTATATGCTGGCTGAAAGAGTAACTGCGTTGGAATATTATTTTCAAGAATGGCGATTTAAGCATATGAAGACTGTTTCTCGTGTTATTGGTTATAGTAAAGGAACGGCCGGTTCATCTGGCGTTGATTATTTGGTAAAAGCTTTGAATTTAAGTTTTTTCCCAGAATTATGGTCAATGCGAACAAAATTAAGTACAACGCAAGAAGAAAATAATTCTAAATGTCCTTTGTGATTTATATTTAAGAGCCTTGACCAGATGATAAAAAAACAAGATTTGATTAATCTCGATAATGAAGATGTTTTAAGCCCGTTCCGGAATGAATTTCATTTACCAGAAAATACATATTATTTTGATGGGAATTCACTGGGTATGGCACCAAAAATTACGCATGAGAAGATGCGTAAAGTTATTGTTAATGAATGGGGGCAAGGAGTGATTCGCTCATGGATAGATCATGAATGGGGCATCTCGCCTCAGCGCATTGGGAATAAAATAGCTCGCTTAATTGGTGCCGAAGATGGTGAGGTGATTGCTGCTGATTCAACTTCTATAAATATATTCAAAATGATAGCAGCTGCATTGCAATCTAATCCTGGTCGTCAAGTTGTGTTAACTGAAAAAGATAATTTTCCAACTGATCTCTATATGATGCAGGGTCTAGAAAACTTCACTCCCAATCAAATATCATCAAAAATTGTATCGTCCTCAGACTTAATAGACTCTCTCGATGAGTCTGTAGCTGCTCTGTTATTGTCTGAAGTCAATTACAAGACTGGCAGTATTGCCCAAATGAAAGAAATTACTCAAAAAGCTCATCACAAGGGAATTATGGTGATTTGGGATTTAAGCCATAGTGTAGGGTCAATTCCAGTTAACCTTAATGATTGCCTGGTAGATTTCGCGGTTGGTTGCGGTTATAAGTTTCTTAATGGCGGTCCTGGCGCTCCAGCGTTTTTATTTGCTGCAAAGCGCCATCATCATAAAATAGAACCTATTCTCTCTGGATGGTTTGGTCACGCTGATCCATTTGCTTTTAGTGAGCAGTATACTCCAGCCAAAGATGTAACTCGTTTAATGTGTGGTACACCACCTTTGCTTGGGTTGATAGCATTAGAGTGTGGGGTAGATATATTGTTGAGAGCTGATATTAATTTACTGAGAGAAAAAGCTAAAAAACTTGGCTCTATATTCATTGATCTTATAGAAGAAAAATGTAAAAACTTAGATTTTTTACTGGCCAGTCCGCGCGACAATTCCAAACGAGGTGGGCATGTCTCCTTATCCCATCCTCATGGCTTCGCGCTTAGTAGGGCACTTGTAGAACGAGGTGTTGTTTGTGATTTTCGTACTCCAGATATTGTTAGGTTCGGCATTACACCTTTATATATGCGGTACCAGGATCTTTATGATGCGGTTGAAATTATTGCTGATGTCGCAAAGTCAACGAATTGGGAAGAGCAAGATGCTACCGTTGCACTCTATACTTGAGTAAGATTAAGGTCTTGAGGAAATAGGATTAAATTTTATGTCTTTGCCTGTATTTAAAGCTGCTGCTGTACAAGCATCTCCCGTTTATTTGGATGCAAAAGCAACTGTAGAGAAAGCTTGCGATTTGATTAAAGAGGCGAGCGGTCAAGGTGCACGTATTGTTGCCTTTCCAGAGGTATTTGTACCTGCCTACCCTTATTGGAGTTGGATTATGAACCCAGTCATGGGTTCGTCATTTTTTGAGAGACTTTACCATAACAGTATTGATATCCCGGGCCCTGAGACCAAGAGATTATGCGATGCAGCTAAAAAAAATGATTGTTTTATAGTTATAGGGGTTAATGAAAGGGGTCCCAAAAAATTAGGCACAATTTATAATACCAATATAACCATCAATCCTGCTGGTGAGATAATTGGATGTCATCGAAAGTTGGTACCTACGTGGGCAGAAAAATTAGTCTGGAGCGGGGGTGATGGTTCAACTTTAAAAGTTCATGATACCGATATTGGTATTATTGGAACACTGGCTTGTGGAGAGAATACGAATCCATTGGCTCGATTTACACTTATGGCGCAGGGTGAACAAATCCATATTGCTAATTATATAGGGTTACCTACCGCACCAAAAGAATACAATATGGCTGAGGCTATTAAATTACGTGGCATGACACATTCTTTTGAGGGTAAGATTTTTACAATTATTTCTTGCTCTACCGTTTCTGAAGAGATCATAACCGAGATGGAGCGTTTTGTACCTGAGGCAAGAGCATTATTAACTAGGAAGAATGGTGCATTTTCAGGCATTATTGGACCGGATGGTAGCCTCATGGGTGACGGTTTAATTGATGATGAAGGTATAATATATGCTGAAATAGATCTTAACCGATGTATTAAGCCCAAGCAGATGCATGATATCCTAGGTAATTATAATCGTTTCGATATTTTTGATCTAAGAGTGAATGCGAAGCAGCAACAACCTTTTAAGTTTGTAGAAAAAGAAATTAAAAATGGATCGGAATCCTATGAGCAAGACAAGTCATGAGGGGGTGTAATGAGTCAGAATAAGAGTGATCCAAGGGACAAGTTACGAGGTAGATCTAACGTTAAAGATAGTCCAGAACTAATTGAATTTTATGAAAAATTAGAAAGTAAATCAGCAACTGCTTTTTGGCGTAGAGCAAATGATATAGAGCCTTGGGAGCCTATCACAAGATATAATCCAACGTTATGGCGTTATCAGGATCTTCGTGATTTAGTATTAAGGTCAGCTGAATTGGTTAAGCCCGAAGAAGCTGGTAGGCGTGTAATTGTATTAATGAATGACTCTGATGCCGGACGCGAACATACGGCTTGTGTTGGTTGGTTATTTAGTGGGTTACAAGTAATGAAGCCCGGTGAAATTACCCCTGCTCATAAGCATACGGCCTCAGCCCAACGCTTTATTATGGAGGGTGGTGGGGCGTATACGGTTGTAGATGGTCATCAAGTTACACTTAATAAAAATGACTATGTGCTCACACCAAATGGCTGTTGGCATGATCATGGTGTTTTTGAAGATGGTGATATTTCAATATGGCAAGATGGACTGGATATACCATTAATGAATTCTTTGGAAACTAACTTTTATAGTGTTTATCCAGAAGTTGCGCAGGTACCAAAATACAATATCGATGATTCTCCTATGACTTATGGAGCCCCAGGCCTGATACCTGCTGACAGGGAACCCTGGGATAAACCGTATTCGCCATTATTAGTGTATCGCTGGAAAGATACCAAAGAGGCGCTTTATAATTTATCAAAAGCTGGAAGTGGAAGTCCATTTGATGGCTATATTCTTCGTTATTCGAATCCAGTAACGGGAGGGTGGGCGATGAAGACGATGGGCGCTCACATGCAGATGTTGAAACCCGGTCAGCACACTAAAGCACATCGTCATACTGGTAATGTAATGTATAATTGTGCTGGTGGTGTGGGTTACAGTATTATTGGTGGACGTGAATTTCACTGGCAAGAACATGATATTTTTTGTGTACCCTCTTGGGTTTGGCATGAGCATGTAAATACCAGCGGGAGTGATGAGGCCTTCTTATACTCTTTTAATGATTTTCCAGTGATGGAGTCTCTGAGCTTGTATCAAGAGGAATCAATGAGTGAGAATAAAGGGCACCAGAAATTAGCAGGTTAATTTATATTTATTTCAAGGGAATTGATTATGAAGTTAGTAACTTATCGAATGGGCGAAGAAGCATCAAGATTGGGCGTCTGTTGGGATTCTTTAATCGTAGATGTTGAAGAATTCGGATTTAATGTTGGGCTAGATCTACCATCGTCTATGCTTGATTTTATTGACCTTGGGCCAATTGCTGTATCTACATTGTCAGAAGCATTAACTCATTCTAAAGCCAGCGACTTATTAGGCGTATCAGTACCTGCTCTAAATGTTACATTATTGGCGCCTATACCACGCCCGAGAAAGAATATTTTTGGTATCGGCCTTAACTATACAGAGCATGTTGCAGAAGCTTCACGCTCACTTGATACTTCATCAGAGCTACCTCAAGAGCCAGTAATTTTTAGCAAATTTCCAACTGCTGTAGTGGGTCATGGTGACCCAATTTGTCACAATAAAAATATTACCCAGCAACTTGATTGGGAGGCAGAGTTAGCTGTTATTATTGGAACAAAATGTAATAGAGTGGATAAAAATGACGCCTTAGATCATGTTTTTGGGTACACAGTCATAAATGATATCAGCGCAAGAGATTGTCGTCGAGCGGGTCAGTGGGTTGTATCAAAATCTCAGTATTCTTTTGCACCGATGGGCCCATGTATTGTGACTGCAGACGAGATAAAAGATCCACATAATCTTACTATTACTTGTCATTTAAATGGCGTAGAAAAACAAAATTCCAGCACTAAGTATATGCTGTTTAATATTAATGAGCTTATTGAAGATCTCAGTCAGGGTCTATTGCTTGAACCGGGTGATATTATCGCTACTGGAACTCCTGCAGGAGTTGGTGCAGGAAGGAATCCCCAAGAATTTATGTGGCCCGGGGATGTTCTCGAGACAAGTATTGAAGGAATAGGGCGGATCCGTAATCCCATTGTCGCCGTTTAGTAATATATTTAGCCAACAATAATGAAAGTGAATTACAAAATAGGGCAAATCGTGCCTAGCTCCAACGTTACTATGGAAACGGAAATTCCAGCAATGCTGAAAGCCCGTGAATCAATTTTACCTGAGCGGTTTACTTTTCATTCAAGTCGTATGCGCATGAAAAGCGTCACTAAGAAAGAATTAATAAAAATGGATGCTGAGTCTGATCGATGTACTTATGAGTTATCAGACGCGAGGGTTGATGTCATTGGTTATGCCTGTTTGGTAGCTATAATGAGTATGGGCATGGGCTATCATCGAGAATCAGAGCTTCGATTAGCTAACTGTGCAAAAGAAAACGAAGCGACTATTCCTATCGTGACGAGCGCTGGTGCCTTAATAGAGGGACTTCATGCTCTCGGGGCTAAAAACATTGCAATGCTTTCTCCATATATGAAACCACTAGCTAAAACGGTGGTTAAATATATTGAGTCAGAGGGCTTTAATATTAATGATTGGCATACATTGGAGATTCCTGACAATCTTGTTGTTGCATCCCAAGATCCTGAGAATTTGATTCAGTATGCAGAAAATCTCAATCTTGATGGCGTGGACGTCTTGGTTGTATCTGCCTGCGTTCAAATGCCTTCTTTAGATATCATTGCGAGGCTTCAGGAGCGAATAAATATACCAGTCATTTCAGCAGCTGTATGTACAACTTACTGCATGTTAAAAGCTTTAAATCTAGAAACAAAAGTTCCCAATGCAGGGGCGTTGCTCTCAGGTAATTATTGAATTGCATTAATAATTCGTTTTGATAGAGATTCTATCGAAGGCCTAGCTTGATCAAAGATATTCCAACCGGTAAATACCACGACTAATTGGTTCTCAGGGAATACCAATAAATATTGCCCGCCATAACCACTTCCACTATAAATCCAGCTATTTTCATTATTAGGGTTAGGAACTAGCCACCATTGATAGCCATATTTTCTTGTACTTTCCGGTATATGGGTATCTGGTAACATAGTTGATTTTACCCATTTTTTAGTAAGAAGTTGCTTGTTATTCCATTGACCATCTTGCAAGTAAAGATATCCAATTTTTGCGAAATCTCGAGATGATAAATAGAGACCACCTTCAGCATCAATTAAACCGGTCGGTGTTTTTTTCCAGTAAAAATCTGAAATATCTAAAGGTCCAAATAGATATTTTTTTGCGTACTCATCAATATGCATATTCGTGGCTTTATACAAAATGTGAGAGAGTAAAACCGTAATACCACTGTTATAGACAAAATTCTCACCAGGTTTTGTATTCATGGGAAGAGCTAAGATATATTGCAACCAATCTTCGCTGCTTTCCATGTTAGCAGCATCGTTTAGAGGGCTTGTGTATGCAGTACTGCTCTCATCCCACTTGATACCAGCCGTCATTGTTAATAAATCCCGAATCGAAATAGATTGTTTCAAAGAATCATCAAAATAAGCTTTATATTTTGGAAAATATGAGCTTATTTTTTTATCAATACTAGGGATTTCTTCTCGCTCAATAGCAATTCCAATCAAAGCCGATGTAACACTTTTACTGACTGATTGAATAGTATGTAATTCACTGTCTTTATAAAACGGATGCCACTCTGGATTATAATAGTTATAAATCGGTCGCGCTTTGTCCCCATAGTTTATCTGCATAATCTTAGCTTGCTCTGAACGACGATTTTTTGTCAGTGAGTCATAATCATTCTCATAATACTTTTCAAAGACAAGGTGATTATTTTTGATGACTAGAAAACTATCTATATAGCCATGAGTGCCGTTTTTTAATTCTTGGTGTAATTGCAGTAATTTATCTTGGCTTATTCCCTGTGTTTCTGGGCTGGAAATAGCCCAATCAATAGACTCTGCATACGCATTAATTTTAAATACTGAAAGAATTGTTAATAAAGTTAACCGCAATAAGGGTAGTAAAGTTTTTTTCATTTTATTTAATTCCATGCATATTAGTTTGGATTTTTAAAAACTTGCCCATTTTTCATTACAAATGTAACTTTCTCAAGCGTTTCAAGATGATCTAACGGATTATCATCAACAGCAATTATATCGGCATAGAAGCCTGGACTAATCTGACCTACTTTTTCGCTTAACCCTAAGAGCTTGGATGCACCTATCGTTGCAGATTGAATCGCCTCTAGAGGAGACATGCCATAGGTGGCCATTCGTGAAAATTGTTTTGCATTATCTCCATGTGGATAAACACCTGAATCTGTTCCGTAGACTAAATTTACCCCATGCTTCACGGCTAATGAAAAACTTTGTCGTTGTCTTTCACCTGTTTCCAAATCTTTTTTCAAATTTTCTTCTGGAATTCCATTGATCTCTCCTTGGCTTAAAGTGTATTCCGTGTTGTATATATCCATAACCAACGTTACGCCATATTTTTTTGCAAGCTTCGCGGTTTTGATATCAAGAAAGCTAGCATGTTCAATTGAATCTACTCCTGCTCTTATGGCATATTCAATTCCTTCGGTACCATGAGCATGCGCTGCTATCTTGATCCCCCTAGTGTGGGCTTCATCAACCATCGCCTTCATTTCTTCGAGAGTATATTGTCTTAATCCGACTTTTGTTCCTTTAGAAAAGACCCCTCCAGTTGCACAAAATTTGATTAAATCGACACCATATTTGGCGTTAAGACGAACCATTTTACGAACTTCCCACGGGCCATCAGCTATACCATCACTGGATTGTTCGTATTCATGATTTAATTCATTTTTATCGCAATGACCACCCGTAATTCCAATTGAAGGACCTGAAACAAACATCCTAGGCCCGGGAACTTCATCTGCATTGATAGCATTTCTTAGCGCTACATCCATAAAGTTTGGCGCACCGACATTCCTTACTGATGTAAATCCTGCCATTAGTGTTTTTTTTGCATTTACAACACCACCAATTGTGGATCTATGTGGTGATTGAAACAGGTTAGATGAGTAATCTTTGCTTAGGTTACCAATGATATGTGTGTGCATATCTATGAGGCCAGGGAGAAGATAACTATCGGATAAATCGATTATTTTGGTATTAGGAGGAATTGAATCAGTGATTTCAAAAATCTGATTGTCTTTTATTATGATGGTTTTATCTTTGAGAAGTTGACCGGTTTTTGTGTCTAATATAAACCCAGCTTTAATTGCCAGTTGTTCGGCTGTTAATGTACCGACAAAAAAAATCGATAAAAAAACCAAAAAGATAATTATATGTGCTGCTGATTTATTTATTTTACCCATAAAAACCCCAGTAGAAAAAAGATAATTAATAACTAAGGTTAAAAATTAACACAATAAACCAAGAAATTAACTATATTTTTAAACAGATGAAGCGATGATTTTTTTTGCAGCCATGAATTCTTTTGGGGAGTTTATAGCGTCCAATGCAATCATGCGTCCTTGCTTGAAATAGGCAACTGTAAATTTTTTACTCCTAATGTCACCATTTATTTCAGTTTTATCATAATCATGAGCAAGGCCGGCTGATTGAAGTTTAGTATCATATTGATCAGACCAGAACCAGGGAACTTGGTTATAAGGTTGTTTGGTACCACAAATATAATTTGCTGCTGTTTTAGCTTGACCAATGGCGTTTGGGACTGACTCTAGACGAATACGTGTGTTATAAATAAAGCTAGGATGATTACTACAATCACCAATAGCATGAATATCCAAATCATTAGTCTGGGTGTATTCGTTCACGAGAATTCCGTTATGGCATTTTATGTCTGCGCTTTCAGCCAGTTCAGAATTAGGCTCAACTCCAATTCCTACAACGACGCAATCAAAGTTCAATTTCTGTCCGTTATCGAGTAGTGCGAAGCATTTACCCTTATGTTGATCAAATTCTAATATTGAAATACCTAGCTGGATATCAACACCTTTTTCAGCATGAATATTTTGATAAAAATCAGAAATTTCCTTGCCAGTCACACGGGCAAGAACACGGTCCATATTTTCAATTACAGTTACTGTTGCTTGTTGTTTAATGG
This sequence comes from uncultured Woeseiaceae bacterium, assembly GCA_905182415.1. Classification (GTDB taxonomy): domain Bacteria; phylum Pseudomonadota; class Gammaproteobacteria; order Steroidobacterales; family Woeseiaceae; genus SP4260. The sequence continues at coordinate 2,540 of CAJJBK010000067.1, read as the reverse complement.
CAGAAGCAGCCACTTCTAAGCCGATATATCCAGCCCCAACAATCAAGATATTCGTATCTTTCTTTATGATCTCTTTAATATGATCAACATCTTTAAGCGTACGTAAATAATTAATTTGATCCAATTCACTACCCTTGATAGCTAATTTTTTTGGTCGAGTCCCAGTTGCGAGAATCAGTTTTTCATAATTAATATGTTTACCATTATCTAATTTAACCAGTTTAGATTTTCTATCTATTTCGATTACTTCGCGACCGAGCAATAAATTGACTGATGATTTTTGATAAAAATCAGATGGTCTGAGTGCTATTTTTTCAGAATTTACCTCTCCTTTTAGGTACCCTTTTGATAGAGGTGGACGCTGATAAGGAAGGGAATCTTCATTACCAATTAATGTTATACCATCACGCCAACCTAACTTACGGAGACTAACAATTGTCTCAATAGCTGCATGACTAGCCCCCACAATTACGATATTTTTCAATTTAACTACCCACCCTTAATTCAAATTACTTGATCTCAAAAAAAAGAGCCCCGTGAATTATAGGGGCTTTCTCTTGAGATGGTGGAGGCGGCGGGAATCGAACCCGCGTCCGCAAGCCCTCCGCACCGAGGTCTACATGCTTATTCTGTTAATAATCTTATATCAAGCTACCTAACAGAAAGGGAAAACTTGATACCAGTTTAGTAAAGTTTTAGTAAATTGAATCCTAAACACATTCAATCTGCGATCCTGTAAAAGTGACTCCTGGGATCCGGACGTACAGGCACTAACCGGGCAGAAGACACTGAGCTGGTTCTTAAGCAGCTAGTGCGTAGTTGTCGTCGTTGGCAACTATAGGTTTTACAGATGGATTAACGAGGTAATCTGTTCCTCGGCATGCACTCAGAGTTTCGCGACCCACGTCGAAGCCATGTCGCCCCCTAGATGTAAATTTTATTCATATTGCAACGACTAGTTTACGGCGTTTTTGTAAAAAATAAAAAGAACAGTTACTTTAACTAAGTATTTTTAGTGTAATTGAGTTTGATATAATTTTAATTTAGAGGTGATATTATTAATTTTATACATTAATAATATTGATTAAATTATTGATTATTATAAATTTATATTTTTCATCATTCTGTCTTTCTGTCTTGACCAGTCTTTCTCTTTTAAAGTATGACGCTTATCATGTAGTTGCTTTCCTTTTCCCAGGCCAATCTCTAATTTTACATTTCCGCGCTTCCAATAGAGTTTTAAAGGGACCAGCGTATAACCTTTACGATCTACAGAACCTAGCAGACTACTTATCTCAAATTTATTGAGCAAGAGTTTCCGAGCTCTTTTTGGGTTAGGGGTGTAATGAGTTGATACTGTATTGAGTGGGGAGATATGAGTTCCAACCAGCCATGCTTCTCCATGTTTAATATTGACATAACCTTCTGTCAGTTGAGAGCGGCCTTCTCTTAAACTTTTTACCTCCCATCCTTCTAGCTGCATACCAGCCTCAATAGTTTCTTGAATGTGATAGTCATGCCGAGCTCTTTTATTTTGAGCTATTAGTGAGGTTTTCTTTACTGGTTTTTGGTTCTTATTCATATGAGTAATATATAGTATAAGCCTATACTCAAAAAAAATGTGAGTAATTGGTGTTGTAAGGGACTCGAATTTAATCCAAACTTCAAGACTATTAAATTTTATAAAAGGAACAATAATGCTTAGTAGTGATAACTCTAATCAGGAACGCCAATCACTCCATGGAAATTGGTCCTCACGCTTGGCTTTTATCATGGCGGTTACTGGGTCTGCAGTTGGTTTAGGAAATATATGGAAATTTCCTTATATGGCTGGCCAAAATGGTGGTGGTGCCTTCGTATTGGTCTATTTATTGTTCGTCTTTTTGATAGGTATGCCAGTCATGATGTCAGAAATACTAATCGGTAGAAGAGGACGACGAAATCCTGTTGCTACCATGGCACTATTGGGAGAGGAAGAGGGCGGCTCTAAACATTGGAAATGGCTTGGGGCATTAGGTGTAATCACCGCAATGCTAATCTTGTCATATTACAGTGTCATTGCTGGATGGACACTAACCTACATACCAAAAGCTATATCTGGTCAATTTACTGGAGCCGATGCGGCTTTAATTGCTGATTTATTTGATGATTTTGTCGGTAATCCTACTGCAGTCATCTCGGCACATACTTTTTTTATGTTTTTGAATTTCTTTGTTATCTCAAGAGGTGTCAAGGGGCTTGAAGTGGCAGTTAAATTTTTGATGCCTGCCCTATTATTTTTGCTTTTTGTTTTATTATACTACTCTGTAACTTCTGGATCATTTTCTGAAGGTGTATCCTTTATGTTTACCCCTAATTTTGCCGCATTAAGCTGGGATGGAGTATTGACTGCTATGGGGCTTGCTTGCTTCACGTTGAGTATTGGAATGGGAGCGATTATGGCTTATGGCGCCTATCTGCCCCAAGAAACATCCATAACGAATGCCGCTGTATCTGTTGTGGTTGCAGATACAGGAATAGCGGTTCTCTCTGGATTGGTT
>CAJJBK010000066.1 GCA_905182415.1 uncultured Woeseiaceae bacterium | reverse complement strand
TTTACTCCGTGCCCCGAATAACCTTGACTGTAAAATACATTTGAGGCTAATTTTCCAAGTTGAGGTATATGGTTGATTGTGACGCCGATTCTTCCAGTCCATGCATAATCAATTTTTACGTTATTCAAGTCTGGGTATATTCGTAACATTTTTTTACGAAGTTCCCTCTTCATATAACTTTCATCATTTCCATCATAATTAAGCCTTGTTCCAAATAATAAGCGTTTATCACCCGTTAAACGGAAATACTCCAATATATAATTAGGATCACAAACAGCGAAATCTTTAGGGTTAATTTTTTGGATAATCTCATCTGATAGGGGTTCTGTAGCAATTACGAAGCTATTTACAGGAATAATAAAATTACGCATTTTTTTATCTAATTGGTGATAAGCATTGCCCGCCAGTAATAATGTATTCGCACTAATGCTTCCACTCGCGGTATGAATTTTAGGTTTATTCTCTTTATCTATTTTAATTACAGGAGATTGCTCATATATTGTAGCTCCTAATGCTGCTGCTGCTTTTGCCTCACCGATACATAAATTAAGGGAATGAACATGACCATTACCCATATTTAGAAGACTGCCGATATAAGCATCAGTACCTATTAAATTAGATGTTTCTTGTTTATCTAATAAGGAAATATCATGCGGATATTGATGCTTTTGCATATCTTTGTAAGAAGACTCTAGTGATTTAATGTGTCTTTTTTTGATTGCTACATCAAGATAGCCCCATTTAAGATCACAATTGATATCATATTGCTTAACTCGATTACGGATAATGTCGTTACCTTCCCAACGCATATCCCAAATTAAATCCGCATCGTCAGTGTTATATTTTTTCTGCATTATATCGTCACCAGAAAAACCACCAATAATTTCACCACCATTTCTTCCAGATGCACCCCAACCAATTTTATTGGCTTCTATTATAGTTACTTTGTAACCTAGTTCCGAGAGGTGTAATCCAGCTGAGATGCCACTAAAGCCAGCTCCGACAATACAAATATCTGTGGATTGATGACCCTTTAATTCTGGGTAATTAGTAACTTCATTAACGCTCGCGGCATAATAAGAATTTGTATGTTGAAGTGGTTTCATTATGGAATTAGTTAATTGTTAATCGATCATTATCTTTGAATACACCATTTAGAACTTCTCTAAGAAACTTTCTCATCTCAAGCGCATGATGCGCATCATCTTTTTTGTATCCAGTAAATACCGCCACTATATCTCGAGTTGGATTAATCAAAAGACCTTGACCAGCCCAGCCACCTTTAAAAATATCATCATTATCATAGACACTATCCCATTGATAAACATTATGTTTTACGTCACTTTCTTCAAAGTTTGGAATATTTAAGTTTTGAAGTAATTTTGGATTTCCTCCATTTAAAATCAAATCTATATGAGCGTCAGTGATGATTTTTTTATTTGAAACGACTTCATAACTAGGTGTAAATAACATACCAAACCTAATCATGTCCTGCATATTTGCTATGAAACCACCATGCGTCATGGGTATTCCATATCTAGGGGCCAAGAAAGATGCATCTGCTTCGGCACCAATGTGGTACCAAATTTCCTTACTTAAAGCATCTTGGAATGGCATGTTTGTAACCTCCTCGACTAACCATGCAAGGACAAAAGTATTTAAACCCGAATAGGAGAATTTAGTACCAGCTTCAATTTCCCGTTCAATAATAGTTTCCTTTATAAAATCATAAGGATTATCTTTTGCTATATCGGTACGAAAACCATCGCCAATAGACATGGAATATAAGTAGTAACAACTTTCCTTAGTGAAGTAATTATCAGAACAATCAAGACCGGTGGCCATATCAAGAATATTTCTTATAGATATTCCTGCGAAACTGGTGCCATTTAGATCACTGATGTAGGTTTCGATTGGAAGGCTAACATCGATTAACCCTTTTTCTTCATAAATACGTATTAAGGTTGCCGGTAGAATTTTTGCTACAGACCAATAGATAGGTTTTTCGTAAGCCTTCATTCTAGGATAGGCTTCAAAAATAATTTTTCCTTGATGACTGATAACAACTCCCATCGTAGTTGATTCATCACTGTGCAGATAATCATAAAAACTTACTTGACCTTTGGGCGTATTGATTTTGTAGGATGCAAGCTCGTGAGAAAGTTCTTTTTCTAATTCTTTAACCGGGCCATTTCGATACACATTTACTGTGGGAAAAATTCGATGTAGATTCTTGAAATTCCATGCCATATCCCGCCCATTTTTGGTCCACCATATGTCGTTTTCAGGTAGTTTAGAAAATTGATTTCTTACTGCATCAACGGAGGATGCAGATTCAAATATGGAAGTTGTGGAGTTAGTTTCTTTGGGTGCTTGGCAGGCACCAATTAAAGAAAAGAAGATGATTAGTGATAATTTATATTTTGTGGTTATCATTTTTTCCTATCAATATTAGATTGTGATCTTTCGTTACTCTTTTTAAAAGCATTTTTCAATTTTATAAACTATAGTAATAAATAATTTAATACAAAAATTGATATCGCAATATGAACCATTATCTAAAAAAATAAATACATATTAAAGCTCCTATGATCAACAAATAAGCGCATAGGACTTGATAGTCATCCAAAGTTAATTCATGATTATTTTAAAAATTATAAGAAACTAATGTATTTATCTCAAGCATACTCCATTAAACTTTTGGGAATGGCACAAGCGCATGCGCAATATTTTTGTTTGAGCTAGATATTTATTCATAAGGATCTTGATTCTTATAGTAAAGAATTAAAAAATATACAGTGACTCATTGGATAATTGATGACTGCAACGAAGCAAAAAAAAGAATGTAAGGTTGTTTTTACGCCATCAGGTAAGCGAGGGTACTTCGATAAGGGGATCTCATTATTGGGGGCTGCCAGGCAACTTGGAGTTGATATTGATTCGGTCTGTGGTGGCAGAGCACTCTGTGGCCGCTGTCAAATAGAAGTTACTGAAGGTGACTTTTCTAAGCATAACATTCACTCGTCTCTTGCGTCGGTGGGAGTAATTACTGAGGCAGAAAGTAAATTTCAAGAAAGAAGAGGTCTCGATCAAAATAGACGATTGAGTTGTCAAGCCATACTTTTATCTGACGCAGTGATAGATGTTCCTGCTAGTTCGCAGGTTCATCAACAAGTAATTAGAAAAAAGAATGAAGCCCATGATATTGATATTGATCCAATGGTAAAGGCTTATTATGTTCAAGTTGAAGAGCCTGATATGCATAAAAGTGCTGGTGATTTATTGCGCTTAATGGATGCTTTAAAGAAAGAATGGAATTTGGAAGCATTAACCTGTTCATTGGATGTGATTCAATCTCTACAAAAAGTATTAAGAGTGGGTCAATGGAAAATTACTGTAGCAGTTAGGGATAACAGTGAAATTATTTCGGTCTGGCCAGGATTCAAAGAAATACTATACGGTATAGCGATAGACGTTGGTTCAACCACTATAGCTGCTCATTTATGCGAATTAAGCACAGGTAGAGTGGTTGCAAGTTCAGGTCTGATGAATCCTCAAATTCGATTTGGTGAAGATTTGATGAGTCGAGTTTCTTACATCATGATGAATGATGGTGGAGAGCGCGATTTAATTGAAGTGGTAAGAGAATCTATTAATATAATTATCTCTAATCTTGTTAAAGAGCATGCTATATCTAGCTTAGATATTTGTGAAATTACTTTAGTTGGAAATCCTATTATGCATCATTTAGTGCTTGGGATTAATCCAATAGAGCTTGGCGCAGCTCCATTTGCTCTGGCCACAGATACCAGTACTACAATTAGAGCATCAAAATTAAATATCAACGTAAATCCAGGATGTTATGTGTATGTCTTACCTTGTGTTGCAGGACATGTTGGAGCCGATGCTGCCGGTGTTATTTTAGCTGAAGAGCCTTATGCCAGAGATGAAATTTCATTGATCGTAGATATTGGAACAAATGCTGAGATTATATTGGGAAATAAAGATAGATTATTGGCTGCATCGAGCCCAACAGGACCGGCTTTTGAGGGGGCACAAATTAGCTCAGGACAAAGAGCAGCTCCTGGAGCAATAGAGCGCGCCCGAATAGATCCTGTTTCGCTTGAACCTAGATTTAAGATTATTGGATGTGATTACTGGTCAGATGAAAAAGAATTCTTAGAAAATGTTCCAGCGGGAGGTATTACAGGGATTTGTGGCTCAGGAATTATAGAGATTGTAGCTGAATTATATTTAAGTGGAGTGGTCGATCCAGATGGTAAGATCAATAAGGATGCCGCTTTGCACTCCGAGCGTGTAGTTGAGGATGGTAGAACGTACTCATATTTACTATATCAAGGCGATCAGGATATAAAGATCACACAAAATGATATTAGAGCAATCCAGTTAGCAAAAGCAGCTTTATACGCTGGCGTTAAACTTTTAATGGGGCATCTAAAGATCAAAAAAGTCGATCGGATTCGTTTGGCAGGAGCTTTCGGAGCTCATATCGATGTAAAATATGCCATGGCGCTTGGTCTTATACCTGATTGTGAATTAGAGCAAGTTTCATCAGCCGGAAATGCGGCGGGCACAGGTGCAAGAATTACTCTGTTGGATAAAAAAAGTAGAGCAAAGTTAGAGCATCAAGTCAGATTAATTGAGAAAATTGAAACAGCGATTGAAAAATCTTTCCAAGATGAATTTGTAGCAGCGATGGCATTACCTCATCAGAAAGATGATTTTACTAATTTAGCTGCAGTTTTTAACCTACCTGTGCGCAGCAATAAAACCTCAGGGATAAATACGAGAAAAAGAAACAGAAGACGTAAAGGGTAGAATTAACATTAGAATAAAGCAATCCCATCAATTTTATGTCGCTTTTGTGATAGATGGAAATTGCAAACACTGTAAAATTATATACATCGGCATTTAAAGAAAGGGATTATTATGAAAATTGATTTAGAAGGACAGGTTGCTATTGTTACGGGATCTGGGAGGGGGCTTGGAAGAACTCATGCAATGGCTCTTGCAGAAAGAGGGGCTAAAGTTATCGTAAATGATCTAGCCGTTGAAGGAAGTATTTCTGAGAACGCACAATCTGTTGTGGATGAGATATTAAATAACGGTGGGGAAGCGCTTGCAAATGGAACTAATGTAGCTGATTTTGATCAAGTCCAAGCTATGATAATGCAGGCTATGGATGCATGGGGGCGTATTGATATCTTAGTTAATAATGCCGGTATCTTAAGAGATAAAACTTTCCTCAAGATGACACCTGAGGATATGCGCATGGTTGTTGATGTTCATCTTATGGGTTCAATGTATTGTGCAAAAGCGGTGTGGGAAATTATGCGTGAACAAGCATATGGTAGAATTGTATTTACCTCATCAAGCTCAGGGCTTTATGGGAATTTTGGCCAGACAAATTATGGTGCGGCCAAAATGGCTATGGTAGGTATGATGAATACCCTACATTTAGAAGGTATGAAATATAATATTAAAGTTAATTGTCTCGCTCCAGCTGCGGGCACAGAAATGACTAAAGGTTTATTTCCTGAGCCTGTTTTTGATTTGTTGTCACCCGAAGCCGTTAGTCCTGGTGTTGTGTTTCTTTGCAGTAAAAATGCACCAAGTAGAATAGTTTTGGGCGCTGGTGGTGGAAGTTTTGATGTCTTTAAGGGCTTTGAGACAGTAGGGGTAAATTTACTCCCAGATGCATTGACCGCTGAAGGAGTTGCAGAACATTGGCAAGCTATTTGTGATGAAAAAGGAATGCATGAAACCCAAAGTGGAGCAGAGCAAACTCAAAAATTTGCAATACAGGGTGCGACAAAATTAGGCTTAGATTTAAGTTAGTATTAAGTAAGATTATAAAAATAAAATTAAGGAAATATTATGCGTGAAGCAGTAATTGTATCAACAGCTCGGACACCGATTGGGCGTGCATATCGTGGTGCTTTTAATAATACCGATGCACCTACCATGGGCGGACATGCAATTCGTCATGCTGTGGCTAGAGCAGGTATTGATGCTAACGCCGTTGAGGATGTCATCATGGGATGCGGTATGCAACAAGGAACTCAAAGTCAAAATGTAGCTAGATTATGCGCTTTATCAGCTGATTTACCCGTGACCACAGCAGGAATGACAATAGATAGGCAATGCTCTTCTGGTATGATGGCGATCGCTACCGCATCAAAATCAATAATGGCTGGTGAGCATGACATACTGGTGGCAGGTGGATTGGAATCAATCAGCTTGGTCCAAAATGAACATGCGAACATGTATAGAGTTATTGATAAGAATCTTACAGCAAAACATCAACATATTTATATGCCAATGTTGGATACCGCAGAAGTGGTTGCTAAACGCTATAATGTTAGCAGAGCAGATCAAGATGCATATGCCTTGCAGAGTCAACAAAGAACTGCATTGGCTCAAGATGCTGGAAAATATGATGATGAGATTGCACCATTAGCTTCCAGCATGGGTCTTATGGACCGTGAAACTGGTAAAGTTAGTTTCAGGGATGTCATGCTTGAAAAAGACGAAGGCAATCGTCCGGAAACAAATCTCGAGGGTTTGGCGGGACTCAAAACAGTCAGGGAAGATGGCTTTATAACTGCAGGAAATGCGAGTCAATTATCAGATGGCGCATCCGCTTCAGTGTTGATGAGTGCAGATCTAGCAAAACAGAATAATATTGAGCCATTGGGTTATTATCGCTCAACGGCAGTGATGGGATGTAGCCCAGATGAAATGGGGATTGGTCCGGTATTTGCAGTGCCAAAACTACTCGAACAAACCGGACTAAAAATGGAAGATATTGATTTATGGGAACTTAATGAAGCATTTGCTGTTCAGGTAATTTATTGTCGTGATCGATTAGGAATTCCCAATGAAAAGCTAAATGTTAATGGTGGTGCCATATCGATTGGGCACCCCTATGGAATGTCTGGAGCACGCATGGTTGGGCATGCTCTAATCGAAGGTAGGCGAAGAGGTGCACGTTATGTTGTCTGTACTATGTGCATTGGAGGCGGTCAAGGTGCTGCCTCACTATTTGAGGTTGCATGATGAATCTTTTTGAAATGATAGGATAAAGTATGCGTGCACTGATCTGCAAGAAATACGGCCCACCTAATGAGCTCTGTCTTGAATTGATGGATGACCCAGTTCCTAAAAAAGGTCAATTATTAGTGAATGTGAAAGCTGCTGGAATAAATTTTCCAGATGTCTTAGCCATAGAAGGCAAGTATCAAGTTAAAACAGAACCCCCATTTGTGCCAGGAAATGAAGCAGCAGGTGTTGTTGAAGCGATTGGAGATGATGTGACTCGGTTTAAACCGGGGGATCATGTCATAGTTACCAGTAATGGTGGCGCATTTGCCGAAAAATGCATTGTTGATGAAAATGCTTCAATTAACATGATACCTGAATTGAATTTTTCTCAAGGGGCTGGATTTATGGTCACTTATGGAACTAGCTATCATGCTCTGCATCAAGCAGCGAATATCCAGAAAGGTGAAACATTACTGGTGTTAGGGGCAGCGGGTGGAGTTGGTATCACCGCAGTGGAGATCGCTAAAGCTAAAGGTGCTAGAGTTATTGCTGCTGCCAGTAGCGATGATAAATTAGCTTTTGCGCGAGAAGCTGGAGCTGATGATCTTATTAATTACTCAGAAATGCCATTAAAAGAGACAGTAAAAGAACTAACTCAAGGAAAGGGTGTGGATGTAGTCTATGATCCGGTGGGTGGTAAATTAGCTGATGAGGCATTAAGAGCAACTGCCTGGCATGGAAGATATTTAGTTATTGGTTTTGCTTGTGGTGATATTCCAAAATTTCCAGCCAATATACTGCTTCTCAAAGAAGCCAGTATAATTGGAGTGTGGTGGGGAACTTGGGCGGCAAAGAACCCTAAGTTACATTTTCAGAATTTAAAGGAAATTTCAACTTTAATAAAAACTGGACGATTAAATCCAAAAATTACAGAGCAATATCCCATCGAGCAATATCAAGATGCGTTTAAAGTGATCACTGAGCGACGTGCAAAAGGTAAAGTTGTGCTTACAATGACCGATCACTAAAAATAAAAGGAAATTAAAATGAAGTTAATTGTCCCAGTTGAAAATTTAAACGATTATATTGGAAAGGATATTGGACATTCTGACTGGTTTTTGATCGATCAAGACAGAATTAATAAATTTGCAGCAGTAACAATAGATCATCAATTTATTCATGTTGATGAAGAACAAGCAAAAAATGGTCCCTTTGGAGCAACTATTGCTCATGGCTTTCTAACACTTTCAATGCTGACTTACTTGACCGAGTCATGTGGCTTAATACCTGAAAACTCAGTAATGGGGATTAACTATGGGTTTGATAAAGTTCGTTTCTTGATGCCTCTGAAGGTCAATAATCGTATTCGAGCCAGAGTTAAACCAATATCGGCGATAGAGAGAAATCCGGGTCAGTGGCTCATGAAATCAGAAGTTACTGTAGAGATTGAGAATGAAGAAAAACCCGCATTAGTATGTGAATGGTTAGCATTGGTTTTTACAAAGTAGAGCTTGTTTTTTCGGAATTTAAATCTATGTGTATTTCACTGTTCAAATCCAAAACGAGAAGTATAGATAAATAACCATCACGAAACTAAGTATCACTCCAGTAGCAAAGACATCTTTGCGGTCCCAACTTTCACGGATTACTTTTCTATCTAATGTTTGATAAGTTAAACCTTGTATTTCGTTTTGATTAGGAGCTGAAGTCGAATAAGAAGCTATACAAATAATAGCGCTACATATAAGAAAAAGCACACCTGAAAAATATAAGAAATTAAAGTCACCTATATAAGCAAGAAATTCTGGGTTTGCTATTTTTTCTTTACCGAAAAATGCCTGTATTATTAGTTTCATCATACCTAATAAGAATCCCAGTGAAAGACCCCAGGTTGCCCCTTTATTATTAATTCTACTGTTAAATAAACCGAATAAGAAAACGGCAGTGATCGGAGGGGCGAGATAACTTTGAACGCTTTGTAAATATTGATATAGGCCGCCTTTTGATATCAGTGGCATGATTGGGATCCACAATAAACCAAGAATAACTACGATAAATGTAGCTATACGTCCAACTTGAATTAGTTTTTTGTCGGTAGCAAATGGTTTTAATTTTTTATAAACATCAAATGTGAACAATGTTGCCGTCGAATTAAATAAAGATGAAAGTGAGCTCATCAATGCGGCAAGCATGCCTGCAACAACGAGTCCACGGAGCCCCTCAGGTAATAAATTTGCGACCATAGCTGGGAAAACATGATCACCTATAATATCACCACGATTATCAGTTGAAATTACGAGCAATTCTTTTTCAAAAAGAGCGGCACCAATAAGTCCTGGAATTAAGAATATTAAAACTGGCCAAACCTTTAGAAAAGCACCCCAAAGCGCACCCCTTCTTGCGGATTTCAGGTCTTTTGCAGCCAATGTTCGCTGAACAATATATTGATCAGTACACCAATACCAAATACCAACAATTGGAGAGGCAATTAATATACCTAACCATGGGAAATCAGGATCTGATAGGGGTCTCCAAAGAGCATACTGAGCAACATTCTCGCTGGCAAACACTTGCAATTCGTTAAAACCACCTAACTTCTCCAGTCCAAAGTAAGTAATGGCACAGGATCCTACAATCAGAATAATCGCTTGCAAGGAATCTGTGAATAAAACAGCACGGAGACCGCCGGCAACTGTATAGATCCCAGTCAAAGTAACGGTTGAAATTGCACCTATCCAGAATGCATTTTCTGGAGATCCAAAGGTATCTGGCAATAATGTTTCAAACACTAAAGCGCCTGCATAAACTGTTACTGAAACTTTCGTTAATACATAGGCGATTAAAGAGACGATAGATAAAATCCAACGCGGCTCTTTACCAAAGCGTTTTTCGAGAAATTCTGGCATGGTAAAAACTTTTGATTGATAGTAAAAAGGCACAAAAATCCATGCTAGCAATACCACAATCCATGCATGTAACTCATAATGTGCCATTGCTAGTCCGGTTGATGCACCTTGTCCAGCCAATCCAACAATGTGTTCTGATCCAATATTTGATGCAAAAATAGAGGCACCAATTGCAAAGAAACCTACATTTCTGCCTGCTAGAAAATAATCGGTAGATGTTTTTTGATTTCGACTGGCATAGTAAACAATACTCAAGAGTATAAAAAAGTATAAGCCTATAATCATCCAGTCAAAACTTGATAACATGTCGTTATATTTTCCTTTTATAAAAAACGATTGATATAGTTAGTGAGTAAATTTAATCGGTTTTAAACTTTAACATTTTTTTTTGAGAAATGAGTAGATGATTAATTGGGTAAGTAAGACATGAAAAAGACAATGACACTACTTGGGGATATAGGTGGCACTAATGCTCGTTTTGCTATCATAACTCCAGATGATTCTTCTTATTCTCACTTTAAGAAACTCCGTTGCGATGATTTTAAAACAGTGGTTGAAGCAATTAATTATTATTTAAAAGATATTGGAGCAGAAGATATTGAAAGTATATTTCTAGCTATTGCTGCACCAATTTATGAAAAAAAAATAAAAATCGTCAATAATCATTGGGTTGTAGATAAGGATGAACTCTATGAGGTTTTTAATATTAATAGCTTTAATATAATAAATGATTTTGCATCTATTGCGTATGCGATAGATGCAATTGATGAGTCGAGTTATCAGAATTTGGGTTCTCTAGAGCAAGTTCATACTAAAAAATTGCAATACAATATTGGTATCGTTGGTCCAGGGACAGGTTTAGGGGGTTCGGGCTTACGAAAATTAAAAAATAGACCGATTACTTATGCATCAGAATTGGGTCATGTGGGCTTTGCGCCTCAAAATGAATTGCAAATAGAGTTAGTTAGGATCCTAAAAATTAAATACGATAGAGTGGTTAATGAGACATTGGTTTCTGGACCGGGTTTGATGAATATATTTTGGGCTTTGCATGAAATTAAGAGCAAATACTTTAGTAAATGCTCGTCTGAAGAAATTTTTAATCAAATTAATGACAATGAACTGGCAAAACAAAGTACAGAAATATTTTTTGAGATGCTTGGGCAGGTAGCTGGTGATTTTGCTCTTGCTATTGGAGCTTTCGATGGTGTTCTGATTGCTGGTGATTTGGTTAACAATCACGCCACACAAATAAAAGAAAGTCGATTTAGATTTGGTTTTGAAAACAAAGATAATTATCAAGACTTGATGAAAAAGATACCCACTTCATTGGTTAATGTCTCAGAGTTAGGTTTGCTGGGTATTCATCAATTCTTTAATGCAAATAAAGCTGAGTGAAGCTAAATCATATGCAGATGGTCTTTAGATTTATAATTTATTTTTTATTTTTTTTGTTTACAGTCTCTTGTGACAGTAAATCATCAAAAGAAATTTCATTTATTGAATTGACGATCTCTGATATTCAACATGCGTTGTTGACCGGAAAGATTAGTTGTAGGGGGGTGGTGGAAGGCTACCTGAAACGTATAGCGACTTATGATAAAAGCAAAGGAATTAACGCCATTACCGTAATTAATTCGGAGGCACTCAATAAAGCTGATCTTACCGATCAATTAATAAGTAATGGTGAACAACTTCCTGAATTATTTTGTGCGCCGATACTAGTTAAAGATAATTTTGATACCCACGACATGATAACTAGTGGTGGCTCCGTGACACTTATGAGTAACTTTCCTCCTGATGACGCTTTTATGGTCCGAAAACTTCGTGAGGCAGGTGCGATAATTATTGCTAAAACTAATATGGCAGAATGGGCGTTCAGTCCGAGAGAGACTGTATCCTCATCTTTTGGTAGAACCGCTAATGCTTATGATATCAATTACGTTCCAGCAGGCTCATCTGGAGGGACCGCTTCTGCGATAGCCGCTAATTTCGCTGCTGCTGGGTTGGGAAGTGATACCGGAAACTCCATAAGGGGCCCTGCATCACATTTGGCTTTATTTGGTATACGTTCCACAATTGGGCTTACCAGTCGTGATGGAGTTATTCCGCTTATATTTGATCGAGATATAGCTGGTCCAATGACCAGAACGGTTGAAGACGGTGCACGGATATTTAATGTGGTTGCTGGCTATGATTCTGCTGACCCATTAACTGTCCCTGATATGAGAGAAGAAAATTATTTAGATTTTCTCAATATTGATGGGTTGTCTGGAAAGCGTATTGGTATTCTTCGGGTGTTGGTGGATCAAAAGAATGCTGATGAGGAAATTAAATCTATATTTGCTCAAGCAATATTGGACATGGAATCTGCCGGCGCAGTTATCGTTGATAATATTGAAATTACTCGATTCGCGGAATTACAAAATGAAATTAAATCTTGTGGAAGTTTTCGTTATGACTTGAAGCGTTATCTGCAAACATTAAATTCACCTCCATTCTTAGATGTAAAAAGTTTGCTTGATACTGGGGAATACGCGGCTGCATCTATAAAAGGTCTGGAGTTTTTTTCGCAATTTCCATTAGATTTAGGCCCTGAAGAAAGACTCGATAGTTGTCAATTATGGCCGCATAACTCCCTTCGAAATGAGTTACTTATCAATACTATCTCAGCAATGGATACTGCAAATATAGATGTATTGGTGTATCCCACTTGGTCTAATCCACCGGCATTAATCGATCAGGCTTCCGATCAATATAAAGGTGATAATAATCAATTCCTCTCTCCAAGTGCTGGTGTTCCTGCGATCACCATTCCAATGGGATTTTGGCAGAATAAATTACCTGCAGGATTGCAGATATTAGGACGACCATATTCAGAGGGGTTATTAATAGAGATTTCTTATTCTTACGAGCAATTGAGTCAGCAACGTCGTCCACCAGATGGGCTCGGCTCTATTTCCTTAGACATGAATCATTGAGCCGTCACTGATACTTCAAATACCCTTGAGTCACCACGATCACGCGGGTCTGATGCAGCAATCCACGATTCATTGTCTTTCATAATTACCTGTACATCACCAAAATCGTAACTATGTGGTATGGTTTTATAACCGTAATCGCCCAGTGCAGCGATAACCTCTTTTGGTAAAGGGTTGTTAATCGTATAGCCATTATAAGTAATTTCGTCTTCTGGTAATAATTGATGATGAAATCTTGTGGCCTTAACTGCCTCATAGGGGCTCATCTTAAAGTCGATAATATTCGTAATAACTTGAAAAACACTAGTAAAGATAGTCGAGCCACCTGGTGTTCCAAGGACCATTTCTACTTCATTATCCTTTAATATAATTGTTGGTGACATGGAGGAAAGCATTCGTTTCTCAGGCTGAATTTCATTCGCTATGTTACCTACGACACCAAATATATTGGGAACGCCAGGTTTAGCACTAAAATCATCCATTTCATTATTTAAAAGAAATCCAGCACCTTCAACAACTACTCCACTGCCATAGTTCCAATTGATAGTGTAAGTATTCGATACGGCATTACCCCATTGATCGACGATAGAATAATGAGTTGTATTGGGCGATTCTATACCTGGGCTGACCCCTTCAAGCGATGAAATACTATCTGGATTTACTTCTAAAGCACGGCTTGCAATATAATTATCACTTATTAAAGTTGTTATATTAGTGTCAAAAAAATCAGGATCCCCAAGATATTCAGCTCGATCAGCAAATACTCTTTTTTCCATTTCCGCTACTAGATGGATGTATTGTGGAGTGTTATGACCTACCCCTTTAAAAAGATGCGCGAGATAATCTTTCATTTTTAATAATTGGATTACTGCAAAGCCCCCCGAACTTGGTGGTGGCGAGGAAATAATTTCATATTCACGCCATTTCGCTCTCAACGGTTCACGCCATTTCGCTTCGTATTTTTCTAGGTCAATTTTTGTGATCAAGCCATTACTACTGGCCATTTGTTTTACAATGAGATCGGCCGTTTCACCACGATAAAAATCATCCGCACCAAATTTGGCAATACGCCTGAGTGTTTGTGCGAGCTCTGGTTGTTTGAATTTTTCATCCACTTTGATGGAGCTAAAGTATGCTGGGAAGTTTGTTTTATCACCAAACCAACTTAATGAGTTATAAATATCATCCACTAATATTTTTGCTGGCAAAAAACCTTCTTCAGCAAGAGATATAGCAGGTTCAATTAAGTCTTTCCAAGGCAGCTTACCAAAACGTTGATGTGCACTCCAAAAACCTGCAACGGTCCCAGGAACACCAACAGCTTGACCGCCAATCAAGGTTGAGTTTTCAATCACATTACCATTTTGATCTAAATACATGTCTTTATGGGCGGCTAAGGGCGCTTTTTCACGATAATCTAAAAATGCAATTTCATTACCCATTTTAATAGTCATGAAACCGCCTCCACCAATGTTGCCCGCATCAATGAATGTTACCGCCAAGGAAAATCCTGCCGCAATGGCCGCATCTACAGCATTACCTCCTTGATCTAATATATCTTGACTAATTTTGGCGCCATATTGATCTGGAATAGCAATTGCTGCGAAGGCGGACGATGTGGATTGAGTATTTTCTTTTGATGTTATCCGGGTTTCTTGATTGGTTGTTTCGCTGCATCCTTGTAAGAGAAAGATAACAGCAAACCAAATGAGACTTTTTTTAATATTCATCGTTATTCGCCCATATTTTTCTAATTATAATACGCTATAAAGATATCCATGCAGTTTTTAGGTCGGTATATTTTTCGATCGCATGAAGAGATCTATCATGGCCATTCCCAGATTGCTTCACTCCTCCTAATGGAACGGTTAGGTCAGCCCCACCATAACAATTAACATGAACCACTCCGGCACGAATTGATCTAACCATCCTGTGTGCTTTGCTGAGATCAGCTGTCCAAACAGCTGCCGCTAAACCATAGACAGTGGCGTTTGCAATCTTCACTGCCTCGGCTTCATCTTTGCAGGTTAGAATACTTAAGACTGGACCGAAAACTTCTTCCTGGGCTATTTGCATATCACTATTGATATTTGAGAACACAGTTGGCTCCATATAAAAGCCACCCAATTCTTGGTTTATTTGCTTGCCGCCAGATTTAAGGAGGGCGCCCTCTGCCATGGCACTTTTCACGTAACTTAGATTTTTTGTGAGCTGATCTTGGGATGCGATTGCACCTATATTTGAGGTTATATCCAAAGGATCACCGACTATGAGTTTCTTAGATTCATTTATAAGTTTATCTGTAAACTCATCAGCAATAGCTTCCTCAATAATCAACCTCGACCCCGCGACACAAACTTGCCCGGAATTTCTGAAAATACCACCCAAACTCTGTGTTACAGCCTTATCAATATCTTGGGTATCAGCAAATACAATATTTGGTGATTTACCACCTAGCTCAAGATAAACTCTTTTTAAATTTGAGCGAGCAGAGTATTCAAGAATTTTTCTGCCCACAACACCCGATCCTGTGAAAGCTATTACGTCGACATCCATATGCATAGCGAGTGCTTTTCCGGTGATTTCACCATCCCCGGTAATTACATTGAAAACACCATCCGGTATGCCTGCTTCTGCAGCCAGTTCAGCTATTCTTAGTAATGACAAAGATGCGCTTTCAGCCGGTTTAATTACTACAGAATTACCCGCACTCAAGGCTGGAGCGAATTTCCAGGAAGCTATCATTAAGGGGAAGTTCCAAGGAATAATAGCGCCAATTACACCAATTGGCTCACGATGAATTAATCCTAAGATGTTTTCTGAGGTTGGAGCAATTTCACCGTACATTTTATCGATAGTTTCAGCATAGTAACGGATACAGCCAGCAGCACTCGATGGTTCAGCCATTATAGCCATATTAATTTCTGTTCCATTATCTCTAACACCCAGAACGGCTAGTTCTATGGTATTTTTTTCAATAAGCTCAGCAAACTTATTGAGTATTTTTTTGCGTTCTTGAGGTGCTGCTTTGGACCAAGATCCACTTTCAAACGATTTTCTGGCTGTTGTTACAGCTATATCGACATCATTTTCGTTTGCATTCGCAATAGTAGTTAAAAATTTCCCATCTATTGGGCTCGTAACTTCAATAGTCTCTTCTGATTGGGCTGGGATCTGCTTGTTGCCAATAAATAAGCTTTGAGTTTCGATCTTCTTATTTCTAAGGGTATTAATGTCTTCTTGTTTAATCATATTTAATCTCTTTGTTACTAAAATAGGTATTTGATTTTTAAAAATAAGCTTGAATTATGCATCTCAATGACAAGCTTTTCCGTATTTTTTTAACCGGAAGTAGTTGTAAGGAAGTGGGGTCAAGAAGCCCGCTATCAACATAGGTATTACGGTGAATACCGTGATTTTTGCTTCTCCACCTGTCATTATATAATCGACAGCATTCATCGCTACTTCCATGGATATCATTGAAATTAATGACATTCCAATTGCTGTTTTGAAAGCAATCTTAAGAATCATTTGTCGTGAGAGAATTATTGTTTCTAAGATAATTGAAGTAATTAGGCCATTCATAATAGCGAGCAACATAATACCCATAACTGGAAATACAATACCTGAGAACTGAAAAAATAATATGGTGCCAAAATCACCAATTGAGCAGCCAATCAAGCACCATGTAGTATTTTTACTCGCATTTCTCCATGTATGTCGGCAGTTCCAGCTTATTCCTGATTGTGGATCAGTTTTTTCCATTATTTTTCCCTATTCTAGTCAATTTGTCTTCTGTGGGCTCTATCAAAGTACATGTCTATTTTATCTTCATTGTACATTTGTCGATAAAATGAATCGGGGTCACATTCATAAGGATAGATTACTGTATCAGGATTTCTAACCCATTTGCGACGTCTAACGGGCGGTTTTTTATAATTATCAGGATCAAGAAGCGTGATCACACCGTATAAGCTATTTCCATCTTCGCTTAGGGTGTATTTTTCTTTCATTCTAGCTCCTTCAGAGATGGGCTCACCTCTGAAATCTCTCACATTACCCTCCAAGAGCTGCGTATCGATTATTAAATTATTGCCATCCCATCGACCATTAGAGAAGCCCATAGATGAGGTTGGGTAATATTCTGGTGGGAGGCGATCATTCATAAATATTCGTCTAACTTCACTATCGACCTCATATAAAAAACTGTACCGATTTTCACTTTCTAATATTTCAAATGGGTAAGCGCCCCAAGCAACCATCGCAACAATACCCGGAGATACACAACGAACATTAGGTTGATCGTAATGATCAAGGTAATCTTTATGCCACGATTTAGCTTTATCGGTTAGGTCCATCGAGTATTTTCTAAAATCCATACCAGGTGCGGGTGTCCATATTCCACTCATGTCCTTTGGTGTAGGGGGAAGACCTGTTTTTTCGGGAAAAACTCTAGTGGCAATCCAGTTGCCTCCTGGTTCTGGCAATTCAGTTGCACCCTCAATGGTAAAAGTTCCAGTTATTTCTGAATTCAAAAAGGTACCTGTAAGTCTTCGATTGAAAGAAAATCCAGCTAAATCTCTGCTATCAATAATAATTTCTATGAGATTATCATTGATAGTTACTGGTACAGGACCTCCTTCGACATGTCCCAGCCAATTTCCATTTACTTTCTGTAGGGATAATATACCCATAATAGGTGCTTTATTGTCTGAAGGGGCACCAATTGTAATTGAATTATCAATTTGTGCTTTTTTACCATTAAGCACTATCATCCACTCCCCTTCGTTAGGGTTTTGTGCGTAACCAATTGAAGATGTGACAAGAATTATGAGTAATAGCTTACATTCAATGAATTTTTTTAATCTTGAGTACTTTGATTTGTTAATTAGGCCTATATTATGCTGCATTATTTTTCACCTAACTTGTCTGATTCGGGGTATTTTTTACCTAAACTTGTTCCATCCGGCAATTTAATAGAGATTACTGATAAAAGCTTTCTATTATCTCGACCAGGGTGACCGAAGATGCTAATTTCATCACCAACCTGAATAGTCTTTTTGGTCCATCCTTTTCTAACCAAAAGAGACGGGCTGCTTGTTCTTACATCCCAACTTTCCGTTTCATTATCTTCGTTGATGATGTCGATATAATAGCGAACATGAGGATTTCGAAACCAGATTTCAGTTACTACACCATTAATAGCTATCGTTTTTTCTGCCGTGAATTCAACCGCAAATGAGTGGTGTGCATTGACCGAATTTACGGTTAGCAAAATTAATAAACTTACGGCTAATTTTTTGATATAAAAATACATAGTGATCCTCAAGTGATACATCAGATCGATTATAATGTTAAATGATATTATTTGTTTGCACTATTGATGGTGCTATTAGCTAACATACAATCTTATTGTGTTAATTAGTTATGCTATATTCTCAAACGGACAAGAAAATATCTATAAAAAATCTAATACTTAATTTCAAAAAAGTATTAAAGAGGGAGATTGGATTGAAAATGAAACAATTTATTTTATTTTTAATATTATTCACGCCTTTTATTGTTTGGGGTGAAACAAATGAAAAGGAAATAATTTTTTATGTTGAAATGACCATCAATGAAAAATCGCAAGTTGAGATAGAGAAATTTTCTAATCATTATCAAGATCGCGTAAATGTCAATGAGGCAGGGGCTCTTGAATGGAAGTTTTTTAAATCTGACACTAATAAAGTTATTGAAATCATAAGATGGTCAGATTCAGATGCGATAAAAATTCATATTGAAAATATTTCAGAAGGAGGGTTCCTGCAAAAAGATTTTGAATCCTATACTGACCATTATGTAATTAACGAAATCAGTGTATTAGGTCAAGTCACTGAAGAGGTAAAACTAATGCTTCTTGGTATTGGTGTTCCAATTGCATTTAGTCCCTTAATCGCTGGTTTCAGTAAGTAAGAAGTTATGAGATATAACAGTAAATACTTAATTATTATTCTGACTGTTTTAGCTCTAGTCAAAGGAGTGACTGCAGCAGAAAAATATACTTATACCGAAACCAAAATCGATGATGAAATAAGAATAATGGCGGATGATTTTTTAAATTTAAGACCGATGCTTGGCTTTGATTATCTCAAAATGACATTACCGGAAGCTTATTATTGGCAAGGAAAAATGGCGGAATATCTTGGTAAAAAATATGGAAAAACCGTTGGTTATAAAACCGGAGGTCATAATATTGGACCCACTTTTGCAACGTTCCCAAAGGATGGAATACGTGGTTTGGTTCTGGAGAAAATGCTACTACCTACTGATTCTTATATTCGAGTAGATTCTACAATGCGAGGATTTTTGGAGGCAGACTTTGCTTTTCGAGTTAAGGATGATTCTATCAATAAGGCGGAAAATGAAATGGAGTTATTGGCGGGTTTAGATGCCATCATCCCGTTTGCAGAAATACCTGACCCTTATTACGAGGAGGGAACTAGGACGATAAATGGAACAGTGGTGTCTAATATGGGCAGTAGGTTTTCTTTCTTAGGAGCGCCTGTACTAATTAAACCAACAGAATCATGGATCAATAAAATCAACAATTTCACCTTTGCTGTTCATAATGAAGAAGGTGCATTAATTGAAAATGGTGGAATTAAAGGGTGGTATAAGCCACTCGAAGTGGTTAAATGGCTTCGAGATCATTTAATATTCAGTGGTATTAATTTGAAGGCTGGAGATATTCTATCATTAGGAAATATTGGAATTATTAGACAATTACATCAAAATTCTCCAAGAGGTCCCGCTTATAGCGGCAATTCATTCACACTCAGCTATTATGGTCTTAGCGATGAGCCGATGGCTGTCACTATTAATATTGATCGGTCAAAACTATGAAAAATGTATTTTCTCGGCAAAATAATATTTTTTTTATTTTTTTGTCATTCGCTGCACTAGAGGTTTTTGCGCATCATGGTTGGTCTTATTATCAAGATGAGATCTCTATGGACTTGATAGTGTTAGAACTACGTTTAAGAAATCCACATGACCGGATTATAGCGATTGATAAGAGTAACCAGGAATGGAATTTATTATTGGCACCGCCAGCAAGAAATCGACGTTTTGGTTTTGACGGAAGCATTATAGAAGTTGCTGATGAAATAGTAATTTTAGGGCAAAAACACATCAATAAAAATGAATTAAAAATTCATTGTATCTATAAAAATGAAAATTTAATCTATACTTATCGCTATCCTAATGGTCAGACTAGCCATGATTTTATGCGTCTTCAGGGTAGCTGTTAGAGTTTAAAATAAGTGGTTTAACAAAATTTGAAAATATATTTTTTGATTCAACAAAGATGTGTGTATTATTACCAGATAAATAAGTACCTCATTTTTCCAAGGAGATTCTAATGCGATTCAGAAGCAAGCAAATTCATGCAGGCGTTACACCCGACCCAACAACTGGGGCAATCTTAACGCCTATATATCAATCTACAACTTTTGTTCAGGAATCGGTTGATAGTTACTTGGCAAAAGGTTACTCATATTCGCGTTCAGGTAATCCAACTGTAAGAGCATTAGAGAAAAAATTAGCTGTGTTAGAGGGCGGTTATGATGCCACTTGTTATGGAACAGGTATGTCAGCAGTGAATTGCACAATGTTGGCATTCTTAAGTGCCGGAGATCACGCTATTATTTCTGATGTTGCTTATGGAGGTACCTACAGACTTTGTACAAAAGTATTGAATCGATTTGGGATAGAATTTACTTTTGCAGATACCTCAAATCCAGATGACGTGAAATCACACGTTAAAGAGAATACTAAGCTTTTTTTAACTGAGACTCCGGCTAATCCCACAATGAAACTTTCTGACATCGCTGCTATTTCAGAAATAGCCAGATCTGTTAATGCGGTTCATGTGGTCGATAATACGTTAATTACTCCTTGCTATCAGCGGGCAATTGAGCTCGGCGCCGATTTATCTTTACACAGCACAACTAAATATTTTGATGGTCATAATGCAACTGTGGGGGGTGCTGTGATCGCAAGAACAAAGGAATTGGATGCAAAAATTCGCTTCATACAAAATAGCACAGGATCTATCATGTCACCTATGGTCGCTTGGTTGACACTTCAGGGATGCAAGACACTGTCAGTCAGAATGGAAGCTCAATCAGCCAATGCTCTTGCCATAGCGAAATTTTTAGAGAAACATCCTAAGGTTAAACAGGTAGCTTATCCGGGGTTAGAGTCCTTCCCTCAGCATGAACTGGCTAAAAGTCAGGCATCTGGTTTTGGAGCGATGTTATGGTTTGAGGTTGAGGGCGGTCTTAAGGCTGGAAAGCAATTAATGGACTCAGTGGAATTATGGACATTGGCTGAAAATTTGGGCTCGGTTGAATCATTAATTACGCACCCGGTAACAATGACACATGCGGACGTTGATGAAGCAGAGAGAAAAAGAGTCGGTATTATTGATGGCTTGGTTAGATTATCAGTAGGTCTTGAAGATGGTGAAGATCTGATAGAAGCTCTTGGTAATGCATTGGATAATGTTGGGGTATAAAAATAGCAATTACTTTATTGTTATGATGACCCTCTAGAAAACGCATGACACAGGTAAAGTGATACTGTCAAAAGTATCATGGCTGTTGCTTGGTGTGCTGCAGCCAGTATTGTTGGTACAAACAACAACAGTGTAGAAATACCTAATATAAATTGTAATACAGCGATATGCATTAACGCATTCACAGCTCTACCTATTCTACTCGGAAGTTCTAATTTTCGTACTTTAAGCCAATACACAATAATTGAGACGAATGTAATAAAGGTGAGTATTCGATGACTCAATTGAACTGTGACGATATTTTCAAAAAAATTAATCCAAGTTGGTTTTAATGCAAATATACCAGGCGGTATCCAGTAATCTCCCATCATTGGGTAGGTATTATATATTTTACCTGCTTTTAATCCTGCTACAAATCCACCCGAGACAATTGTAATTATTATTAAAAGAGTCAATGCATTCGTTTTAGCTGACCAATTATTTGGAGTATTTTTTGCTGGGTAAAGGAGGGTTAGGGCCACCCAGAACATGAAGCCATAGATCAAAAAGGCCGAAGACAAGTGTGCTGTTAATCTGTATTGACTTACTGCAGGATTATCAACTAAACCACTTTTAACCATGTACCAGCCTAGGACACCCTGCATACCGCCCAATATAAGCATAAGAAAGTACTTTGGGAATTCATTTTTTTTG
>CAJJBK010000065.1 GCA_905182415.1 uncultured Woeseiaceae bacterium | reverse complement strand
TCTTCTTGCATTCGTCCGGAAAAGATTCAATGAGCTCTCTAAAAGTCACTGGCATCCATTTTGATCGAACTTCAAACAAATATCGCATTTCACACTTGTTATACCATTTCTTAAATGCATTGACTTTTGCATGCCAGACTTCTGCTGGTATTAGGTTTTGTTGGTATTGGAAAAAATCATTCTCATATAAAAACCAGGCAGAGTGATAAGCATTCCTTTTTGCAATTTCTTTAAGTGAATATTCATAATCATCATTCGAGTCAATAGCTAATGATTGCCAGTCTAAACCAGCTATTGTGTAATTAGTGATTTGGTCACGAATTGAATTATTTCTTTCTTGCTGTGTTTTCGCTAATGCAATTTTTTGGTTTTGTTGGAGTTCAATCCCCACAAATATAAGTGATGCAATTAGACCAATAACACCTATCACTTGAAAAATATCATTAAGATTACTTAGGTTTACCATTGATGTGAGATTTTTATTCATAACCTTCCCAAAGAATTTTATTTATCGTTATAATTTGTTTATCTTCTTCTAACAATAATTTTTTAATAGTAAGAAGTAAACTAGGAGGATTATATTATGGAAAAATTTTTAAAAAAATTAGCATTGATAACGCATTGGCTTTGTTTTGCTATTGGCATTGCGGTTGTAGTGGCGTTACTCGTTTTTAACGCTGATTTGGATGCTATATTTATTGTTATATCTTTAGTGTTTTCATTTACCTCTTTGCTTGTTGGCTCAGCAATAAGGTGGATGTTTTCTGGACGATTTTTTTTACTGCCTTGGCAGCGAAATTAATTTACATTGACTAAATAAATAATCTGGTTAGCAATGCAACACCCAGTATAACTGCCATTATTAAAATAACTATCTTGATATAGCGGTAACGATTGGATTGCCAATTGATTTTATCGTCACGATTACGTTGTTTTTCTGAAGCTCTGAATTTTCCAACATACAGAAAAACAGCCATTGATAGGACAATAATTAAACCAAAGAAAAGCGAATTAAAATCCACAGGGAAGCTGTCTAACGACTACGGAGTTTAGCTAATAATCTCAGCATTTCAAGATACAGCCAAATCAGAGTCACCATTAGTGAGAATGCACCAAACCATTCCATGTACTTAGGGGCTCCCATTTCTGAGCCTTGCTCGATAAAGTCAAAGTCCAGCACGAGATTTAGGGCAGCTATAGCTACAACAAACAAACTAAAGCCGATTCCAAATAAACCATTAGAGTGGATAAAGCCAATACCGGTTGAACCAAACATATTCATAATCATGCTGATGAGGTACAAAACACCGATTCCCATAGTGGCGGAAACAATCATTAATCGAAAGTTCTCTGTTGGCTTAATGATTCCTAGTTTATACAACACCAGTAATGAGGCTAGCGTACCTAACGTGAGTCCTGTAGCCTGAATGACAATTCCAGGGTATTGAGATTCAAATATTGCGGAGATTCCACCTAAAAACAAGCCTTCCAATGCCGCATAAATAGGTGCAGTTATTGGCGACCACGTTTTCTTGAACATTGTGACTAAAGCCATTACAAAGCCACCAATGGCTCCGCCAATTGCGATAGGCATAACCGCAGCTGGGTTATTGCCTGATTGAAAAAATAGGTTCCAGGTATATAAAGCTGTAAGGACCAAGATCCCTAGCAATAAACCCGTTTTGTTAACTGTACCTTGGAGTGTCATAACTTGCCCTATAACACGATTTTCATTCCTGAAAGTAGCGTCATTAAGGGCCGGATTACCGGATCGGCCAAACATTTGTAATGCGTTGTGTTTTGACATTTTTTATCCTATTTTTATGATATCTCTTAATCTGTATTGTAATATTCTAGGGGTAAAGCTTCAAGACCCATGATAATAAATGCAGTTAGAAGATAAACAGCAAGAGCAGAAATCACCCTTGCTGTCTAATTGACTTACCCTAATAATTTGCTTTTAGAGGTAAGTTTTATTTTTCTTGGTTTTTTGTTTTCAGGAATAATTCTTTCTATACCAATGTAGAGCATTCCATTGGAAAGCGCCGCACCTTTAATAATCATATCCTCGGAAAGAACAAATTTCTTCGTGAAATCTCTATTTGCTAAACCTTGGTGAAGCAGTCCATCTGACGCTTCTTTAGCACGTACCCCTTTTATAATCAGGTTTTCACCGGTTAATTCGACATCAATATCTTTTTCATCAAAGCCGGCAACTGCGAGCTCGATCGTGTACTGATCATCGGTAACTTTTCTAATATTATATGGCGGGTAGTTGGCCTCTTTTCCTCTAGTATTAGCTAGTAACTCTAGTGTTCCAAAAGTTCTATCAAACCCAACTGCGAATGGAGAAATATCTCTCCAGATTGTATCAAAGCTTGTATTAACCATTTTGTAACTCCTTTTATTTAAGCAAGTTTATATTTTTTTAATTTAGACCCCTAAGGCATCTACAATTACTTAATGGAGTTTTATCTGTATTATTCAAGTAGTAATCTTATTTTTCTTCAAACTAAATATTCAATACATTAGTTTTTTATTGTATTTACTAATTAAGATAGTTTCTATTAAAATTACTAACACCTGCTAGACGGGCTTAAGAATATGAGAAAATATAAATTAACTTCGTTATGCGTTTTCGTGCTTTTTTTTATTGCTTCATGCGGCGGTGGAGGCTCAAGTCCGAGCGTTGTTTATCTGCCTCCTATTTACACGATTGATTATTCGGATATTTCTTTTTTGGAAGGAACTCTGCCAGTTGTAACTTTGAATGCCGTTGATTCTAATAATAGATCAGTTGTGCATTCGATTGTTGGTGGTGATGATGAGAAATTATTCACCATGAAAGCAAATGGGGCTCTGAGTTTTCTAACTACACCTGATTATGAAAAACCTCATGATTCTAATGGAGACAATAAATACGACCTCATTGTTGAGGCAATGGCTGGAATTAATACCACTACTCAGAATATAACAATAACGACTCAAGATGCCTTTGAAGGAAGGGTGGTTGATGGGCCATTGGTGGGTGCTTTGGTTTTTGTGGATAACAATGGTAATTATATTCTAGATGCCGATGAAAAGTATACAACAACAAATTCAGAAGGATTTTTCTATCTTGATAAAAACTCTTTGGCTTGTAGTGACGCATGCGATAAAAAAATTCTCTCTCAGGCAGGCTTTGATGCTCAAATTGGCCTAAAATCGAATCTTTTTCTGATGGCATCAGTTGATATCGACGCGATAGTTCAAGTAACTCCTTTATCAACTTTGATCGAGGCTTCAACTGATGCTGACACACTTATAAAGACATTCAATCTCACGAACAGCAAAAACGAAATATTGACCACGAATGTTTGGTCATTAGCTAAAGAGGGTAATCAGAATGCTAGAGAAATAATGAGAGTGAATTTCCAGATAGGTTTGGTGTTATCTGCGGCCCAGGATTTGTTATCCGCTCAGCCTGGCATCGCGATCATTCAGTTCAGATCTCTGGCTAGCAAGCGACTATCGAGTATAGTTAATACTAGGCAAAAAGCTCTCTATAATAAAGATGCGCTAAATGAGTACTTTACGAATATTGTTGCCGAAATTGGCCCTGATTTAAATTTTGATAATGTATTTATCGAGTCATTGGCTAAGAGTGTTGCAAATGTAAATGCACTATTGGAGGAAAAGTCTTTAAACCCAGTGGATAATATTACTCCAGAATTATTATTATTTGCTCGCACTTCTATTAAAAATTCAATACAGCAGGCATTAGAGGGTAATTTCGATTACAGTCAGTTTATTGCAGCTACCTCTATTGAAAAAATGTTTTCTAACTCAACGTTAATTCGTGAGCTTACTGATGCGGATGCGGATAGTTTTCCAGATGTTATTGATTTGAATGATGATAATGATAGTGTGGATGATCTTGATGATATTTTCCCTTTTGATAAAACAGAAACAGTTGATACTGATGCTGACGGAATTGGTAACAATGCTGATTTAGATGATGATGACGATGGAGTGAATGATGACAATGATGCTTACCCATTAAATAAAAATGTCCATACTGCACCAGTCGCTGTTTCAGGCTCTTTTGACTTAAACTTATTACCTAAAAGTCAGAATACACTAGACGATAATTTGGCGGGTACTGGCCAAGATAATCGTAATTTAGCATACAGTCTTGTATCAAATGGAAGCAAAGGTGTCGTTTCGATCACTAATAAAATAACAGGGGCATTTATCTATCAGACTTTTTCGGGCGTAACAGAACCATCTAATGATTCATTTTCATTTAAAGTGAATGATGGCTTTATAGATTCATCGGTTTCTACTGTAGTTATTTCTCTAAAAAGTGATCCTTTGTATCAGTATCAGTGGCACTTGGATAATATTGGCCAATTAAATTTTGCATCAACCGCAGGAATTGCGTCAAAAGATATTAATGCTGATGGTGTGATTATTGAAGGTTATACGGGTAAAGGTGTAATCGTTGCTGTTGTCGATTCAGGTCTGGAAATAACTCATGAGGATATAAAAGATAATATCGTTACTAATGGTTCGTTTAATTTCTTAGATAACAGCAGTGATCCTACCTCAGCTACTTCGGAGGGTGATCATGGGACAAGTATTGCGGGTATTATAGGGGCAAGTGGCTGGAATAATTTGGGTGGCAGGGGAGTAGCACCAAAAGTATCTTTAAAAGGTTTCAATTTACTCAAATCAGGTACCTATGGAAACGCTATTAGTTCACTGGGTGGGGCAAGTTATTCTAATGACGTTGATGTCTTTAATTTAAGTTATGGTTATGATGCTACTAGCAGCTTTCTAATTAATTCAGCGATAAAAGCTCAATATATAGATGGTGTCTCTAACCTAAGAGCTGGAAAAGGAGCGATTTATGTTGCTTCAGCGGGGAATGGATTTAAATCTTTTGGTGAGGCCATCTGTGCCGATGCTAATAGTAATAACCTAAGTTGCAATAATACCAGTATGGATCCAGAGCATTCTCTTCCGTATGTGATTTTAGTTGGTGCATTAAATGCGGGAGGTTCGCGTGCCTCATATTCAACAGCTGGATCTGCCATATGGGTTTCAGCTCCTGGTGGCGAAACTGGTTATGACATCAATATTGTGGGTGCCGGCTATACCTCTTATGCTCCAGCCATTATGACTACAGATCAATCCAGTTGTGATAAAGGTTATGTTAGAAGTAATTTATCAGCTTACGGTAATGAATTTGAGAATAAGGGCAATCACAGTCTAAACTCTAGCTGTAATTACACATCAACATTTTACGGTTCATCTGCATCGGCCCCCGTTGTAAGTGGTGCTATTGCAATTCTTTTGGAGGTAAATCCAAATTTAAGCTGGCGAGATGTTAAACATATCTTAGCTGTTTCAGCGGTTCAAGTTGATGCTAGTATTGAAGGCAAAATAATTAATGGTTATATTGCAGAACCTGCTTGGACTACCAATGCAGCGGGATATAAGTTTCATAATTTTTATGGTTTTGGTGGCATCGATTTAGCCGCTGCAGTAGTTTTAGCTAAGGATTATACGCAAGAAAGTTTAGGGACATTTGTTACATCTAATGAACAATCAAGTGGTACATTAAATGCACCAATCCCTGATAATTCAAATACAGGACGAAGCGCAACATTGACCGACTCAAATAATCTAACAATAGAAGCAATAAATGTGAACATCTGTTTGTCTCATGGTAAACCAAGTGATCTATCGATAGCGTTAACTTCGCCTCAAGGAACACGATCAGTCCTATTACCACCTTTTAATGGGTTCAGTAGTGTCTCCACATGCTTTAATATGCTTAGTAATGCTTTTTATGGAGAAAATTCTAATGGTGACTGGGTGATCAAAATAGTAGATAAGAAATTAAATAATGAAGGTGATCTAAATAATTGGAAATTAACAGTTTTTGGAAGATAATGTATACTAATAACTTGAAGTTTTATAGCTCAAAAAAAAGCCTGACTATTCTTATTGAGGGCCTAACTTTCATAGTATTGTTGTTTTTATCGCAGGTGGTTTTTTCTCAAATTTCGGACGGTGAGGCAGATCTTTTATCTTTACAAGCTAATGGGCCAGAAGTTCTTTTTAATGATACTTCTTATAGATTGATTCCTAAGGGTAGGGTATATGCGTCGGGCGATAAAAATCTTAATGATCAAAATATCCTCTGGTCAAATCAAATAGGCGGCTATGATGTGTTAATTGAAGCTATAACTACTAGAGGAATGCTGCAGCAAAACTCTGCTTTGAATATTAACGCATATCAATTGGCTTACAACGAAGCTACTCGTAAACTTGCGGTAATTACAGGTAATATTATTGTCACTACCAAGAGTGAGGTTGATGCAGCTTCTATCGCATCTGATTTTAATTTAACGCTTGTAAATGACTTCCCTAGAATTCATCGCGCTTTTTTTAAAATTGAGAATCAAGCTGAGTTAACGTCGAAGATAAGCGCCTTAAATCAAGATTACCGTATTGTTGAAGCTAACCTAGAAATTATAGAAAATTTTCAAAGAGCTCGATAATTTATATTGGTTGACTGGAAGCTAGTTTCAGTACTTGATCCCACAGAGTGGCATCGATTTCAATATTTGATGATAACTTTTTCTTTGACCCTGGCAGTCTTGCTTTGGGTTGATGTTCAACTGCAGTAGATAATTTACTAATATGCTCAGAAAATTGATCTTTTTTCCCATTAAAATCAGGATCAATAAGTATATAGGATTGCCCAAGGCTATGCGGTTCATCGTTTGTTGTTTTCAATGGTGGTGCATTTATACTGCTTACAGAACCGGTGAGAGCGGAAGCTAAGACTTCAGCCATCAATCCAAAACCATAACCTTTATAGCCTCCCGATGATAAAAGTGATCCACCAAGAGCAGCTTCGGCATTTGTTGTTGGGTTACCGTCCCTATCTATTGCCCAGCCTTCAGGAATAGCTTCATTAGCTGCTGCTGCCATACGAATCTTTCCGATTGCAATTGCACTTGTTGATTGATCGAATTGGAAAGCGACCGTCTTGTTGGGAGATGGGACCGCCATTGAAATTGGATTGGTGCCCAGTATCGGCTTGTTACCCCCCGGTGGCGAAACACATGCAGGTGCATTCGTTGTTCCTATTCCTATAAGTCCATGTTTAGCTATTTGTGCGGTAAAGTAACCCAGAGAAGTGCAGGTATGTGAATGTGCTATTACAAATAGACAGATTCCATTTTCTTTAGCACTCTCTACTGCAGATTGAAGGCCTTTTGAGAATGCAGCTTGAGCAAAACCATCTTTAGCATCAACATATATAGAGCCGGACTTGGGTTGTGCCACTTCTGGTTGTATTTGACCATCTACCCTGCCACTTTGTAGTTGCTTACAATAACTATCAAGATAATAGAGACCACAAATTTTATTGTTTTCGGCTTCAGCCACTCTTACAGCTTTTGCCACTTCTTTTGCCACCCAAGATGCAGCACCGTGATTCTCCAGAGCTCTTATTGTATGGCTTTCAATCTCATTCAAACTAACAGAAATTATTGTCATATTTTTAGTCTTTTGTAATATTTGTATTTGTAAATAAAAATTTTCTTAATGGTTTATCATACTTGACAGGATTAACTTACACTAATAATTGGTGGAATAAACCGTTATTTCGAATAACCGAAACGCCTACTTGACTGATTATTGCTTGAACTAATGAATAAAAATTGGAGTATGTTTGATGATTTTTTTAAAAAAAATAATCTTTTTAATGGTATTTTTAGCAATAGCTTCATGCGCGGACAGTAATAATTCTAAATCGATTACTATTGGTACTAATCCAGCGGGAACTTTTTATTATGTGGTTGGAACGGGGCTATCAAAGTTATTCTCAGAAAAACTTGATAAGCGAGCTATAGCTCAACCTGCATCCGGTTCAGCTGTTTATGTTCCTCTCATTAATAATGGTGAGATGTCGTTGGGGTTTAGTACTAGCATTGAAGCTGGTAGTTACTATCAAGGAAAAATGAACCTTCAAGAACAACCAAATCTGAGAGTATTAATGCGTTTTTGGGCAATGCCTTATGGCTATATGGTAAGAGGGGATTCTGATTTGCATTTTGTTAGCGACCTAAATGGAAGAAGTGTGGTCGATGAGCAATCTGCAAATATAACCTTAAGCATAGGGAATAGCTCGATGTTGATGGTGTCTGGTTTAAGAAAAGGTGATTATAAATCTATCACTGTAGGAGGTTTGCCTCAAGGTATAACAGCGGTTACTGATGGCCTTGCAGATGCTGCTCCCATTGCTCTTGGTCAAGGCAATGTTCGAAAAGCCAATGCAACAACACCAGGAGGCATTCGTTTTTTAGATATGTCAGATATTGAGAATGTACAACAATATTTTGATAGTTTAGGGCAAGGGTTTAATACCTATACAGTTTCAGAGGAAGACCAATTACCTGGTGCAACCGAGGGATTGTTGACAGGCTCTGTGGATATTTATCTCGTTACGTCATCGGTTATGTCTGATGAGGATGCTTTAGGGATAGTGAGAGTAATAGAAGAGAGTTGGGAAGAACTTCAAACACAATTTGCCGCTCTTAAGAGAGGCCATCCAAGTCTTTTTGTTGGAAAAAATCATACTATTCCATTTCATTCTGGTGCTATCAAGTATTACCAAGATAAAAATCGGTGGAATGATGAATCTGAAGCAAGAAATCAATTATTACTATCTCGCTATTGAAGTATCCAGGATGACAGCCTCATTTGTGAAATAATTTATGAGTAATTATTAGAGTATATTTTTATGCCTTTAGAATGGGTGTCACTAAAACTAAAGAATTTTTATTTAGCATCATTGGTTTTACTGGGTATGCTTTGGATACTTGATGTACCTGTGCGCCTTAATATTGGAGTGGTTACAGCAAGCTATATCTCATTAATGCTTGCGGTATCAATTGCCGCTGGATTCTTGCTAAAGCCATCTTATAAGGGTAGTTCAGCGATTTTACTTGATGTTGGTCTAGGCCTATTAGCGCTGATGTCATGGGGTTGGGTTGCAGTGAATTATATAGATTGGTTAACCGATTTAGCGAATCGAGGTATTGAGAAATGGTTACCGGGTGCCTTAGCTATAATTCTATTGATTGAAGCGCTTCGTCGATTTTGTGGTTCTGCAATTACGATTTTAGCGGTTGTGTTTATTGCTTATGGATTTTTAGGTCATAATTTGAGTGGTATTTTTGAAGGTACAGCCGTTAGTCCAACTAGATTGATACTGTATTTTTATGCTGACAGTGGAGGCGTTCCTGGTCTAATCTTATCGATTGTTTGTTCTGTTGTATTTGGTTTCTTATTAATGGGCGAATTAATGAAAACCAGCGGTGGTGGCCAATTTTTAACTGATATCTCACTGTCATTAATGGGGCATTTTAGAGGCGGTCCAGCTAAAGTCTCGATAGTCGCAAGTTCGATATTTGGATCAATTAGTGGTTCCACCGTTGGCAATGTAATGTCTACTGGGGTTGTAACCATCCCTCTAATGAAAAAAACTGGGCTTCCTGGTTATTTTGCGGCTGCAGTCGAAGCGATCGCATCTAATGGAGGTCAACTCGCACCACCGGTGATGGGAGCAACGGCTTTTTTAATTGCTGAGTTTTTGGATATTCCTTATCTTGAAGTTGTCGGTGCTGCTGCTTTACCGGCTGTCATATACTATGTGATATTGTTTGCTCAAGTTGACCTTATGGCTAAGGACAATAATCTAAAAGGTTTGAAAAAAAGTGAAACACCTGTATTTAGTAGATTGATTAAGCAAAAAGGTTTGCATTTGATTCCAATTGTAAGCTTAATTTTTTTAATGTTTGTAATTGGATTGCAACCAGCAAAATCTGCATTAATATCTGGTTTTTTGGCGATTTTAGCCGGCCTTATATTGCGTACTATAAAACCTAGTTTATCCTTAGTAATGGAATTTTTGGGAAACGTTTCAAAGACATTAATTCCTATTATATTAATTGGTGGCGCAGCCGGAATAATTGTGGGTGTTCTTAATATTACTGGCCTTGGCTTTAATTTAACTTTAGGTTTAACCGAAATCGGAGCTCAATATGGTTTACTAGTGATGCTTATATTAACCGGTATCATTGCTATCATCTTGGGCATGGGTATGCCTACAGCGGCTGTCTATATTGTCTTATCGGTTGTCCTAGCGCCTGCAGTAATTGAAATGGGTGTTCCGGTTTTAGCGGCGCATCTATTTATATTTTATTTTGGATTACTTTCAATGATTACTCCTCCGGTTGCTGTTGCATCCTTTGTCGCGGCAGGAATAGCGGAAGCTTCTTTATGGCGAACAAGCTTTACGGCCATAAAATTGGGTATTGCAGCCTATTTTTTGCCTTTTTTGTTTGTCTACAATGACAGTCTCTTACTTAGGGGTACTTGGATTGAGGTGTTATTGATCTTCCTGACTTGTCTAGCATCCGGACTGATGATTGCTTCTGCATTACGTGAGGCTAATTTTAGATCACCAAATGGTATTTTACGAATGCTATGCTGTGTATGCTTATCCTTGGTGGTTGGCAGTGCCACTCTATGGCTTGGAAGGGATTCGATGAATGTACTAATAGTGTTAGTAATTAGCAGCTTCTTGTTTGTGGCTTCTCAAAGAATAAATGTATTCAGTCAAGAGCAAAATTAATGATGTATTTATGATTAATGCAAGATTAAAAATAACTTTAGGATCATTACCTCTAAAGAATCCATTGATATGTGGTTCTGGCGAACATCTTATCGAAGAGGCTGGGATCATTATGGCACTTAAATCTGGTGCGGCAGCCGTGGTAGCAAAATCCACTAACGAAAGTAAATTAGCTAGGCAACAACTGGATAAAACAGATTACTCGATGGTAGGTCAAAATCTAACGCAACTTGATTGGCAAAAAGATAAAGGATTAAGCACTAGTCTATTTGGGAGGTCAGGGTTAATAAGTATTGGTTCAGAAGAATGGTTACGAACAATTGCACGCTTAGATAAACAAGCGGCAGAATATAAGTCGTATGTGGTGGCAAGTCTTATCCCTGCAAGTACATCCTCTTTGATTGAGTATGCAGAACTTGCTCAAAAACTAGGAATACGTGTTTTAGAGATCAACATAGGCGCACCGCATGGTATAGAGGCAGGTAAAGATATTCGTTTAACATTTGATCCAATTAAAGCAAGCGAGATTATTCGAGAAGTAAGGAAGGTATTTCAAGGTCACTTGTGGGCAAAAACATCAGGGATGAGTGAGAATGTCAGTCAACTGGCATTTTCTGCGAAAGAAGCAGGCGCAGATGCTGTTGTCATGATGGGTCGAGTGATGGCACTGATACCAGACCTGAATTCAATGCAGCCGATATTGGGGACGAAAGGTGCTTATGGAGGTCGTTGGGCTCTACCTATAACTTGTCGCTGGTTGAGCGAAAGTCGTCAATTGTTAGAATCAAACTATCCATTAATTGGTACAAATGGCGCACGAGATGGGTATGATATAGCAAGAATGATGCTGGCAGGAGCAACCGCTGTCGAACAAACTTCTGCGATTTTTACTGGAGGTTTTGAGGTAATTGAAGAGAATATCAATCAATTAAATGGGTACTTAAAGGAAAAAAATATGAATGCTTCGGATTTGATTGGTGTTACATCTGATCAGGTTGAATCCTACGCACAGCAAGAGTTAAGACCTGATTATTGGCGACAATTTGTTTCCGATGATGCGTTGAATAAAAAATTATAATAATTGTTAGGGGTGATGAGAAATGACGAAAAAAGCTAAGTTATATAATTGGGATACCATCGAAGGGGAAGAGGTGAGGCCAGGAGTCTCTAGAAAGGGCTTTCGAGGAGATCAATTCATGATGGTGATGAATACACTTGAGCCAGGTATGGAAATTAACCCACATTCACATCCATTTGAGCAAGCTGTATATATCGTTCAAGGTAAAGTTCGTTTTCATATTGGGGATGAAGTGTTTGAAGGCGGTCCTGGTTCGGTTATTAGAATCCCACCAAATATTGAGCATTACGCCGAACCATTTGGCGATGAACCAGTTCTTAATTTAGATATTTTTGCTCCTCTAAGAGAGGATTATATGCATCTAGTCGATTATCAAAATTTCGATGAGAGTGAGGTTTAATTGATGGCATCGGACTTCAGAGCCCTCGTAAAAAGTGGTAAAGAATTGATTGGTATTTTCATAAAAACACCTAATTATCAGTTAGTTGAAATAGTATCATCATGTAATTTATCATTTATTGTTCTTGATGCTGAGCATGCTCCATTTGATAGGAGTGAATTGGATACCTCAATCATGGCGGCAAAATCATCGAGCATTCCAGTTATGGTGCGTGTTCCAAAATCAAGTGATGAATATATACTTAATGCCTTGGATCAAGGTGCAGATGGCGTCCTTGTGCCGCATATAAACTCTATAGACGATGCTAAAGATGTGATCTCATTCGCAAAGTATCGTGATGCTAATTTCCCATTAGGGAAAAGAGGTTTTTCTAATTCGTCACGTTCAGGTAATTATGGATCACTATCTCTAAGCAAAATGATCGATAAAGCCAATAATAAAACCGCGTTAATTTGTCAGATCGAAGAAAAACAGGCGGTTGATAATATCGATGATATCGTTAGTCAGGAAGGCATTGACTGCCTATTTATTGGTACTGCAGACTTAGCGGTCTCTTTAGATTGCGTTGATATAAATGATAGTCGTGTTATTAACTCAATTGATCGAGTCGTTATTGCGGCTAAAAAAGCTAATATTCCACTGGGGATATATCTGTCAGACTCAAGGGCAATAGATACTTGGCGAGATAAAGGCTTTTCACTGTTTATCATTGGTTCTGATCAGACGCTCTTAAAAAGTGCTCTTAAAAATCTCACAGAACAACTAAATTAATTCAAAGAGTAAATAATGGATAATTACAAGCACGCTTCTGAGGAGCGAAAAGTTTTAATAGAACGTTTACTTGTGGGGGCGGTTGATCTTCATTGCCACTCTGGACCATCTGTTATGCCTCGCTCTATTGATCATATCGAGGCTGCCAAAGAGGCTTCTGATGTAGGAATGAAGGCGCTTTTATTTAAAGATCATTATTACTCAGTAACTCCTGTTACCGAATTACTTATGAATCATTTTAGCCATCTAAACGTTCAGCTTTTATCTGGTGTGCCGCTTAACAATACTTCAGGTGGGCTCAATCGATATGCCGTTGATCATGGGATTAATTTAGGAGCTAAATTAGTTTGGATGCCGACTTTTTCTGCCGAAAATCACATTAATGCCCATAAAAAAGACAAGAATTTCGAGGAAAAATTTCCAACCACTAAAGAAGCAATGCTAGCACCAACACCATTGAGAGTCACTACTAATGATGGCTTGCTACTCGATGAAGTAAAATTTATTTTAGATTTGATTGCCGGAAATGACTTAGTGTTATCTTCGGGTCACTTGCATATTTCAGAGATTTGGCCTCTTTTTGATGAAGCTAAAAAGCGGGGTGTGAGTCGTCTTTTGTGTAATCATCCCACATATATCGTAGGTGCATCACTTACCGATATTACCCAATTGGTCTCTATAGGAGCGTATATAGAGCATTCTATGTGTATGTTTGTTCAGCGTTCTAAGTATAAGTTTTATGAGCCAGAAGAGTTGAATAATATGATTAAAGCAGCCGGTATTGATAAAACTATATTGGGATCGGATCTTGGCCAAGTGGGTAATCCATCTCCAGTAGATGGATTTAGAGCTGTTATTAATATGTGCTTAGATCTAGGTTATAATGAGCAAGAAATCCATCAGCTAGTATCAAAGAATGCTTCCAAATTGATGGGGATTTAGTCGTATACGACATCACTGATAATGGCTAATAAATCTATTACGCCTCGCTTAAAGCCAACAACACTGACTCGTTCATCGTTGCCATGAATTCTAGTAAATTCTTTTTCTGGTACGATTATAGGGTCAAATCCATAGCTTGAGATACCTAAATCTCTAGTAAAGTGACTATCCGTAAATCCAGTGCTAACACCTGGGGTTACTCTAGATCCGGGATGGCGCTCACCAGTAACTTTTTCAATGGCTTGATAGAGTCTACTGTTTGCAGAAGAAACAGCAGAAGTAAAAGCCATTATAACTTCAACACTAACATCTTGATCGTTTAGCAATGAATTAAAATCAGCAATAAAATTCTCGGCAGTTCTATCGGGAAGTATCCTGCAATCAATTTCAGCCCATGATTCTGGAGGAACTACATTGATTTTATTCGAAGCACCAAAACGAGTTATTGAGCAGGTATCCCTTGTTAACGCATGCTGACTGGGAGAGTGTAATTGTAAATTCTTTAAAAATTCTGGGTCTTTAATGGCCAATGACATATCCGCATAGGCATCAGCCCATTCAGGGGCAGCGCTCAAACTCATTGAGGAAAATACAGCATCAACCGAAGGTATGATTCTTGCTGGAAATGCATGATTCTTGATAGTGTTCAAGGCAGTAATCATCTTAGTGACCGCGCTAGTTGGATTTGGCATTGATCCGTGTCCTGGAGTATCAGTAGCTGTTAGCCTTAACCAGACAGGCACTTTTTGAGTTACTTCGACACTGAAAATGGTCTCTGTGCCATTAAATTCTCCACCACCACCCTCATTTATAAGTAAGCCAGCATTCGCAAATATTTGAGGATGATTTTCAATTAGCCAGCCGACTCCATAGTAGCCTCCGGCTTCTTCATCAGCCGATGCCACAAAGACAACATCACGATTTAGCGGTGCATTGTTTCTATGTAAGCTTAGGAAAGTAGCCAGTTGGGAGATACCGGTATTTTTCATGTCTAGTGCACCTCTTCCCCATATATAACCATCCCGTTCTTCACCTAGCAATGGATCGACTGTCCAGTATTTTTGATCAGCTGGAACAACGTCGGTGTGCTGGAGTAAAATAAGAGCTGGTTCATTGCCACCTTTTATTCGGGCCCAAATATTCCCCCTGCCTGGAGCGCTTTCAGCCGTTGTATAATCAATACCTTCAGCATCAAATATTTTTTTATAAAATTCTACTGCTCTAAATTCATTTCCTGGGGGATTGATGGTATCAATTTTTATGAATTCTTTTAACCATATAACTGCTTGATCTTCCATGGATTGTGCATTTATAGTGCTAATAATAAGAAAAGACAAGAAGAGGAGAGTGGTTTTTTTGATCATTGAGTATCTCTTTAGTAATAAGAATTTATTGTTTTGTTTATTTCTCGGTTCGAAGCGTGGAGAATAGGTACACCAACCCACCTGATATTATTATAGCCAAGCTGAATAGACCTTCCACGGGTTTGTTGATAATAACAAAGTATAAGGTCCATGCTGTTAGGCTTAAATAGATTAATGGCGGAATGGGGAATGCGAAGGTTTTGTATGGCCTTATAAGATTGGGTTGTTTCACTCTTAGAACAAATATCCCTAGGACTGTAGCAAAGGAATTTAAAGCAAGTGTAAATCCAGCAAAAATAAGAATAGATTCAAAGCTTGATGTAACGATGAATAATATTGCAATCAATGATTGTGTATAAATGGCTGCGGTTGGAATTTTATCTTGCGTTGTTTTTGATAGGAACTTCAAGATAGTAAAATCTTCACCAATAACTTGAAGTACTCTAGGTCCAGCTAAAGTCATTGCACTCACGGTGGAGATCAGCAGTAGCGCCAGCGCTAATCCTGTAAATTTCGCACCGATATTACCAAAAGCAGATTGAGCTGCTATATAACCTATTTCAAGTTTACCTTGCATATTTTCAATGGGGGTTACCGTTAAAAAAACATAATTCAAGAGAACGTAGAGCACCATGACGATCAAAGTTCCTGAGATTAAAATTTTAGGAAGGTTTTTTTGAGGATCTTCTAATTCGCTGCTTAAATAGGTGGCGGCATTCCATCCCGTATATGCATAGCTTACGTAAATTAATGATACTGCAAATGAACCATTTAATATTAAATCGATATCATTTGTGGAAGGCTTAAAGGAGATGGGTTGGATATCATTAGAAAGCATAAGAGCGCTCAGGCAAAATAAAATGATGATGGCTACTTTAAGAATGGTGAATATAACTTGAAGTCTGCCACTGTTCTTTCTGTTGCTTGAATGTGTAATGGCTAGGCTTAAAACCAATCCACATGCAATACATTGTCGAACCCAAGGTGCATCAAACCCGGGAAATAAAGACATTAAATAAGCAGAAAATGTAATCGCCGTCAAAGCAATAGGCGCTGCAAACCCAATGGTTGCCGATACCCAGCCAGAGATAAAACCTGCACACGGATGATATATTTTTGAGAGAAAGTTATATTCGCCACCCGATCGCGGAAGAGCAGCACCGAGTTCTGCATATGTCATCGAGCCACAGAGTGCAATTACTCCTCCAAGCACCCAAAGCAGGAGAATAGTAAAACCAGATTGAATATCCAATAATTGAAACCCAAGGCTAGTGAAAACACCGGTCCCGATCATATTTGCAATTACAACTGCAGTTACCGTGGTATATCGAAATTTTGTAGTAATCATAGCTAGAAAGTTGTTTTTAAAGTCTGCATAACTTCTCTGCTGCTTGCTCTAAGATGCCATCCTCTTTTGCAAAGCAAAATCTGAGTTTTTGCTCAAAAGGGGGGGTTTCGTAAAATACAGATATTGGAATAGATGCGACACCAATTTCTTCAGTTAGCTTTTTGGCAAAAGAGGTGTCTTTTTCTTCAGAAATTCCGCTGTAATCTAATAATTGATAGAAAGAACCGGCAGAAACTTGATATGAGAACTTAGAGGGCTCTATTAATTTACAAAAATAATCTCTTTTTGCCTCATAGAAACTCGACAAGGACTCAATGTAGTCAGGATAGGTGTGCATAAATTCAGCTAAACCGTGCTGAATAGGAGTTACAACTGAATAGCAGGTCCACTGATGTATTTGTCTCATCTCCTTGCTAAGCTCAATGGGTGCAGCGCAATAACCGACTTTCCAACCAGTTGCATGAAATGTTTTGCCGAATGAGGAAATTACAAAAGATCGCGACCAGAGCTCATCATGACTCGCCAGACTTAAATGTTTTTTACCATCAAAAACAATGTGCTCATAGACTTCGTCTGACATTATATATATAGAGGTATCACGAAGAATATCGGCTAATGTATCAAGATCCTCAGATCGTAAGATAGCGCCAGTTGGGTTATGCGGAAAATTTAAGATTATTAATTTTGTTTTCTCATTAATAGTGTCTTTTAACTTTTGCCAGTCAATATGATAATCATTTCGTTCTTTTGTTCTTATGAGTGGAACATGTCGGGTTATGGCGCCCGCTAAAACTATATCAGGTCCATAATTATCATAAGCTGGATCAAAAACAATCACTTCATCGTTAGGGTAAACCACTGCCTGAATGACACTAAAGAGTCCCTCCGTAGCCCCATCGCAAATGGTAACTTCTTGACGGGCATCAATCGTTCTTCCATAGAATTTTTTGATTTTTTCTGCAATACAATCCTGCAGCGCTGGTATTCCGGCCATTGGTGCATACTGATTATTATCACTGCGAATATATTTGCATACCAATTCCAGTAATCTGGGGTCTGGATTAAACCCAGGAAAACCTTGAGACAAATTAATTGCATCATGTTTATTTGATAATTCTGTCATTATCGTAAAGATTGACGAACCTGTATCTAGTTTACTTTTCATTGCTAGGCTCCGAAGATTTTGGCGGTTTCCAATCTACCGATAATGGGCCTTGGTCAAAGATGATCTCACGATGACTGCTCCAAGTATTTCGAATAGCTTCTGGTGTTCCAATACCAGCGGCACGAGGGTCACCACTTGGTCCAAACCAATGATTCTGGGGAGCTCCAGTTGTTCTAGCTCGCATACCACAATAGGTGGTACCGTTTACCGTCATGCCGAGAATTTTTTGTTGAAAAGGAATTTCATTACTAACAATTGCAGCGGTAAGCCGATTAGTGATTTTCTCTAAAATTGAAGTGATTTTCGATAAATCATTGTCCTCATATTCGAC
>CAJJBK010000064.1 GCA_905182415.1 uncultured Woeseiaceae bacterium | reverse complement strand
TTTGATGATTGGTTGAATTTTACAAAAGTTAATGCAAAGCAATCTGAAAATGCCAATTTCATAAGGTCAATTGATCTAACTATGGAAAATTTTGATATCTATGGACGTTCTTTTGATGATCAGAGAGTTGTTGCTAATCGAGGATCAAATGGCTGGATTATTGATTTGTATGGAGAGCAAGCAGAGGGCTTAATTAATTTTCCTTATGATTTTAAAGATCAGCTTCCCATAGAGGTCGATATGGAGGTATTGAATATTGGTAAGTCAAATGGTGCATGGAGCGGTAATTCACTTAATCTAATAGAGCTTCCATCCATACTCATAAGAGTTGAAGACTTTTCTTTTTCTAATCATTTTATGGGAACTTTCAGCGCTGACTTTGTGAAATTTGAGGATGGTTTAAGGGCGGTTGAAATCGAAACTCAAGCAGAAAGCTTCTCCATCAATGCCAATGCTGGTTGGATATTGGATGATTCGTATGAAACTGGTCAGCATACTTATTTTGAAGGTAAGTTAAGTAGTTCGAATGTAATAGATACACTGAAAAATCTAGACTATCAGCCGATAATAGACAGCGATGAAATGGAAATTGAAATTGATATTAAATGGGCTGGTGGCCCTAGAGAGGATTATCTTGAGTATACCCAAGGTGATTTCAATGTCAGTCTTGGTGCGGGTCAGTTAGAGGAGGTTGAGCCAGGTGCAGGAAGAATGTTTGGCCTTTTGAGTGTAGTTGCACTGCCAAGAAGATTATCTCTAGATTTTCGAGATGTATTTAATAAGGGCTTTGGATTTGATGAAATTACTGGTGACTTTAAGTTAGAAAACGGCAAAGCTATTACATGTAATTTAAATCTTAAGGGACCAGCAGCAGATATTGGTGTTCTAGGGAGTGTTGATTTAATTGCGATGGAGTATGATCAAGCTGCGATTGTGAGTACAAATTATGGCAATACATTACCCATAGTTGGTGCTGTTGTTGCTGGACCTCCAGCTGCCGCGGCTTTATTGCTTTTTTCACAAATATTTAAAAAACCAT
This sequence comes from uncultured Woeseiaceae bacterium, assembly GCA_905182415.1. Classification (GTDB taxonomy): domain Bacteria; phylum Pseudomonadota; class Gammaproteobacteria; order Steroidobacterales; family Woeseiaceae; genus SP4260. The sequence goes on along the minus strand of CAJJBK010000064.1, from coordinate 16,134 downwards.
TACAAGAAATGGCACAAATATATTACGATGTGCCAGGAACTTTTGAAATGCCGAATATAAATGCCATAAATGCACAAAATTTTGCACTTATGAGTGAAAAGTATGGATGTACATCTTAATTTTTTATCAATCTTACTAGGTTAATTAAATTGCAAACAACAACACTAAATACAGTAAAATCAGCAATATTAGAATCAGCTCAATTGCATGAAGCTGATGTCTCAAAAATTATAAAATCCATTCATACTAAAGGTATTGATATAGCTGATCTATATTTTCAGATCAATCGTCAAGAATCTTGGTCTATGGAAGATGGAAAGATTAAAGAGGGGGTCTTTAGTTTGGATAAGGGCGTGGGCGTGCGCGCTGTCAGTGGTGATAAGACCGGCTTTGCTTATTCTGATGATTTAAACTTATCCGCAATTAAAGAGGCTGCTAGTGCTACTCGTTCAATTGCGCGTCATGGAAAATCAGTTTCCATGAAAGTTCCTCTATCCAAAGAACCTAAAGAAAGATACTCAGCGATTGATCCACTTAATAGTATTTCTGACCAAGCTAAGATTGATTTAATTACTGAGATTAATGATGTAGCACGACAACTAGATGATCGAATAGAGCAAGTTAATATCAGCTTGAGTAGTAATCAAGACATGATCCTTATTGCCACAGCTAATGGCCCATTACTCGCTGATATAAGGCCATTAGTCAGACTTAATGTCAGTGTTATATTAGAAAAAAATAATCGTCGTGAACAAGGTTATGCGGGAGGTGGATCTCGATCGGGCTTAGACTATTTTCTTGATAATACAATTGGCATTGATTTAGCCAAAGAAGCCATCCGGCAAGCTTCAGTTCAAATGGAGGCATTGGCTGCGCCTGCCGGAAGTATGCCTATTGTATTGGGTTCTGGTTGGCCTGGCATTTTACTTCATGAGGCTGTTGGTCATGGTCTTGAGGGTGATTTTAATCGTAAAGGGGTATCCACATTTTCAGGAAGAGTAGGTGATCAGGTTGCTTCATCATTATGCACAATAGTTGATGATGGAACTATCCCTAACAGAAGAGGGTCTCTTTCTATTGACGATGAGGGGGTTCCGGGACAATACAATGTACTCATTCAAGATGGTGTCTTAAAGGGATACATGCAAGATAGAATGAATGCCAATCTAATGAACGTCATGCCAACTGGAAATGGTCGAAGAGAATCGTATGCGCATATACCAATGCCGCGTATGACTAATACATATATGTTAGCTGGACCGCACGAGCATGAAGAGATAATCGCTTCGGTGAAGCATGGAATATATGCACCAAACTTTTCTGGTGGGCAAGTAGATATCACCTCAGGAAAATTTGTCTTCTCAGCAAGTGAAGCCTACATGATAGAAAATGGAAAAGTAACTTATCCAGTCAAAGGTGCAATGTTAATTGGCGATGGCCCAGATGTTCTTGGGAAAATATCTATGGTTGGAAATAACTTAGAGTTGGATGCCGGCGTAGGAACTTGCGGTAAAGAAGGTCAATCTGTACCTGTTGGCGTTGGTCAGCCAACACTCAAAATTGATAAGATTACAGTTGGTGGTACAGCCTAATTGAGATCTTTATTTTCGAGAATTACACGGATTTTTTGAAGTTTTTCTAATCTTTCTTCTTGAGTAGTTGCAATAACAGTGACATGCCCTAATTTTCGTTTTGGCCTGGGTGCTTTCCCATAATCATGCACAAAATATTCTTTTGGATTTAAGCTTTTTAAACCATTAGGTATAGCCCCAATTAAATTTTCCATGCCGACAAAGCCAAGGTTAGATGTATCTCCTAATTTTAAATCTAGAATTGCACGCAAGTGATTCTCGAATTGACTTGAATGAGCTCCCTCAATAGTCCAATGTCCAGAATTGTGAACACGTGGAGCAAATTCATTGGCAATTAATTTGCCTTTAACGACGAATAATTCAAGGGCAAGAACTCCAACATAATCGAGTTCAGTTAAAATTTTGGTGTGAAATTTATACGCATCATCGACAAGTTTCTGATTGTCATTTTTTGTAATAGAAGTTCTCAATATACCTTCTTTATGTTTATTTTGAGTAAGCGGGTAAGAGGCTATATTTCCAGAGATATTTCTTGCACCAATAGCTGAGACCTCATAATCGAACATTATCATTTGCTCGGCGATTAATTGATGATCTTTTAATTGAGACCACGCAATTGCTATATCATTAGGTGAATTAATAGTGATTTGACCTTTACCGTCATAGCCAAAACGTCGTGTTTTTAATATAAACGGGTAGTTTATTTCTGACGCCGTATTTTGAAGGTCATCAAAAGAATTGATTACCTTATATTTGGCTACTGGTATGCCCAGTGATTCAAATAGCTTCTTTTCCTTTAGACGATCTTGGGCAATTTCAAGCGCTCTTGCGCCCGGAAAAACAAATTTACTACCAAGGGCATCAATTGCTTCAACCGGTACATTCTCAAATTCATAGGTAATCACATCGACCATTGAGGATAATTTTTTTATCCCTTCAAGATCACTGAATTCATAATTAAGAACCTCACCAGCGCTTTTAGCTGGTGAATTCAAATTCGGATCTAAAAAAATACATTCAATATTGAGTTTTTTTGCCGCATAGCCGAGCATTTGTCCTAATTGCCCAGCTCCAATAATCCCTATTTTTGTCACGATTGACGAGGATCATTGTTTTCGAGGATATTTTTCGTTTGTGTGCTGCGAAAATTCTCAATTTTCTTAGCAATTTTTGCATCTGATATTCCCAAAATAGCTGCAGCTAACAATGCGGCATTAGTCGCGCCTGCTTTTCCAATTGCCAGTGTACCCACTGGGATACCTGCAGGCATTTGACTGATTGATAATAACGAATCAATACCTTTCATTGTTTTTGATTCTACTGGGACACCTAATACTGGTATGCGAGTTTTTGACGCCACCATTCCAGGTAAATGAGCAGCGCCACCAGCTCCTGCAATAATTACTTGAATGTCATTACTGATGGCATTTTCAGCATAAGAGAATAATAAATCAGGAGTGCGATGCGCGGACACAATTTTTACTTCATGATTAATTGCAAGTTTTTCTAGCATATCAGCACAATGTTTCATTGTGCTCCAATCTGATTTGGAGCCCATAATTATACTTACTTTTGCTTTTTTCATTTATTTTATGCTCAATTCAATATGTGGTATTTCTGAATACACATTCTAATAGATTAATTCTTAATATCTAGTTTCTGTGCATTATTAATTCAATATTATACTGTACTGAGATCCTTATGAATTATCTTAAATAATTTTCGTTTTAATTGAGTTTTTTTATTCTCTGCGTTAATTAATTCTAATTCATTAAGTAATATTGATATGTTTTCATTTTTAAAGCCAATCATTTTATTGTATTTATCTATGCCTTCATTTCTCTCAATTAGAAGGATTTCTCGCCACTTTTCTGCACGTTTAAAGGTTTCTTTTGCACGGTTCGAATCTTTGTTTAATGCATAAAATTTAGTTTGAATCGGCTCGGGATCCAGATGTTTCATCAATTTCCCGATGAGTTGCTTTTGTCGTCGCAGGGCTCCATGCGAACTAATTTTTTTGCCTAATTTAATAGCATCAAATAATTCTTCATCAAGATCAAAAGAAATCAATTTTTCCTCAGAAATTGTCAATAAAGCTTCCCCGAGTTTCTGTAATTCATGGTGCTCATGCTTCTTTTTTGTTTTGCTTTTGGTTGATTTATTTTCCACTTATTTGGCCTGATTAATTTATTTATTCATATTAAAAATACTACAAACTTATTATAAATGTTTTTTTATATTAGAATTGCAAACTTATTTACACAACCCATTTGTCTGAGGGACTATGCATAAAGAAATCAATCGAGAGTATCTTGAATCTATCGTGGCTGATGTTTTAGAACAAGCATCAATTGAAGGAGCTGACCAAGCGGCAGTAGGCGCATTTAAGGATACGGGTTTTAGTGTTACAGCCAGATTGGGTGATATTGAGAATATTGAATATACGAATGGATGTGGTTTAACTGTAACTGTTTATATTAATTCTAGAAAAGGGCGCGCTAGTACCTCAGATTTAAATCCATCTGCACTAAAAGAAACAATAAGAAAAGCATGTTCTTTTGCTAAATACACCGCCGCGGATGATTGTTCTGGATTGGCCGATGAGAATCTTATGGCTTTAGGAGAATTACCTGATATAGATATCGAACATAATTGGCCAATTTCGGTGGATGAGGCTACCAAAATGGCCATTGAATGTGAAGCTGCCGCTTTAAATTTGGATGAAAAAATTGTTAATTCTGAAGGCGGTAATGTAAATACGAATACAGCAACTCGGGTTTATGGAAACTCACACGGTTTTTTAAGGAGTTATCAAAAAACAATCCATAGTGTTGGTTGTGTTGTTGTGGCGAGCCAAGAAAATGAAAAACAAAGAGATTACTGGTACAGCTCTTCCCGGCGCCCCGATGATCTTGAAAATCATATTCACATTGGCAAAAAAGCTGGAACACGGGCATTAAACAGATTGGGATCAAAAAAAATAGATACCACGGAAGCTCCAGTTTTATTTTCACCTCAATTGGCAGGTGGCTTTATTGGTCATGCTGTTTCTGCGTTGTCCGGCAGCGCGCAATACCGAAAAGCCTCTTTTTTATTAGATGCTATGGGTAAACAAGTATTTCCAAATTTTCTTTCTATAGAGGAACGTCCTCACATTACAAAAGGAATGGGTAGTAGGGTTTATGATGCTGAGGGCGTAACGACCCAAGATCGAGATATCATTTCAAATGGTAAGGTAGAAGGGTATCTCTTAGGCTCATATTCTGCTCGGCGTTTAAATATGACAACCACTGCTAATGCGGGGGGTGTATCTAATTTAATTATCCCTGGAACTGAAGATGATCAACAAGCGATTATTTCATCAATGCGACGTGGCCTTTTGGTGCAAGAATTAATTGGACAGGGGGTTAATGCTGTTACCGGTGATTATTCGAGGGGTGCAGCTGGCTATTGGATTGAAAATGGCGTGATTGTCCATCCAGTTCATGAGGTAACAATTTCGGGTAATTTACTTGATCTGTATAAGAATATACTCGTGATTGGAAATGATTACGATCCAAGTAGCGGTATACGGTGTGGTGCACTATTGGTTGATAAATTGAAGATTTCAGGTAACTAGTCGTTATATTTTAATTGACCAAGATATCGTAAGCTTCATGGTACTTCTTGTATGTTTCGCTAAGCACACTTTCAGGTAAAATGGGTCCTGGACTTTTTTTATTCCAAGTTAATGTGTCTAAATAATCACGTAAAAATTGCTTGTCATAACTTGGAGGACTCATTCCGATTTGATATTGATCTTTTGGCCAAAATCTCGAAGAATCTGGCGTAAGCATTTCATCGATAATAAATAATTTATTATCTTTGTCCAGACCAAATTCAAATTTAGTATCAGCAATGATAATGCCTCTTTCTTGTGCATAATGAGCTGCTCGTTCGTATATTCTTATTGCTATATTACGAACATTGTTAGCCAGTTCCTCTCCAATCAAAGAGCAAGTTTTCTCATAATCGATATTCTCATCATGATCACCAGAAGTGGCTTTCGTTGCTGGTGTAAATATCGTTTTAGGCAACTTTTCAGCTTGCTGCATATTTTCAGAGATATAGATACCACAAACTTTCCCTGTTTGTTTATAATCTCGCCAACCTGATCCAATCAAATATCCTCTTACTACTGCTTCTATGGGCAATGGTTTGAGTTTTTTTACAATAATTGCTCTTTTTTGGAGTTGCAGGAGTAATTGTTCATCGCTGATATATTGTTCTAGTTTTATTCCGGTAAGATGATTAGGAACAATATCCTCCATCATGTTAAACCAGAAATTTGAAATTTCAGTAAGAATTTTACCTTTACCTGGAACCGCATCAGGCATTACGACATCATATGCGGATAACCTATCTGTAGTGACAATCAATAAATGATCACTATTTAAATCATAGATATCCCTTACTTTACCTCTGGCTATAAGTTTTAAATTAGGGATAGTAGATTCAAATAAAACATCTATATCATTCATGCTTGTTTCCAATTATTTTTATTAACTCCATTTTAATTTATTAAGATCAAAATGAATACGATGTCTTGATTATAATTATCATAGGTGAATATTTTAATATATTTGTTTAATATAAGATTTTTACTAATCAAAGAAAAGGATAATACATTGACTCCATTTATAGCACCATCAATTCTCTCTGCTAACTTTGCGAAACTCGGTGAAGAGGTAAATGCGGTATTGGATGCAGGGGCGGATATTATTCATTTTGATGTCATGGATAATCGCTTTGTCCCTGTTTTAACTATCGGGCCACTGGTATGTCAATCCTTAAGAGATTTTGGTGTAACAGCACCCATCGATGTCCACTTAATGGCTGAACCAGTAGATAATTTAATTTTAGATTTTTCCAAAGCAGGTGCCAGTTATATCTCATTTCATCCCGAAGCCAGTCGGCATGTCCACCGATCATTAAATTTGATTCGTGAGCAAGGTTGCAAGGCCGGCTTAGTTTTTAGTCCTGCCACACCATTAACATGGCTTGAGCATGTCATTGATGATATTGATTTGATTCTAATTATGTCTGTCAATCCAGGCTTTGGTGGACAATCATTTATTGAATCTTCACTGGCTAAAATAGCTACAGCTAGAGAAATAATTGATGCTAGCGGTAACGATATAAGACTAGAAGTGGATGGTGGCGTTAAAATAAACAATATAAGAGAAATTGCAGCAGCAGGTGCTGATACTTTTGTGGCAGGATCAGCTATTTTCAATAGTGATAATTATTCTGAAACGATCAGCGCGATGAAGTCTGAAATAATGCTAAAGCCCATTGATAATTAAATAAGATTAATTAATAATTTTTTAAATATGATAAGCGGTTTTGGTCATCACTTTTGAGGTGATTTTCATTAAAACGCGAATAAATTTAGGTAATTTTTCGGCACCCGCTTTTTTAGCATTAGCCTGATGCTGTTCTTCTTCTAGGCGCATTTGTGTAACTATTTTTCTGCTTCTTTGGTCTTGCTTAGGTAATAGTTCCAGATGTTTGTCAAGATGATTACTGACTTGTCTTTCAGTTTCCTCTATAAAACCAAGCGACCACTTGTCTCCAATAAATCCCGCCAACGACCCTATTATCAGAGACCCAGAGTACCAAATTGGACCCAGCTTGCTAGGTTTCTCATTTAGTTCCTCGATTCGCTCACGACACCAATTGAGATGGTCTAATTCTTCATTAGCGGCTTCAACCATTTGTTCTTTTATAGAGTCATCTCTGGCAAATACAGATTGTCCTTCATACAATCCCTGTGCTGCGACTTCTCCAGCATGATTGACTCTCATCAGGGCAGCTGCATGAGATCTTTCTGCATCCGTTAAATCCGCTTCAGGTGTTCCTTCAGCAGGATTTTTTCTATAAGCTTTGGGTTGTTCCGAGGCAATGAAAAGACGCATTCGGTCTATTGAGGTTAGAATCTTATCCAGTGTATTATTTGACTGATTTAGCATGAATTAATTGTAACTTAGTTGGATAATTCTTTAAAATTATTTTTTCTATTTGTAATAAAAAAGTATTTATTCTTGTTTATCTTAAATCTTACATCAGAAAAGATGAGGTAGTATTTGCAATGATGGGTTTGCTGCAGTAAAATCTCGCGCCTTTATATGTTTATCTTTTTGTTGCTCAATTTAAGTAATAAATTGATAATTAACAAACGATTTACCGGTTGTTTATCTACTAGTTTGGAAAAAATAAATGAAAACCTTTTCAGCAAAAAATGAAGAAGTCGAGCGCAATTGGTATCTAGTTGATGCCACTGGCAAAACTCTTGGGCGATTAGCGTCAGATATTGCATCCAGACTTCGAGGTAAGCATAAAGCTGTATATACACCGCATGTAGATACTGGCGATTATATTGTGGTCATTAATGCAGAAAAAATTCGTGTTACTGGTAATAAATTGAAAGATAAGATGTATCATAGATATACTGGCTATATTGGTAATCTTAAATCGATTCCACTTGAGAAATTACTCAAAGAAAAACCAGAAAGAGCTATTGAATTTGCTGTCAAAGGAATGCTTCCTAGAAATTCTCTGGGGCGCAAGATGTACTCTAAGTTAAAAGTTTTTGCAGGATCAGAGCATGATCATCAAGCGCAACAACCAATTCCTTTAGAAATTAACGCGTAAATAATTGGATAAGGTAAAAAATTAATGTCTGAAGAACAATATTATGGAACTGGGCGTCGTAAAACATCGACAGCAAGAGTTTTTGTTAAAGATGGTAAAGGTACTATTACTGTCAATAATAAGCCATTAGATGCGTTCTTTGGAAGAAAAACTGGTCAAATGATTGTAAGACAACCACTAGAGTTGGTTGAAATGGTAGGAAAATTTGATGTTAATGCTACTGTTAAAGGCGGCGGTATTACTGGTCAAGCAGGCGCTATTCGTCATGGAATCACTCGAGCTTTGATGCAGTTTGATGAATCTTTAAGACCCAACCTCAGAAAAGCTGGCTTTGTAACAAGAGATGCCCGTAAGGTTGAAAGAAAGAAAGTGGGCCTCAGAAAAGCTCGTCGCGCTACTCAATTCTCTAAACGTTAAATATTTTTATATTTTTCTCAACATAACAGAGGCAAGCTCCCTGTTATATTTTTATCCTATTATTCCATTCTTCTTATTTAGTAGGAATAATTAAGTATTTTATATTCAAACAAAAAAATAATTAAAATTAAGGTATGTTATAGGTACCTAGATTTGTCTTATAAAAGTGGATATTAATGATGATAAATATAAAAAGAGCGGAACAACTGCATTTAGAAGAATTGGCTAGATTGTTTAATTTGTACCGGATTTTCTATGAGCAACCATCCGATGAAAAATTAGCTCTTAAATTTCTTAGAGAAAGAATGGAAAAGAATGAATCTACTGTCTTCGTTTTTGAAGAAAACTCTAAAAAATTAAACGGCTTTGTGCAGCTTTATGCCTCGTTCTGTTCTGTTAGCGCTGAACCAATTTTGATTCTTTACGATTTGTTTGTAGAGAAAGAAAAAAGAGGTGAAGGTATTGGTAGAAAGCTCATGCATAGCGCTAATGATTTTGCAAAGTCAAATGGTTACTCTCGTTTAGAGCTCTCCACAGCAAAAGATAATTATGTTGGTCAATCCTTATATAGATCTCTTGGTTATGAGCTAGATAATGAATTTCTGCATTATTCTCTTGATGTGAAGTGAAACAAAGCCAAGCAAGCGAGAAAATATGCCCAGTCTGTAATTTTTCATTCCAATGGCGAAAAAAATGGCGAAATAATTGGGATAAGGTTATTTACTGTAGCGAAAAATGCAGATTCAATAAAACTGCAAGAATCTTAAGATAGGATAAATTAAACTTCTTGAGTGTTTTTATCTATCGTTTTAATGCCATCATTGCTGGCAATCAATAATGCATCTGCCGGTCGATGAGCGAAGATTCCAATTGTCACAACACCCGCAATTTGATTTATCTCATTCTCAAATTCTAAAGGATTATTGATTTTAAGATTATGGACATCAATAATTTCATTGCCATTATCCGTGATAAAATTCTCTCTCCAAACAGGCTGGCCCTTGAGTTTAATTATTTCTCTTGAGATATAAGACCGAGCCATTGGAATGACTTCAATGGGTAAAGGAAATTCTCCCAAAAAAGGGACTAATTTAGAATCATCAATGATGCAGACAAATTTTCTTGCTGCTGCGGCTAAGATTTTTTCTCGAGTTAGGGCACCACCACCACCTTTGATTAGATGCAGATTCTTTGTTGCTTCATCTGCACCGTCTATATAGAGGTCAAGGCTACCTATCTCATTAAGTGGTAATACATCAAATCCATGGGACCTAAGGAGTCTTTCTGTTTCTATAGAGCTTGAGGCAATTGAAGTAATTTTATTCTTAATGCTTGGAATTAAATCGATCAAGTAATTTACTGTTGACCCTGTCCCCATGCCTAAAATACAGTCATTATGAATATATTCTAAGGCTGCTCTTGCCACATTTAATTTTTTCTCATCTTGATCCATGATTTCCATTTAATGAATTTATATTTATTGTAAGGGAATGTCTAGAAAATACAGCCCGACTCGGTAAATACATGATCGAGATCAATATCCCAACTATCTGATTGTATTGCTTTGAAGTGCTGGCAATCAAAAGCGATACCAATCAGTATAGGTTTTTTGTTATTTTGACGTAGAGATTGAAATTTCTTATCATAATATCCGCCTCCCATGCCTATCCTTTTTCCTGTGGAATCAAAAGCTACCAAAGGCACTATGATTAGGTCTATTTGTTCGATATCTTGATCTTCATTGTCTTTAGGTTCCTTAATGCCATATTGATTAGTTGAATATCTAGAATCTTTGTTTATTTGAATGAAATTTATGGTCGCATCTAATTGTATTTTTGGCAGAAAAAGAGATTTATTATTTTTCTTTATCTCTCTTATCATTAGTTCCGTATTTACCTCATCTTTCATGGATAAATAACAGCCAATGGTATTTGCTTTTTTATAATAATTGGAATTTATGATGGCATGCGTAATTTTTTTTGACGCACACATATTTCCATCATGATTAAGAGCACGACGTTTTGAGAGGGCTTTTCGTCTTATCTTTTCTTTAGCGTTATGCATTATTTGATGGTGATTGAATAAAAAATCTCCCGCATATGCCGTTACAAACCGTTGCTCTCGAACCGGAGAAGCAAGTGGGGTTAGTCGAGATCACAACAGGCTATCCACGAAGATGTGGTTTTGCACAAATGCGATCAAAGAACATGACCCCAAAATATAAAGTTAGGATCGAAGGTATCCAGGATTGTATCGAACATCGCAGGAGATTTTATTTAAAGCTTGCTGACTAAAATTAATTAGAGATCAAGTTGTTTATTATTGCCTATTACCGAGTCGACTTGATCGGCCATTGTTTTAAGTCGCATACCCAATGAATTTTCTATTACTTGATCTTTCGTTTCTGCTTGAATTAAATCATGCGCCATATTTAATGCTGCCATGACTGCAATTCTGTCTAAACCAACAACTTTACCGCTATCTCTAATTTCTCGCATTTTCTTATTCAATGCTTCGGCTGAATCCAATAACGCATTACGCTCACTTGCAAGACATGAGATCTGATATTCTTTTTCAAGTATCTTTACACTGACATGCGCATACATTTCACTCACTATTTGCTCCAGTTCATTTGAATTAGTTACCTTGCTCCATTGATTTTAGTCTTATAATCATCGCTTCTACACGAGTTCTGACTTGTTCATTCTTTTGTAATAAAGTGGCTCTCTCTTTTGATAACGAATCTTGTTGTTCTTTTAAAGATTTGTTTTCACTTTGAAGACGATCACAGATTTGAACAAGATCATCAAGTCGACCTTCGAGTCGATTGAGGTCAGCTTCGAAATTGGGGGTTGTATTATTATTCATTAGCCTAATATAAAGATCAGTGAGCAGATAATCAATCATCATTATTATATTTTATATAGTCAGCAATTGAGATAAATGGGATCATGTCCCTACAATTCACAAAAGTCATACGAAGTGTCGATTAATGAGCAAACATTCAGTTAATTTTTCCGATCTTGAAAATAGCCTACATTCTTCTGGCTCAAGCTGGCTTTGTGCCCAATCTCATGGCCTATTATGCGGCAGGCTTTCAGTACTGGGACCCAATGCATTTAATGTATGCATTGAACAAATATTTGATGCTACCTCTTCTCAAGAATTATTAAGAGAGGCTAGTGAAAACATGCTAGAAGATCTTTTTAAGGATACTTGGATGCAGCTGGTTGAAAGACAATCCGATTTTGAATTATTTTTACCTGATGATGAGCGCAATATTAATGAAAGAACTGAAGCGCTTTCTCAGTGGTGTGACGGATTTTTACACGGTATCGTTACGGGAAAAAAACCAAAAACTTTAAAAGAATATTTAAATAATGAGCCTATAAATCTAATCATAAAAGACTTCCTTGAAATCACTCGTGCCTCGGTAAATGAGGAAACAGATGAAGAAGAGAATGAAGGTGCATTCAATGAAGTGATGGAATATATTCGTGTGAGTGTTCAATTGGTTTATGAGGAGCTTGCTGATTTTCGCAACGATACCGTGGAAAAAAAATTCAAATCTCAAGAAGATCTTAATTAGTAGACCATCATGCATAAACTAGAGTTCCAAACAAGGCGACAGCAGGTTATGAGAATGATTGAGGATCATTCTATGATTATTATACCAAGTGCGCCTTTAAGAAATAGGAGTCGAGATATCGCTTATCGTTTCAGGCAGGATAGTGATTTTTATTATCTTACCGGGTTTAATGAACCAAATTCACTCCTGGTTTTAGTGCCTGGAAGACCGGAGGGAGAGTTTATTTTATTTTGTCAAGAACGTGACAAAATAAAAGAGCAATGGGAAGGAAAACGCTCTGGTCCAGAAGGGGCGATGAGTAATTTCAACGCACATGATGCCTATCCAATCGAGGATATTGATGAGGTAATGCCCGCGCTACTTCAATCAAAGAAATATATATATTATCCCATGCATAGAGATAGTGATTTTGATACTAAAATAAACTCATGGATGAACTCAAAAGACATTAAGCCGAAAAACAAACATCATCGACAAGAGCTAATATCTTTGGATCATTTATTACATGATATGCGATTATTTAAAAGTAAAACTGAAATTACGGCTATTAGAAAAGCCGCGAAAATAGCCGTAAAAGCTCATGAAAATGCTATCAAGAGAGTTCGCCCCAATATGTTTGAGTATGAATTAGAATCTGAGTTTATTTATGAATTTAGGAAATTTAATGCCGAGCATTCATATAATCCGATTGTTGGTGGTGGCGCAAATGCCTGTATTTTGCATTATGTTGCAAATGACTCAGAGCTCAAGGATGGAGATTTGGTATTGATTGATGCCGGATGTGAGTCAAATTATTATGCATCGGATATAACAAGAACTTTTCCGGTCAACGGTCGTTTTTCTGAAGCGCAACTGGATATTTATAATATTGTCTTAGAGGCGCAGTTGTCAGCTATTGATAAAGTTAGGAAAGGCAATCATTTTAATGATCCTCATAATGAAGCGGTAAAAGTTATCACTCAAGGTTTGTTAGATCTTGGTCTTTTGAATGGAAATTTTTCGAAATTAATAGAAAATGAAGCATACCGTCGTTTCTTTATGCATAGAACGGGTCATTGGATTGGAATGGATGTTCATGATGTTGGTGATTATAAGGTTGATGACGAATGGCGCTTTTTTGAAAATGGGATGATTACTACAATTGAACCGGGAATCTATATCGACGATGGAAAAGATATTCCAAAACACTACAGAAATATTGGTATAAGAATCGAGGATATGATTTTGGTAAAAAATAATACACCAGAAGTTCTGAGTCAGTCGTTAGTTAAGGATCCTGCTGCAATTGAATTAATGATGGGTAATCAATGAGTTCTTTGTCGGAAACTGACTTTGATATTGTGATTGCCGGTGGAGGTATGATTGGAGTCAGCATGGCATTGGCGATAGCGTCTTTAAATCTGCGTATTGCAGTTATTGAAAAAGTAGAACGAGACCATGATTTACAACCCAGTTTTGATGATAGATCGACAGCGCTCTCACGAAGCAGTCAAAGCATGTACACTGCCTTGGGTTTATGGGATGAAATTCGTGATGCGTCAGAGGCCATTAAGTCAATTCACGTCTCTGATCAAGGTAGATTCGGTTTTTCTCATATCTCCGCTAAAGAGCAAGAAGTTGAAGCGCTAGGTTACGTAGTTATAAATAGAGTTTTAGGCGATGTTTTGTTGACCAATGCTGAAAAAAAGAAAAATATTAAGTTTTTTTGTCCAGCAGAAATTACCTCAATTGAGCCTCATAAAGATTATTGCAATGTAAATTTTAAATCTCATGATTCAGAAAATATTGTTTCTTCTCGATTATTAGTCGTGGCAGACGGCGCAAATTCGAGTGCTCGTGATTTTTTAGGTATCGGGACTAATAAAATAAATTATCATCAAGTTGCAATAGTAGGCAATCTATTAACTGAAAAGGCCATAGATAACAGGGCTTTTGAGAGATTTTCAGAATCAGGACCGCTGGCATTATTGCCCATTGAAAATGGGAGAACGGCTTTTATTTGGATTGTACCAACGAATGAAGCAGAAGCTTTATTGGCTGCTTCTGATGATATTTTCTTAAGCACTATGCAAGAAATTTTTGGTTTACGTTTGGGTCTTTTTAGCAACTTAGGCAAGCGTTCTTCTTATCCATTAGCGTTGAAAGAGGCGCAACGATTATATGCATCAAGAAGCGTGGTCATTGGCAATGCTGCTAACAGCCTGCATCCAGTCGCCGCACAAGGATTTAATTTAGGATTACGTGATGTAGCTACTTTGGCCGATTGTTTGTGTGAAGAAATTAAAAAAGATAACGTTGATTTAGGTAATGTTGATTTACTGTCTAAATATTCAGACTGGCGTCAGCAAGATCATAAAAAGCTAAAATCTTTTACAGACGGTTTGGTACGATTGTTTGGTGATAAAAGAAAATCTGTCCGCATTCTCAGAAGTGCTGGTATGGTGTGTTTTGACTTAGTACCTGGATTTAGAAAGCTGTTTGTTAGGCACACAATGGGTTTAGTGGGAAGATTGCCTCGCTTATCTCGTGGAATTTCATTGGAATGAAAAACAACTATCATATCGTCATAGTGGGTGCTGGCATCGTTGGATTAATATCAGCCGCTTTACTAGGTAAATCCGCATATAACAATAAATATCATATTCATGTTATCGATGCTGAAGATCAACCTAATCATAAAGATGATAAAGAAGTGTCATTAAGAGTTTCAGCACTATCTAGAGGTTCTATAGATATCCTAGAGCGTCTTGGGGTATGGCAAGAGATAAAAGAGAAGCGCGCTTATCCTTATGAAAATATACAGGTATGGGATGCATCTGATGTGTCTGACGGGATGTCAGCTATTGATTTTAAAGCAATGGAATTTGGCCTCTCTGAGTTAGGATTCATTGTTGAAAATAATTTGATTAAAACCAAATTACTGAATTTAATAAACACTTTGGATATTTCCATGCATTATGGAAGTAAAATTACTTCGGTAAACCGAAGTCAAGAAAGAAATGATATTGAAATACAATTTTCTGATAAACAATCTATTTATGCGGATTTGTTGATCGGCGCTGATGGGACTAATTCTTTCACTAGAGAGTTATTTAATATTCCATTAGAAAGGCATGATTACGCACAAAGTGCTTTTGTTGTTCACGTAGAAACTGAAAAGAATCATATGGATACAGCATGGCAGCGATTTCTTCCAGAGGGACCTATTGCATTACTTCCTTTAGGTATTAATAAAGCCTCAATTGTTTGGACAACCACTTCAGAACAAATTGCAATTAATTCAAAATTAAATGATAAAGAGCTCAGTAGCTTATTATCAAATTGTACAGATTATGTATTGGGAGAATTAAAGGTTATTAGTAAGCAGGCAAATTTTGACCTAAAATATCAGCACGCAAAGAGCTATATTGATAAGAATTTTGTATTAGTTGGGGATGCTGCCCATAATATTCATCCATTAGCTGGTCAAGGATTGAATTTGGGTATTGCTGATGCTGAATGTTTGATCGATACGCTCGATAAGGCTTTATATAAAAATGAATATATTGGCGATATAATTTCATTGAGACCTTACGAAAGAGAAAGAAAACAAGCCAATTGGACGATGTTGAATTTTGTTGATATTTTAAACAAGTTATTTTCAATACACTCCAAATTGGCTGAAAGTTTTAGAAATTTTGGCATGCGTTTATTTAACAAAAGTCACTATCTTAAAAGTCGGGCAATCAAAACAGCCCTTGGTATTAATTTTTGAGGATTGATCTGTAATGATGACTAAATTAATGTATCTTTTTTTTGTCGCTGGATATTTGTTTTTTGGGATCGCTCAAAGCCACCATTCCT
>CAJJBK010000063.1 GCA_905182415.1 uncultured Woeseiaceae bacterium | reverse complement strand
ATGGTGACATGACTCTCATCAATAAAAAGCAAGGCATTATCGGGAGCATAATCAAATAAACAAGGTGGTGGCTCACCCTCATTTCTACCAGATAAATAACGAGAGTAATTCTCTATCCCTTGACAATAACCAAGCTCTCTTATCATCTCGATATCAAACAAAGTTCTTTGTTCTAATCTCTGCGCTTCGAGTAATTTATTACACCCTCTTAAGAACTCCAAACGACTTTTCAGCTCTATCTTAATATCATCAATAGCATCAATTAATTTCTGACGAGGGGTGACATAGTGCGTCTTTGGAAAAACGGTAATTCTTGGTACAGATTTACTAACAAGACCAGTTAACGGATCAAAATATGAAATTCTCTCAACTTCATCATCAAATAACTCAACTCTGATAGCCTCTCTTTCTGACTCAGCAGGAAATATGTCAATGACTTCCCCTCTTACACGAAAACAACCTTGAGATAACTCTATCTCGTTTCTTGTGTATTGCATTTCTGCCAACTTTCTTAATACCTCTCTCTGGTCCACTCTTTCATTTTTTGATAAGTGTAATACCATACTAAAGTAAGCTTCTGGATCACCCAGTCCATAGATGGCGGAGACTGTCGCCACAATGATAGTATCATTCCTCTCTATAAGAGCCTTAGTGGCAGACAGTCGCATTTGCTCAATATGCTGATTAACCGAAGCGTCTTTTTCTATAAAAGTATCAGAGCTTGGCACGTATGCTTCTGGCTGATAATAATCATAATAGGAAACAAAATATTCGACGGAATTATTTGGAAAGTATTCACGCATCTCACCATAAAGTTGAGCAGCTAAGGTTTTATTGGGAGCTAAGATGATCGCTGGTCTTTGGGTTAATTCAATTATATTTGCAACAGTGAAAGTCTTGCCGGAACCGGTAACACCTAGTAAGGTTTGTTTTGCTAACCCATCATTGAGCCCTGCAACCAAAGATGATATTGCTCCCTCTTGATCGCCAGCTGGTTTATAATCAGACACAAGATTAAATACATCAGGATCACCTGTATTGTCGTCTCTTATATAATCTAGGGATTGTCCTGTCATATTACAATTTTACCAAAGGAAGTTTGTCAAATGCCATTAGTTTCAGAAAGAATGAATCGAGTTAAGCCTTCCGCTACTAGTGCTGTCCTTAATTTGGCAGCTCAATTAAGAGAAGAAGGGAAAGATATTATCAGTCTTGGTGCTGGAGAGCCAGATTTCGAAACTCCGCCTCATATCAAAGATGCTGCCATAAAAGCCATCCGTGATGGATATACTAGATACACAGCTATTGATGGATGCGCAGATTTAAAAAATGCGATTCAAGAGAAATTTCATCGTGATAATGGTTTGAAATATTTGCATGATGAAATATTAGTTTCGTCTGGCGCAAAACAAACATTATTTAACCTTTGTATTGGCCTCCTAAGCAAAGATGACGAAGCAATTATACCTAGCCCTTATTGGGTATCCTACCCAGACATGGTTCGCGTGGCAGACGGTATTCCCATAATAATAGAAACCGGCATAGAAGATGACTTTAAAATTACCTGTGAACAGCTCAAGCGAAATATAACAAATAAAACAAAATTACTATTCATGAATAGCCCATCTAACCCAACAGGAAGTTGTTACTCAAAAAATGAGCTAATTGAAATATCTAAGGTGCTTATCGATCATCCGAATATTATTATCGCAGTTGATGATATATATGAAAAAATTTATTGGGGAAAAGCCCCATTCTATAGTTTGGCAACGGTAGCGCCTGAACTTAATAATCAGATTGTAACTATTAATGGTGTTTCAAAATGCTACGCAATGACCGGCTGGAGAATCGGTTATGCAGGAGGCCCAAAAGAAATAATTAGCGCTATGAAGACTATTCAAAGTCAATCAACTGGAAATCCATGCAGCGTTTCACAAATTGCGGCCATTGCGGCACTTAATGGTGATCAATCATGCATTCAAGAAATGAATCTTGCATACCAAGATCGTAATAATTTTTTAGTAGATGCATTGAATTTGATCCCGGGATTTGAGTGCAAAAAAGCCGAGGGTGCATTTTATGCTTTCCCAAAGGTAATTGATGCGATCACTCAAAAAGGACTAAAGAATGATATTGAATTGGTTGATTTAATTCTAAATAAAACTGGTGTTGCAATGGTGCCCGGAACTCCTTTTGGTGCGCCAGGTTATATAAGGCTATCATTTGCTTGTTCAAAAGAAAATTTAATGGAAGCTGTAAACCGTATTAAAAAAGTCATCATCTGATACGTTAGGTATTATCAAAACAATTTCAGAGAATACTTGACTTGCGAAGGTGGCTAGATCAAAATCTCGATCCTGTTTAAAGTTTATAAATCCCTGGTAGCTCAGTTGGTAGAGCAGATGACTGTTAATCATCTTGTCGTTGGTTCGAGTCCGACCCGGGGAGCCATCTTTTGATGGCATAACAGTGTCTTCGGATAAAATTAATATTGCCTTAACGTCATATTACAGATTCAACTCATAGTAGATTAACCATCCATCCCTATTTGCTTATTCTTACTCACTATAATTAAAATCATATAAATAGTGCCTCTATAATTCATTAATTTAATACCTGATCAAGCGAGCTAATAAGCCGCTCCACTTCATCCATAGTGTTGTAATGAGTTAATGAAATTCTTACAGCGCCGTTGAATTGGTTTAGCAATAAAAGATCTGATAATCGACGGGCATGAAAGTCACCAAATCTAATTCCAATTTTGTGTTTATCCATAGCAAGACAAATTTGATCGGAAAGTTTTCCTTTAATTGTAAATGAAATAGTTGGAACTCTAGATGTATTATTACCGTCGTCAATACCAATAATATTACAATCGTTACGATTACCTAAATAACTTAATAACATAGAGCCAAGCCTAGTTTCGTGATCGGTTATCAAATCAAAAGCAGCCTCAATATTTTCTCGATCGGTTCCATTTTCATTTGCCCTAGAACCTAATTCGACCAAATAATCTACAATAGCACCAGAACCATATGACAACTCATAATTTGCATTACCAGGTTCCATTTTTGCGGGAATTTTATCTTTTCCATAAAAATAATGATAAAGATTATCAAGCTCTAGCATTCGATCCATACGACAATAAAGTGCGGCATGGTGAGGACCGAAGGTTTTGTAAAGACTGAATGCATAAAAATCTACTCCCCATTCTGAAACATCCACAGCACGATGAGGAGCATAAGCGACAGCATCAACACAAACCATGGCTCCATGATCATGGATAAATCTAGTAAATTCTTTAACAGGGTTTATTGTGCCCACAATATTCGAGACATGAGTAAATGCAACCAGCTTTGTTTTATCGCTAAGTAATTTTTTCAAATCACTCAGATGCAAAGTATGTGTATCCAGATTAATATCCCAAAATTTTACGATTACGCCCCATTTCTCTAACTCGAGCCACGGCCCAATATTTGTCTCATGATCCATTGTAGTCACAATAACTTCATCGCCTTTGTTAAACTGACCCACTAATGATTTTGATAAAAATTGAAGCAAAACAGTTGTGGATGGTCCAAAAACTATTTCGTCTGCTGATTTGGCATTAAATAATGTAGAGATTTTCCTTCTACCTTCGTTAAAAGCTTTTGCAGCAATTTGAGAGGGTTCATAACTTCCTCCAAGCTGAACATTATTCTTATAATAATACTCATTTATGTTGTCCACACAGCCTTTTAATATCTGGGTTCCTCCAGCATTATCCATAAATGCCCATTCACTATCGAGAGCTGGAAACTGACTTCTTACAAAATTTAAATCTAATGTCATTAAAATATTCCCTTATTTATTATTTTAATCATGCCTTTAGGACAGATTTTAAAAAAATTTGTGTTCGTTCCTTCTTTGAATCATCAAATATTTGATCTGGGCTGCCTTCTTCCACAATAATCCCTTCATCCATAAATATGATTTTATCTGCAACCTGCCTAGCAAAGCTCATTTCATGCGTAACTATAACCATAGTAACACCCGTCCCTGCTAACTCCTTAATGACATCAAGAACCTCACTAACCATCTCAGGGTCAAGCGACGATGTAGGCTCATCGAATAATATAACTTTTGGTTTCATAGCCAACGCACGGGCTATTGCAACTCTTTGTTGTTGCCCTCCTGATAGTTGGTATGGAAATTTATTCGCTTGATCTCTAATTCCCACCTTACCAAGAAGATCATAAGCAAGTTTCTTAGCGCTAGACTGCGAGACTTTTAAAGACCTAATCGGGCCAAGCATGACATTTTTTAATATATTTAAATGTGGAAAAAGATTGAAATTTTGAAAAACCATGGCCACTTCTTTTCTAATATTTTTTAGATTATTTCCTTTTTTAACTGTAATACCATTAACTGTTATTATCCCCTTATCGTCATACTCTTCAAGGTAATTGATGCATCGAATCAGAGTAGATTTTCCGGATCCAGACGGACCAATAATACAAAGTACTTCGCCCTCAATAATACTTAAATCAATACGCTTGACAGCACAAAAATCTCCATAATGCTTACTCACATTTTTAAGGTTGATTAATACGCTCATAATTGCTTTCCAGATCTATATTTTTTTTCAATACGAGAGACCCACAGGATCATGGGCAATAAAAATATTAGATAGATAAAAGCCGAAACAATTAAAGGGGTTGGATTTGCAGCGATTGCTTGAGCCTGTGTGGCCTGTTTAAGCAAATCTGGCAATGCGACAATAGACGCCAAAGCGGTATCCTTCAAGACATTTATACAATTGTTAGTTAATGGTGGAATAACTATTTTAATAGCCTGAGGTAAAATAATATCGACCATCGTGTGATAAGGGCTTAAACCAAGTGCTTTGGCGGCTTCAAACTGGCCTTTTGGAATCGCCTCTATACCAGATCGAAAAATTTCTGCAAAATATGCTCCAGAAACTATAACCAACGAAAAAAGTGCCGCGTTAAATGGTGAAAATCGAATGCCAACAAAAGGAAATGCATAGAAAACAATAATTAAAAAGACAAGAAGCGGAATCGATCTAAATACATTAATATAAGTTTTAACCACAAATCTAAGCAATGTATTCGAATACAATCTAATAAGAGACAACAAGAGACCCCAAATCAAACCAAGCAAAATACTGAGTAACCCAAGTTGGATTGTTATATAAAAACCTTTAATAAGCATAGGATAAGTTTCCAAAAAAACGCGCTTATTCAAAAATGTTTCAGTCAAATTAAGATTTAGCTTTCCACTTGATTTTGGTATATCTAATATTTTAATTGTTGAGCTATTTTTAGCAGCAAATTTACCAAACCATTTTTTATGTAACTCATTAAGTTCGCCACTACTTTTCATTTCAATCAAGACATCGTTTACTTCAAATAAAAGAGAATTATTTTTACGAAGCATCATGGAGTAAGTGCCTCCGGTTGATATTCTTTCAACAACCGCTAGATTTGGCTTATCTTTTGTATAATAGAGTAAAGCAGGTATATCACTTATATATCCAGCTACTCGTCCTATAACTAAGTCGAGCATCGCAGGAACAAGCCCCTCATATCTACGAATTTCTGCAAATTCATATTTTTCATTATTTTCTGTTGCCCAAATGTCTCCAGTTGACCCTGTATCAACAGCCACAATCTTACCCTTGAGATCATAAAGATTTTTAATTTTACTATTATTGAGGACAGTTAGAGATTGATCACTATCATAATAAGGTTGGGTAAAGGAAACGGACTCCAGTCTTTTATCAGTTATATTGATAGACGAAATAGCTAAATCAATACGTCCTGACTGAACCGCAGCAAATAACCCGTTGAATGGAATATTAATTATTTTTATTTTACGTTTGAGCTTTTCCCCTACTCTACTGACAAGATCTACCTCAAAGCCAATATAACTCCCGTCACTATCTTGAAATTCCCAAGGAACATTACCTATATTTGCACCAACAACTATATTACTATTACTATTATCCTTGGAATACAAGTCCATCGGCAATAAAAGCATAATTAGGATCTTGAAAACGAATAAATAATTACTTAAAATAATATTCTCAAAAAATTTATTAATTTAGAAAAGCGTTAATTATTTACGGCTTTTCGTTGAAGTAAAGAATCAAATTTTACACTCAAAAATGGTCTTTGAGTTTCCCAATTTTTACAACTTGGACACAACCAGAGCAATTTTTGACTTGAGAACCCACATTCATTGCACTGGTAAAGTGGATTGCTTGTTCCAAGAATTCTTAAGGCATGACGAATTTTAGCTGTTGCCTCAACTCTATTACTTGGCGCAGATTGAAAGATATCATTAACATTAATAAACTCAGAAAGAGTACTATCATCTTGAATATATTTCTCGATACATTGATCGATAACCACCGAACCTCTTATATCATTTACTATCGCAGTATAGGCAATGTCATTTCTTAAATTTGGGTAAGATTCTAAAATTGATAATAATTGCGAATCGAGCTCGTTCAATCCATCTTGTTTTTTATATATATCAAATAATAATGGCAACGATTCAGTAATTAAGTAACTATTTTTATTAAGTATTTTATAATAAATTTCAGATGCATTTCTCAAGTCACCTTCAATAAAAGCGATATTGGCTTTAATCAAATCAGTACGTAACGTTGTTTGATTGTTAACCTTAATTTCGCTAATCAATAAACACGCTTCTTTATAGTTTTCAGTACTGATTGCCTCTTCAGCTAGCTCACAAATATAATGCGAAACCTGATGCTCGCATGAAATTTTACCACTGAGTTTACTAAGCTTTTGTGATGCTTCTATTGCTTTTTGCCATTCTTTTTCTTGTTCATAAATGTTGATTAAATTAAATAATGCTTCCTGAGAGTAATCGGAGCCATTCGACAAACGAGTAAATAATATTTCAGCTCGGTCAAGAAGGCCTGCATTTAGGTAGTCTTTAGCTAGAGAATGAAACGCCTGATCTCTTTGCTGATTGGATATGTCGGGTCGTGCGATAATATTTTGATGTATTCTAATGGCCCGATTAACTTCTCCTCTTTTTCGAAAAAGATTGCCTAATGCAAAATGAGTCTCTATTGTTGTGTTATCAACCCTGACCATTTTTAAGAAATGCTCAACAGCTTGATCAGTCTGATCGTTAAGAAGGAAATTTAGACCTTTAAGATAATCAATGTTTAAAGGTGGCTGCTCATCACGTTCACCAAAATACCCTAATAGCCAGCCGGTTGCGGCCAAGATTAAGAATATTGCGGCTAAGATAAATGTTGATTCAGTTGGCATCTTTTGGGGATTTATTTGTCAACTGATTGATTTCTTTGTTCTTGTTCCTTAATAGAGACTTAGAGACGCGACGCTCATTAAGGAGCTTAAGGATATAAAAGGAACAGCATAAAATTCCAAAAAACCAACCACTAAAGAAGATTATTGCAAATATAATACTAGCTGATGAGGTGAATTGAATAACTTCTAAATCGATTGATATCAAATTAGCATTATTATTGTTGAACCATAAGGTTAAAATAAATATTAATATTACTAATGATATTAGTGTTATTTTTTTTATCACTGTATACCTAACCAGTAAAAATTTATTAATTTACAATGAAAATTTAAATCCATGCATCTTTACACTTAATTAAAGTATATTTATCCATCAATTACTTTGTCTTTTCCCTCATTTACTTGTAGTTTTAGGTCTTTCCCAGGCTTAAAGTGAGGTACATACTTTCCAGACAATGCAACGGGCTCACCTGTTTTTGGGTTTCGACCTATTCTAGCTGGCCGGTAATGAAGAGAAAAACTCCCGAACCCTCTTATTTCATCCTATCGCCATAAGATAATGATTCACTCATCAAGCTTAATACGTGCTTAACAGTTAGCTCTATATCTTTCGCTGGCAAATGATTCTGCCTAAGAATCATACTCTCAATAATTTCTGATTTTGTCATATCTTTCCCAAGCTAAAATTACTTTTTTAATTCTTATCTTATGTTAGCAATAAATCAATGCAAGAGTAACCAGAAATTAACAATAACTATTTTTTAGTCATTTTTTCTTTGAGTAACTCCCCAAGAGTTGTCGAGCCGGATGACGAGGTTGAGGAATCATTCTGATAGCTACTTAAAGCCTCCTTCTCATCATGCACTTCTTTTGCTTTAATAGATAAAGCAACTGATCGATTCTTTCTATCGATATTAGTAATTTTCGCTTCAATATCATCGCCAACCTTAACCATTGTCCTGGCATCATCCACTCTTTCTTGCGATAACTCAGAGACATGCATCGAAGCACTTACACCTTCACCGATATCAATAATAACACTCTGCGCTTCAACCTCTGTCACTTTACCGTTTATTAGTGAATTTTTTGGATGTTCAGATAGCCAGTTTGTAAACGGATCGTCATTTAATTGCTTGATGCCAAGTGAAATACGCTCTCTATCTGAGTCTATTGCAAGAACAATAGCTTCAATATCCTGCCCTTTCTTGTAATTATGAACCGCCTCTTCACCACTTAGATCCCAAGATAGATCAGATAAATGCACTAACCCATCTATCCCACCTTCCAGACCAATAAATACACCAAAATCTGTAATTGATTTTATCTGTCCATTGACTGTATCACCTTTCTTAACCAGCTCTGAAAATTCTGCCCAAGGGTTTGCTTGGCATTGTTTAACACCTAACGAGATTCTTCGACGACTTTCATCTATCTCCAGAACCATCACTTCGACCTCTTGACCAACTACTACTAATTTTGCAGGATTAACATTCCTATTGGTCCAGTCCATCTCAGATACATGAACAAGACCCTCAACACCTTCTTCAATCTCAACAAAACAGCCGTAATCAGCTATATTAGTTATTTTTCCAAGTAATTTCGTATTCACAGGATAACGAGTTTTTATTGCTTGCCATGGATCTTCGCCAAGTTGCTTGATTCCAAGTGAAACTCTCTGCTTTTCTCGCTCATACTTAAGAATTTTTACATCAACCTCATCCCCAATATTTACAATCTCTGAAGGATGTTTTACTCGCTTCCATGCCATATCAGTAATATGTAATAATCCATCTATACCACCAAGATCAACAAAAGCACCGTAATCTGTTAAATTTTTGATTATGCCTTTTACTGTAATTCCTTCTTGAATATTTTCTAGTAATTCAGCTCTTTCTGCACTGTATTCTGATTCTACAACAGCCTTTCTTGACACAACGATATTATTTCGTTGTTTATCTAATTTGATAACTTTGAATTCTAACGTTTTACCCTCAAGGTACGAAGGGTCCCTTACCGGTCTTACATCAACAAGAGAACCTGGAAGAAAGGCTCTAATGCCATCTATCTCAACTGTAAATCCACCCTTAACTCTACTACTAATCAGGCCCTCTATAACTTCACTTTTATCATGAGCTTCTTGAAGGTTAATCCATGACCTTGCCCTTACCGCTTTCTCTCTTGACAGTCGTGTTTCTCCAAAACCATCTTCAACGGCATCAAGCGCAACTTCAATTTCGTCTCCAACAGATATGGTATCTTTCTCTGCAGCAAACTGATCAATAGGGATAATTGCCTCGGATTTGAGACCTGCCGATACAACCACTACATCACTATTTATTTCAACAATAGTTCCATTAATAATGGTGCCAGGCTTAATAATTTTACTAGCAAAGCTTTCTTCAAATAATTCAGCGAAATTTTCAGACATTTTATATTCCAAAGAATTTATATTAAATTCTTATTATATCGCTACGCAACTTCCTTGCTGCAAGCGGTTACCAAAATTATTCTTACATCTTGTAAGAAAGAGTTTTTTACATAAAAATTTTTATCAATTTGAATGTTTATATAATTCAATAATTTCTTCAGATACTTCAACAATCGACATATCACTTGAATCGATAATGCATGCATCAATAGCCGGAACTAAAGGAGCGTGCTTTCTTTCAAGATCTTGCTTGTCACGAATAGAAATATCCCTTGAAACGGCGCTGAGGCTAACATTATTACCTAGCTCTTTCAACTGTTTATGCCTTCTTTCAGCCCTCTCCTTCAGGCTTGCTGT
>CAJJBK010000062.1 GCA_905182415.1 uncultured Woeseiaceae bacterium | reverse complement strand
TTGATCCTCAAAAACAAGCATACTGGTTATAACGTTATCTAAAAATTCCCTGTCATGACTGACAACCAATAAAGTTCCTTTATATTGCACTAGTTGCTCTTCGAGTACATCTAGTGTTTCCATGTCTAAATCATTAGTTGGTTCATCTAGGATCAGTAAGTTAGTTGCTTTAGTGAATAATTTAGCCAGAATAATCCTATTTTTTTCACCACCAGATAGTGCTTTGACGGGTGTCATAGATCTTTTTGGAGAAAATAAAAAGCCTTTAAGGTATCCCACTACATGTCGGTCATTGCCATTAATCTTAATATGAGTCTTTCCATCACTGACGTTGTCAGCGACAGATCTTTCTGGATCAAGCTTTTGGCGTAATTGATCAAAATATCCGATTTCTATATTTGTACCTAACTTTACGGTTCCTGAATTAGGCTCAATTTTACCTAAAAGTAGTCTCAGCAGAGTTGTTTTTCCGATACCATTATTACCAACTATTCCAATTCTATCACCGCGTTGAATATTAAGTGAAAAATTATTAATCAATGGCTCATCCGTATATTGATAATTGATATTTTTTATCCTAATCACTTTGCGCCCTGATTTTTCGCTCTCTCCAATATGAATACGCGCTTGAGTTTCATGTACGACTCTTTTTTGACGTTCCTCTCGCATCCTCATTAAAGCTCTTGAGCGTCCTTCATTACGTGTTCTTCTTGCCTTGATACCTTGCCTAATCCATATCTCTTCTTGTTCAAGTTTTTTATCAAATTTTGCGTACTCGCTTTTTTCGTCGATTAGAAATTTTTCTTTTCTTCTTAGATAATTATTATAATCTCCAGGCCAGCTAGTAATTTTTCCACGATCTATCTCAAGAATTCGAGATGCTAATTTTTTTATAAAAGCTCTATCATGCGTAATAAAAATAACTGTCCCTTTGTAGGAGTAAACTATATCTTCAAGCCATTTTATTGTTGATATATCCAAATGATTAGTAGGTTCGTCGAGCAGAAGAATATCGGGTTTTTGTACCAATGCTTTTCCTAATGAAACCCTTCTAAGCCAGCCACCAGATAGTTCATCCATCCTTTTTTCGGCGGGCAAATTAAGTTCTGAAATTATGGTATCGATTCGTTGCTCAAGATTCCATCCACCATGCGTATCAATTTGTTTATGAAGGTCTTCCAGTTCTAATAAGTTCTTCCCCTCTAATTTTTTTGATGCTAACTCATGATAATTTCTTAGTAGTAATTCAATTTCTGATAATCCAGAGCGAATTATATCTCGAACGGTAGTCTTCTCTGATATCGGTAGCGATTGTTCAAGCTGACTAATAATTAATTTTGATTCGAAGATCACTGAACCCCGGTCAGGTTCTATGAGACCCATAATAAGTTTAAATGTCGTTGATTTACCCGCACCATTTCTTCCGATAAGGCACAATCTTTCTCCTGCCTCTATAGCTAGATTGGCATCGGAAAGAATTTTTTGCTCCCCTATCTCAAATGAAATATCTTCGAAACGAATTAATGACATAATTGTATAATTTTAATCCCAGGTGATTTATTTATATAAATTGTAGTTCTTATATTAAACTAATAAGTGAGTTATTATTTTAGGGAATGAATAAAGAGTGAATAATTATGGCCGATGATCAATTAATCAATATAGAAACGAAACTATCATATCAAGAGAATCTTTTGGATCAATTAAATTCAATTATTATAAAACAGCAAGAAGAATTAGATATTTTAAAACGAGCACTCTTATCAATTCAAGAACGAGTAACTATATTGAATGAATCATCAAGTGAAATTGCTGATTCAGATGAGCGTCCGCCTCACTATTGAGATGGAGATAGAATTTTGATTATTAAAAGACCAAAACTTCAGTTTACCGGCATATTACTTTTAATATTGTGTCTAGTTAATTATCTCAGTGCAAATCAAAATAATATAGTAAATGTGACATTGCAAACTACTATTGGTGATATTCATATAGAGCTTTATTCTGAGAAAGCACCTATTACGGTGGCTAATTTTCTAAGGTACACAGATGGGGGATATTTTGATAATACTTCTTTTTATCGAGCCGTTAGATACGATAATGATAATGGAAACCCTAAAATAGAAGTAATTCAAGGAGGTATCGGTGATGGTGAAAGACCTTACCCCATGATTAAGCATGAAACTACAAAATTATCTGGATTAAAACATCTTGACGGAATGCTTTCGATGAGCCGGGGAGCTATCGATACTGCAACTTCAGATTTCTTTATCTGTATAGGCGATCATTTGGGTCTAGATTATGGTGCCTCAAGACATTCTGATGGTATGGGGTTTGCGGCATTTGGTCGAGTTACCAGTGGCATGGATATTGTAAGAAAGATTCACCAGATGCCCTCTGATAAGCACACTGATAATAGTTATGTTAAAGGCCAATTAATCAATAATCCGATTATTATAAAAACCATTAAGAGGAATTAATTTAGTTTTAAATTTAAGTTTCGGTAATTTTCAATAAAGGCTTAAGGAACTGACCTGTAAAAGATGAGTCAATCTTAACAATATCCTCTGGCGATCCAGTAGCAATAACATTTCCACCACCTTCTCCACCCTCAGGACCGATATCAATAACCCAGTCAGCCGTTTTAATGACATCAAGATTGTGCTCAATAACTACAATTGTATTTCCTTTATCTCTAAGACGATGCAAAACTTTCAAGAGGAGGCTTATATCCTGAAAATGAAGACCAGTTGTAGGTTCATCTAAAATATATAGAGTATTACCTGTATCACGTTTTGATAATTCCTTAGCAAGTTTAATTCTTTGAGCTTCTCCGCCAGATAATGTTGTCGCATTTTGACCCAATCGAATATATGACAACCCCACATCCATTAGAGTTTGTAATTTTTTTGCCAGTACCGGAATATTGGTAAAGAAAATCGATGCTTCTTCAACCGTCATCTTTAAAATTTCATTGATATTCTTACTTTTATATAAGGTATCTAGAGTTTCGCGGTTATAACGCTTTCCATGACATACATCACAGGAAACATAGACATCGGGTAGAAAATGCATAGCAACTTTTATCACGCCATCACCCTGACAGCCTTCACATCTGCCACCTTTTACATTAAAACTAAACCTTCCAGGAAGATAGCCACGAGAGCGAGCTTCCTGGGTCCCAGCGAATAGCTCGCGAATAGGAGTGAAAAGTCCACTGTATGTAGCAGGGTTGGACCTTGGTGTTCTTCCGATGGGGCTTTGACTGATGTCTATGACACGATCAATATTCTCAATACCATCGATACCTTTGTGTGGCGCTGGATTACGATTGGATTTATTAAGTTCATCGGCTACAGATTTATATAATGTGTCATTAATTAATGTTGATTTTCCAGAGCCGGAAACACCAGTTACGCAAGTCATTAAACTCATTGGAATAGAAACTGTCACTTCTTTTAAGTTATTGCCAGAAGCGCCATTAATGGTGATTGATCTTTTAAAATTTGCCACCGAGCGTACTTTAGGGACAGCTATACTTTTTATTCCCGATAAGTAATTTCCAGTGAGAGAGTGTTCATTGTTCTTAATGTCTTCAGGTGTTCCGGATGCGACTATCTCACCGCCATGTATTCCAGCACCGGGACCAATATCAATTACATGATCAGCTGCCATAATAGCTTCTTCATCATGCTCCACAACAATCACTGTATTGCCAATATCTCTCAAATGAGTGAGTGTCTTGAGAAGTCTTTGATTATCACGTTGATGAAGGCCTATGGATGGTTCATCTAGCACATAAAGAACACCGACTAGACCTGAACCAATTTGACTGGCTAATCGAATACGTTGTGCTTCGCCGCCAGACAGTGTGTCTGCACTTCGATTGATCGATAGATAATCTAGACCAACATCACTTAAAAAATTTAATCTGGAGCTAATTTCTTTCGTTATTTTTTCTGCAATCGTCGCACGCCAACCCGTCATTTTAATTTCTTTGAAATAATTTTTTGCATATTCAACGGACATTTCACTTATCTGAGGTAAATTCTGATCACCAACAAAAACATTTCTTGCTGACTCATTCAATCTAGTTCCGAGGCAATCAGGGCAAGTCTGACTGTTAAGAAATTTACCAAGCTCTTCCCTGACGGCATTAGATTCCGTCTCTAGATAACGGCGATCTAGATTAGGAATAATTCCCTCGAAGCTATGATTTTTTTGAATCTTCATTTTTCTGTTTTTAAAACTTTGATAAGTAAATTCAATTTTTTCATTACCACTACCATGTAGAATTATTTTTTGAATATTTTTATCTAGTTCATTAAATGGTGTCTCTATATCAAACTTATAATGCTTAGCAATACTTTGGATCATATGGAAGTAATAAGTTGTTTTTCGATCCCAACCCCTGATCGCTCCTCCAGCGAGAGATAAATCCTCATTGACAACTACTTTTTTAGGGTCAAAAAATTGCTTTAACCCTAAACCATCGCATGCCTTACATGCACCGTTAGGGTTATTGAAAGAAAATAGTCTGGGTTCAAGCTCTGTTAGGCTATAACCACATATATTGCATGCATAGCGATCGGAGAATACTATTTCCTTTTCCTTGTCTTTCTCAAGTGAAGCAATATAGGTAACTCCATCGGCTATTTTCAAAGACATTTCGAACGATTCAGCAAGTCTTAATTTCATTTCTGGTCTAACTTTAAATCGATCAATCACTATTTCTATAGTATGTTTTTGATTCAACTCAAGATTTGGAGGGTCGTCTAATTCGTATATCTCACCATTTATCCTGGCGCGAATAAAACCTTGCGTTTGAAAGTTTTTCATGAGCTGAAGGTGTTCACCTTTGCGATTAATGACTACAGGAGCAAGCATTAATAAAGGCTCTCCTTCAGGAAAAGATAATACTTTATCTACCATCTCACTTACGGTTTGAGCTTCTAGTTTTACTTTATGCGAAGGGCAATAAGGCGTTCCTGCTCTAGCAAAAAGTAGCCTTAAATAATCATAGATCTCTGTAACAGTTCCAACGGTAGATCTTGGGTTATGTGATGTAGATTTTTGTTCAATAGATATTGCTGGTGATAATCCATGAATATGATCTACATCAGGTTTTTCCATTACCGACAGGAATTGCCTAGCATAGGTCGATAAAGATTCTACATACCGACGCCGACCTTCTGCATAGATAGTATCAAAGGCCAAGGATGATTTACCTGAACCTGATAATCCAGTTATAACAATCAGTTTATCTCTAGGGATATCTAGATCTATATTTTTTAAGTTATGGGTTCTGGCACCGCGGATATCTATAGATTTCATGAATAATTTCACAACATAATTAGGGCAACCTGTTAATATACTGCCAGCACATATGTTTGAGCAAAGACACTTTATAACTATTTGTAACAATCAATAAATTGTTGTTTGATTCTTGATTAGAAAAGTATTTTTTAAACATACTATTCCTAGCTTTATCATAGCTTTATATTGAATTAAGTATTTTATATGGCCTTAGAAAAAAAATTCGCAGAAAATAAAATGCTCATTGAAGAGCGTAAAGTGGTTGGTGTCGTTGCGCTCATTGCTATGTTTAGAATGTTTGGATTATTTGCTATTCTTCCAGTTCTTTCCCTCTATGCCAGTGAATTGATGTATGCAACGCCTTTTTTAATAGGAATCTCAGTCGGCGCCTATGGCTTAACACAAGCTATTTTTCAGATTCCATTAGGTATGCTCTCAGATAAGATTGGGCGAAAATCCGTCATCTGTCTTGGCTTGTCTATTTTTATTTTAGGTAGTTTGACAGCGGCATACAGTGATTCTATTTATGGGGTGATTGCCGGTCGTTTTTTGCAAGGTGCCGGAGCAATTTCAGCAACACTTACAGCTTTGTTGGCAGATGCAACAAGAAAGGAAGTTCGAACAAAATCAATGGCTTTTTTGGGAATAGGGATAGGAAGCTCTTTTCTAATTGCATTAATTCTTGGCCCCTTGATTGCTGCCATATTTGGCGTCAGATCATTATTTTTCATGGCGGCAGTTGTCGCAGTTATCGCCATGTTTCTATTAGTGCTCATACCG
The DNA here is from genome assembly GCA_905182415.1 of uncultured Woeseiaceae bacterium. GTDB lineage: Bacteria > Pseudomonadota > Gammaproteobacteria > Steroidobacterales > Woeseiaceae > SP4260. The sequence goes on along the minus strand of CAJJBK010000062.1, from coordinate 1,140 downwards.
TCTAGCCTCACAAAAACTAATACCGCAATTCAGTTAAGAATAAAAGATGCGCTGAAAGCAAAATTATTAATAATTGACCTGCATGTCTATTTATTGCATTTAATTTTAACCTTGATGTTTGTCGTAATACCGTTGTTATTATTGAATCAATTGCAAATTCCATTGTTAGATCACTGGAAGATGTATGTTTTTTCGTTGCTGCTTTCTTTGATAATAACCATTCCTATGATTATGAGTGATGGCCGAATGGGAAAACGAATTTACATATCTTTTTCGATCATCTTATTGTTTTTAAGTCAGCTAATTATGACTTTTTATAATCACTCCCAGATAATGGTATTCTCTAGTTTGACGATTTTCTTTGCCGGTTTTAATTTTTTAGAGGCTTCTTTACCTGCAAGATTATCTATTTTGGCCAATGATGAGCTAAGAGGGACTTCATTGGGTATTTTTTCCAGTTTTCAATTTTTAGGCGCTTTCTCAGGAGGTCTGCTAGGCGGATGGCTGATGATTGTTCTTGGGACGCAAAATGTATTCATTTTTACCTCCATCCTCGTCTTCTGTTGGTTGTTATCTTTATTTTTCTTTGAGGATTAATTAAATAAAATTGGATACTTACTGGTAATTAGAGTGATCAAAGCTCTACAATAGAGAATAGAAAAGAATTATTTTTAAAAAGTTAATTTAATTACATCAAAAATGAGGAACAAAAGATGGCACGTGGAGTTAATAAAGTAATTTTAGTCGGAACTTTAGGTGCCGATCCAGATACTCGTTACACACCGAGTAATGCCGCTGTTACTAATTTGAGTATAGCTACCAATGAATCCTGGAAAGACAAACAATCAGGAGAGCAAAAAGAAAAAACTGAGTGGCATCGCGTAGTAATGTTTAACCGTTTAGCAGAAATTGCAACAGAATACCTCAGAAAAGGATCTCAAGTTTATATTGAGGGTAAAATTCAAACTAGAAAATGGGAAGATAAGGAAGGAAAGGATCGCTGGACAACTGAAATAGTGGCAAATGAGATGCAAATGCTTGGATCTAGATCTTCTGGAGGTAATTCAGCCCCATCGCCGATAGAAGGCTCACCTTCAAATACCACATCGGCGCCAAAACCTCAGGGCTCTGATGATTTTG
>CAJJBK010000061.1 GCA_905182415.1 uncultured Woeseiaceae bacterium | reverse complement strand
ATGCTATTTTTAATAATTTCTCCTATCAACAAGCACGACATTATAATCGCTCTTTAGAAGGGGTTTATGTCGCTGATCCAGGATATTCATTATCAAAATCAGCAATTCCTGCTGGAGCAGTCATTTTTGAGATAGATGGAAAGAGTATTCAAACAATTGAAGATTTACAGAATTATTTATCTCAATTAACGCACCAAAATAAGATGAATGTCAGATTTGTTAAATTCTCAGACCCCATCAATAGCATACTTAGGTCTGTTGAGGTTGATCGTACCTGGTTTAAAAGTGAAATATGCACAAGAATTGAAAGCAATGGATCTTGGCCATGTCAACAACTTGATACTGGTACTCAAGAAAATGCACAATTTACAAGAAGTGCATCTTTTACTAAATACAAAGAATCGTTGAAAAATAAAATTGCCCCCTCTTTGGTGCATGTTACCTTTGATTTACCTTATCCTGTTGCTGGAATTGTAAATCGACACTATTACGGCACCGGGTTATTGGTCGATAAAGAAAACGGTCTAGTCATTGTTGATCGAAATACAGTGCCTCTATCAATGGGGGACATTAGATTAACATTTGCTGGCTCACTGGAGATTTCAGGTAAAGTTGAATTTATTCATCCACTGCATAACCTTGCCATTGTGAAGTATGACCCAGATTTAATTGGTGATACTTTGGTTAGAGAAGCTAAATTTAACACAAAACCCCTCGAGGCTGGAGATGAAGCCAGTTTATCAGGACTTAAAGTTGATCATCAGTTGTTCCATCAAAAAGTCACCGTATCATCCATTGATCCATTGATTTTACCGCCTTCGATAAAGTTTTCAGACACAAATATTGAGGTGATTGATTTAGTGAATGCGCCGGATGATATCTACGGGGTATTAACTGATAAAAAAGGCAATATTAGAGCATTATGGACCAGTTTTGCTTATCGTTCTGGGGGCGAGACTTTTCAAATAAATCGCGGTATCAGCTCAGATTTAATCAGTGAGTTTATTACTCAAATCAAAGAAGATAAACCACTGTATTCGCTGGACCTTGATTTAGGCTATATCCCATTATTTGCAGCTCGTAAAATGGGGTTAAGTGACGAGTGGATTAATAAGTTTGAATCGATAAATGGGCGCCGTTTAATGATTGTGAATAATCGCATATCTGGTTCTCCCGCCTCAAAAGTAATTCAAAATGGGGATATTATCCTATCTATTAACAACCAATTGATTTCATCGTTTCGCGATTATGAAAAGTTCAGTCAATCAGAATCGATAACGGTAAACTTATGGCGACAAAATAAATTATTGGAATACGATATTGATACTGAGTTGTTGAATGGTAATGATATCGATCACGTCTTGATATGGGCAGGAGCTCATCTCCATGAGCCACATCGAACCATAGCTCAGCGTGGGATTGATCCATCAGGAGTGTATGTCGCATTTAATAATTATGGCTCACCGGCAACCCGATATGGATTAAAAATAGGACAAAGAATAGTGGCTGTAAATGAAATTGAAACGCCGACCCTGGATGATTTTATTAATGAAATAAGAGATAAAAAGGATCGATCGTCATTGAGGCTTAAAACAATTGCTTGGAATGGGGCGACAAAAATCATTACCATGAAATTAGACAATGAGTTCTGGTCGCCTTATGAACTAAAGAAAATATCTACAGGGTGGCAACGTTCAATTATTAATTGAAATACATATGGATAAACTATGAATAAGCGTTCTTTTTTAAAATACGCCACTTTGTTTTCAGCGAGCTCATTTACCTTAAGTGACAATCTCAAAGCAGCAGTTGAGATCAAAGGAGATATCAATCTAGAAAACCTAACCATTGGTGCAAAACCAATTTCAGCGATTGAGCGAAAAGAGCGTATTAAAAAAGCACAACAGTTGATGCAGAATCAAAATATAGATGCTTTGTTATTGGAGGCGGGTTCAGCGCTTATTTATTTTACTGGAGTTAAATGGCGTCGTTCTGAGCGCTTCACTGGTGCGGTTATCCCTAAAGAGGGTGAGGTTGTCTTTGTGACTCCTTATTTTGAAGAGCCTTCTGTTAGAGAGAGCATGGCATTTGATGCGGAAGTGAGAACATGGCATGAGCATGAAAGCCCCTTTGAGGTGGTTGCGGGTATTTTAGATGATCGAAAGATATCAACAGGTCGACTGGCTATTGAGGAAACAATACGTCATTTTATTGTCGATGGTATCGCACAGGCAGCCAAAAAGATTACTCTGATTTCAGGTAAAAGTATTACTCGTGGATGCCGTATGTATAAGTCCAAGAATGAGCTTAATTTAATGCAGATAGCGAATAATGTAACTCTTGAAGCATACCGGTATGTGTATAAAAATATTGAATTGGGTATGCGTCCTCAAGATATTGCCGCCATGATGAGTCGCGCCACTGAGAGACTTGGGGGAATAACTCAATTCTCTGGTGTATTACTGAATGAGGCCAGCGCCTATCCTCATGGGACTAAACAGCCACAAACAGTTAAAGAAAATGGCATTATCTTAATGGATTGCGGATGTTCTGTGCACGATTATGAATCGGATATTTCAAGAACTTGGGTTTTTGATGAGCCCACTAAAAAACAACGCCAAGTCTGGGAAACGGTCAAGCAAGGACAAGAACTTGCTCTGGAAACAGCTCAAATTGGTAATCCAGCTGGAAAAGTGGATGATGTGGTCCGTGCTTTTTATGCTAAGCAGGGTTATGGACCGGATTATCAGACACCCGGTTTATCTCATCGATTAGGTCATGGGATTGGAATTGATGGTCATGAGCCGGTTAATTTTGTCAAAGGTGAAACCACCAAATTGGCACCAGGCATGTGCTTTTCAAATGAGCCTGGCATCTATCTATTTGGTGAATTTGGAGTGCGTTTGGAGGATTGCCTTTATATCTCTGAGGACGGTCCAAAGTTATTTACAGAGTTATCCTCCTCAATTGATGATCCGTTTGGCTAAGCTTTATCTGTCTCGGTAATGAGGCTGAGTAATTCTTCAAATGAAGATATCGGTTTGGAGCAATGATTCCCCTTGCAATGATAAGCAACCACTTTATCTTTAATTGATTTTCGAATACCCAGTGAGGATGGCAATTCTTTTTCTGTCGATGGAATAGCAAAAATCATTCTTCTAGGCGAATAAATTTTGTTGGTTGCTTGCTGCCATTTTTGAATTTCATCATGATTTCCCCGAATAATAATAATCTCTGGGTGCTCAAGATATTCCTCTAAGGTGTTGATTAAAGTTACATGACCATGCGGTGCTTTAGATAGCATTTCCCATGCATTATGCAGCGTAGCCTCTGCCGCTGATAAGTATCTATTTTCTCCTAATAACCAACCTAATCTCTGCAAGGCAAAACTGGCGATACCATTGCCCGAAGGAGTGGCATCGTCGGCCATGGGCTTTGGTCTGTATATTAGTTTTTCATGATCATTGGCAGTAAAAAAGAAACCTCCATGATCATTATCAAAAAAGTATTCTAACAATTGGTCTGCAAGCTGGATCGCAAAATCAAGATGCTGTGTATGCCATTTAGTTTGCAATGATTCGATTAAAGCATCCAATAAATAAGCATAATCATCGAGATAGGCTGGAAATTTTGCTTGATCATTTTTATAACAAGCCATTAATCGATTTTCATGCATGTGATTATGCTGAATAAAATCAATGGCTTTAAAATTAGATGCGCTAAAATCTTCTCCCTCAAGAACACGATCAGCAATGGCTAAGCCTTTTATTACTAGTGCATTCCAGGCGGTTAATTGCTTGTCATCAAGCGAGGGAGAAATACGCTTCACTCGCTCTTGTAAGAGTCTTTTTTTATTGGCGTTGATGTTAATGGCTAATTGATCTTTCGTGATATTGAATTTTTTGATCAGAGCATCGCTATTGCTTTGGATAGTTAGATGCCATTTATTTTCAAAATTAGGCGCTTGATCTAAACCAAAATAATGACAGAATACATCGATATCTTTTGTCTCTATAAGCTGCTCTATCTCTTTTTTCTCCCAGACATAGTAAGTACCTTCTTTGCCTTCTGAATCTGCATTAAGCGTAGAATAAAAACCTCCGTCAATCGCTTGCATATCATTTAATATCCAGTTTGCCGTCTCTTTAGCTATCTTTTTAAACAACTTATCGCCCGTTGCTAGATAAGCATGCGCATATAAACTCAAGAGTGCGCCATTGTCATAAAGCATTTTTTCAAAATGAGGGATTTGCCAGTATCTATCAACACTATAACGATAGAAGCCACCAGTGAGTTGATCATAAATTCCGCCTTCCGCCATTCGTGTCAGTGAGAGTGTCGCCATATAGAGTGCCTCGATATCCGGTTCTGCTGTAAAAGCACTATTACGCCAGTGTCTTAATAATCTGTCTAGAGTGGTTGGATGGGGAAATTTAGGTGCGCTGCCAATACCTCCGTATTTTTTATCGAGGCTATTTTCTATTTCTTTTCTGGCAAGCGCTAAAGGAGAGGCATCTATTTTATGATGGTCAATTTTTGTAATCGGTAAAAGATTATTAAAGATTTCATTGAGTTTCTCTCCTTGAGTCTTAATGTCATTTTGTTGTTTTTTATAATAATCGGCAACACGCACCAAAAGATCAGGGAAGCTCGGCATGCCATGACGAGGTTCATTGGGGAAATAGGTGCCCCCAAAAAAAGGCCGATGATTTAAAGGATCTAAAAACATGGTCAATGGCCACCCACCCGTTCTTTGAGTCAAGATTTGATGTGCTGTTTGATAAATTTGATCAATGTCAGGGCGTTCTTCACGATCAATTTTTATATTTATAAAGAATTGATTCATTATTTTAGCGATTTTAGGATCTTCGAAAGATTCATGCGCCATGACATGGCACCAATGACAGGCTGAATAACCGATTGAGAGTAAAATAGGTTTGTTCTCTGTTGCTGCTTTTTTTAAACTTTTCTCACCCCATGGAAACCAATGAACGGGGTTGTCACTGTGTTGGAGTAAGTAAGGACTGGATTCATGAATAAGATCATTTTTTGTCATGAATTTATTATCATGCTTTGGGCAATTTAAAGAAAGTAATCTGCATAATAAATTGAGAAAATAATTGGCACATGTATTTTTTTACAAATTCTTATGAAAAAGTCTGAATTCCTTGTTTTTAATAGTGATTTGGGGGATAGTCAGGTGAGTGAATTTTTTAAAAAAAATATAACTATTAAAAATGTGAAGGCTGATAGTCATCCTTCATAAAGCCAAGTTTACAATTAGGAGATAAAAATGGTTGAGCAAGTTAAAGGTGTTTGGTTACGTAATTTTTTGAAAAGCAGAATTTGGTTTTTAGGAATGATCATTATTACTTTAACTGCCTGTGGTGGAGGTGGTGGAGACGCCGCTACGCCAGCACCTTCTGGAGTAT
>CAJJBK010000060.1 GCA_905182415.1 uncultured Woeseiaceae bacterium | reverse complement strand
GTGAAAAAATATCTCAATGACTCTAGCTTTATCTCAGCTTGGCAGTATGAATTAAATCACTGGGTTGGTCGACCTACAGCATTAACTTATGCGTCTCGATTAAGTCAGGCATGGGGTGTTGAGATTTGGTTAAAGCGTGAAGATTTGGCTCATACTGGTGCTCACAAAATTAACAATGCGATAGGGCAAGCATTACTTGCAAGAGAATTGGGGGCCAAACAAGTCATCGCAGAAACCGGTGCAGGCCAACACGGAGTCGCTTCAGCTGCTGCTTGTGCTAGGGTTGGCTTGCCTTGTCGAGTATACATGGGGTCTGTTGATATTAAGAGACAAGCACCTAATGTAGATAGGATGCGTCAACTGGGCGCAGAAGTATGCGCTGTTGAATCAGGCGATCAAACATTGCGTGCGGCAATTGATGAAGCAATGCGTAATTGGGTATCTGATCCAAATAATATTTATTATATTATTGGTTCGGCTGTTGGCCCTCACCCTTATCCTTATTTGGTAAGAGAATTTCAATCGGTCATCGGCCAGGAAGCAAGAAAACAAATGCTAGAACAAGCTGATGGCTTACCCGATGCGGTGTTTGCCTGTGTGGGTGGCGGTTCTAATGCTATTGGCTTGTTTTACCCTTTAATAGGTGATGGTAATACTGAGTTAATTGGGGTTGAGGCAGGCGGGGTCGGGAGTGAGCTTGGAGAAAATGCAGCCACTCTTGCAACAGGTTCACCAGGAGTGTTGCAAGGTGCCTACACTATGATATTGCAAGATCATGATGGGCAGATACAAGAAACTCAATCGGTTTCTGCCGGCCTAGATTACTCGGGTGTTGGTCCGGAACATGCTCTTTTGCAATACTTGAATAGAGTGCGTTATGTTAGTGCAACTGACGAAGAAGCTTTATCTGCGCTCGCTGAATTATGCAAGACTGAGGGTATCTTAACTGCATTGGAAACTGCCCATGCTTTTGCGGCGGCAAAGAAATGGGCTAAATTAAATCCAGGTAAACGTATTTTAATTGGTAATTCTGGGCGTGGCGATAAAGATATGAGCACCTTATCTCAACGCATCAAGGTATAATCGATATGTCTTCATATGAAAAAATAGAACAAATATTGAGAGCAGCAAAGAAGAATAATCATGTTGCCTTAGTCCCTTTTTTCACCGCAGGATATCCGTACGCTGAATCTTTTCAGCAGGCCCTAATTGATATTTGTAAAGTTGGTGATGTTGTTGAGATTGGCGTGCCTTTTTCAGACCCTATGGCCGATGGTATGACCATCCAACGTTCAAGTCATATAGCTCTAAAGAATGGAGTGCATCTTAAATGGATTTTCGACCAGATCGAAATGGTCGCTGATGAATTACAAGCGCCAATGGTGATGATGTCATATCTTAATCCATTGCTTGCGTATGGGTATGAGGCGCTTGCAAAGCGCGCACAAGAAGTTGGTATTGGGTGTTTCATTGTCCCAGACTTGCCTTTGGAGGAGTGCCATGAACTTCAAGCAGCATTAGAATCTAGGAAGTTAGGGCTCATTCAATTGATTACTCCTACTTCATCAGTGGACCGGATGGAGAAATTATGTGCTGCCTCAAAAGGGTTCATTTATGCGGTTACAATGACGGGTATAACTGGCAGTGATAAGGGACTATCAGCGGATTTATCGAATTATTTGGAACAAATCTCTAAAATCTCTAAGCTTCCTGTTTGTGCTGGCTTTGGAGTTCGTTCAGCAGAGGATGTCAGGATGATTGGTCAACATGCAACCGGTGCGATTATCGGATCAGCTTTGGTTGAAGCAATGGAGAGAGAAGAAGATTTGATTGGATTTCTTGAGCGCCTTCGTTAAGAATTAAAGTTCTATGAGCTTCATGATACGAAAAATAAAATCATTATTTACGGTTATCTTAACTTTGTTGGCAGGACTGAGTGTAAGTCTTCTTTTCTGCGCTTTATTAGTAACCTCTATTGATGTGCGCCCCCTGGCAATTCAGAGTATTCAACTTTTCAGTGATTACAAATTGCAGATTGAAGAGCCTGTGTATGTTGATGTATATCCTGAGCTGAATCTAAAAATCACCGGATTGACTTTGAGTGAAAAAAAATTAGATCAAATGACCGATTTTGTTGAGATTGGTCGTTTTGATTTTACTTTGGATACAGAGCTTCTGATGTCTGAGGGACAGTTTAGTGGCGATATTAATCTACAAGAAATAGACCTTCATCTTCGCCTAGTGAGCGATCAATTAACCAATTTAGATCGTGCTTTGGCGTCCAACACAAATCTAATTGGTCGTATGACTGGAGAAATTTCATTAAGTGGTGAAGGCAATAGTATCTCCGAGTTAATGGATAACTTAAATGGCAAGATGAATATGGAGCTTACTGAGGGTCAATGGTTAAACTATGATATTTGGCATCAGTTAAGAGTGGCTCGTTCGATTTATAAAAGAGAGGGCTCGCCCGAGCAGCCTATCACAAAGAATAATAGTACTTTTTCTATAAAAGCAAGTGGACCTATTGAAAGCAGTATATTTAAGAATGCTGATTTTCTGATGAAAATGCCGTACACGCTCATCCACGGAAGAGGCGAATTAAGTTTAATTGATGGGTTGTTTGATTACTCTTTAAGAGCTACTTTTGAAAAAGGATTAACCTCCATATTGAATTTAAGTGAAGATGAATCTTTAGATTTTTCATCAGCGACTCTCCCCATTCGAGTTCGAAGTGACGGCAAGACGGTAACGTTTCGACCGGATATCGAGGAGATTTTTCGTGATGAAGTTGAAAGTACACTTAATAAACAAAATGATAATCTAAAAAATAAGATTAGGAATAATCTGTTCAATTGGTGAGAGGATTATATAGCCTCTCTGGGTATTTATTTTTAGTGAGAAGATAATTTAAGGTGCATGAGTTTTCAGAATTGGTATTGACTTGGTTTGATGGTTACGGGCGCAAAGATCTTCCTTGGCAAGAAAATAAAAATCCTTACCGTATTTGGGTTTCAGAAATTATGTTGCAGCAAACTCAAGTTGCTACGGTTATCCCCTATTACTTACGTTTCATGGAATCGTTCCCAAATCTAAAAGCTCTTTCTAGCGCTCCTTTAGAGAGCGTCCTTCATCATTGGTCAGGATTAGGTTATTACGCACGAGCTCGTAACTTGCATAAAACAAGCGTACTTATAGAGCAAGTTCATAATGGGGTTTTTCCGTTAGATTTTGATAATTTACTGGCATTACCGGGTATTGGTCGATCTACGGCGGGTGCGATATTGGCATTATCCGACAGTCAGCGCTTTGCTATCTTAGACGGCAATGTAAAGCGAGTCTTAGCGCGTTTTCATGCGGTTGAAGGTTGGCCGGGTAAAAAGAAAATAGAAAATTTACTTTGGGTTTTAGCAGAAGAACATTTACCTAGAGAAAATATCGCTTCTTATACGCAAGCAATGATGGATTTAGGGGCCACAGTTTGTACTCGCACTAAACCCAAGTGTTCTGTTTGTCCGATTCAACAATCTTGTATTGCACACGATCGTTCTGCAGAAGAAATTTACCCCACGAGAAAGCAATCAAAGGCAAAGCCTCACCGGATTTTGCCAGTAATAATGCTAATTTGTAAGGGTAAGATTGTCATGGAAGAAAGACCGCAAAGAGGGATTTGGGGCGGATTATTTAGCTTACCAGAACTCGAAGATGAGTCTTTATTAGAGGCATGGTGTGAGGAAAGAATCGGATACTTACCAAAAAATATTAATAAGGGTAAAAGCCTGCAACATGCGTTTAGTCACTATTCAATTGAAATAAAACCAATTGAAGTGCGTCTTAACGTTTCTTTTAGTACAGTAAAACTTAGATCGACCGAAACATGGTATGCATTAAATGAGCCGGCAGAAATTGGGTTGGCGGCGCCCATTAAGAAATTGTTGAACAATTTTCATTGAAAGGTAAATTGAGATGACTCGTAAAATTATGTGCTGTATTTTGAAAGAAGAAGCAGATGGACTTGATTATGCACCGTACCCAGGTGAATTAGGCCAGCGAATTTACAATGAAGTTAGCAAAGAAGCTTGGTCACGATGGTTGGGACACCAAACCATGTTGATCAATGAGTATCGATTGACACCCATCGAGCCTGAGGCCAGAAAATTTTTAGAAACTGAAATGGAAAAATACTTTTTTAGTGGAGGCGCTGCTGTACCTAAGGAATTTGTTCCAGAAAAATAGGATTATTTAACTCAACGGAAGTTCGGTTGTTTTTTGTACTGTCCGAATAGCAAAGCTAGAATTAACTCTTGATACACCCGGAAGTTGAGTTAACGACTCATTATGTAATCGTTCAAAATCCGCCATATTAGCTACGACCAGGTGCAATAAGTAATCAAATTCACCGGTCATTAAATAACATTCAAGTATTTCCGGTATATTTTTTACGGCCTCTTCAAAGGCGACCAATTCACTTTTTTCTTCTCGTTTTAATACGATATGCACAAAAACTGTGTCGGTTAAGCCCACTTTTTTTTGATCCAAAAGAGCTACAAAGCTATCGATTAGGCCATCATCCTCAAGAGCTCTTACGCGACGTAAACAAGCCGATTCTGAAAGATGAACAGCATCCGCCAACTCCACATTACTAATACGCCCATCACGCTGAAGAATAGACAGAATTTGTTTGTCAAAATTATCAATTTTTATTGGCATAAAATGTCTTATTTATATTAATATAAGCAATATTATTGCATAAATATATAAAAAAAGATTAAATTCAGCAATAAAATTGCGTAAATTCCCCGGTATATTGCATCAATAATAATAAAAAAAATATTTAAGGAAAATAATCATGAAAATTGGCGTGCCTAAAGAGATAAAAATTCTAGAGTATCGTGTCGGTATGACACCATCTGGTGTTAAGGAGCTCGCCAGTGACGGACATGAGGTATTTGTTGAAACCAATGCTGGTATGGGTATTGGAATGACGGATCAAGATTATAAAAATGCTGGAGCGACTATTTTGTCCACCGCAAAAGAAGTTTTTGATATTGCAGAATTAATTATCAAGGTCAAAGAGCCTCAATTGCAAGAATGTAGCATGTTGCGCTCGGATCAAGTTCTATTTACTTATCTGCATTTGGCTGCAGATCCAGATCAAGCTGCGGCTCTGGTTAAATCTGGAGTCACTGCCATTGCTTATGAAACCGTAACAGCTCGGGATGGTTCTCTGCCTTTGTTGACACCTATGAGTGAAGTTGCAGGTAGACTCTCCATTCAGGCTGGTGCTTTTTCTTTACAAAAAGCCAATGGTGGTAGAGGCGTATTATTAGGGGGCGTTCCGGGAGTTAAACCGGGGCAGGTCCTTGTAATTGGTGGTGGTGTTTCTGGTACGCATGCCGCTGAGATGGCCATTGGATTGGGAGCCGAAGTGACGATTTTAGATCGTTCTATTACAAGATTAAGACAATTAAATGATATTTTTGGTAGTCGAATAAATACTCAATATTCAACTAAAGATGCTATTGATTCGTTAGTGGTTGAATCAGATTTAGTCATTGGTGCCGTATTGATCGCGGGAGCTGCAGCTCCTAAATTAGTTACCAAAGAACATGTAAAAGCTATGCGTTCAGGTGCTGTGATGGTCGATATCTCGATTGATCAGGGTGGTTGCTTTGAAACCAGTCGCCCAACAACTCACGCTGAACCCACATATGTGATAGACGATGTCGTCCATTACTGTGTGACTAACATGCCAGGCGCGGTTCCAAGAACCTCAACGTTTGCTCTGACAAACGCCACTTTGCCTTTTGTTAAGGCCTTGGCTGGAATGGGCTGGCGTGAGGCGCTTAAAAATGACAAGCACCTTGCTAATGGTTTAAATGTCCATAACGGTCAAATTAATTTTGAAGCCGTGGCGCAGGAATTAGGTTACGAGTATTTATCAGCAGAAGCTGCAATTTCTGCATAAAAAAAAGGGGCGATAAGCCCCTTTTTTTATTAGATCTTAACTTATTGTTTAGGCCAACTCTTGACTGGCATGATAAGAGAAGTATTCACAACTTCACGCATGCCACTCACTTTTTTCGCAAATTTTGCATATGCTTTAGTAGAGGTGAGATCAGGATTAACATCCTCAATACTTGAGCCGCCAATGTATACAAAATGCGAAAGAGCATCCGATCCAAAGTTAACTCTATTTAGACCGTACGAGCTTTTAACAAAACCTGCCGCAACATTATTATCCATCAATTCTGACCAAGCTTTAGCATAAGCCGCTTCATCAGCAAGACTAAGTTGCATATCATATTTCATAAATACGGTATCCATGTACCAGTCTTTTTTCTCAACAACAGGAACAATTGTGTAATCAGTAATTTGCGTTGATCCACTTTTTAAAATATCCGCGTAAAATTTAGCTTCTGCAGGACACGTTGCTGTTAAATCACGCGCTTTTTGAAAATCAGACATCTTTTCGTATGAAACAATAAAAAAGTGTGTAGATTGTTTAGTGCCATTTACTACTTCTTGCATTAAACCTACATCTGCTGGATATTTTTTTCCGCAATCTGAGCTTGCGAAACTATCCATTGCAGCAATTACTGCCGGAAGATTTGTTATTTGCATATGAGTAAATTGATGCATTTCATGTCTAGATATGTCTTGAGCAAAAATTGATCCACTTGTCATTGCGATGATTAAAAATATTATTTTTTTCATGTGTATCCTTTTATTTAATTTTAATTTCTTTTTCTGATTCTCTTACCTACAAATGCTCTTGGTTTACCGCAAGAATAGACATCACTTGTACTTGTAAGCGTGTCTCTGAAGCTTTCAACTTTATCGGAATTTATTCCCCAATCTTTGAGGCTTGCTTGAACACTGAGCATCATAAAATCATAGGCACCAATACCAGCTGGAACGCCCGCACCAGGAATGACTATTCTTGAGTGATGATTAAATCCATTTGACCTGAGCTCTGTGAGATTCTTCTGACGAGCACTATATACATCTCCAAATGACTTCTCATCTTGCATATTACAGTCCCTAAAAATTGCTACAAATTCATCGTAATTCATCTTCCAATCTTTCGGATTCTCGAATAGATATTGGCGGGCAGTGAAAGCAGCAGGGCATGATTTAGCCGGCCAGCTAGCTCGAGGACCCGATTTGAAGTATTCCGATTTTTCATTCAACATGGTTTCTGCATTATCAGTAATCCCTACCAAAACAAAATCATGATGATCATTTGGCGACCTATAAAGTGGGGTTAAAATGTTTCCTTGATAGCCACTAAGCTCATTGTCATCCATCCATTTATTCCATTCATCGACCCATTTATTCAGATCATTAAAGTCTTTGCCATCATCAAATTTACACGCAAAATACTCGGCCCTGATGGGTTGCGGAAGTGTCTCTGCATTGATTGAGGTAATAGAACTTAAAAAAAGACCAAGAATAAGGACAATATTGATTAGGCGGTTCATATTATATTTCCTATGTTGATTAAATTAACTAATAATTTTAAATAGATCAATAATGATAGCCAAGTCAGTGCTCAGCTACCATTATTTTTCTATGTTGGATTAGCTATGCCGGAGAAATATGTGTGTGAACTATTTTCCAGATACCCTCAACTTTTGCCATGACTACTGAGACAAGTTGCCGTGAAGTATTATTGCTCATTCCATTTTTCATGCCAGCCGCACTTGGTCGAAAATTTAAATTACGACGAAAACTTGCAACGGCAGCCTCTCCGTACATACGAATTATTTGATCTTCTATAGTTGCGAAGTAAAGTGATTTTGAGTCCATCGCTTCACGTCTTTTTTCGCCAAATGCTTGACCCATCATATTTACTTCATTGTCAGTCATTCGCATGGCAGGTGAGCCAACTATATATATCCTATCTTCACTCATTAGTTTACTTTGAGCATTAAGATCGGATTCGGTTTCTATGTAAGCATTTACTAATGCTGTTACATCATCCATGTCATCGGCATGAACTGTTGCAGTTGCAAATAAGCTAAGTAAAGCTATAAGGTGGAATACACCCGAATTTTTTAGTTTTATCATTTTTTATTTCCTTGTGGTTTTTTATTTGAGAAATATTATTTAGTCGGTGAAAAATGTGTGTGAACTATCTTCCAGTCACCATCCATTTTAAAAAGTGCCATTGAGACTGTTGCATGAACTGTTGTCGAAATGGACTGTCCAGCTTTGACATTTGCAGCATTGTTAATGTCATTCATAATCAGGTAAAAACTGACAATAGCTGTATCTCCATTTAATCGAATATTTACATCTTCTGCTGTTGAGATTCTTTTTATTCCGGGAGATGCTTTTCTAGTCACTGAATTAGTGGCAGTTTGAATAGCCATTGATATTTCATTATTTGAATATCTAGTGCCACCTGCAATATAAGTACGATCGCTGGCCATTAATTTTGCTTGGGTGTTCATATTCTCTAATGTTTGAGACTTAACATATGCATTTATTACTCCCTCAACATCAGATCGGTCGTCAGCATGAACTGTTGCTGTGGCAAATAGGCTAAGTAAAATGGCGAGGTGCTGTAAACGGAGATTTTTTAGTATTGTCATTATTATTCCTTTAATTATTTGAATATATTGAGAATGATTCTCAGTAATATTTGTAACAGTAATATTTGTAACTAACTGTTAAGATTTGTCAGCAAGAATATTAATTAGATTAAGGATCAAACAAGAGATACGACCGCACGATCAATGCGATGTTTTTAAATCATCTTTATATGGGTAATCGATAGTGAATGATGCACTTTGGCAGGAAAGAACCGATGCATGGGTTAAGACCCAACATGAACAACGAATAAAAAAAGAAAAACAACGTGAAAATGAAAGAACTAACAGAAGAACAAAAAAAAGAAATAGAAAATTTTAAAGTAGGATCGGAAGATATTAGAAGCTAATGGGAAAAAAGACGAAAAGAATTACAAAAAAACAATTTATTAAGATGATCGCTGAGAGATCCGATCATCTATGTATTAAGAACCTAGATGTTTTGCATTATATAAAATATTATTGCATTATATAAAATATTATTGCATATAATAGAAATTCATACCATTAAGTAACCGACTTGATAACACATAAGGTCTACAACCCAGTTATATAGGAGGTCATTATGGAAAGCAAACAACATGAGAGATTAACGTTATGTTCTTCAAACCTGAACTTCCATCCAACCGGATGATATTCGAGGTGCGACGTGACAATACGGTATGGCCGTACTTTCACGAACGCCTTGAAGCGCTCATGAAGCAGTACGGTCTTTCCGAAGAAGAAATGAATGCCTTTCGCAAGGTCGACGTACGGCGCCTGGGTGAATTGGGTGTGCACTCATATTTTCTTCCGCAGGTGACACGGCTTATCCACGGCAGCGCAGGCAACCATTCCAAGAGTGCGGCGGCTGAAGCCTATCGCAAATCGTTTGGCGATCAGATCGTTGACTAGTTCAAATCACAGGAGGGTCGCCAAGTGGCCAAAATTGTTTCGATAATGGCAATGGCACATGCTCCAGGTGTTACAGGTTGGTTGGAAAACTGTCCTGTCGAAGATCAGGCTGCTATCAAGGCCGGATATGTGGAGCTCGGCGATGCTATGCGGGCCACCAAGCCGGATGTCATTATCGGTGTGGCGAACGATCATTTGCTCAACCTGCCACTGATTGATCCTCCAGATTGGCGGGTAGATTGTGCCGCGCACTGGTGCGGGCCGGCGGAATTTTTCAAGAGTTGGCTGAAGCAGCCGGGCTACGAGATTGATGGTCGCCCGGACGTTGCCAATGTCATCCATGACGTCGCGTCCAATGCTGGTTTCAAGATCGACAAGGGCGAGGGTCTACTTTTTGACGACAACTGGTCGGTGCCACTTTGGTACTTGGGCTACGATGTTCCCATCGTGCCTATCCACATGAACTGCGTCAGTCCGCCGATGCCGGCACCGCTAACTTGCATTAACTTTGGACGAACATTGCGGGATATTGTGCAGAACGATCTGCCAAAGGATTTGCGCGTCGGCCTGATTGCAACCGGAGGCTTGTCACATGAGCCTGGTGGGGCCCGCTATTTCACAATGGATTCGACATTCGACCAATGGTTTCTCGACCTGATGGAAGAAAGTGATCCTGATCGCGTGCTTAAGGAAGCGACGATCGAGAGGATGGAAGATGCGGGAGGTGGCGGCACCACCGAGTTGCTGGCATGGATGGTTGTTATGGCCGCTGCAAGCGGGGCAAAGTCACGCAAGGTTTTCTATGTCGGGTCTGACGAGATGCGGTGCGGCATCGGCGCATCAATTTGGAATGTCGACGGCTTATCACTACCAAAGACTCCGCCGCTGATTGAAACATCTTAGTCATGCTGGTTGAGCCGGAGGTACAATAATCATCGACCTATTCAGAATTGATGTTCATCACCACATGATCCCGCAACGCTATCTGCAGGCCGTGGGTGCTGAAGCTATCGGGCGCCTTCTGGTTTCGGGCAGAGCACCGGAATGGACACCAGAAATTTCTTTGGCGGCTATGGATCGCAATGGAATCCTTAAGGCCTACACGTCTATGTCGGCACCGGGGATTTCCGGGTTCGGTGAAGATGAAACAGCCGATATAGTCCGCGCTTTCAACGATGATGCGGGGCACATGCGATGCAATCATCCCGAACGCTTCGGTACATTTTCCTATTTGCCGCTTCCATACACTGAGCTGGCTGTCAGGGAAATTAACCGGGTCTATGACGATGTCGGAACCGATGGGATCTGTTTGTTGACCAGCTACGGTGACCGCTATATTGGCGATCCAGAATTCCTGCCAATATTTGAAGCATTGAATGCACGACAGGCCGTGGTGTTTGTCCACCCAGACAGTGGTCCCTGTGCCTGCCATATCGAAGGGGTACCCGCAGCCACGCTGGAATTTCCTTTCGATACCACACGCGCCATCCTTTCTCTATTAATGAACAGGGTGTTTCAGCAATTCCCGGATATCCGTTTTATATTTTCTCATGCCGGCGGTGCGGTGCCTTTTCTGGCGGAACGATTATCCCGTCTCGAGCGCATTCCGAAAAACCAGGAAATCCTTAAAGACGGCGTTATCAACTTGTTAAGCAGGCAGTATTTTGACACGGCACTATCCGCCAACAAATATGCTTTTTCCGCATTGCTTGAACTCGTCGATCATAGCCATATTTTATTTGGTAGCGATTATCCATTCGCACCTGAGGACACCATGGATGCTACGATCAAGGGGCTTGCGGAACTATCCCTGAGCTCGAGCCAGCTTTTCGCCATCGAGCAAGGAAATGCACTTTCGCTTTTTTCTCCCGGGCTGGTAGCCGCTACTGTCGAAGGCTGATCACTTGAATACTCATCCAAAAAAATTGCTGCTCAATCAAAGTGAACGCCTGGCCCCCAGACATTGCGCCCTTGTAGTGATCGATATGCAGAATGACTTCTGTGCACAGGACGGGTACGTGGAGAAAGTCGTGGGCAAGGATGCGGCGGCCTGCCGAGATATTGTGGCACCTGTCAATGAACTGGTCGATGCCGCGCACAAGTCTGGCGTGACGGTGATTTGGATTGCTGCCCGCTATGGGGTTGAACAAATTCCGGCCAACATGCGGGCAAAGCAACTTCATTTGAGTGACGCAATATGCTGTGCGGACAAAAGCTGGGGTGCCGACTTCTTTGGCGTGTCTCCGGCCGATGGCGAAAAAATCTTCTTCAAACACACCTACAGCGCCTTCATCGGCACCGGTCTGGCCGACTATCTTGCGGATCATGAAATTCGCACACTGGCATTTGCCGGCGTGCAAACGAACGTGTGCGTCGAAAATAGTGTGCGCGATGCGTTCTGCAGAGGCTTCTATTGTGTTGTCGCGGAAGATTGTGTCGCCTCCCATACTCAGGCTCTGCATGACGCGACGTTACAGAATGTCAGGTTTCTGTACGGTGATGTTATCAACCGAGAGTCCATCATCAGACATTGGTCGGATGGAGTGAGTCGATAAGCTTACCGGTCAATCGATGCAAAAATTAACGACAAAAGAGACGTAAAAAAAGGAATAGGTACTCATGAAAACGATAGCTAACTTTATAGACGGGCGTTCCGTAGCCGGCCACGGCGAAAAATTTGAAAATCGCTATCCTGCGACGGACGAGGTTGTGAGCGTTATATCGGGGGCGAGCCGGGAAGATGTAGATGCTGCAGTGAATGCGGCTCGGGCAGCACTACAAGGGCCGTGGGGAAAGATGTCTGTTGCAGAGCGGGTTGTTATTTTACGCAAGCTTGCCGACGGTATTCAGGCACGTTTCGACGAATTCCTTGATGCCGAGATTCGCGATACCGGAAAGCCAGTGTCGATTGCCAGTCATATTGATATTCCGCGTGGGGCCGCAAACTTCAACATATTTGCCGATCAGATAGCAACAACCGGCACCGAAGCTTTCGAGATGTCGACGCCAGACGGAGCCGGAGCGCTGAACTATGTAGTGCGTGCACCACGGGGCGTGATAGGCGTCATCTGCCCATGGAACCTGCCGCTATTGTTGATGACCTGGAAGGTTGCACCGGCACTCGCCTGCGGCAATACGGTGGTAGTGAAACCGTCGGAGGAAACGCCATCAACGGCAACCCTGTTGGGCGAAGTCATGAATGCTGTTGGCATACCGAACGGTGTCTACAATGTAGTGCATGGTTTTGGCGCTGGCAGCACCGGCGAGTTTCTGAGCAACCATCCCGGGGTGGACGCCCTGACCTTCACCGGCGAGACTACCACCGGCGAAGCTATCATGACAGCGGCCGCGCGCGGTGTGCGACCTGTCTCATTGGAGTTAGGCGGCAAGAACCCGGCAATTGTGTTTGATGATGCAGACATGGAGCAGACACTGGAAGGATTGGGGCGCTCCTGCTTTGCCAATACCGGGCAGGTTTGTCTCGGCACCGAGCGGCTTTATGTGCAACGTTCTGTTTTCGATGAAGTGGTTGAGCGTCTTGGGCAGAAAGCGAAGGAATATCGTTTCGGCGACCCATTCAGCGCGTCGACCACAATGGGCCCATTAATTAGTGCCAAACACCGTAGCAAGGTACTCAGCTATTACAATCAGGCGCGTGAGGACGGAGCAACGGTAATTGCTGGTGGCGACGTGCCGGCAGTAGCCGACCATGACAATGGTTACTGGATCGAGCCTACGGTGTGGACCGGACTAACTGAGGATTCCTCTGTCATCCGGGAGGAGATATTCGGACCCTGCACCCATGTAACACCGTTCGATAGCGAAGAGGAAGTGCTCGCAATGGCCAACGACAGCCCCTACGGGCTGGCGACGTCGGTGTGGACAACCAACCTTTCACGGGCTCACCGGGTGTCTCGGCAGATCGATGTGGGTATTTGCTGGGTCAACAGCTGGTTCCTCCGCGATCTGAGAACACCCTTTGGTGGTTCCAAGCGTTCCGGTATCGGGCGCGAAGGCGGGATTCACTCGCTCGAGTTTTACACCGAACAGCGCAATGTCTGCGTGAAGCTTTGACCCCAAACTCTCCGGATTAATTGAGTGCCAAACATCGACTAACCATGAATGAACCCCTGTTATTCAGCCTCATCACCTTCGCTTTTTTGACCACCATCACACCGGGTCCGAATAATCTAATGGTCATGTCTTCCGTGATGTTATTTGGAGTCAAGCGCACCTTGCCCCATATGTTCGGTATCCAATTTGGATTTTCAATTTTGATGGTCGCGGGCGTGCTGGGACTTGGTGAATTGCTTGTTTATTTTCCATGGGCGCATCTATTTGTGCAGTGGGCCGGGGCCGGGTGGCTTTGTTGGCTGGGGCTGTCTTT
This sequence comes from uncultured Woeseiaceae bacterium, assembly GCA_905182415.1. Lineage (GTDB taxonomy): Bacteria > Pseudomonadota > Gammaproteobacteria > Steroidobacterales > Woeseiaceae > SP4260. Next base: position 15,483 of record CAJJBK010000060.1, on the reverse strand, counting down.
CCTAAAAGAGGCCTTCAGGCAGCATACATCTCAGGGCAATAAGGCACCCAAAAAAATAAACCGACCGTTCTATTTTTTCGAAGCAGCGCTTTTCCAGTGGGCCAATCCTAAAGCCCTGATTTTGGTTCTATCCAGTGCGGGACTTTATATTGATATTGCCGATGACATTTTTGTTCGCACAATTTTTATGGTCTTGGTTTTCGTGCTTGTGGGACTGCCGTGTAGTTTTACCTGGATGCTGTTGGGTGGAACATTGAATCTTTGGTTAGGGGAGGCATCCCACGGCAGAGTGATTAATATCATTATGGCGTTACTCATCTTCGGTCTTGTGGCAGTTATTTTGCTGAATTGAATCTCTTGCAGAGAGATGGCAATATGCTTAAGCGTATCGTTGACATCACAACGTATTTATTAGAGGAAGCCGCTATGCCATTCGCACAAATATCGATTTTGGAAGGCAGGTCCAAGGAAATGAAGACGGACCTGATTCGGGAAGTAACCAAAGCAATCGGGAGGGCGCTTAATGCACCAGAAGAAAGCGTCCGGGTCGTTATTTACGAGGTGCCAAAATCAGACTGGGGGATCGGTGGCAACACTGTTGAGTCACTGGGACGCTAGATTGCCATGGCGTTGAAAAGGTGCCCGAACTGTCAGGCCTAGATTTTTTCGCCTCCCCAACTCTTGGCTCCAAGAGATCGGGAAATGTTTTTTGCACATTCGCGAACTTCATCCAGCAATGACAGGTTAAGTTTCATTCTAGAACCGCGTGCTGGAAATATGACGGTAATCGCACACTCAACTGTGGTGTTTCTTTCAAAAATCGGGCAACTAATCGCACCGAGCCCAGTGTTAGCCATGTTTGGATCAAAATCGTAGCAGTCCTTCCTTATCCGGGATATACGTTCGGCAAACGCCTTTTTGGATATGAGCGGCTTATATGAGAAATCAATCCTGGAATTTTCCAATCGCGCTCTCGGGTCTTCACTTGAAGCGAAAGCCCAGAGAACTCTCGCCGTGACTGAGTGCGGTAAATAGAGAATTGCGCCAGGGCGCACAGTAATCGCCATCGCTAGCTTGCTATCGAAACATAGCAAGGCTGTAGCGTGCTGCTGAACTCGCGAAGATAGCATCGTCGTCTCATTAATCCTGTCTCGAAACTCGATCAGATGCGGGAAAGCAATACTTACATGCGAGTTTTGTTCAGTGGCAGCCTGACCAAGACTAAAAAGCTTGGCACCAAGCCGGTAAGTTTCGTGCGGTTCTGCCTTTTCGATGAACCCCAACTCTCTCCACGTCGAAACATGCCTGGAAACTGTAGATAAGGTCATGTCCAATTTCTTGGCAAGGTCTGTGACTCGAGCTGGCTCTGAAAACTCAGCCAGTGCATCAAGAATTTTTGTGGCGACATGGACGGTTTTGACCCCTGAATCAGCTGCTCCAGTGGTTTTAGGCCGACCGCGACCTCGTCCTTGTTTTGGAAGTTTACTATCCATTTGCAATTTTGAAGCCAATAATGTGATCTCAACTTATTATCGCAGGTCAGGATTTATTAGTCCACTTTGCGATGTTTTGCATTATATAAAATATTATTGCATTATATAAAATATTATTGCATATTATAGAAATTCATACTATTAATAAAACAAAAAAGAGTGATTCATACCATTAAAATAATGTAACTGACTTGATGAGGGGAAAACCATGAGTAAACGAGAAACCAAACCATTTTTTGCTGGGAGCGCTGCTTTCGCAATTCTTGCCGGATTAATCACTACTGCTTGGTTGACACAGGGCTTTGCACAGGATACCTCCAGTGAACCAATGGAAGAAATTGTTGTTACTGGCTCATTTATCAAGCGGCCACTACAGAAAAACCATTCGTCCCCGATTGACATTATCGGCAGTGAAGACATCCAGCGTATTGGGCGTACTGATATTGGTGCATTACTTGCCGCATCTCCAGCGAATTCCGGATCTTTTGTTAATCGTGATACGGGATCGAGCGGCCTGCAATCTGCAGCCAATGTAAATCTTCGCGGTCTCGGAGCATCGTCAACACTCGTGTTGCTTAATGGCCGGCGTCAGACCCAGGGTGGGATTCCCAATCGTGCAGGAGAGGTTTTTGTCGATGTGAATGGGCTTGTCCCGCTGATCATGGTGGATCGTGTTGAGGTGGTACAGGACGGAACTTCCGCATTGTATGGATCAGACGCAATCGCCGGTGTTGTTAATTTCGTCACCCGCGATAGCTTTGAAGGTGCCGAGGTTCAGTTGGAGTATCGCAATGCAGCTGACGGTGATGGTCAAATTATGACCTACAGTGGAATTTTCGGTGCTGGTAACGACCGGGGCCATCTGGTTGCCGCTGTTGAGTACGTCGATCAGAATAGCATAGCCAATGAAGCCAGATTCTCGGATCAGCGTTTGACGACGGGTGGTTTCAATTCATTTTACGGTACCCCTGCAACCTACAAACTTATTCCAGGCAACACCTATAATGCACCTTACGATACAAAGAAGGGCTTCATTGCTGACCCCCTTTGTGGCGCTGCTGCTCTAGGTGGGTTACGCGCAGGTTTACCGGGAGCAGCGACTCCAGGCGACAATGGTGTGTGCCGGCTGGGACTGGCGCTGGGTGGTCAGCTATTTCCGGAGGAAAAACGATTAAATACGCTCGTCAGGGGGCATATCGACATAAGCGATTCTACTGAGGCCTTCGGGGAATTCGGTTTTTCGCAGATACGCACGCATAGAACGGATAGCCCATCTTACGGCTTTACAAATGCGCCAATAATCGTACCGGCAAACAATCCCGGAAACTTTTTTGGAGACGCTGTGCAAATATATACAAGACCGGTTGGCGTTAATTCCTCCCGGCCACGCATCCTGACCGAAAGCGATACGTTTCGTGTGCTGGCAGGTTTACGGGGTGACCTGGCATTTTCTGACTGGACATATGAACTGTCCGCGTTACACAGCGAAAATGACCAATTCAATACGGATAACGATCAATTGATAAATCGTTTTATCGCTGCAGTGAGTGGCAAGGGTGGACCAAACGGTAATCAATTTTTCAATCCCTTTGGAAATCAATATTTGGCATCACCCGGGTCTTCCAAATATAACTCACCAGAAGTGTTAGCTGATTTTATGATTGAACGCTTTAGAAAAACCACTGCCTCGTTGGACAGTATTGATGGTTTAATTACCGGCAACCTGGACCAGGGCGAATTGATTGGTGGGCCAATAGGTGTTGCCTTAGGATTTAATTTTCGTCAGGAAAGTCTCGAGGGCGACTATGATGAAACATCAAAGAAGCCGAACATGCTTGCATTCCACGCTATAGAAATCCCGTTTGCCGGCACCCGTAATGTGAGTGCGATGTTTGCTGAAGTGTTACTGCCGCTGCAGGACAACTTAGAGGTAACCGGTGCGATCAGATACGAAAACTACGGTGATAGTGTAGATACTATCGACTATAAAATCGGTACCTTGTGGCAACCAACGGACAACGTGTCCGTGCGTGGAAGTTTTGGAACGTCATTCCGCGCGCCATCATTATTTGAAGCTTTCGGTGGATTAACAGCCAATATCAGTGTCCCTACTGACGATGGTAATCAGGCTGCCTTGCAAGTGGTAAGGGGTAACCCGAACGTCAAGCCTGAAGAGTCAGATAACTTCAATATCGGTGCGACATGGGCGCCTGTCGAAAACTGGACGTTGGGGGTCGATTACTGGAGCTTTGACTATACGAATGTTCTCGCAGTACTAAGCGGCATTACCATTTACGTGGATGATCCGAAAGACTCACGAATCAAATACGATCCAAATACTGGGGAAATCCTTCGGGTATTCACATCCTTCACAAATCTTTCCAGTCTCAAAACAGACGGCATAGATATTTCATCCAATTACAGTTACGAAACAGGCGTCGGTCTGTTTGACATGGATGTGCAGGCAACTTATATAACCAGTTACGATGTGAAGGCCCTGCCAACCAGCGCCACGACAGACGGTGTTGGGTCTCGTAACTTTACAAATTTTGGCGCGCCAATGCCGGAGTTGCGCGCGAATATCAGGCTGGGCTGGAGCAAAGATAACCATAGTGCCAACCTGACATACCGCTACATCGGTGTTGTTCAGGATGATGTCCCAAAAAGTATCTCGGAAAAAAGCGACTTTAATACGATAGATTTGCTTTACAGCTATCAGCTTGATGATTCCAATACAGTATGGCGAGCAGCGATTTATAACGCGACGGATACAAAGGCACCGTTAATGGGAGGCTCGATCAATACCTATGATGGACGGGTGCATGATGCACGCGGCACATTATTCTCTCTTGGACTAACACACAGATTTTAGAAACCCACAGTAATTGGTGTTAATGGAAAGTCGGTCAACTTGAGCACATGATTCTTATGACGTCCATGCAGTGCAACTGAGATAACGAAATGCCACACAAGAACATGGGAAACTGGCGCTCGCAAATCAGCGGCGAGAAGATCGACTATACGCCCGTACGATCCGTTGAAGATCTTGTGGCGCGCCGCGATAGTGGCGCCAACATATTCACGCGCCTAAATGTCGATATGCCAGACGTCGCCGCGACTCACGAGAAAGTCGTAATGCGTCCCAATGGCAGGAGCACACCGACCGCTGAAATCTATGTGCCGCATGGCGATGGACCGTTCCCTGTGCTACTACACCTTCACGGCGGCGGGTGGTTCACAGGCAGTGCAGAGGGTGAACGCAAATTGGCGATGCAGTTTGCCGCTGCCGGTTTCGTGGTCGTCAATCTGGACTATGCGCTGGCACCAGAGAATCCTTTCCCCACCGGACTCGAAGACTGCGTCTACGCAGCACGCTGGATCGTCCGTAATATTGCCGACTACAATGGCGACCCGACACGGTTGGCGGTCGGCGGCGGCTCTGCCGGCGGCAACCTGAGCGCCTGTACAATTCTCGCTTTGCATGGCTCCGACGAGGGCCTCGATGGTGCAGACCTAGCTGGCGTCCCAGTCAAGTTCTCCGGGGCGGTGCTGCAGTTTGCCGTACTCGATGTACCTCGCTGGCTGCATGAGCCACACTACTATGCCGGCACTTCAGAAATCTACGTCATGTCCTATCTGGGCATGAACTTCACTGATCGAATCCGGAATCCGTTAATTAGTCCCGTGTACAGCCCATATTTGTCGAAAATGCCACCTGTCTATTTGACCTGTGGCGACGAGGACGCCCTCCTCAGCCACACGTTAACGATGGCGAATGCACTAACGCTTGTTGATGTGCCCACCACCGTCTCGATAGTTGAAGGCGCGGATCATGAATTCCTGAAAATCCCAAATATCGTCGCTGAAGCCGGTCCGGAGCGCGAACGTATCGTTAACTGGCTACACCGGCACCTGAAGAGGACATAATGACTAAGAACTCATTCAGGGTTGCGTGCATTTTTGCACTCGCAACCACTGCTGCCCTGACCGCTTGTTCACCACCGACCCAAAAATCGCAAGAACAGGCAGAGACTGCCACGGTGCCGCGATATCTCTCTGCCAAGCTGGTCAGCACCGACTGCGGTATCGATGCGCCAGCTGATCCACCACCGGGATATAGCAAAAGATTAGGCGCTACAGCCGACAAAATGCCGGCATCGATCGCCCAACGACAAGCCGTTGGCGCCGATCGCCCGATCGCCGTAACTGTCGCTGAAAAAGTGGCGCCAGGAATTACTCTAATCAATCCGAGCTCTCGCAAGCCGTTTTATCTCGTCAATAATGACAAAGAAGTGATCGGTGAATTTGCGGGTGACTATTTCTCGTTTATGCAGTTATTGCCGAATGGAAATATCCTCGGCTCCAGCAAGATGTACTCTGACACCTTTAGAGGCGGTGGTGGACACACTGGTTGCATTGAAGAATACCGCGCTGACGGCAGTCTGGTCTGGCGCCTTGCGCTCGCAACCGACGACTACATTCACCATCACGATGTGCAAAAGCTCGCGAATGGCAATGTGCTCGCAGTCATTTGGGAGCGAGTTAGCACGGACAAAGCCATCGCACTTGGTCGCAATCCGGAGCACGTCGCCGAGAACGGCGAGTTGTGGTTCGATGGAATTGTTGAAGTGAATCCGATGACGGCCGAGATCGTTTGGGAGTGGAGCATTCAACACCATCTCATTCAGGACTTTGATCCCAGCCAGTCAAACTATGGCGTCGTAGCAGACAATCCTGGTCGGCTCGATATCAACGCCATCAAGTTCAATCCAGATGGCAGTGTTGGCGCAGACTGGACCCATGTAAATACGTTGAATTACAACGAGGAACTCGATCAGATAATTTTCTCGTCCTACTACATGAGTGAAGTGTTCGTGATCGATCACAACACCACGCCTCACGAGGCGCAAGGTCCAGCTGGTGATTTCCTGTATCGCTGGGGCAACCCCGCGAACTATGGTCGCGGTGACGAGGAGTCCCGCAAACTGTTTGCACAACATGACGTCCATTGGTTACCTCAGGGCCTCCCCGGCGCCGGCAATATCATGATTTTCAATAACGGCATTGAACCTGAACGACCGTACTCAACCGTCGTCGAATTCACGCCAGACATGAATGCGGATGGCTCGTACAATCTCGGTGCAGACGGTGCTTATGGGCCGACAGAATTGGCTTGGGAGTACGCACCCAGGGAAGGCGAAGAATTTTTCTCTTGGTTCATCTCGGGAGCGCAGCGGCTATCAAACGGCAATACACTGGTTGACCATGGTGCAAAAGCGAGACTTCGCGAGGTTACACCGGAGGGTGATATTGTTTGGGAATATGCCTATGACGACGGAGCAGATGGACCACACATGTTATTTCGAGCTTACCGCTATCCAGAAGATCATCCCGCTGTCCTCGCGATTATTTCAAAGAGTGCCGAAAGTGTGGAACGATGACCTATGAGTTTGCGGATAAAGCCTCAGGCGAATAGGAGTCATCGCCCATTCCTACGATGAACCGGGGGAATAGAGACTGCCAATACTTGTCGCTCGAGGCCTTCGATTCGCTCTCTTAACGCGCCTCTTGCGGATGTTCGCAATTCACCATCGATTTCGGCCGACCGATGCGATGTAATGGGCTATTTAGTCACATTATGTTTTTCCTATTTGGTGCTATCGTTCAGCAATCCTCGCAATCTGAATTATTCACCATGCTTATCAATAACCTAATGCGGCGCGCCGAGGCATTCGGATAATCGGATCAACGCACGCGCGAGCCCGGTCGCCATTGACGAGGTTTCCTATTGTTTCGAAGGTATTTTTTCCATCTTGCGGAACCATTACCGAGTTGTGGCGAGGCCTTGGTCGCCGCCAGTTTTGTTTGTGAGAAAGTAATCGGAGTTCGTATGCCGGGAACTGTTGCATCGTCGCCCGCACGACTCATCGAGAGTTGCATTTGTCTTGATCGCACCTGCGGATCGGCAAAGGCTTGCTCGATGGTGTTGATCGGCCCAGCTGGAACACCGGCTTCGTTCAGTGCATTTAGCAGTTTGTCACGAGACCATTTTTTGGTAGAGAAGGCGATACGTTCCGAGAGTAGTTCTCGATTGCGGACTCGTTCCGCATTCGAGCGAAACAGATCGTCGTTAGGTAATTCGGCCAATCCAACGAGATTGCAAAATCGTCGAAACTGGTTGTCGTTACCGACGGCGAGAATAAACCAGCCATCGCGAACCGGGTATGCTTCATACGGCGCAATATTCGGATGTTTGTTGCCGAGTCGTTTCGGCGACTCTCCGGAACTTAGATAATTTAGAGCTTGGTTTGCGAGGACGCCTACCATGCAATCCAGTAGAGAAATGTCTAGGTGTTGTCCTTGCCCGGTTGCCTCGCAGTGCCTTAGTGCGGCCTGAATCCCGATAACGGCATACAGTCCAGCAAATATGTCGGCGAACGCGACGCCCATTTTCTGTGGTTCACCGTTGGGATCGCCGGTCAAATCCATGACGCCGCTGATTCCCTGAATAATAAAATCGTATCCAGCGCGTGCCGCGTAGGGTCCGTCCTGTCCATAGCCTGTAATCGAGCAATAGATGAGGCGAGGATTGAGTTTGTGCAGGCTCTCGTAGTCCAATCCGTACTTCTTCAGACCGTCGACTTTAAAGTTCTCCACTAGAACATCTGCATCGGCGACCAGCCGCCGAATTTCAGCAGCGCCGTCGGCCGTCGCAAAGTCGACAATCACGGATTGCTTGCCACGGTTAGCCGCATGGAAGTACGCGGCGTCTTGTGTCCCGTCGAGATTGTCAACAAACGGCGGTCCCCACCGTCGTGTGTCATCGCCGGTTGAGCTCTCGACTTTGATCACATCAGCGCCAAGGTCGGCGAGGACCTGCCCTGACCATGGTCCGGCTAGAACCCGAGCGAGTTCAAGAACCTTAACGCCAGTCAAAGGTGACGTGCTCATCAGAACGCTGGGAGGCCGATAATAGCTCGTCCAATGATGAGCACATGAGTGTCGCCCGTACCTTCGTAGGTATTGACCGTTTCGAGATCGATCATGTGCCGCATCACCTGGTAATCATCAGTAAAGCCGTATCCTGAATCATTTGCTCTTCTTCGGACAATTATTCGTTCAACAAGAGCGGATCGAGGTGGTCAAATCGACTCGGTTCAGACATTCTGAGCTCCCAGGCCGATGGCTTCGTGTTTGACGCGCATTTGACCAGTCGCGAGCTGCGTTTCATCGACCGACTGCATTTGCAAAACCTCCGGTCCACCGAAGGCGTGAATTCTAATTGCTTTAGTCATGTTCTAGCCCATCACTCCGGGACCGAGCAGTTAGTAGTGTGCTGATGTCGGACAATTACAGCACGTCTATGGGCGATCACGTCGAAGCTATTTATCCGCATGTTTTCCCGCCTCCCAACCGGTCCCTTTGAGATGCTTTTGTGCGATCTTTGCCGGTCGACTTTCGAGAGTTGTCGCTAGTGAATCGTTCCATCTATTTAGGAATCCCACATAACAAACCGTCGCCAGTATTTCCACGATTTGTCCATCGTCAAAGTAATTTTTCAAACTATTGAAGTGTTCATCTGTCACCGCATTGGGTACCTGGGACGCAGCCATCGCAAACCGTAGTGCTGATCTCTCCTCCTCAGAAAACAATTTACTTTGTTCAAAGTCCCATAAATTTTCCAACTTTTCCTCATTGACCCCGGAGATCAATGTGTTGTTGGCGAAGTGGGCCTGACAGTAGAGACAGCCTGTCGTTAAGCTGGCTATCTGCCCGATACAGCTTTTGAGAGAATACGGCACGGTACTTTCTTCTTTGTCGAAAACAGCCACTGCAAGTTGGCCCAATGCATTTAATATCTTTGGTCGCCGCGCCATGATTAACCCGCTATTGGCGACAAACCCCATTCTTTCCTTGAATGAGTTAAACGTATCCTGAAGTTCAGCGAGTGAATCCAGCGGCAAGGGTTCCAGTCTGTTCATGGCTTTATCTCCGTTATTCGTGACTATCCTAAAGAACTGCTGTAATGGTTTCCTCGACTTCCATGCCGGCCCTGGCCTGCTCCTTAATATAATGTTCAGCAGGTACACATATTTCCGGGCGATAAACCCCCTTTTTCTCAATCTGGCCTCGCCCCATCATGACGGCGGCGATCGATGCAGATATTCCTGTTCGATATGAACCGAATGCTCCTTTGTTGGTATAGCGTTTATGCATATCACTATCGGGGTCAGTACGAATCATTAAGCGCACTTCCATTTCCTTGTCGTCCTTCCAGCCGCGAGCGATACAGTTACCTTCACTGACATATTTCGCCGGCGTTTTTTGTTCCTCAGGTAATTTTTGCAACATAGCCCAAAGAACATCGTATGGCAGCACTTGCATACCGTTCACATCAATCGGCTCTTTGCTGGCAAAACCGAGATCGCGAAGAAACGCGTATTTCATTTCTGAATCTGCATCGAAGGCCTGTCGATACATGATGTGTTTGAATCCGGCATCGGGAAAAGATTCAGCGAGCATGGCCGGTTCGCGATGTCCGAGACCTTTAATGACCTGATCACCGGATTTGAAGCTGAATTTTTCAGGTCGGTCTCTGGGCGGGAGATACTTCACTTCTCCATCTTCAAACACAATGCTCGGACCGGAGATTAATCCCAACATACCTTCGAACCCAAAGCCCCAGTAGAGCGGACGGCTGTGGTCTTCAGGCGCAACCGTATCAATTACGCCCCAGGCATAGTCAATGGTGTCAGTCTTATCCAGTCTGTTCATACAATAGACCGCCATGAGGTTACTCAACCCCGGTGCGGTGCCCATGTCCAACAAGCAAGTGAGTCCTTTCTCCTTGAATTGATCGTGCAATTCCATCTGTAGGGGTTCCTCGCCCAAACTGGTCATATCAAGATAATCGGCCCCGGCCTTGAGCGCAGCTCGAGTAGTCTTAATATAGTGACCTCTTGTCATCGCACTGTTAAGGACAACATCGTATCCCTCAAAAGCTTTAGCGGCAGCAACCTCATCAGTGCAGTCAAGCTCTGCCATGACTAATCGTTTATCGTCCAGGTTGTTGACGCGTTGCTTCAAGCGGTCGATGTTGTGCATGTCGCTGACAAATATTTCTTCGACGTCATCCTGATCCAGAAGATAAATCATTGCTGACATTCCCTGGATACCAGAGCCGCCGGTAAGTGCAATTTTCATTAGTTAATGACCTCGAGATAGTAGTTGGTGATTAGCGATCAAAAGATTCACTGTTCACTGTTGTTGGTTGATGAGCTTTTTAGGGGCATATCCTGTCGGACTGACCGTGCTATTAGGATGAAACTTATGCCGGACAATATGCCGGCTGGAATAGTCGCGCTTAACAACGCATATTTGAGGGATTCAACGCCCATTGTCGGTGCATATACGTCGCTTATTATCCCGACCATCAGAGGGCCAAGGCCAAGGCCTATAATATTGTTGATCAAGATCAGTATCGCGAGGGACGTCGCACGCATGCGCAGGGGGGATATACCCTGAACCGTAGCAAAAGTCGGACCAATCCACAGATTTCCCAAAAACCACACGACTGAAAATATCAACATCGCCTGGACTGGACTTGGCCACAGGTATACCGCGACAAGAAAAGGTAATGCCAATAATGTTCCCGCAGCAGGAATCCACATGTACCAGCGTGCGTCGCCAGTCCGCGCAACGATCCGATCCGAAATAAATCCGCCGAAGAAACTACCGCCCATTCCGAACAGACCCGACGTAAATGCCAACCAGGTCCCCACTTCGGCGATGCTCATACCATGTGTACGGATAAAAAAGGAAGGCGCCCAGATCAAATTGCAATAGACAACAAAAGCGGAAAAACCCATGGCAAAGGGCATAAGGCGAAAAGATTTTTTTTGCCAGATAACCCGGAATACTTCACCAAGTGTCGGCATTTCTCCCTCATCGAGGACCATTTCAGATTGCCCACGAGCAGGCTCTTTAACGGTTAACCAAAACAACAACGCGACCAAGATCCCGGGTAGTCCTACAACCACGAAGGCCATGCGCCATCCCAAGAATTCGTTAATCCATCCGCCAAGCAAAAACCCGAGCATGATGCCGAAATAGATGCCGCTGGAATAAATACCCATCGCAGTGGCTCTTTCTTCTGGTGCGTAGTAGTCCGCGATTAAAGATTGTGAAGCGGGACTAGAACCGGCTTCATTAATTCCCACGGCTATACGTGCCAACAGCAGCGTGTAAAATCCGATGGCAAGGCCGCACATCGCCGTCATCAAACTCCAGATTGCAACAACCCATGTAATTAGCAAGGTTCGACTGTGTCGGTCGGCAAACCTCGCTAATGGAATACTGAAAAGTGAGTAAAATAGTGAAAAAGCAAATCCGGACATCACACCAATCTGAGTATCAGTGAGTCCAAATTCGCCTCTAATCGGTTCCAGCAGCATGGATAGGATTTGGCGGTCGAGAAAATTCAAGACACTCACTAGAACGATGACTCCAAGCACATAACCTCTATAGTGCTTGGAAGCAGAGAAACTTCTAAATCTATTTCGCAGTGTGTTTGTTGCCATTTTCTAAGCCTATGCCGAAATATATAAGGATAATAGTGCGCGTTGTGGTCGACTGTTTACTACAGCTCCCGAAATGCCCATCACTCGTTCTTATGATGAATCGAAATTAATCGGTTCCATGGATGATAACAAATTAATTTTCATATTATGCAATATTATTTTGTATAATGGAAATTTAATTTGTTATCATCCTTCAAGCTGATTGCCAGGCTCTAGCAAAGTTTGAATAGGGCGCTCTCAAGTTTCATTGAATGGACGGAAAGACGCACGAATACTGGAGAATGTTTATCGAATTAACTCGTACTGCTATCGAGAAACAGCGCCGACTTGGCTCGGGTAGGGAACTCTCTCTACTCGTGCGCCGAAAGGTCTAGCATTTATACAGTAAGAAGATTTCCCATTAGGTCTTAGTCTGATGTAAAATCCTGATAGTTTTTTATCTCTAATGTAAGTATCATTAGCTTTTGGTAAAAAGTCTTTCCAAGTAGTGTGAGTGATATTAACGTGCTCAGAGTTAGGGCTTTTTCTAAATTGGATTACATTATCTGTACTTTTTTTGGTAACCACACGGTAATCATAATAACACAAATAACGTTGGTAATCAGGTTGGTAATCAAGACACTAGCTCTGAAACCCTTATATTTACTACGGCCAAGTAGCTCAGTTGGTAGAGCAGCGGACTGAAAATCCGCGTGTCGGTGGTTCGATTCCGCCCTTGGCCACCATTATTCATAAGGCTTTCAGCTTTTTAGTTGTTAGCCTTTTTTATTTTGGTGAACACATGGTGAACATAATTTTATCTCTTTAGAATTTACCTTTAATGCCCACACCACCATCATAATCGGAATCATAATTAACAACTAAAGAAATCTTTTTGCTGATTTCATACTCCAATCCAAGGCGGTATTCATCATCGGTATTTACTAACCAATCAAACTTAGTTCGGTCGGTAAGTTGTAAATCGCTGCTAAATTCCAAACGAGTATTGCCTTCGGAATCTAAACGTATCTCAGAATCTATCAGCATTGGTAGTACATAGCTCATGCCTAGAACGGCAAGGTTTTCATTTTTTAGTTCATCGCCCTGAAAGTCGCCACCAACAAACACATCTAAAAAACGGTTGATGCTACGCTCATACGCAACATCTATCTCATATTCATCCTTATTGTCATAATCAACGCCAAGCTCGATGGCATTGCGAGTGTTGGAAAAACGCGTCTCATTGCCGATAAAGTTGGAATAAATCATGGTATCCACTGAGCTATACCAGGGGTCTTGTTTGAGATTTTTGTAAAATTGATCATTTAATTCACCGCTGCTGGGTGCATCCTCATAGCGAACCACCCGTGCCATGCCACCTTTCATGTGGTAAAGGTTATGGCAGTGAAAGAACCAGTCTTTTTCTTCGTTCGCATAAAATTCAATTTCAACCGTCTCCATTGGCGGCACATTGACCGTGTGTTTAAGTGGCGAGTATTCTTCTTGACCGTTGAGAACACGGAAGAAATGTCCGTGCAAATGCAGTGGGTGATGCATCATTGTGCGGTTAACAAATTTGAAGCGTACATTCTCCCCTTTACGAATCAGAATTTTATCTTCTTCTGCCAGCGTCTTGTTGTTGAATGACCAGACATAACGCTCCATATTGCCAGTTAGTTCAAGCAGGACTTCACGATCAGGATTACCAACAGGAAGCGTTGTCTTCACCGGCGATCGCAAGCCATCATATTCGTTCATCATCCTAATGGCTGTATTGCCTGCAGGCATTGTATGTCCCATATTTGAATGATCTACACTATCCATTTTCATGTCATCCATATCCATGTCGTGCATGGAATGATCCATGCCTTCCATGCTATCTATTTTCATGTCACCCATATCCATGTCGTGCATGGAATGATCTATCAGGAACAGGTTGGGTTTCTCTATGGTACGAGCAACCATTTTATGACCTTCACCCAGCCAAAGTGATGAATAGCCTGTGCCATCTTCGGCACTGGCTCGGAATTCATAGGCCATATTGTCGTCCGGCAATTGCACCAGCACATCATAAGTTTCTGCCACAGAGATTTTTAAACGATCCACTTCTTTTAGCTCAGTATCAATACCATCAGCGGCCACAATCGTCATAGGTCCACCGGCAAACTCTACATATTGATAGCTGGAAGCTGAAGCATTAACAATACGCAGACGCACCGTCTCACCACCTTTCAACCCATCAACGGCAGACTCTTTCTTGCCATTGAGCAAAAATGCATCGTACCCAACATCAGAAAGGTCCATAGGCCCCATGCGCGTCCATGAGCTATTCAGGCGGTTCTTGATGGCCTCTGGCCCGTACTGAAATACTTTTAGCCATGATTGCACTGAATCTTTCTTAAGTGCGTAATAATCACCATCTTTTTTTAAATTACGCAGCACCTGCATTGGATTTTCATTCGTCCAGTCCGACAGCACTGCCACATATTCACGGTCCGCTTTATATTTCTCACCATCTTTGGGATGGAACACTAGAGAGCCATAAACCCCGCGCTGCTCCTGCAGTTGTGTATGCGAATGATACCAGTAGGTACCGTGATGAGTAATAGGGTATTCATAGGTGAAGGATTGACCAGCACGGATAGGTGAGGTCGTTAGGTAGGGCACGCCGTCCTGATCATTCGGCAGTAAAACACCGTGCCAATGAATCGAACTTTCCACATCCATCTTATTGTGGAAAGTCACACGCAGCGTATCACCAACGGTGGCTTCAATGGTTGGCGCAGGAATACTGCTACCAACTGACATGGCCTGCACGTCCTCACCGGAAAAATTGACCGTCTTATAATTTATATCAAATTCATATTCGACCAATTTCGCTTCCGCCATCGCTGGCAAAACAGTCAAAAGGGTCAAAAGCATGACAAGTTTATATTGTTTTATGTTCATTCTAAATTAATGAAACTTATTTTGAAATCATGAAAATAATAATACAGAGATAGTTTCTTTATGTTGTAACTACTTTGTAACTTTACTAGATATAAAATAATGCTAAATAAGTGACTTTTTGTTACTTTTGATGAATGCACAAAATAATCACAATTATTATTTTCTTCTCTCTATCAGCTTGTGGTGGTGGAGGTGGCTCAGACGGAGTCTCTAAAAACGTTGGAGAGACAGATATTGATGTAGACAATGTTTATGGAGACTTTGCTGACAATGTAGCCGAAGATGCTGCCAGAGAAGCTGCTGAAGTTGCCGCTGCAGCTTTAAAAGTAGCTGAAGAACAAGCAGTCGCATTAGCTGCCGCTGCCACATTACAAGATGCTGCCAATCAAGCTCAACAAACTGCATTACAGAAATTTGGGACCGGTAAATTTGGTCAAAGTACTTTTCAGTAGGAACCAATATGAAATTTCATGTCTCACTCT
>CAJJBK010000059.1 GCA_905182415.1 uncultured Woeseiaceae bacterium | reverse complement strand
CCAATTGATATTATGGAGATTCAGCATTTAGATCGCATTAACTATTCGGCCAATATAATAGGGTGGGGTATGGCTTCAGAAGTCAATATTCTTGCTGAAAAATTAAGATTTCTTGGCACTATTCGTTACTCAATTGCGTCTTTGATCTGCATTCTCCGGTTAGTACCTAAGGAAATGAATTTTATTATTGGGGATGAATTCATCACAGGAAAGGGTCTTTTGTTTTTAGCATTAAACACCATGTATACAGGAAAGGGCATGAAAATGGCTCCAAAAGCAAAATTAAACGATGGGTTAATAGATATTATCCTATTTCGTGAAGCATCGAAGTTAAGGGTATTTAAAATATTTACGGAAGTTTTCTCAGGTAATCATATCAATGATCCACTAGTGGAATATTATCAAGTAAATAAGTTTAAGGTCAGAACCTCTGAAGAACCTTTGAATTTAGACGGTGAAAACAAAGGAATAACACCTATCAGTGTCAATGTGCTGCCAAAAAGTTTAAATATCTTCGTAAATTTGTAATGCCAAAAATTGATCACTATAACCTTCATATTTGCACATTGGTCACGGTAAATTGCATATAGTGATCATCTTGATGTCTTTTTTATAAGACTTATTATATAAAAGATATTGAAATTCACTATTTTGGAATTAACTGCTAAACAAAATGAATAAAAAAGACAAGCAACTTGGTATGAATACCGATATCTCAAGGCGTGACTTTATCAATGGTGTAGGTGTGGCAATTGGTTCAACATTATCAACTGATGTCATGAGTTCTTCAGATGTGGGTGCGCAAGATCTGCCTGGCTATTATCCGCCAGAACTGTCGGGTTTGCGTGGTTCACATCCAGGGTCATTTGAGGGTGCCCATGCACTAAGAGACGGCATGAAATTTGAAACGGTTAAATCAAAAGAGGAATATGATTTAGTCGTCGTTGGCGCGGGTATAAGCGGTTTAGCTGCTGCTTATTTTTACCAAAAAAACACGAACAACAATGCCAAGATTTTAATCTTAGACAATCATGACGATTTTGGCGGCCATGCAAAACGAAATGAATTTTCAGTCGATGGAAAAACCATTATTGGCTTCGGTGGGACAATGTTTCTTGAGGAACCAAGCGGGTATCCAGTCAACGCCAAACAATTACTCATCGATCTGGGTGTTGATATACAGCGCTTTTATAAATACTTTCATCATGATCTTTATTCAAGTTATGGGCTTACTAGAGGAATCTTTTTTGACAAAGAGACGTTTGGGCAAGATTATCTGGCAGTTGGCGAGATTGATGATGCCAAGAAATTTGCTAAGGCACCGATATCAGATGCGGCTAAGAGAGATTTGATTCGTCTTTATGAGGACGATAATATTTATCTGCCAAAAATGTCTTCTGAAGAATATTATTCCTTTCTTGAGGGCGTCAGTTATGAAACATATTTGAGGGAATATGCTGACATGCCTGATGAAGTTATAAAAACAATGCAATCAGCTGCAAGAGGTGTGTGGGCCGTTAATATCGATGCTTTTCCAGCCTCTGCTGCTTGGATCTATGGATACCCTGGTTTCGGTAACATAGATCCAGTTGACCAAGAGCAGGAACTTACAGAGCCCAATATATTTCATTTTCCTGACGGCAATGCCACAATCGCAAGACTGCTAGTAAGGTATATGATCCCAAAATCAGCAATGGGCAATTCGATGGAGGATATCGTTACCGCAAGATTTAAATATAACGAACTAGATAATCCGTCATCAAATGTAAGCATTCGATTAAACAGTACCGTGATCAAAGCAAAACACTACAATGAGAACTTATCTGGTGGTGTTGAGGTAAGTTATTTAAGGGACGGTAAAATACATACGGTAGAGGCAAAGAAAGTAGTTATGGCGTGCTATAACTCTATAATACCCAGGCTCTGCCCTGAAATGCCAACTAGGCAAAAAAATGCACTAAAAAACTGTGTAAGAGCCCCTCTTGTGTACACGAATGTCCTAATTAGAAATTGGCATTCCTTTGTAAAGCTAGGTGTGCGTCGAATTACTACACCAGGTTTATTGCACCATAATATTAGATTGGATTTTCCAGTTAGTATGGGCGACTATCATTGCTCGACCAATCCAGACGAACCAATTATATTGCATATGCAATATGTGCCTGGTGATCATGGCAACCCCAGTGCTAGACAGCAGTTTCTAGAAGGCCAAAAGACGTTATTGTCCACACCCTTTGAAGAATTAGAGAGAAGTATTCGAAATCAATTATCGAGAGTGTTATCACCCGGTGGTTTTGATGTCACAAATGATATTTTAGCGATTACTGTCAATCGTTGGCCGCATGGCTATGCTTATGGTTACGACTCCCAGTCAGATCGTATTGCTTTTGATACGGATGCATTTTCAGTATCTCAGCAAAATTGGGTAATAGGAAGAGAGGTGTTTGGTAACATAAGTATTGCATCAACAGACTCAGCATCAAATGCCATGACAGAGGCAGCCATAGAGCAAGCTAGTCGTGCTGTGGGTGATTTGGTTTTATGATAACTTGATGTCTAACATGAATGTCATTCTAGTAACTGCAGGTGCATCTGGAATTGGGCGATGCATTGCTGAGCTTTTTCTTAAAGATGGCTTTGCAGTTCATGTTTGTGACATTAATGCTGATCATATTGCTGAATTTATGCAAAATAACCCAAACGCAACTGCGAGCCAAACTGACGTCTCAAAAATTGATGAAGTAAAAAAATTATTCAAAGATATTGTAAAACTTTATGGGAAACTGAATGTATTGGTAAATAATGCAGGTATTGCTGGCGCTTCTTCTTTAATCGAAGACGTTCCGATAGATGACTGGAATCGTACAATTGATGTAAATTTAAATGGAATGTTTTATGTAACAAAATTAGCGGTTCCTTTGTTGAAGAAAAATAAATCAGGGTCGATCGTTAACTTATCCTCCACAGCTGGATTAATGGGCGTACCAAATCGCTCACCTTACGCTGCATCTAAATGGGCTGTAGTTGGCCTTACCAAAACGTTAGCCATGGAATTGGGGCCATTTAATATTAATGTTAATGCTGTGTGCCCTGGGTGTGTCGAAGGAGACAGAATAAGGCGAGTAATTGAAGCTGATGCGAAAAATCAAGGCAAGACATCTGAAGAAATTGAAGCGGTCTATAAAAGGCAAAGCTCAATGCGGCTCTTTGTGAATAAGGATGACGTTGCAAATATGGTGCATTATTTATCTACCGATAAAGGTCATAATTTATCAGGACAAGCTATTGCGGTGGATGGTAATACGGAAGGATTATTTAATTGGCTAGAGCCATAGATCTAATAAGCATTATTATTTAAAGTACACGATGAGATGCGACAGGAACATTAGATCTAATGTTCTTCAGATACTTCTCATCAATCTTTGCAGATGCCCACCCAGGTCCATCAGAGGCTTGGGCGACAATATTACCCCAGGGATCAATTATCATAGAGTGCCCCCAGGTCTGTCGCATACCGTTATCACCATCAGGAAACTCTCCGCATTGACCTGGCGCAACTACATAGGATTGAGTTTCAATAGCCCTCGCTCTCAGTAAAGTTGACCAATGATCTTTTCCTGTTTGGAGGGTAAATGCTGCAGGCACCATTATTATATCAACTTGCTGCTTTGCTAATTCTAGATAAAGTTCAGCAAATCTCAAGTCATAACAAATAGAACATCCTATAGATAGATTTAATGCCTTATAAGATACGATTTCACTTCCAGGAAGAACGGTATCAGATTCACGATAGTCATTACCATTCGGCGTCGTGATATCAAATAAATGAATTTTTCGATATTTAGCAATTATCTCCCCGTTCTTATCAAATGCAAGTGAAGTATTGTATATTTTATCGCCAGCTGATTCGAAATAACTACCGCCATGAAGATAAATCTTATTGTCTTTTGCAAATTTAGATAAAGCTTGAGTTGTCACTCCTAAAGGAATTGATTCAGCTGATTCTTTTTTTTCATCTTCCGTGCCACCACAGAAAGATAACATCTCTGGAAGGGCGATGAGATCTGGAGCATCCGCTTTAATCGCTTCAGATGCAATCGATAATGCCTCATTTATATTTTTCTGTTTATTGGTTTGACTGTTTAGTTGGATTACACTTATTTTCATAATAAATCTCTTTCTTTTTATGCATTAGGAGGAAAGTTTTAACATTTATTCCTTAACATTTCTCTATATATTCACTAGATACATAGTGTATCTTATACCTTATTGAAAAATTGGAGAAACAAATGCAGCTTAGCAATGTAAAATTAATTAATTTATTAGGCTCAACAATAATACTATTTTCATTCTCTGCTTTTGCAGATAATTACGATGACATAATTTCTAAAGCACTTAATAATCCAGCTAGAGCGGCAAATAATGCAGCACGAGATGAAAACAGAAAACCTGGTGAAATAATAAAATTCATGGATGTTCGACCTGGAATGACTGTATTGGATATGGTCTCAAACGGTGGCTTTTATGCAGAGATACTCGCTAACGTCGTGGGCGAAGAAGGTCGCATTATTGCTCAAACATTCGCCACTGCAGGGATGAATCCAGACTTCGCGTACGCAAAATACATCAGAGATTCGGAGCACATGGATAACGTGGTCTTGATTTATGCTAACTTTGCTGACCTTGATGTAAAAGAAAATACTCTAGATAGGATCTTCATAGTGCAAAATTATCACGATTTCTATTTTGATCGCCCAGGTTATGGTGTTGATGATGTTCAGCCAGTTCTTGCAATGTTTAGAAAGGCACTAAAACCAGGTGGAATGATGGCGATCATAGATCATGAAGCAAACCCTGGAACACCAAGTACCTCAGGAACTTCATTGCATCGAATTAGCTCTGATGTTGTAAAAAATGACATGCAAACCGCTGGATTTAAATTAGTCGGAAATCTTGATATTTTGTTAAATGAGACCGATGACAAAACCAAGGGTGTTTTTGACCCAGTCAATCGAGGCAAAACCAGTCGCTTTGTATTGAAATTTACCAACCCTGATTAATATCAGCACTAGTGACAATGCTCTAGTGTAGCTAGTTGACTAAATATATTTAAATCAAAGAGTTACTATTTATAATTAAAGCTGTATTATTCTTTTCGTGAGGATTAATACAGCTTTTTTTATATTTCTATTTGCGCCTTTCTTCGCTCAAAGTATTTCAGCGCAAGAGAACTCTGAATCTATAACGAATGAAAAGAAAATAACTGGCGTTATTCAAAAAATAACAATTAACAACCAAGATGTATTTGATTTAAATATTACCGAAGAGAATAATCCTTTGTATAGGATGTTAAATAAAATACACGTTAACACCAGAAAAGACGTTATTCGCAGCCAGTTACTGTTTCAATCTGGTGATACCTATTCAAAGAGAATTGCAGATGAAACTGAGCGACTTCTTAGGGCAAATCGATATTTAACAAATGCAGATATCGAAGTTATACCCAGAAACTCTCAGAATATTGATCTCAAGGTCAATACTCAAGATGCTTGGACGTTGAATCCAGGTTTTTCATTTGGCAGAGGAGGAGGTCATAATAAGACCAGTATCTCTTTAAGAGAATATAATTTTTTAGGTAGCGGAACACGTATTGGCTTAAGATATAAGTCTGATATTGATAGAGATTCAACAACTTTTCAATTATCTGATAATAACCTCATCGGCTCACGTTATAGTCTAATTTTTGATTTTGCGAATAATTCGGATGGTAATAAGTATCTGTTTAATCTAAAAAAACCATTTTACTCTTTGAATACCAGAGATAGTCATGGCATTAGCGTAGCTAATCAAACAAGTATAGAGTCACTCTATAGCCTTGGTGCGGTTGATGGTCAATTCACTTACTCATCAAAAAACCTTGATGTATACAAAGCTTTTTCAAACGGTCTTAATAGTGGGTGGGCTAAACGATACCTGGTCGGCCTTACCCTAGATGATAATGAATACAGCACTAATTCAATCAGTAATCCATTGGATAGTGCCTTGCTCCCTGGTAGGAGACGACACTCATACCCTTACCTTGGTATTGAGTTTGTTGAGGATAATTTTATTGAAGAAAAGAATTTCGACAATATTGGTTTAGTTGAAGATCGTCATATCGGTTCTAAAATACACGCCAAGATTGGTTATGCTTCAAAAAATATTGATGCTACGTCAAATGCCTGGTTTGTCGAAGCGGGCTATAATAATTCATTAATTGCTGTCAAAGATAAATCATTATTATTTACCTCATTACTCACTGGTAGATTTGAGAAAGATCAGAAAAATAGCATCAAACTAAACATTAATACTCGCTATGATGTGCGTCTTTCCACTAAACGCTTAATGCATTTAGAAATGGATGCAATTATTGGTCAAAACCTAGATATAAATAATCGTCCGTACTTGGGTGGGGATAATAAATTACGTGGTTATCCAGCCAGATACCAAACAGGAAATTCAAGAATCGTTTTCACAATTGAGCAACGTTATTTTACCGATTGGTACCCATTTCGTATAGCAAGAATTGGCGGGGCTATTTTTATGGATATTGGAAAAACTTGGGATGATAATAATTTTAAAACACCGCAAATGGGCTGGCTAAAAAATGCAGGTTTTGGCCTAAGAATAGCGAACAGTCGATCCGAGGTTGGTCGTGTACTGCATATAGATATTGCTTATCCTCTTGACGGCAGTTCCGATCTTGATAAATTGCAATTACTGATAGATGCAAAAAAAGGTTTCTAGTATTGATTTAAGACTTATTTTGCTTAAGATATTCATTTCTTGGTTCGGATGATATATGGTTCAATAATGAAAAATTTAACCTCATTATTGATCTTACTTTGCATTACATCCTGTAATACAAATATTCAAACTGAAAAGCAGCAAAATAATGCTGATTTTTTCACTCTTTCAAAGAGTGTATTAAAAGATAAAATAAAAGGAGCTTGGGTAGGTCAGACGGTAGGCGTAACTTATGGCTATCCTGTCGAATTTAAATTCGAGAGCAGAATGGTTCCAGACAACCATGAGCTTCCTTGGTATGACGGTTACCTTAAAGAAACATTTACTGAAATTCCAGGTGCATATGATGATGTTTACATGGACTTAACGTTTGTCCAAGTATTCGAAGATTACGGCTTAGATGCTCCAGCGAGTGCTTTTGCGAGTGCTTTTGCGAATGCAGATTATAAATTATGGTTCGCAAATCAAGTCTCAAGGTACAATATATTAAATGGAATAGAGCCACCACAATCCGGTCATTGGTTAAATAATCCTGCTGCAGATGATATTGATTTTCAAATAGAGGCTGATTTCGCCGGAATTATGACGCCGGGTATGGTTAATAGTGCAACCAAGATCAGTGATCGTGTAGGTCACATAATGAATTACGGTGATGGTTGGTATGGTGGCGTATATATTGCTGCTATGTATTCATTAGCTTATGTTTCTGATGATATAGAATATGTTGTTAACGAAAGCCTTAAATTAATTCCTGAGGAAAGTAATTTTCATAAAATTATTACTGATGTGATAACTATTCATGAAGAGCAGCCAAATGACTGGAAAATCGGTTGGCAATATATTCATGATAAATGGACCGATACAGACTTGGGTCCATGGGGTGTGTTCGACACATTCAATATCGATGCCAAAATAAATGCTGCATGGGTGGTGCTGGGATTGTTGTATGGTGAAGGTGATTTTACTAAAACAATAGATATTGCAACTCGTGCAGGAGATGATGCAGATTGTAATCCTGCCTCAGCAGCAGGGATCCTGGGAACGATGCAAGGCTTCGACGCAATCCCTGATTTCTGGAAACAGGGACTAGAAGAAATAGAAGGACTTCCGTTTGCCTATACCAGCATATCTTTGAATGATGCCTACGAACTTTCCTATAAACATGCGCTCGCAATGATCAGCCTCAATGACGGAAAGATAGAAGACGATTCAGTGACAATCAAACTACAAAGCCCCACTGAAGTTCCTTTTGAACAGTCGTTCAAAGGTCACTATGCAAAAGACAAAAGAGAGATCAATGACAGTGATATAAATACTACCAATTACTTCTCTTTTAATTTTAATGGCACGGGCTTTGCCCTTATGGGTAAAGCACTTAGCATGAATGACCAAGAGCACACCTATACTGCAGAAATGTTCATCAATGGAAAACTGATTGAAACTGTCAAATGGCCAACAAATTTCACCACAAGACGGTTCTACTTATCCTGGAAATATCAACTCCCAAAAAATGATTATACTGTTGAAATTAGAGTAAAAAATCCAACAAATACTGCTGAAGTATCGCTCGAATCGATTGTAATTTATGACGATCAACCGCTCATTAATAATAGCGAAATCTCGAGTTCTAGACTTATGCATGATTAAAGCAAAAAATGCCATAAAAAATAATTTATCTGTAGTAAATGAAATAATTAAAACCACAGATGCAATCGCATCTAAATCTATCAATTAAATAACTTTTGACTGAAAAAAGCATGCCCAAGATTTATGATTAAACTATTCTTTCTTTTTTTAACCATGGCTATAAGTTACCCACTTAAAGCTCAATCTATTTGTAAAGGGAGTCCAATCAAGCAAGGCGTATATTTCAATAAAGTGCCGCCAAAAAATTGGTCTAATTGCACTGGAAATTATACTTATTTAGTCAATGGAGGCGTCTATGATGGAGGGTTTCAAAGTGGACGACCGCATGGCACTGGTAGACTTGAGTTACCTAATGAAAGTTACTATCAAGGTAATTGGGATAATGGCATTATTCAGGGGTATGGTCAGGTTATTACCGTCGATAAGAATAAATACGAAGGGCAATGGTATAAAGATACTTTCGAGGGATATGCTTTGTTCCATGATGGGAGTAGGTATGAAGGAAGGTGGTTAAAAGGCTTCCTTCAGGGTGTTGCAACTTTATATTATCCGGATAAAACTTCTTATAAGGGAAATTTAAAAAAAGGCATATATCATGGTTATGGTGAGCTAATCGATCAAAGTAATAGTATATATAGGGGTAATTGGTATCATGGCGCTAAAAATGGAGAAGGAACGCTTATATTCAGTGACGGAAAAGAGTATGCTGGATTTTGGCAGATGGGACGATATTTTGGTGATATCAAAACTGAACTTAAAAATACAAAAAATACTCATTTAATAAATTAATTTTTAGGAATAAATATGCGGGAATCCAAACAAATACTCTTGACTTTATTGATGTGTATTTTTTCATTGAATGTGATCGCTCAAGAAAAAGAATTCCCGATTGAAGAATGGCAATCTAAATCAGCATCTGAACTTAAAATCGATCAATTAAAGATTGACAAACTTTTTGATTTATCTTTTGAGGATGATGCAACTCAATCGGTGGTGCTTATTAAAAATGGATTTTTAGTAGGGGAGCGATATGCAGATGGCTATGACCAACAATCATATGGTACATCATGGTCTATGGCCAAGAGTTTTTATTCAGCGCTTATCGGGATATCACTTGAGCTGGGTGAAATATCAAGCATAGATGATAATGTTGGAACTTATTTGAGTTATTTTAACGATGAACGCTCTGTTGTTACTATTCGTGATTTATTAGATATGACCAGCGGATTGGAGTTCCCAGAACATGAGCATGAAATTATGTTCTTTAGGAATGATCAAATAGAGTATGTTAAGTCTATCGGTATGGAGAAAGCTCCAAAGACTTTATTTGAATACAATAATGTTAATTCTATGCTTCTTGGTGAAATTTTACTGCAAGTAACGGGCAAAAAAGCGGATGTTTTATTGCGTGAAAGAATTTTTGATAAAATAGGTATTGAAGACGCTACTCTATGGCAAGACGGATCAGGCAATGTTATGACGTATTGCTGCATCGATATGTCGGCAAGAGATTATTCTAAATTTGGCTTACTTTTTTCAAGAAACGGTAATTGGAATGGTGATCAAGTTATACCCGCTAATTACGTAGATGAAACGTTTAGTACAGTTTGGGAATCAACACCTAATTGGTGGACTGATCTAAATCGAGGCTACTCATTGCATTGGTGGATATCAAAAAACGATGAAGAGGGCACTATTTTCAACGCCAGTGGTAAATTTGGACAATATATATTTGTTGATCGTGAAAATGATATTATTTTTACTCGAATCACAAAATACCATCCAATGCCTGGATCGATTCAAAATTGGAGTTTTTTGAAATATCTTGATATTTCTAATGTCGATTTATGGATTAGTATTTTAAGAATAATGCATAAAATCGGCTTAATTGACTTAAGTGAGGACATTACTACTCCAAACACGTTTCCAGATGGGGAATCAAACGAATTTTACACCAACTACGAAGAAATAATTGATGCAATGGCTGATTTAAGTCGGGATTAATCAAAAAAAATTTATTCTATACGGTAGGGCATTTTTACTAGTTTATCGATGTCCGCATTCATCGCCGGCGACAACTTTCTTGGTCTTCCAGCTTGGTTATCCGTCGCATATAGGTTGCCGCTTTCATCTACAGAAATAGAATGCATTTCTATCCAAAAATTTGACCCCGAAGTTGGCAATTCTATTTGCTGCAGGAAATTACCATCAAAATCATATTGTTTAAGGCGAGGAGGATTACGATTACTTTCGGTCACCCATAATGATTGGTCATTAACTATAACATCGAGAATTACACCTAAATCACTCCAAGTTTCAATGTATTGATAATTGGGGTAGTTTGAGGAATTGACTTCAGCAATTTGGTGATAAATCTTCATATCTTTGTTTATTCTATCTACCACATATAGCATCTCATTAGGACCAAATGCTAAGCTATGGACACTTCCATATTGATGCGGTTCATTACCTTCCTCTCCAAATTCAGAATGATAAGAATGGTCTTTGTTTCTAATTATTATTCGCTTATTACCGATCCCATCAGCAATTAAATATTTACCGTTTGGCAAAAACGCGACGTCTTGAGGAAGGTTCAAGTGATAACGATCGTTACCAGGTATATTTTTTTCTCCTATCGTCAGTAATAATTCTTTGCCATCATTGGAAAATACATAAATTATATGGCCAGTCTCGTCAACCACCCATACTTTTTTATCTTCATCATAGGGATTGATTCGAATTCGGTGTGGGCCAGGTCCATTGGTTCCTTGAAATAAATGATCCCAATGATCCCAAATATCGATAATATCTCCCTGGCTATTGGTAATATAGATACA
The DNA here is from genome assembly GCA_905182415.1 of uncultured Woeseiaceae bacterium. Classification (GTDB taxonomy): domain Bacteria; phylum Pseudomonadota; class Gammaproteobacteria; order Steroidobacterales; family Woeseiaceae; genus SP4260. The sequence goes on along the minus strand of CAJJBK010000059.1, from coordinate 1,859 downwards.
ATTTTGCCAAACTCGTCCACGACCTAAGAGAACATTCCAATCTGGAATACCCATTGATGCAGGGAAGTCTGTGTAACTTGGAGGAATTGGCTGAGGGAGTTTAGTTTCACCTCTCTGTAAAAAAAATATACGGTCTTTAGATTCTACATGTACGCCAGAGTTACCGCCCCATGTGAACCCTTCTTCGGAAAATGGCTGTATCCAGGTTTCCTCATCAAAAGTATAGGATTGTTGAAGATCATCATCGGCAGCTATACTCGCACTGAAGTAACAAAAGATAATAAATATATATTTTTGAATAGCTTTCCCATACGGTGGATGCATTATTTTTCCGGTATTAAACCTTCCACGTGACAACACAGTCTTAGCTTTTGAGGGTATAGGATTGGATTTAAAGCTTTTTCGTTGCAGCAAGATGGTATCTTTCATTTATTTAATATTCCTATTCATTGATTGTGATTATTAAAAAACTACCCTAAGACTACTACAATATGTCTGTATTTTGTCCTTTCCAAACATGCAAAGCCAAATAGGACTTATACGGTGTAAAATGGGCTAAAAAATCGCTAGCTAAAATCCCATGAGTGGTCGATAGTTTTTCGATCCCTTTGTTCAAAATTAAATCACCATCCGACCAGACATCAGGAAGACCACAATAAAACATGGCGATCATATCACCAGACCATGGACCAAAACCCCAAAGCTTACAAACCAATTCAGACACGTATTCATGTGAGCCATTCATTACAAGTTCATGAGATATATCACCTCGATCAAAGGCTAATTTTAATTTTAGCAAAGCTTTGACTTTATTGCCCGATAGCCCACATGCTCGCAATAAGTCAGTATATTCATCATTACAAGCTTCTAATAAAGATAGCTTATTCTCATGGAGGCTATGAATAATTTTACGCCAGATTGTATCTGCCGCTTTTAAGGATAATTGCTGACTACAAACCAGTCGCGTCATATGCTTAAAAAGTTCATCTTCGCTTTTCGTCAATAAGAGTACTCCATTCGCAACCAACAAATCATTTACATGGCTAAATTTTTCAACAGATTTTGATAATAAGATTTTGTGAATTTTTTTGCTCATAACTACCATCTTACGTGGAATGGTTAATAACTTTCAGATATTAATAAAATATTTTATTTAATCCAGTCTTTGTTATAGTGCGCACCGAGGCACAATGCGTTCCTTACAAAGTCAAATTAAATTTTGAGATTTGTTTTTCTGCAAAGTGTCAATTTATACGCTCCATTTCCACTATCTTAAGGATGGCGATTATGTTATTCAGTTCATTGAATTTATCAAAAGAACTTCTTGATGCAATAAAAAAGAAAGGCTATGACACTGCCACTCCTATCCAAACTAAGGTAATTCCCCTCATATTAGAAGGTAGGGATATTCTTGCATCCGCCCAAACTGGTACCGGTAAAACAGCTGGATTTGCTTTGCCATTACTGCAAAAACTCCAATACTCCAACAACCAAACAAAACAAGTTAAAGGCTTGATATTAACTCCAACACGAGAATTAGCTGCTCAAGTTGCGGAAAGCGTAAGAGAATACGGGTCTTATCTAAGATTTAAGACAGTTGTTATTTATGGTGGCGTCAGCATGAATACGCAAATAAAAAAAATAAATCAAGGCGTAGATATAGTTGTTGCGACTCCTGGAAGACTCCTTGACCATTTACAACGAAGAACGCTTAAGCTTAATAATGTGGAAATGTTTGTCCTTGATGAGGCAGATCGGATGCTTGATATGGGCTTCATTACGGATATTCGTAAAATTATAAAAACATTACCGACTGAACGTCAAAATCTTTTATTTTCTGCAACGTTTTCTAAAGAAAT
>CAJJBK010000058.1 GCA_905182415.1 uncultured Woeseiaceae bacterium | reverse complement strand
ACTGCCACCTGAAGAGCCTGACATCCCACCACTGCTGCTACTGCCACCTGAAGAGCCTGACATCCCACCACTGCTGCTACTGCCACCTGAAGAGCCTGACATCCCACCACTGCTGCTACTGCCACCTGAAGAGCCTGACATCCCACCACCAATTCCGCTGTATGTCACCCCACAACTTTGCAACAAAATAATTAAAATCAACCCAACAAAGTATTTTTGAATCAGCATAATAAAACCCCATTAATTCGTTACTAATATTTTACATTAACATTAAATTCCAACCTTGCCACCTTTGAAAGCGTCGTGATGATTGAATTAATCCTCAATATAACCTTATTTTATTTACTTTATTAGGGCCCCATAACATCACATACAATTTATTACGTTTAAATAAAAAAAACGGTCAATAAATGACCGTTTTTCCTAGGGGAAGCATTATGTTTGACTAACTCATCTCTCGTCGTCTTCTTTTAGATCCTCAGTCTTTTTTATCGTTCATTTTTCTCATATTACGATCAGATTTATGCTCATCACTGTGGCGTTTAAACTTATTTCTTTTTAATTCCTTAGAATCAATTCTAGCCGCCGCTTTAGCTAGTCGTCTACGCTGATCATCATCAAGCTCGTCATTGATGTTTTTTCGGGATAGATCTCGCAACATTACTTGCCCTTTTATCAATACATTCATTTCATTTGATAGCGTTGATACTTCAGTTTTATAGCCCATCCCTCAATAAACGTTATTATATAAAATATAGTAATTTATTGATCTTAAAATTACTGTCAAGAATCTTTTATTATTGTGAAGAATTGTTAAAGATTGCTGTATTTATTAACTTTGCATGCAAAAATACAATGAAATATATTATGGAAATAGGCAATAATAAATAATGAGTAGCATAAAAAATATTCTTTTAATTGATGATGACAAGAGACTTTGCCAATTATTGCGGGATTTTCTTTCGCATCATCAATTAAACATTAAAGTTACTCATAGTGGTGAAAATGCAATTGCCTTAATCAAGGAAAATAGACTAGGTCTTGAGTGCTATTATGATTTATTAATTCTAGATATCATGTTGCCTGGAATATCAGGATTAACAACTTTAAAAGAGATTAGAAAGGATAATTCTATCCCTATCATAATGTTGACTGCCAGCGGTGAGGAAAAAGATCGTATATTGGGTCTCGAGCTTGGAGCTGACGATTACCTTCCAAAACCTTTCAGTACCCCTGAATTATTAGCTAGAATTAAAGCGATCCTCAGACGCTCTTCACGATATATTAAACAAGATCATATCTCTTATGGTCTAATTGAGGTGTCAGCAAAAGCACGTCAAGTAAAATACAATAATTTAGACCTAGCACTTACTGGAACAGAATTTGAAATACTGTCCTGCCTTGCGATAAATCAAGGTAATACAGTGAATAAAGATGAATTAAGTGAGCATGCATTAGGGCGCTCATTCGTTCCTTATGACAGAAGTATTGATACTCACATAAGCAATATAAGAACAAAACTAAAAAAACTTGGTGCAATAAAAGACATTATCTACAGTCAAAGAGGAGTTGGATATGCCTTGATTGGCGATCAATAATTTATATTATGAAAAATCTATTTATAAGAATCTTTACCTCTTTTTGGTTAATAATTTTTGTCACCATGACCTGTGCAGCTTTGGCTGGTTATTACTATCATCAGCGCATGGAACAAATTTATACTAATTTTGAAATTGATGAGACTGTTATCAGGGCAGGAGAAATATTAAATACACAGGGTTATTCGGGTTTAAAGATTTGGTTAAAAAATATTGATAATAGAGATCAATATCCACTCAGAATATTTCTTTTGAATAGTAACAAAGAAGATATTTTGGGAAGAAGAGTCCCCAGAAGAATCGTTGATTGGCAAAATCATTTTGAACTTTCTCATCATAATCCAAGATCAAAAAAAGCGAAATCTAGGCAAACAGATCTTATCATTCCAGATAATTTAAGACCCGCAAACTCAATATCCGTTCTTATTGGGCCAGACAAAAAGATATTTGAACTATACTTTTTCCCAAAAAATACCTCCTTTGAGGGTATATTTAATGACAATTTGCGTTGGTTAATTTTTATCTGTGTCATGGTATTGAGTATTTCAGTCTCATACCTTCTCTCGCGTGCTATAACCAATCCAATAAGGCGCTTTAAACATGCAACACGCTCAATTGCTGATGGTAACTTCTTAACTAAAGTATCAGATTCTGTAAGCCAACGAAAAGATGAAATTGGCAGTCTTGCTCGCGACATAAATAGAATGTCAGAAAAATTATATCAATATGAAGAACAGGCAGAAGAGTTACTCCGGAACATCTCGCATGAACTTCGCTCCCCTCTATCAAGAATGCTAGTTGCACTAGATATCGCACAACAAAAAAACACCGATGGAGAAATCGAATACCAAAGAATCAAAAAAGAAATTACTATTCTAGATGAGTTAATTGGAAGTATTTTAAAATATTCTAGTTTAGATGCTTCAAAAAACGAACCGCTGAAATATTTTAACCTTGATGAACTAGCAAAAGAAGTAATAGAAAATGTTAATTATGAGTTTAGAACTAATTCAGCATTAAGTAACACCATAATTCTCAAGTCAACGCATGATATAGATTTTTATGGGTACAAATCTATTCTTAAAAGTGCACTTGAAAATATTTTACGTAATGCAGTGAAATATGGACCCAATCATGCTGATATCTTATTTGAAATCACAAAAGCAAACGAAATTATTCAGATATCAGTGATTGATAATGGTTCGGGGGTCAATCAATCGGATAGCGAAAAAATATTCGAACCCTTTCATCGGTCAACACAATTGGATACAAAAGAGCATGAGAGTGGCTCAGGTCTTGGGCTCGCCATTGCCAAGCAAGCAATTGAATTAAATAAAGGGGAGATACAAGCCATTACCACAAAAGATAATTTTGAGATTAAAATAAAGTTACCGATAAGGGCAGAGAGTAAATTTTAATTCTCTTCATCTACCAAAAAGTAAAGAGGTGTTTTAATTCCCATTTTCTTGCCAGCTTCTTTTGGCCAATTGGTACTTATCTGGCTTGAAACCATCTTTTCTAGTGTTTCCAAAATTTTATCTGGCCATGGAGCGACTTTTCGAGTTTGCATATTAATATGTAAGATCATCCATTCTGCCGTTGCCACAATTTCTTTATTATCTGGTTTTAGCATAGTTTGAAAAAGATGAATTCGTTTTTCATCATAAGCCAATATCGATGATTCAATTCGAAATTCATCATCTACCTTCAATTCTTGTTGATAGGTAATATGACACTCAACAGAGAAAGTCGAAAATTTCTCAACCTCTATATATTCTTGCGTTATTCCTAGTTGAATCCATTGTTTATCAACAGCTAAATCAAAAGCTGTTAGATAATAAGCCACATTCATATGACCATTAACATCGATCCATTCAGGTATTACTTTTCCTTTAGTGGTATATAGTTTCTCTATTTTATCTTCCATCATTATCAGCTCTGAAGCTCTATTAAGTCCCTAAAATTTTCTAACGATTCTGGATTTGCAAGCGCTTCTGTATTTTTAACCTCTTCTCCATGTATAACATTCCTAACGGAGAGCTCAACGATTTTTCCACTCCGTGTTCTAGGTATTTCCTTAATTTGAATAATCTTCTCAGGAACATGCCTAGATGTCGTATTTTTTCTAATAATATTACATATAGATAATTTAAGCTCATCATCTAAACTCAAGCCATCTTTTAATACTACGAATAGAACAACTCTCACATCATAATTCCAATTCTGACCCACGACGATACTTTCCTCGACTTCCTCAAGTTTTTCGACTTGACGGTATATATCCGCCGTGCCAATACGAACCCCTCCAGGATTCAATACCGTATCTGACCTACCATGAATAATCATACCGTTTGATGCGGTGATAACCGCATAATCACCTTGGCACCATATACCCGGATATTTTTCATAATATGCCGCATGATATTTCTCGTTATTACCGTCATCCCAGAAATATATAGGCATGCAAGGTGCTGCTCTCGAACAAACTAACTCCCCGCTCTTCTCAATCATTGGAGAGCCAGAGTCATTGTATATTTCAACAGCCATACCAAGTCCCAGACACTGTAACTCCCCTCTTCTCACAGGCAGTATTGGATTGCCAGAAACAAAGCACGAGATAATATCGGTGCCACCAGAGATTGATGATAGCTGCAGATCATTTGACACACTCTGATACACATAATCAAAACTCTGGGGCGCTAAAGGTGATCCTGTAGATAGCAGGGTTCTTAATGAATCTAGATTAAATTCAAGACCTGGTTTTATTTTTGCTTTCTCTTGAGCAGAGATATACTTTGCACTTACTCCAAAAATAGATATTTTTTCTTCTTCGGCTATTCTCCATAATATTCTACCTTCGTCATAAAAAGGAGAGCCATCATAAATAACAAGAGTCGCGCCAGCTGCTAATCCACTAACCATCCAATTCCACATCATCCAACCGCAAGTAGTAAAATAAAACAAACGATCATTTGAGCTAATATCATAATGCAGAATGTGCTCTTTCATGTGCTGTATTAAAGTACCACCTGCACCATGCACAATACATTTAGGGACACCTGTTGTCCCTGATGAATACAAAATATATAAAGGATGATCAAAGGGTAATGCAATGAACTCCAAATCTGCCTCATAACTAATAACATCATCCCATGAAGTTTCATCAACATTAATATTTATCTCATTCTCATCCTCAATAAAAGAAACCAACAAGGTGTTCTGAATACTAGGTATTCTTTTAACAACCTCACTTGCCAGTGATAATGAATCATATTGCTTACCGTTGTATAAGTAAGCATTGGCAGTAATTAACAATTTCGGAGAAATTTGACCAAATCGATCGACCACACCTTCTAGTCCAAAATCTGGAGAACATGAAGACCAAATTATGCCTAAACTGCTGCAAGCTAACATCGCAATAATTGCTTCAGGACAATTTGGTAAAAAAGCAGCGACACGATCATTCTTCTTTAAGCCTATTTTTTTGAGATAGCTTGCTACTGAAGCAACTTGATTCCTCAGCTCATCAAAACTTAGCTCTGATCTAAGATCTTTTTCTCCCCGAAAAATAATGGCGGCTTGATCTCCATTATTCTTAAGCAGGTGTTCAGCAAAATTTAATGTTCCGCCAGAAAACCATTTTGCAGATGCCATACCATCATTTTCCGTTAAGGCATATTTATATGGCTTAGAAAAACGGACACCACAAAAATCAATAATACTGGTCCAAAATTTCTCACGCTCAGTGATTGACCAATGATGAAGATCGTTATAATTATCGAACCCATGCATGCTCATGAAGCGATACATTGCAGAACTTTTTAGACTGTTATCATTGGGCTGCCAAAGTATTTTACTCATCAATTAACCTTGAAAATTTGATGAGTTGCAAGTTAGGAATGACTCCAATTATTGACATCGTCGCCATCATTGGGGGACAGTCCAATAATATCTCCATCTTCATTTACCCCCAAACCTAAAACCATTCGATTTGCATAGGCAAAATACGCTGCCACCTGATTGATTTCAAGAATTTGACCATCATCAAGACCGGTTTCTCTCAGTTCATTAATGTCATTCAATGAAATTTTATCAGGCGTTAAAGTTAAGTTAATTGAATATATGATTGCAGCCAACTCAATACCCTCAAAAACTTCTTCGGGCTTCTCTTGTTCTAATGAGGTTCGAATACTTTTTGACCTTACATCATCTTTTAGTAGCTTTCGCATGCCTTCATAATGATGCTCAAGGCAATAATCACAATTATTAATGCTGCTCACACAAACACCTATTGCTTCTAACAGCCATTTTGGAAGTGTATTACGTGGATGATGGATTACATTTTTATAAAGCATCATGTGACCCACCATGGAGTGAGGCCTTAAACTATGTGCCATCATTATATTATCAACATTATCATTAGGCCCCTTGATTCGCTGATATAATTCTTTAATCTCGCCGATTGCATCTTCGAACTTGATTGTCTTAATCCAGGTCATATTAGATCTCGCTTTTAATATTTTCGTTTATTTTATTTAATATTCTCGGGATTGGGAAACATATCTGCTTCATCCTCATCTCTGGGAGATAAGCATTGAAAATCCTTTTCAACAAGTATGGATAATTCCTCTTCATTGACTAGCTCCACTGAACCCGATATTGAAATCTCGTTCGAACCAGACCATCGATCAACAATACCTTCAGGAATCCCGATGGATAGAGAGCTTTTATAAAAGCTCGCCGTTATACCTTGATCATTATTCACCACTTTTAATTCATATATTAGAGCTTCATTATTAGGAAAATGAATAGTCTCACTAACAATTTTTTTCTCTCTCATTAAGCTCACTTCAGATTGAGTTAATCTTAATCTGATTGAGTTTGATTTAGTTCTTAGCTTCATGATTAAACACCTTTTTAATTCCAGATATGAATAAAAGACATGTTATTAATTAGAATTTTATATGCTTTTTATTTATTTAATTTTTAGCCGTACGAAATCCAGTATGCATAAGACTCGTGTCTGGAGTCGTTCCCATTCTCGCAGAAACTCTATAACCATGACAAAAATCAGGGTCGCACAAAAAAGAGCCTCCTTTAATAGTCTTCATTAAAGCGGAGTTATCTTCTTCATATTCAGAGTCTGTCCATTCCCAGACATTACCAGCCATATCATAGAGACCTATAGGTGAAGAAGGAAACTGTTTAACTGAAGATGTCATCATAAAGCCATCTTCATTGGTATTAATGAACGGAAATTCACCTTGCCATACGTTGGCTTTGTGCTGATTGTTTACCTTAATATTATCACCCCATGGATATTTCGTGCGACTATTAGATCCATTTCTTGCGGCATGTTCCCATTCTATTGCTGTAGGCAATCTCTCTCCCTTCCAAATAGTATATGCAATAGCATCATTCCAACTTACTTGAGTGACAGGATGATTATCTACTGCCTTATCTTTTTGTAGCCCTGCCGGATATTCCCAGTAAGCGCCTTCTTGAAGATACCATTGTTGCTTTTCAAACGAAAATACACCTGAATCGCCAAATTTTTCAGCTTCGGTTACATAGTTTGTAGCATTAATAAACTCTCTAAATTCAATGACCGTGACTGGATGAGTTGCTAAATAAAATGAATTGACTGAGTATCTTTTAACTGGCTTTTCAGAAGCAAGACCATCCTCCGAACCAATATCAACTAATCCTTTAGGTACAAAAACAAAAGCCTCGTCTAAGATGGTATTTTCACAGCTAGAAATAACAAACAGAATCAACATCAATGATATTAATTTTAAGTTCAAATTCATAATTAATTCCTCCGTGAAATTCATTTTTAATCTTAAGTCATTATTATTAAATAATAACAAAAATTTTATTTAACGGGGAAACTTTAAAAAATAATTGAAAACAATTGATTCAAAAAAATCAATTCATAGGAGCTATTTAGGCAAATATCTTCTAGGATTTACCATTGATATAAGAATTGTCAACTTTACGATGACAATAACAATAAAGAATAAGCAACACACTGATAAAACATCCTGGAATTAAAAACTAATCCCAGGATGATAATCAGTATATTAAGGGTTGACCCTAGCCTGCTACTACAGAGTCTGCTTGAGGACCTTTTTCACCTTGACTAACTTCCATGGTGACTGTTTGACCTTCTTTTAAAGTTTTAAAACCTTCCATTTGAATGCAGCTGTGATGAACGAATACATCCGGTCCACCTTCTCGCTCTACAAAACCAAAACCTTTATCATCGTTGAACCATTTTACGGTTCCTGTAACTTTTTCGCCTGACATACCTTACCTCAATTACTTCTGTAAAAAAAAGATCGAATAAATCGATCATGATATCTTGCTGTTATAAATACAAATAACGATCAAATACTAGCTCATGAAATAGACATTAACGAGTCAAAGTTTTATAATTGATCAATATATAAATAGAAAATAAAAAAATTTATTCATTTATTTCAATCATTTAGTTAATCATGCTTACGCATATATTAATCATTAGGGGTTCTTTTTATTATGGCTATTTTAGGTAAAAAAGCCATAATAACCCGCATTCTTTCGACTCATAAATTTATCTATCATCACCTCAGTGATAACAAAATAATTCTATTATGATTCGATACCAAATAAGTTAAGAAGAAATTCTGCAAAAAAGAAGATACTTCCAAGACTCACCAAACCAATTAATAGAGCGGCAAATAATCCAAGCATGAAGGGTCGAATACCAATATCTTTCATACCTCGAAAGAATGAAGTTAAGCCAACGGCAGACATTGCAATTAATAGTAAATTTTCAGCTAATGATTTAACCAAGATTACCAATTCATTCCATTGGTCCAAATTAATCAATCCAAATGGAGTTTCACTTAAATCGCCTATTGTTCGAATGGCGGACATAAATGCAAAACCCACAATAAACCATGGAATCATCCCTAGCCAAGACCATCTACTTTTTGATTGTGATACCTGGTCTTGCTGTCCATACAGGATACCAACCAGCGGAATGACTGCAATCATACATAAATTTCTCACTAACTTGGTCACGGTCGCAATATCCAAAGCCAAAGGCGCATCATATTGTGATTGATACATCAATCCAGCACCAGCAACTTGAGCGGTCTCATGAATAGAAGTACCAAGAAATAGTCCGGCCATCACTGGTTGATCTGCAAATAAAAAATGGGCCAGAAACGGATAAGAAAACATTGCAACTAGTCCAAAGATTGTTATGCAAGCGATCGCGTAACTAACCTCAGCTTCCTTGGCTCTGATTAAAGGTGCTGTTGCTACAATTGCTGTAGCACCGCAAATGCTAGTCCCAACAGCGATCAGCCCTGTTAATTGCGGTGATAATCTCATGGAGCGACCTAACATCCTCACAGTGATTAATCCAATAGCAATTGCGGTTATAACGAATGGAAGCGCCACCAGAGTAAACTTTCCTGCACCAAATAAACTCAAACGAATACCTAAAAACATTATCCCTATTCGTAATATTGTAGTGGCACAAAATTTTAAGCCGATTTGTATCGTATTGTTTAAGGGGAGTGTATTAGCAATAATCATACCGATTATAATTGCCATCATGATGTCACTAATAGGTGAACGATTGAAGCCTAAAAGATCCTCTCCAATCCATTTTGCAGCAATACTAGCGACAATTGATACACTACAAGCCAGCAATAAACCAAATAACCAACCAAAATTCTTAAATATGCCCTTGGAATACAATTAATATCTCCTAAAATAATATTGTTGAGAGTGTACTCAGATTAATGGATCAGGTTACTATTTTCTCAAGAAGGTGTTTTATAACTTAGAATCGTATTCTTAATACATCTCTATAGTATCAATGCTATCAGACTTATGGAAAAGAAATTTTCTTCATAATCAACGTATGACACGGAAGAAATAAATTTCATTCATAATACTACTAATTATTATTGAGAATAATTCTCATTTAGGTAGAATAAAGCAAAATAAAAAACTAGAATTTACAATCAAGAGCAAACCTATGAGTAAACTCCAGAAATTAATGACAATTCTTTATATCGTTATTTTCTCCTTAAGCACTGCATTTGCCGAGGAAGTCAATGTATACACATCTAGACATTATGATTCGGATGATGCCTTATATTCAGAATTCACTAAAGAAACTGGTATTAAAGTTAATATCATATCGGGGAATGGCAGCGCTTTAATTGAGAGACTTAAGGTGGAAGGAAAAAATTCACCAGCAGATATCTACTTTACTGTTGATGCAGGAAATCTCTGGAAGGTACAAAAAGACGGTTATTTCAAATCTATTAACTCAGAGAGTATAAAATCTGTTGTTCCAAAAAATCTAAGGGGTCCCAATGATGAGTGGGTTGCGATAGCAAAAAGAGCCAGGGTAATCTACTACAATCCAAATACAGTAACTGCAAATGAAGTCAATAATCTCTCATATGAAGACCTAGCAAGGCCAGAATGGAAAGAAAGAATTGCGATTAGAAGCTCAAGCAATATGTATAACCAATCTTTAGTTGCCTCATTAATTTCTAACCACGGTATCCAGACAACTGAAAGTTGGGCTAAAGACTTCGTGAAGAATTTTGCAAGAAACCCGCAAGGAAGTGATAGGGCCCAGATTGTTGCAGTAGCAAATGGGGAAGCAGATATCGCGATTGCTAATAGCTATTACATTGGCATAATGCTTTCTGGTGGATCTGGCGACGATCAGTTGCAAGCAGCAAAAAAAGTTAAGATGCATTTTCCAAATCAAGGAAATCGAGGTGTTCATATAAATATAAGCGGTGCTGGTGTATTAAAAAATTCTCCCAATAGTGAAAACGCCATTAAGTTTATAGAATTTCTTCTATCCAAAAAAGTTCAACAATATATGGTAAATATTTCATTTGAATATCCGGTTATTGATGGTATTGATCCGCACCCTTCTATCGCTAACTTTGGTACTGACTTCAAAGAAGACAGAACCTCTGTTGCTGATTACGGAAAATACAATCCTGATGCAATTAGACTTATGGATAGAGCAGGCTGGAAATAGATAAAATCTATTATCTCGTTTTTTTGATATAGTCGGCATTTATTCCAAAGAGTTAATAGATTGCTTAAACCTTCGATTCCATCCTTTTGGGCAGTATTGCCTTTTTTAATACTATTTCTTTTTCTACTGCCAGTTCTAATAGTACTTTTTAGTCTTTTTAGTGGCTATTCTGAAAATTGGGCGCATTTATACAATTACGTATTAGTAGATTACATAAGTAACACCTTGTATTTAATAATTGGTGTCTCTCTTACCTCACTTTTAATAGGAACCATTTCTGCTTGGATAGTCACAAACTATGATTTCTTTGGTAAAAGATTTTTGGAATGGGCTCTTATACTCCCATTAGCCACCCCACCATATATACTCGCCTATACATTTACGGGTTTCTTTGATGCCTATGGAACAGCAAATAATATTATCCGAGAGATATTTTCTCTAGATCAAAGTTTTATTTTATTCCCAAATATAAGAAATATATATGGTGCTATTGCTGTATTCTCATTCACGCTTTACCCCTATATTTATCTTGTTTCTCGAGCGGCCTTTTTAAATCAATCCAGGTCAATACTTGAAGCAGGAAGGATGCTTGGTTTAAATCAATATGAAATATTTTATAAACTATCTCTACCAATCATTAGACCGGCGGTTATTGGTGGTTTAATGCTTGTGATTATGGAAACAATTTCTGACTTTGGAGCCGTTGATCATTTTGCAATTCAAACATTTACAACTGGAGTATTTCGAACTTGGCATGGTATGTACGATTTAACAACTGCCATGCAATTGGCATCAATATTGTTAATTTTTGTTGCAACATTTGTTTGGATAGAAAAAACATCAAGAAAAAAAGCACTTTATACTTCTGGATCTTCTACTTTTAAGCCAGCAAAAAAAATAAAACTAATAAAAATGAAAGCTGTTATTGCTTTCTTAATTTGCTTTATACCAATTTTAATTGGTTTCATCCTGCCAATTACAGAGCTTACAAAATGGGCGATCAATTATAATTTAACATTTTTTGATGAAAAATTTTTGCAAGCTGCCATGAATACAATCTTATTGGCTGTTGCGGCCGGTATTTTATGTGCCTCAATTGCATTAATTATAAATTTCTCGATTCGCTTTAATAAGAATAGATTTTCTAATTTTTTAAGCTCATTTTTATCTTTAGGTTACGCTGTCCCCGGATTGATCTTAGCTGTCGGTATTGTCCAATTATTCGCTTTGATTGATAAAAATATATTTATCAATACAGATATTATTATAACGGGCAGCTTAATAGGTTTGATATTTGCCTATGTAATAAAATCATATGCATTAGCTAATTCAACTTTTGAGTCAGGCTTTCAAAGAATTAGCTTTCACTTAGATGATTCTGCTAGAACTTTAAATTCAAGTGGTTGGAATTTACTGTCTAGAGTTCATTTCCCATTACTAAAAACAAGTTTTCTTACTAGTATATTACTAGTGACCTCTGAAGTAGTTAAGGAGTTACCAGCAACATTGATTTTAAGACCATTTAATTTTGATACTTTAGCTGTCTCAACTTATATCTATGCAGCTGAAGAAAGAATGTTCCAAGCGGCCGCGCCAGCAATTGCTATTATGTTAGTGGGATTAATACCAATAATTTTACTCACTAAAATGATAAGCTCTTCACGACCAATGGATAAATAGAACTATGACAGCCCTCGTTATTAAAAATCTTTATCATGCCTATGAGAATAAAAATTATGTCTTGAAGGACATCAATCTCTCTATTGATAGTGGTGAAATTGTTTCGATTCTTGGGCCATCAGGTTGCGGAAAGACAACCCTACTTAGAGTTATAGCCGGTCTTGAAGATCAATCTGCTGGCACCATAAAAATAAATGGTAAGATCGTTTCAAATAAAAAATTTATGCTGCCGCCTGAAAAAAGATGCACAGGATTAGTAGTTCAGGATAAAGCACTATTTCCGCATCTTAGCGTCCTTAATAATGTAATGTTTGGCATACAAAAGAATAAAGGAAAACATACATTAGCTATAAATTATCTCGAATTATTCAAAGTAGAAAAATTAGCAAATAAATTTCCACATGAAATTTCAGGCGGCGAACAACAACGGGTCGCTCTGGCAAGAGCAATGGCTCCTCATCCAGACATCCTATTACTAGATGAACCTTTTAGTGCCCTGGATCAAAACTTAAAAAACAAACTCTACCAAGAGACGAAAAAAATATTCAAAGAAAAAGGTTTGACTGTCCTGATTGTTTCGCATGATAAAAATGAAGCTGAACTTTTGTCTGACAAACTAATTTATATAAAAGAAGGAAAAATTTCACATCTAGAAATAAATAACCAATTAAGTTACTAAGACAAACCTTCCTTTAAGCTATCTTGCTCTGAGATATCTTCTAATGAAGAATAAAGCACTCCAATACTTTGATATGCTCGCCAGAGCACTATCCAGAGCCCAAGCATGAGTGTGATGCCAGCCAGCGTAAATACCACTAAAAACGGTCGGATATTAAACATCATTGCTTGGAATGGCATATCAGTATAAAGAAGACCCTTACCTATACCCGCCAAAATCAAGGCAACCAGGAAAATCGCGAGAGAAATATTGGCGATCCAAAATCCATGAATAACTTTTTTAGTTTGATTCTTACTTAATTGACTTTCTTTAGATTCATTTATAATGAAGAATATTGAAGATAAAAGAACCATTGTGTTGATACCAATTGTACTGCCCATAGCATGCGCTACGATGATATGCGTGCCATGAGTGTATAAATTAAAAATAGGCACAGAAATAATCAATGCCAATCCTAGATTTAAAAATACCCATATATCAGCAGCGAAAAGAAATCGATAAGCAGTAATATGTCGATTAATTTCCCATTGCTCAAGTGAACCACGCCAATCCCAAATAATTTTCCCGAATATATATAACTCAGTCATACTAACGAAATAGGCAAAAGTCCTAATCCAAGTTTCAGAAGGAACCAAATAAGTGTGATGCGCCCATCCAAATATTAAATTAAATAAGCCAAGAAAATAGAGCCCAAAAGCCATCTTTGACTTGGCTATATTTTCACTTCCACCAATTCGAGTAGCAATAAATAATGCCGTACCATATACCAACATATTCCATGAGCCAGTAAGTGCTCCGTAAGATTTCCATTGCACTATAATTTCGCGAACCATATTTTCTCGAAAATACGGTATTAAGTAGAGGTGAGCTTCAGTATAAGTAAGAAAGAAAAAAACGATACCAGTAGCCCACTGCCAGTAATAAACTGGCCAAGAATTCTTTTCATTCGACATAGTTTTAAAATAATTAAAGCCAAATAAAATCCAACTCACAAAAATAGGAATACTTAAGATAGGTGGAAAAGCAAAATATTCACGACCGCCAAACTTTCCAGATAGATAGCTGAATAAAACACAGATCCCAGTAATCAAAAAAAGCCAATAATGCCAAACAGCCAATTTATTTGAGTGCAGCTTTTTGCCTGTATATTTTGGTAAATAGTAATAAATCCCGCCAATGGCAATTAAGAATATCCAAGAAACAACCATAGATACATGTAAAGCACGGGTTTTTGTAAATAATAATTCTCTTATGAAGTCTGGAAACAAATATTGAAAACCACCAATTACTCCAAAAAATAAACCCACTCCTAGAGACAAAATCCCTAAACGCATAAATCTTAGTCCAATCATTGTATTTCCTCTGAAACCCATTCTGGGTCATCTTCTTGGAATATCATTCCCCACTTTACTTTATAATTTTTAGGTGGGTATGTTCCTGTTTTATCGACGAATTTTAAATAAGAAATTAACGCAGAGATCTCAGGTTCAGAAAGATCGTAGTTTGGCATACCATTTCCACCATTAGTCAAAAATGCTCTTGCAATAATTTCACCAACATCTCCACCTCGATATGACATGGCATTAGTCAGTTCGGGACCCATATGACCTCCAAGTCCATAAAATTGATGGCATGCAGTACAGTTGTATTCTTGAAATAATTCCTGTCCATGACGACTCTCTTCTGTATGACTAATCATGCCTGGCAATGTTTCAGTGCCAAAAGCATAAATATAGGCTGAATAAAAGAAATACGATACCAACAAAGTGAAAAAAATAGTCCGATTATTAATAATATTGCTCCTCATCAATCTAATTAATATTTATTTTCTAATGAAAATTATATATTATTTTTTATGAAAATATG
>CAJJBK010000057.1 GCA_905182415.1 uncultured Woeseiaceae bacterium | reverse complement strand
CAACTGTGCGGCACCCAGAATGCACCAAGAAGGAACTTGGTTAAACGAGGATATGATTAACGCTTATAATGACCTCCATACCATGGGATGGTCTCATTCAGTTGAAGTATGGGCTGAGAACACTCTTATTGGCGGTCTTTACGGCGTCGCTATTGATAGAGTATTTTTTGCAGAATCAATGTATAGCCGGACATCTAATGCTTCAAAATTTGCATTACTAGCTTTATGTCATGTCCTAAAAAAACATCACTTTGCCTTAATTGACTGCCAAGTTCCCTCTGCACACCTCTTCACTCTTGGTGCAAAGACAATAAAAAAAATAAATTTTTTAGAGGTATTGAAAAATAACTGCTCCATTAAAAATAAATTTATTCACTGGCCTACTGGAAAAACCAATCTAAATGATTTTATTTAAAAACAAAATACCAAAACTTAATTGCAATAAATTAACTAATTCTGCACAATCCGATACTAATTTAATAAACTAAAGTAGAAGAAATTGGCAAAAGAAGAACCCATAGAGATGGAAGGTGTGGTTACTGAAACCCTCCCTAATACAACATTTAGAGTCGAACTCGAAAATGGTCATACAGTTACCGCTCATATTTCGGGTAAGATGCGAAAGCACTATATTCGTATCCTCACCGGTGATACCGTTACTGTTGAATTGACGCCATACGATCTAAGCAAGGGAAGGATTACATACAGAGGCAAGTAAAAACCTATACTTGCTCTGTTTTTGTATTTTTCTTTTTGCTTTTACGTCTCACTTTAAAGCTCAGTTTTAAACCTGATTTATCACCAGCTAATTCAACATGAACGCTTCCACCGTTCATTAGTTTACCAAAAAGTAATTCGTCAGCGAGCGGCTTATTGATGTGCTCTTGAATTAATCTTGCCAGTGGACGAGCTCCCATTTTAGCGTCATAGCCATTTTCTGCAATCCAAGATCTCGCTTTAGTACTTATATCTATATTTACATGACGCTTTTCTAGCTTTAATTCTAACTCAATAATCAATTTATCAATTACGCGGCTTATAGAATATTCATCTAAAGAGGAGAACTGGATGATAGAATCAAGTCTATTGCGAAATTCAGGAGAAAAAACCTTATTAATAGCAATGACTCCATCTGAGGCATGATCTTGATTTGTAAAACCAATAGATGATCGTGACATTTCATGCGCACCTGCATTTGTTGTCATTACAATTAAAATATTTCTAAAATCAGCCTTTCGGCCATTACTGTCTGTAAGTGAGCCATGGTCCATTATTTGTAATAATAAATTATATACATCCGGATGAGCTTTTTCTATTTCATCCAGCAGTAAAACAGCATAAGGATTTTTTGCTACGGCATCAGTTAACAGCCCACCCTGCTCATATCCTACATACCCTGGAGGGGCTCCCAATAGGCGAGAAACCGTGTGTCTCTCCATATACTCGGACATATCAAATCGAATTAATTCAAGCCCCATTATTTCAGCAAGCTGTCGTGTAACTTCTGTTTTTCCCACGCCAGTAGGTCCAGAGAATAAAAAAGAACCAATTGGCTTACTGTCATCTGATAATCCAGATCTAGATAATTTAATTGCGCTACAAAGCATACCAATAGCAGGATCTTGGCCAAAAATTACAAGTTTAAGATTTCGATCAAGTGTACGCATAACATCTTTATCAGAAATTGATACATTTTTTGGCGGTATTTGAGCCATTTTCGCAATGATATTCTCAATATGAATCTCAGTAATTTGTGAATTCTTTTTGCCATTAGTTATGAGTCTCATATTGGCACCAGCCTCGTCAATAACATCTATCGCTTTATCGGGTAAATTACGGTCGTTTATATATTTATTAGACAAAATAACAGCCGCCTCGATAGAGGCATGCTCATAGGTGACATTATGATAGCCTTCAAATTGCGGCAATAACCCCTTGAGAATCTCTATCGCCTCAGAGTTTGAAGGCTCCTTTACATCTATCTTCTGGAATCGCCTTGAAAGTGCTCTGTCTTTTTCAAAAATACCTCTATATTCTGAAAAGGTGGTTGATCCGATACAGCAAATATCACCATTTGCTAATGCTGGTTTAAGTATATTAGATGCATCCAAAACACTACCAGAGACAGCTCCAGCTCCAATAATAGTATGAATTTCATCAATAAATAAAATCGCACTAGCATCTTCTTTTACTTCTTTCATTACTAACTTAAGACGCTTTTCAAAATCACCTCGATACTTTGAGCCAGCAATCAAGGAGCTCATATCAAGTGAATATATAATCGCATCATGCATAATTACGGGCGTACTTTTTTCAACAATTAATTTAGCAAGTCCTTCAGCAATTGCTGTTTTTCCAACACCAGCCTCACCAACAAATAGCGGATTGTTTTTTCTACGTCGGCATAATATTTGAATTGTTCGCTCTATTTCTTTTTCGCGACCTATTAATGGGTCAATTTTACCTTGTTTAGCCAACTCATTAAGATTTGTTGCATACTTATCTAATGCTGTTGAGCCACTAACTTCATTAATTTCACCGGCTGTTTGCTCGGATTCGCTATGTTGCTCAGAGCGATCCATTCCATGAGAGATGTAATTAACAACATCCAGTCTGGTTATATTTTGCTTTGTTAAGAAATAAATCGCTCGTGACTTCTTCTCACTAAAGATAGCAACCAATACATTGATACCTGCTACTTCTTTTTTTCCTGATGATTGAACGTGAAAGACTGCTCGTTGCAATACCCTCTGAAAACCAAGTGTTGGCTGAACTTCTGTATTTTTATCATTATTAACAACTGGAGTAGAAGTATCAATATAGTCAATTAATTGCTGTTTCAATAACTCAATCTCACCATCACAAGAATTAAAAATATCAATTACGTCGTCCATATTAAGCAAAGAAAGCAAAAGATGCTCAACCGTTATGAACTCATGTCGCTTATCTCGAGCCATCTGAAAAGCCTCATTCAAACAAAACTCTAATTCATTATTTAACAATTCAGTTCTTCCTTTGTTATTTTAATTTTAATCTTCTTCAATTGAGCATAAAAGTGGATGTTGATTTTCTGAGGCCATTTTCATCACTTGCGCTGCTTTTGTTTCAGCAATTTCATAAGGATAAATACCACAAATACCCTGACCCTTAGTATGAACATCCAGCATTACCCTTGTAGACGTATTTTTATTCAATGAAAAAATACTCATTAAGACTTCGACCACAAACTCCATTGGAGTGTAATCATCATTAATTAGAATAACTTTGTATAGCGATGGAAGGGAAAGCTCAGTTTTTGAGTCCTCGAGCGCTATATCGTTGTATTCATTTTGATTTTCTGGAATTTTCTCAGTCATTCTTGGATTATATTATTGGAGTACTATTTTATGATTATCCTAAAAGGGTCGATGCCACATTGCAATATCTTATATAAAAAAATAGCTTTAAAATGTTACTTTTTAAATATATTAAAATTATTATCCTTTGTATTATCTATATTAATATTTTAAATCATAAAAAAGTAAAATCAGAAAATTTTCATACTTAAGAACTCTAATTCATGAAACAATAGTTTATCTTAAAATTAAATTAACAAATAAAAATGCTCTTTAAAAAAATCAAGCAACTCAAGAATCTTAATATTAATTTGTTTATCCATTTGTTAAATAATAATGGGCCGTTCTTGTTATCAGTATTAATTTTATCAGTTATTGCATGGCAGTCATCACAACTTTTTTGGACGCTATACCCAAATCAGCGGATCATTAATAATATAAATACTCCCGTGGTGATGTCTGAAAATAAAACCCAATCCAGCTCTACAAACTATCAATCCAATACAGTTATAAAAAATATTATAGCTCAGAATCTATTTGGTGATTATAAAAAAATTAATATGGGCACTGAAAATCGCAATTCAATATCGCAACCAGACTTTGGGGATATTAAAGAAACTCAATTAACACTCTTGCTTAAAGGTACAGTATACGGTGACAATGAACTGCCCTCCTTAGCGATAATTACAAATAACTCAAATGAGGAAAAAGTTTATTCCGTAAATGAAATGATCGCTCCAGGTATCCTCCTCCATTCGGTCTTCGCTGACCAAATCATAATAAGTAACAATAATGAATTAGAAATATTAAAATTACCAAGAGAATTAGCTGAGATTACGCCAACAATTATTCGTGACAGCAGAGTCAATAAAAGAGCATCTGTAACTCAAAATAACAAAGCCACTGTAAAACCCTTAAATCAATTTGGAACCAAACTTGCCGATACAATTAGGCCGACTCCATATTTCTCGAATGGGGCACAACTTGGTTATCGCGTTTATCCGGGAAATAATAGAAAGCAATTTATGTCTCTTGGATTGCTTTCTGGTGACTTAATAACTAATGTGAATGGAGTGCCATTAAATAACGCGCAAGAAGCTATGGTTATTTTCCAACAAATTGAAAATAAAAATGAAGTTACTCTTACCATTATAAGAAACAATAAATCACAAAAAATTAATATTACAACTGGTCAATTTTTAGAAAATTAATAATTCAGTTTAACGAGATAATTAAGTCATGCAACTAAGAAAAATACTAATTTTATTAACTATTCTTACTGTACCAATGAGTAACAGCTTCTCGCAGGAACAATCAATTACACCTAATTACGTTGGAGTTGAGCTCAGATCTGTAATTGAGGCCGTTAGTTCGATTACAGGTAAAAATTTCATTATAGATCCACGTGTAAGGGCTGAAGTAACCTTATTATCCGCCACACCGATGACTACAGACGCATTTTATGAAGCATTTCTTTCCTTGCTTCAAGTGCATGGTTTTGTTGCTGTTCAAACTGGTGAAATAATCAAAATTGTACCGGATGCGA
Source organism: uncultured Woeseiaceae bacterium (assembly GCA_905182415.1). Lineage (GTDB taxonomy): Bacteria > Pseudomonadota > Gammaproteobacteria > Steroidobacterales > Woeseiaceae > SP4260. Next base: position 38,328 of record CAJJBK010000057.1, on the reverse strand, counting down.
GCTCCAGACAATATCCCGGTTACCCTAATCTTGAAGGGGCCGCTAATGATGATATTGTCACGCAAGTTATAAAAATACAAAATATCAGTGCGGCTCAACTTGTTCCTATTCTAAGACCATTAATCCCTCAATATGGTCATTTAGCAGCACATGCAGGTTCCAATATGTTGATCATATCGGATAGGGCAAATAATGTAGATCGATTATTAAATATTATTCAAAGAATAGACCAATCCAATGATAATGACATTGAAATAGTAAGCCTTAGTCATGCCTCAGCTGCCGAGATAGTTCGTGTTTTAACCGTTCTAGCAAGAGCGCCGAAAAGTGATGGCACCCCTTCGCAAATATCACTTGTTGCTGATACCCGGACAAACAGTGTATTGATTGGTGGAGAGAAAACCGGTCGACTAAAGATTCGAGCACTTATCGCACATCTCGACACTTCTCTCGAGGATGGCGATAGCACACGAGTGCGCTATCTTAGGTATGCGGATGCTGAATCTCTAGCAGGAAAGCTATTGCAGCATTTTTCGCAACAAAATAGAAGCACGTCAAACAGCGGCCAATCAGGAGATAATCAAAATATCAACGTATGGGCAGATAAGCAAACTAACGCCATTATCGTCAATGCCCCGCCAAAAATGATGCGCTCACTGATGGGAATCGTTGATCAGCTAGATATTCGAAGACTACAAGTTCTGGTTGAAGCTATTATCGTAGAAATAGTAGCAGATAGGACATCTGAACTCGGGGTGACATGGGCAACAGATGGGAGCAAAAATGATAATCTTGTAGGCGTAACAAATTTTCCAAGTATGGGTTCTGGTGTTATTCAGTTAGCTGGTATTAATAATGCCAACAATACTAATATCAATCCCTCAGCTCTAATAGGCGAAGGAATCTCACTCGGTGTCGGGAAAATAACGAAAGAAGGCACAAGCTTTGGTGCTATATTGCGGGCACTTGAGGGTATCGCAGATACAAATATAATCTCTACACCATCAATTGTCACCACAGATAATGAAGAAGCAAGTCTTAATGTTGGCCAAGAAGTTCCCTTTGTTACTGGGTCGTTTTCAAATACGGGTGGAACTGGATCAGTGAATCCATTCCAAACAATTCAACGTGAACAGGTGGGTGTAAATCTAACGATCACTCCTCAAATAAATGAGGGAGATTCGATTCTATTGAAAATATCACAAGAAATATCAAATATTTCACAATCAGCTTCGGGAGCTGTTGACCTTATAACTAATGAGCGAACGATTAATACAACTGTAATTGTCGGTGATGGTGATATTTTGGTTCTAGGTGGATTACTTGAAGATCAACTAAGAGAAAGCGATCAACGTGTCCCTATATTAGGCAGTATACCGATTATAGGTACGTTATTTAAAAGCAAAAAAACTTCAAAAGTTAAAACCAACTTGATGGTATTCATTAGGCCAACAATACTTGAAAACCCTGAGCAAGCTACTTTTGAAACAAATAAAAAATATAATTATATTAGAGACTTACAAATAGAAGATAACAAAAAGAAAGAACTTAGCAAATTTCGTGGTCAGGATTTTATTGGCACTACAGATAATCCAATCTTGCCAGATTTTGAAAGCTATAAACAAAATACACAATAAAGCATCATTAAATCATTATCTATGAAAGAAACAGCGCTCAAAAATCAAACGCGAGAGAATAAAATTAGCCAAAATATCTCGGCGACGCGAACAAAAAAATTACCCTTTTCGTTCGCCAAAAAACATAAGGTCCTTATCAAATCTTTAGGAAATAAATCTACAGAAGCCTATTATTGTGGAAAAATATCATCCTATATAATCGCTGAAATAAGACGATTTACTGGAAGGCCATTAACACTAAACAATATTTCAGACAGTGAATTTAATGATTTACTTCGAGTAACGTACGAAGAAAACAGCCAATCAACAATGCAGATGGCCGGTGACATTGATGATAATTATGATCTATTAACGGCTGCCGAAGAACTTCCCGAACAAGCTGACCTTCTCGATAGTGATAACGACGCACCAATCATAAAATTTATAAATGCCATATTAACGGAAGCCCTTAAAAATAAAGCCTCAGATATACATATAGAACCTTATGAAAATCGACTTATGGTTCGTTTTCGAGTTGATGGTATGTTGCAAGAAATCCTAAAAACGAGAAGAGCTTTATCCTCACTGGTAGTTTCTCGTATTAAAGTTATGTCTAAACTTGATATAGCGGAAAAACGATTACCTCAAGACGGTCGAATATCATTAAAAATTGCCGGACGATCCGTTGATGTTAGAGTTTCTACTATCCCTTCTGGGTTTGGTGAAAGAGTTGTTATGCGGTTGCTCGATAAGCAAGCTGGGAGATTAAAATTATCATCGTTAGGCATGGAATCGAGTCTCTCAAAAAATATAGATGAATTAATTCATCGTCCACATGGGATTATTCTTGTTACTGGGCCAACAGGTTCAGGGAAAACAACCACACTTTATGCCGCACTTGAAAGAATAAATAATCATACTCGCAATATTATGACGGTAGAGGATCCTATCGAATATCTAATTGATGGTATTGGTCAAACTCAGGTTAATCAAAAGATAGCAATGACTTTCTCAAAAGGCTTAAGAGCTATTCTTCGTCAAGATCCAGATGTAGTTATGATCGGTGAAATACGTGATCTAGAAACCGCTGAAATAGCCATACAAGCAAGTTTAACGGGTCACTTAGTATTTGCTACGTTGCATACAAATACAGCTATTGGAGCTGTCACAAGACTTAGGGATATGGGTGTGGAACCTTTCCTGCTTTCATCAAGTTTAATTGGGGTAATCGCGCAAAGGTTGGTTAGAACACTTAAAGAGGATACAAAAGAATCTTATAAGGCGAATAAATATGAATGTGAAGCTTTAAAAATTAACCCTAAAACACCACCTACACTCTACAAAGGGAAATCTAACGAGAGTGGGGATTTTTCTGGAAGAACTGGTATTTATGAACTTATGACGGTTGATGAGAAAATGAAAGCCTTAATTCACGATGGTGCTAGTGAACATGATATGGAGCTTCATACAAGAATCACACATAAAAGCATTAGAGCCGATGGCCGAAGACAGGTATTATTGGGTAAAACAACATTAGAAGAAGTACTAAGAGTTACCCAGGAAGATTAGTGAATTATTATTTGTAAAATATCATGCCAGCATTCAATTATACCGCAATAGATAAACAAGGAAATGAAATCACGGGCTCAATCGAGGGAGATACTGATAAACATGTTCGTTCAATTCTTAGGGAAAAAAATTTACTGCCCTTATCAATTAAGGAAATAAAAAAAGAGAGTGAAGATAAGATAAGAATTAATTTTAAGCAAAATTCGTTATCAAATAGTGACTTAACTTATTTCACCAGACAGTTGGCAACACTTATAAAATCCGGAATACCCATAGATGAAGCCTTAATTGCAATAAATGATCAGAATGACAAACAACACATAAAAAATATTATTCTCACAATTCATTCTAAGATAATGGAAGGCTATACACTTTCTGATAGTTTCTGTGATTTCCCAAAGTCATTTCCTTTGATTTACACTACAACTATTGCTGCCGGAGAAAAATCGGGCAACTTGAGCCTTATTCTTGAAAAATTAGCTGATTTTACTGAGTCACGACAAAAACTTCAGCAGCAAATTAAAAATGCACTCATCTACCCTTCTGCCCTTGTAATAACAGCACTTTTGGTAATCGCTTTTATGCTTGCCTATGTCGTTCCAAAGGTAGTGTATATATTTGAAAATTTCGACCAACAACTTCCATTACTCACAAGAATCATGATCACTTCGAGTGATTTTTTATTAGATAACTGGCTTTATATTATTATATTTGCCGTCATGCTGGTATTTCTATGTCGCAATTTAATAAAAAACGAGGAAACTAAAAATAAATATCATGACATACTCCTGAGAATACCAATATTTGGACAGCTCATTAAAAACATGAATAGTGCCCGCTTTTTGCAAACATTAAGTATTCTAGCGAGTAGCGGGGTTCCAATTCTTGAGTCACTTAGAATATCATCTAATGTGGTAACAAATTTACCTATGAAAAAAGCTATCGAAAAGACTGCAATCCAAGTTAGTGAAGGCGAATCTATTAGCAAATCATTATCTCAAAGTCGCTTATTCCCTCCAATGATGATTCACATGATAGGCAGTGGAGAGAATAGTGGACGTTTAGAGGAAATGCTTGATAGAGCAACCGCCAATCAAGAACAAGAGGTTGAAAATACCATCTCAACACTTCTTGGTATAATGCAACCTATGACAGTCATTATCATGGCGTCAGTGGTACTTTTAATTGTTCTGGCAATTCTTTTGCCAATATTTGAGATAAATAATTTAATTACTTAGTGAATAGACATATCACCACGTATAACGCCGACAACGACTCCTTCAATTACCATTTCTTGCGTTGCTAAATCGACTTTTATCGGTGAAAAATCTTTATTTTCAGGATGCAACCAAACAACAGAGCCTTTTTGACTGTATCGCTTTACAGTTACCTCATCATTGATTCTTGCAACAACTACTTGCCTACTTCTAATCTCAGAGGTTCTATGAACGGCAACTAAGTCATTATCAAAGATTCCTATATCCATCATACTCATACCCTCTACTCTGAGGAGATAATGTGGCTTTGGATGAAATATCTTAGGATCAATTTTATAATGAGCTTCAATATTTTCCTCGGCTAGTATTGGATTACCTGCCGCAACTCTGCCAACCAATGGCAATCCGATCTGTTCTCTTAGTGAGTCTTTTAATCTGATTCCCCTTGATGATCCGGGTAATAGTTCTATTACTCCTTTTTTTTGCAAAGACCTTAAATGCTCTTCGGCTGCATTTGCAGATTTAAACCCTAAATCATTTGCAATTTCCATCCGTGTTGGTGGTATCCCATACTCGGATATAAAGTCTCTAATCATTTCTAATATTTGATGTTGACGAGGTGTTAATTGCTTCATAATATTTACTGTCCTTTTATACAGTACTGTAATTATATACAGTATAATATTTTTGTAAATAAAATTTTTAAGTTATTTAATATAAATATTAAGTTATAAATGATATGTTTCTAGATACAAAAAAAATAAAAGGCGCTGATAAAAATGTTCACAAAAAATATAAAACTTTTCACGTTATTTTTAATCATCTCACTCTCCGGCTGCATGCCAAGTCAAGAAATGGCTGATAGAGCGCAAGCAACTGCAAATCGTGCATTAATTGCAGCTGAAACTGCTAATATACGTGCTGAAAATGCTGAAATGGCTGCTGAAGCAGCAAAAAAAGCTGCGAAAGACGCAAATGATGAATACAATGGAATAATGGAACGTATGGAAAGAATGTTTCAAAAAGCTCAAGAAAAATAATGGTCTATTTTAGTTACTAAGAAAACCATAGAGGGAAACTAATAAATGTTCACGCAAAATATAAAACTCTGTATATGTCTTGCAATCATCTTTCTTTCCGGCTGCGCGGTCGTCAGCCAAGAAATGGTTGATGATGCTCAGGCGACAGCCAATCATGCTTTAAATGAAGCTGAAGCTGCTAATACACGCGCTGAAAATGCAGAAATGATTGCTGAAGCTGCACAAAATTCTGTAAAGAATATTAATTATGACTATAACGAAATTGTGGAGCGCATGGAAAGGATGTTTCAAAAAGCTCAAGAAAAATAAAGAGTCTGCTCACTTCTACAAATTTCAAAGCCTATAGTTTTAATTTTTAGCACCTACAAAAATCGGTATTCCGTCAGCACGAATCGAGGCCAGCTCTGCTACCCTCCAGTCTAATTTTGCTTTCTTCTTATCGGTAATTTTTATATAACGTTCAGTCAGCTCTGAAAAGATGTAGCTTAAGCTCTTAGCTTTTTTTTGGCTCATGCTTCTATCATGTAACTCATAATCAATTGAATTGTCTAATAGAAACTCATGAGCCTCTATAAATAATTCATCAGAATTCCAGCCTAGTTTAATGGGCTGATTAACTATATAGACATCATCATTTAATGACATCATTGAATAAAGTTCTTCAATATTTTGAGGAAGCATTCTGATGCAACCATGGGTAACTCGCATTCCAATTCCATTAGGTTTATTTGTGCCATGAATCAAATACCCAGGAATATCTAGACGTATAGCAAAATCTCCTAATGGATTATCAGGTCCGGGCGGTATTATATTAGGCAAGAACTCTCCTTCCATCGCTCTCTCTGCTCTAATAGAAGCAGGAGGATACCAAGATGGATTCTCTTTCTTAGAGATTACTTTTGTTTTCCCTAGGGGTGTCTCCCAATCAACACGACCAATACTCATAGGGTAAGTGATCACTATCTCTGGCTGACCTCTGACCGTCTCTGGATAATAATACATCCTATATTCAGCTATATTTAATACCAAACCACTTCTTGGTGCATCGGGTAATATAAATTTTTTTGGTAATATAACTTTCGTGCCTTCCCCAGGAATCCATAGGTCTATATTTGGGTTGGCGCGCTTAATTTCTTCGAAACCCAGTCCATGACGTTGAGCGATATCAAGTAATGTGTCTTCATGGGATGCAATTACTTCAGAGATATTACCAATAATATTATTGTCGTTATGAGGTAGTTCATAAATTTCAGCATCCGAAAGATTAAATACAAACAAACATAGCAGCAAACAATACGTTGAATTTTTATGTTTTTTATCTTTTGACATTAAAGTCTTACTGTCAATAACGCATTAAAACGGTTCCCCAGGTAAATCCACCGCCAAATGCCTCCATTAAAATCAATTGACCACGTTGAATTCGACCATCTCGAATGCCCACATCAAGCGCCATAGGGATTGAAGCTGATGAAGTATTCCCATGATCTTGAACCGTGAGAATAACTTTTTCAATTGGCAAATCTAGTCGTTTTGCAGTGGCTTGTATTATTCTTAAATTTGCTTGATGGGGTACCAACCAGTCTAATTCCTGCTTATCTATATTATTCGCAATTAGAGCTTCTTCGGCAACATTACCTAGTGTTTTTACCGCTACCCTGAATACATCATTTCCACTCATTTCAAGACCAATTTCACCGGTTCCCATTTTATGAAAATTCTTTGATGGACCTGCCGGATATAATAATAAATCTTTATATTTACCATCAGCGCCTAAGTTACAATCCAATATCCCTGCCTCACTTGAAGGTTTTAAAATTACAGCACCTGCACCATCCCCAAATAACACACAAGTATTTCGATCGCCCCAATCAATCAATCTTGTCATTACCTCTGCCCCAATGACTAAGGCGCATTTAGCTCCTCCTGTCTTAATGAACTTATCTGCTACAGACAATGCATAGACGAATCCAGAGCATGCCGCCTCGACACTGAACGCCGGGCAACCATGAATACCGAGTCGATCTTGAATTAAAGTTCCGACATTAGGAAAAACATAATCTGGGGTCGTGGTACCAACCACAATAAGATCTATGTCTTCCTTATCAATACCCGCATTTTTTATGGCTTCTTTGGCTGCTTCAAAACCTATATCCGATGTGGCTTGATCATCCGCAGCAATATGCCTTCTTTCAACACCAGTTCTTGTTCTAATCCATTCGTCGCTAGTATCAACTATTTTTTCTAGATCAAAATTTGTCATCACTTTAGATGGCAAATAACGGCCAGTTCCTTCTATCCTAGAATAAATCATCCTGATTCTCGCTCCAGTAATTTTCTAATTTGGTCTGGCACCTGATTTTTTACTTCAATTAAAGCCGTCTCAATTGCACAATGAAAAGAATAGGCATCAGCACTTCCATGACTCTTTATCACTATACCATTCAATCCCACCAATGATGCGCCATTGTATTTTCTTGAATCCATTCTCTTTCTAAGTTTTGACAAAACAGAACTTGACAATAAAGCTTGAAATTTTGTAAATATATTTTTCGAAAATGCATCACGTAAAGAGCTAATAACGAACCCCACTGTGCCTTCGATTGTTTTTAATGCAACATTACCCGTAAATCCATCAGTGACCACTACATCAGTCTTGCCAGAAAAGATCTCATTACCTTCAATAAAGCCGATATAGTTCAAGCCACTCTGTACTAACAAACTAGCTGCATTTTTAACGTTATCATTACCTTTAGAGTCCTCGACACCAATATTAAGTAATGAAACCCTTGGATTTTCAAGGTCACAAATATCTCCCGCTACAATTGAGCCCATCAGTGCGAATTGAAATAATTGCTCTGGATCACTTGATGTATTTGCACCTAAATCAAGCATATGAACAGTTCCACCGGCGACGGGTAATTCAGCCATAATTGCGGGACGATTTATTCCTGGAAGCATTTTCAGTACAAACTTAGCTATCGCCATTAACGCCCCAGTATTTCCAGCACTTACGCATGCATGAGCACTTCCATCTTTAACTTTATCGATGGCTACTCGCATAGAAGAGTTTTTTTTCTTTCTCACCGCTTCCGTTGGTGATTCGGACATACTTACGACTTCAGTGGCATCATGAATTGAAACCCGCTCATCAATACCTATAATTTTAGCCACCAAGCTAATGAGAATAGTTTCTTTACCTATCAGCATAATTCTGAGGTTAGGATTTTTACTGAGGCTCAATTTAGCTGCACGCACAACAACTTTTGGACCATTATCCCCACTCATTGCATCAAGTGAGATTACGTAGTCTGATTGCCTGGATGAATTCATATCTGAATTATTTGAATTTTGCCTTACCTAAAAGCACTATTGAGTATTTATTCTTCTGTCTCAATATCTTTAGGCTCAATAACTTGCTTGCCCTTGTAGAAACCATCAGTTGTCACTCTGTGTCTTAAGTGAGTTTCACCTGAAGTTGGATCAACAGATAAGGAAGGTGCGGTTAAACTATGATGCGAACGACGCATGTTCCTTCGTGAGGGAGTTTTTCTACTTTTCTGAACGGCCATGATTTTTATCTCCATATATAATTTAGTATCGATTTACAACTCAATACTAAATAAGTCTTTTGTTTATTATACCTAATTTATTTTTTATTATTTAATTGATTTTTCAAGTCAGAAAATGGTGAGTGCAAGGTCTCTCCATCAGTTACTTCAGTTTCTGAAAAAACAAGGCATTCTTTCTCTGCCTCATGTTTTGTATACAAAGGTACCGACAGAATCAAAATTTCCTCAATTAAATTGTGCATACTAATGCTATCGCCAAGTATTTCCCAGTAATCATATTTATTATTACTGTCATCTTCTCGATCACGGTCACATAAAATTAAATTTATTGGTAACTCAATTTTCTTTATAATCGTTTGCAGGCAATTCTGACATGCTAGAAAAAATGAAGTTCTTACTTCGCCGGAAACATGAGGCATACTAATACCCAAATTGACATTTTTAACTTGCAGCTTGATATCGATCAATTGATTCAACCACATATCATCATCTTCAGGATTTTCAAGATGCTCTAAATCGCTAGCTATAACCTGAGATAATTTTTCAAACTCTTTTATTTTGCATTGAAAATCAACACTATAAACACCACTAATCGGCTTAGTTATTGAAACAATACTTGAGAGAGGGTTACTCATAAGATTTAAATAAATCACTTTAATAAAATTTAAAAAAACAGATAGATGAATTCTATATGAAAAAATTATCCCAATGAACTATAAATATATTTATAGTTATAAAATCATTAATAATAACTATTAACCTCTTGAGGCAGTCTCTTGCAAAAACAAAATTCATCAAAAATAATTCTAGGATCATCATCCATATACAGAAATCAATTATTAGGAAGGATACTCGATACATTTGAAGCTATATCGCCAAATATCGATGAAAATAATTACAAATCACTAGATGCGAGGAAGCGTTCACAAAAAATTGCGCTAAATAAAGCCGATTTTATATCTAAAAATCAAAAAGACACCGTAATCATCTGTGCTGACCAAATTGGTGAAATTAATAACAGAATATTAACCAAGCCACTCAACGAAGAAAATGCTATGTCACAATTAATGAGTTACTCGAATAATAGAGCCAGTTTTTATACCTCTTCTGTAATCTTTGATCAAAGAACTAAACAATATTTTAAGCATACAGATAAGACTGTAATCTATTTTGATGAAATCACTCGTTCACTTGCAAAGGCTTATCTTAAAAAAGACAAGCCTCTAGACTGTGCTGGAAGCTTCAAAGTGGAATGTGCCGGCAGCATACTCTTTAAGCATATTAAAACAAACGACCCATCAGCGCTCGTGGGTTTACCATTGATCTGGGTATGCTCAATTCTAAAAAAACTTGGGCACATAATTAGATAAGCGTATAAATTACTTTAATGAAAAAAACTCAAATTCAGATGGTGTTGGTGCTACAAAAATCCGCTCATTATCATTAGCATCGCTAAAGGACAGTGATTGAGCATGTAAATATAATTTTCTAGATCTTTTTTTACTTTTTGAAGCATTTTGGCTTTTGACCCCATAACGATCATCTCCAATTATTGGGAAGCCAATGTGATTCAAATGCACTCTTATTTGGTGCGTTCTTCCTGTTACTGGCTGGCACCTTATCAATGCAAAACCTTTGTATTGATTGATTAATTTAACTTTTGTTTTTGACGCTTTACCTGCATCATCAACACGGACATGTCTTTCACCATTTTCACGGTTTTGAACATGTAATGGTGCATCAATAATATTACTGGCAAATTGCCAATTACCTTTCACTAAAGCCAGATAATTTTTTACAATTTTACCTGTTCGAAATTTTTCATGAAGAAAGCGTAACATACTTCTCTTTTTTGTCATTACAAGGCAACCAGAAGTCTCTCGATCAATACGGTGAGCTAAGGAGAGATTGTATAGATCAGGTCTAGCAGCTCGCATTAATTCAATTGCACCAAAATTAATTCCACTACCGCCATGAACAGCAACTCCAGTAGGTTTATCTATAACTAATAAATCTTTGTCCTCAAAGAGAATCGAAGTTAATATATTTTCAGCATAACTCTTAGAAGGTTTACCAGCGTTTGATCTGATTGTAACTGGAGGGATTCTTAGTACATCGCCAGCCTTGATTTTATAACTAGACTTGATTCGCCCGCTATTTACTCGAACCTCACCCCGTCTTATAATTCGATATATCCTGGATTTAGGTAGATCTTTAAATCTCTTTATCAAAAAATTATCAATACGTTGACCAATATCATCATCACTTACTATAACTTTCTCTACGGAGGTTTTTTTTGTTGTGGCTTCTTCAGTCATTTTTAATCAACGTAAGTTAACAGGAATCATTATTTTATATAAAAAAACAAAAAGATATTAGATATGGTATTATTCTTTTATTACAAAAGATGATAAGAATCATCGAAGTAGTAAAATAGATAGCGAATATTAACTAATAATTAATAATTAGCTAATTAAATTAATTTAGTCTGTACTCAAAAATAAAAAATAATTAATTAGAGTTCAGATATCAAGGCAGCAGGTAAATTGACTAGCGCCGAAGTAAGTTTTGTAAGTTATAAAATAATTTTCTAACAAGTATAAACAAAATATTTCAAGTACAGTAATCTTAAGCAAATTTTATTAAACAACTAATAAACCAAACTACAAGTATTACTGTGAGCTTACCTCGAGCATCATAACCAAAGTACTCTGCTGCCCTTAATCAATATAAGTAGGGCAATATGAAAAGAATGTTAATCAATGCAACTCAGGAAGAAGAGTTGCGAATGGCTATGGTAGATGGTCAGAATCTATATGATCTCAATATAGAACTTTCATCAAATGAAAGAAAAAAAGCAAACATCTATAAAGGAAAAATAACTCGGATTGAACCCAGTCTTGAAGCTGCTTTTGTAAATTATGGCGCTGAACGTCATGGCTTCTTGCCACTAAAGGAAATTTCCAGTGAATATTTTATTAAAGATATTGAACCTGGATCCCGCGTTAATATAAAAGAAGTCCTCAAAGAAGGGCAAGAAATAGTTATCCAGATTGACAAGGAAGAACGAGGTAAAAAAGGCGCAGCATTAACCACTTTCGTTAGTCTGGCTGGGCGCTTTATCGTACTAAAACCCAATAAAGCAAGATCTGGAGGTATATCCAGAAGAATCGTTGGTGAAGATCGTGATCTAGCTCGAAACTCTCTCAGAGAAATAAATATCCCAACCAATATGAGCGTTATCGTGAGAACTGCCGGTATAGATAGGACCGCTGACGAGCTTGAATGGGATTTAAATAATTTATTGGCTATTTGGGAAGCCATCAAGACAGTTATCGTTAAAAGACCCTCGCCTTTCTTAGTCTACAAGGAAAGTAATGCCGTACTAAGATCTCTCAGAGACTACCTAACCAATGATATAGGTGAAATTTTAATCGATGGTAAAGTCGCTTACGATGAAGCAAAAGAATTTGTAGAGCAGGTTATGCCGCATAACTTAAAAAAACTTAAATATTTCAACGAAGATATTCCTCTATTCACCAAATTTCAAATTGAAAGCCAAATTGAATCTGCATACACACATTCTGTAAATCTCCCATCAGGAGGTAGTATGGTCATAGATCATACAGAAGCTTTGGTTTCGATAGATATAAATTCAGCACGAGCAACAAAAGGCAGTGACATTGAAGCAACGGCGTTAGCAACTAATCTAGAAGCAGCTGATGAACTAGGCAGGCAATTAAGATTACGAGATTTAGCTGGTCTTATTGTCATTGATTTTATTGACATGCATGCACAAAAAAATCAACGTGCAGTAGAAGAACGCATGCGTAAAGCGGCTGTTGAAGATCGTGCGCGTATCCAGATTGGGAAAATCAGTCGTTTTGGCTTACTTGAAATGTCACGGCAGCGCCTACGTCCAGCGCTGGGCGAATCAAATGTATTGATATGCCCTCGCTGTACAGGTATTGGCAGTATCCGGAGTGTTGAATCACTGGCATTAACAATCTTAAGGATAATTGGTGAAGAAGCACGAAAAGACATGACGGCAAAAATTATTGCACAGCTCCCCATAGAAGTTGCAACTTACCTTTTAAATGAAAAAAGAGAATGGGTTCAGAATCTTGAATCAAGTCATGATACGAGCGTCATCTTGGTAGCAAATCCATTACTTGAAACTCCTCATTTCGATATAAAAAGAGTCAGAACCGATCAAGTAGAATTACCAGAAAATTCAGGCAATAGCTTCTCAATGATCGCCTCATCTGAAGAGCAGCTTATACCGCAAGTAATTCAAAATAAAAAACCATCCGAGCTACCAGCAGTTGGTACAGCGACTCCAACACCAAAGCCACCAGGTATAAAGAAAACTGAGACTACTCAGAACCTCTGGGGCCTCTTGAAAAATCTTTTTGAACCAAGTAAGAAAGCTGAGCCGTCAAAGAAACAATCGACTTACAAAAAACCATACAACAAAAGACCTCGAAACAAGAATTACAACGCAAACAACAAGTCAAATCAGAATACCAATAACAATCAACGTAATAAAAATAACAATAGAAATAGAAATAGAAATAGAAACGATCGTTATAAAAAAGATATTGCCCAAGAATCTAAACCTATTCAAAGCAATCAAGATGAAAACCTTAAGTCAGCCACTTTAGATAATGGGCCAATAAATAATGAGAATACATCGCCGCCGATCAATAAAGAATTAAGTAAAGTCATTAATGAGACTTCGAATAGAAATGAAACTAAGGTTAAAGAGAATACAATAAAAGATAAGGCATCAATCGAGTCAAAAATACCCGAAAAAATTACAAGTTCAAAAGAAGTTGGTATTGAAAAAACCTCTAAAAAGAAAGTCGCTAAAAAGAAAGCAGTTAAAAATGAAACCCAAGCAATAAACTCAGAAGTAAAAGCTAAGAGCAAACCTGAGAAAAAGAGCGAAAAGCCGGTGAGCGCAAAAGATTCAGAAGTAAAAGCTAAGAGCAAACCTGAGAAAAAGAGAGAAAAGCCGGTGAGCAATCTGATGCCTTGGCCAATAGAAAACAATGAAAGTGAAAAATAGCTATTAAATTATTACTTGTTGATCAAATCAATCAACAAGATATTCATTGCCTCTTTGATTAGCGAGAAGGTATTTTCAAAATCATTTAGATCGCCATAATACGGATCAGGAATAGAGGAGTAATCGAGCTCTTTTATATAGTCGGCTAACTGCTTAATTTTATAATCGCTTCTCTTTGATCTTCTTAGTAGGTTTTTATGGATACTTTCATCCATTGAAAATATTAAATCAAACTTAGCAAAGTCATCATCCGTTATCTGTCGCGAGCGTTGTTTTGTGATATCGATACCATGAGAGCTTGCTACAAAACATGCTCTCTTATCGGGAGGTGCATTGCTATGATAATTATGAGTTGCTGCTGAATCTACTTCAATATAATTATCGTGCTTCACCTCTTTGATTAAACTATTCAAAACCCCCTCCGCCATAGGAGAGCGACAAATATTCCCCAGACAAACAAATAAAATATTTACTTTTTTCATAATAATTTAATATATAATTTATTCTTTAAATAGTTCTCAATATTCCCAGCAAATACTTACAATGCTTGACATATATCCGCTATGCCGCTTAGTAAATTAAGTTGTAATTATACTTATACTCGAAAAAATAATTTTATGAAATATAATTACAAAAAATCCTTAACTCTTATAATCTTAACAATACACTTTATATCCCTAAATGCTTGTGGCGGAGGATCCGCCGATTCTAATGCTAATTCAGACTCTGCAATAAACCAATCATCGAACTCAATTTCGACTTCAACCACCAATAATTCGTCAGAAGTAACTTATTCAACTGGTAATATTTTGTGTGATTTAAGTGAGCTCACTTTCAATGATGATGAATCCATAAATGCAAATAGTAGTTACAATTGGTCATGTAATACACAAAATAGAATGCTTACAGGGAACGGTATCCCCAATCATGAGGTTGGCACTTTTCCTAATTCAAATAACCCGAACACAATTAGTGTTCAAACTATCAATAAAACCTTCACCAATAATCCAGTTACTATATCCTCCTCAGGCGCTGCAGTTGTTGGCCCCGTTAGAGTCATAGCTTATGCTTTAAATAGTGTTAAATTTGACCCAGGAACCGCTGGTACCTGCTCAAGTTCCGGATCGTGCAGTTTAGGACCACCATCACTTGGCTCATGGAGTATCGAGGCACTTGGACATAGTACTTTTGATTTTGGCGATGATATGAATCACGCCCATGTCCAACCATCGGGTGAATATCATTATCATGGTGTTCCTGAACTTTACCTTGATAAATTGGGAAAAGGTAAGACAATGACGCTCGTTGGCTGGGCTGCGGATGGTTTTCCGGTCTACGCTAGATATGGTTACACTGATGCAAATGATTCTAGTAGCGTGATTAAGACTATGAAGACTGGCTGGAAACTTAAAACGATTGCTGATAACGGTCGTCCTAGCACTAATTTAAGAACTGGTGCTGTGATTCCATTGGGTGCTTTTACCCAAGACTTTGAATATGTTGTTGATTACGGTGATTTAGATCAATGCAATGGTCGAATTGGCGTGACACCAGAATTTCCTGATGGTATTTATCACTACATGGTTACAGATGATTTTCCATTCTTTTCCAGGTGCCTAAAAGGAAGTTTCTGATATTCATCTTAATGCTTTAATCACTAAATCAACATCATCAGGAACATCGACACTTACCCCAGGTCGATCACTGGTAACGCCGACCTTAATCTTTAACCCGTGATAAATGGCTTTTAATTGCTCTAACCCCTCAATAATCTGAATCTGAGAATCTTCCAATACAGCTAATGCTCTGAGTGATTTACATTTGTATGCATAAATACCATGATGATGGAGCACAATATTATTCTTAATGATGTCAGCTTCACGCTCCCTGGGGTAAGGAATCGATGATCGACTGAAATAAAGTGCACATTCATTATAGTCCACTAAAACCTTAACCATATTAGGATCAAGCCAATCTTCTTTACTTAAAAATGGTGAGCCAAGAGTTCCAATATCTATTAAATCATCATTAAGTAATAAAGCGCATTCATTCATTGCAGTATGGGGCATCAATGGCTCGTCACCTTGAACATTGAGAACAATTTGCTCATCTTTCCATTTTAATCGATTAATCACCTCTGTAATCCGCTCACTGCCGGATTGATGCCCATTACTCGTCATGCAAACAGAGGCACCAAATTGATTTGCTTTAGATGCAATTCTTTCGTCATCAGTGGCGATTATAACTTCTTTGGCCTGACTTTTTTTTGCGTTAATCCAAACGCGTTCTAGCATAGTTTTACCCAAGATATCTATTAATGGCTTACCAGGTAAGCGAGTTGAGGCATATCTAGATGGTATAACTATATTAAAATCAATCATCTGTCTCTCTTTTTTTTACGAGATTTTCTATATCAATTAACCATGTTTGATAATTTCCATCAAACATCAAATCAACCGGAACATACCATAATCGATCATTTTTAAGTTTTTTGCATTTAACAGCGTCTTTCTCAGTCATAAGAATATCAAGATCATCATTAAAGGATAATTCATTTAATGAATATTTTTGATGATCTCTAAAGTAATGCTTTTCTATTATAAGATTCTTTCTTTCCAATAAACTAAAAAAACTTGCAGGATTGCCAATTCCAGCCACAGCATGAATTTTATTATTCATAAATTCAGAGAGTAGCCTCCTCTCACCTGTTTCAATGTTAACCGCCATATCACCCATTAAATAAAATGTATTAATATTAGTATAAGTACTCTCATGATTACCCTTATCTGACGGAATACTAATTTGAGATAACTCAAGGTTAACATTTTTCAGCCTTGAGATTGGTTCCCTAAGTGGGCCTGCGGGTAATAATTGACCATTACCAAACAATCTCTTCTGATCAATAATCGCGATTTCATAGTCACGTTTTAACTTATAAAATTGCAACCCATCATCGCAAATAATCAAATCAATCTTTCTTTTTGATAGAAATTTACACGATAAATTTCTATCTGGATGCACCATAACAACACAATTCGTCTTAGTGGCAATCATTATTGATTCATCGCCAACAATATCTACATCAGAATTTCTCGAAACCTCAATGGGCATATCTTTGATTGTACCGCCATAACCTCTGATTAAGATCGCCACTTTTAAATTTTTTGCTGTTAAATAATTTGCAAGCCAGATAATAAAGGGTGTCTTTCCAGTACCTCCGACAGTTATATTACCTACAATAATAACCGGACAAGGAGGTTGATAGAGGCTTTTTGATAACTTTTTAAATAGGTGTTTTCTAATTAAGATAAGGGCGAAAAACAACCAACTGAATGGAAGAAAAATAATATACCAATGGCTTTCCCTGTACCAAATTTTTAACAGGAGCTGCTCTAGGCAACCAAAAACTTTATCAGACAAAAGCTAATCCTTTTTAAACTGAAGCCGATGTAGGTCCGCGTAATAGCTTTCATTACCCATTAAGACTTCATGGCTGCCCTTCTCTACTACACGCCCCTTCTCTAAAACTACTATTTGATCTGCATTTTCGATAGTAGATAAGCGATGAGCGACTACTAATGTTGTTCGATTCGTCATTAACCCCTTAAGTGCTTGTTGAATTTGAAATTCTGATTTTGTATCCAAGGAAGAAGTGGCTTCATCGAGAATCAAAATGGGTGCATCTTTTAGAATTGCTCTTCCAATGGCGATCCTTTGCCTCTGTCCACCTGAAAGCAATACTCCTTTATCCCCAATCATGGTATCCATTCCATCAGAAAAATTATCAGCAAATTCAGTAATTCTAGCACTCTCAGCTGCTGATAATAATTCAGCTGATGAGCGATTTCTTAATTCACCATATGCCAAATTATTCAATATTGAATCATTAAATAAGACAACATCTTGACTCACTAAACTTATTTTTTTACGGAGATTCTCAATGCTATAATCCTGAATCAATAGGTGATCAAGAAAAATTTCTCCGGACTGATAATCATAAAATCTTGGTAGAAGATTGACCAACGAAGATTTACCACTACCTGAATGACCAACGATGGCTATGGATTGTCCTTTTTCTACACTAAATGAGACGTCACTGATGATTTTTTTCTTATCGGTTTCGTCATAGGAAAAGCTGACGTTTTTAAACTCAATTTTACCATTAGATAATTTAGCTGATTTAGTTCCAAGCTCCCTTTCATTTGGCTCATCTATTATCTCGAACAAACTAGAACTTGCGGCGATTCCTCTTTGTAAAATGGAGTTAACATTGGTTATTCTTCTGATCGGTTGCAACATCAGCATCATTGCACCAAAAAATGACATAAAACTTCCAGGGCTTAAATTGCCATTAATAGATTCAATTCCAGCAAAATATATAACACCAGCCAACCCAAAACCAAATACGATCTGTGTTAAGCCGACACCCAATGAACGAGAGCGAATAAGCTTTAAATTTTGCTTACGATTTCTCTCGTCAATAACTACTAATCGATCCATTTCATAGTTTTGCCCGCCAAAAATTTTAATAATTTTATGTCCCGTCAATGCTTCTTCAGTAACTTGTGTTACCTCACCAATAGAATCTTGAATACGTTGACTGTATCGGCGAAAAACCGATCCTAGAAATCTAACTATTAGAGCAATTAGAGGTAATACAACTGCAACCGTCATAAAAAGCTGTGAACTCTGATATACCATTAGACCTATAGCCGCAATGACTGTTAGTACATCTCTAACAAGAATCGTTACCACACTTGTAACGGACTCCGCTACCATTTCAACATTATAAGTCATTTTAGAAAGCAATGAGCCCATTGCATGATTCTCAAAATAGCGAGTCGGTAAATAAAGAAATTTCGCAAAAACCTCCCTTCTAAGTGAGCTAATAACACCTCGCCCTATCCAACCCAAGGACGCTTCAGTGCCAAAGCCAGCGATACCACGTGCAATAAAAATAACAACAAAGGCAAAAGGCAACCACTTTGAAGCTTCTAGATTTTTAGCAACTAGTGCTTCGTCCAATAAAGGTTCAATCAAAGCCACCATCATCATTTCTACAAAAGCAGTAGAAGCCATTGCTATTATTGCTATACAACCAATAAATCGATAAGGCGTGACATAACCCCATAATCTTTTATAAGTTTCTAAGACTTCATTATTTGATGAACTATCCATATATCAACCAAGCGGCAAATAAATATCCTAATGATATTATTTAGTAAATACTAAAGATACCTTAGTTATATGTTGATAGCGACGCGTTGTTAACTTACCCTTAACCTCATGAAAATCAATGAATCCCTCGATAATGCTAAATTTGATATCATAATCTATGGTGCGAGTAGCTTTACTGGTAAATTAGTTCTTGAATACTTCTTTAAAAAATACAGTAATAACCCTCAATTAAAATGGGGTATTGCTGGTAGGAACCATAAAAAAATTAGCCAAGTACTAACTGAGATAAGAGAAGCTAATCCAGCGCAAAAAAAAATTGATATTCCAATTATAGTTGCTGATGGTCATGATCCCGTATCCCTAGATGAGCTAACAAAACAATCAAAAGTGATATTAACCACGGTCGGTCCATATGCTAAATATGGATCTTTATTAGTTGCATCTTGCGTGAAAAATGGAACTGATTATTGTGATTTAGCTGGTGAAACACAATGGATAAGAAAAATGATTGATACCCATCAAACTAAAGCTGAAGAGACTGGTGCGCGTATCGTTCATGCCTGTGGATTTGATTCTATTCCATCCGATATGGGTGTCTTTTATATGCAAGAAGAGGCAAGAAAAAAATACCAAAAACCATTAAAAAAAATACAGTTATTCGTCAAAGCTATGAAAGGTGGAGCTAGTGGTGGAACCATCGCAAGTATTCTTAATGTTATTGCCGAAGGAAGTGCAAATCGTGACATAGCAAGAACTGTTTCGCATCCTTATGGACTCAACCCTAACGATAAAAAAACAGGACCCGATAAACGTGATCAAGCTTCGATTATTTATAATGATGAATTAGAGTGCTGGACTGCTCCATTTTTTATGGCGAGTATCAATACTAGAATAGTAAGAAGAAGTAATGCGCTAATGAACTTTATTTATGGAGAAGACTTCTCTTATACAGAGAGCACTATTTGCGGAAAAAAATTAACGGGTCGACTAAAAGCAATATTTCTTACAGTAACTCTAGGTTTGTTTTTACTGGGCAGTGCAAACTCTATTATAAGAAAGTATATTATAGAGAAACTCCTTCCAAGCTCAGGCCAAGGACCTAGCAAGGAGCAACGTCAAAATGGTTTCTTTAAGTTAATTTTACTCGGTAAAACAAAAGATAACGAAGGTTTGTCTATACAAGTAACTGGTGATCGCGATCCAGGTTATGGCTCAACCAGTAAAATTCTTAGCGAAACTGCTATCTGTCTAGCTTGTGATAAAATTGAGACAAAAGGCGGTATTTGGACACCAGCTTCAGCATTAGGAGCTAAATTATTAACTAGACTGAAAACTAATGCTGGCATGACCTTCAAAATATTATAGAATAAGCCTCTTTTTCCCCTTCTCCTCATAATGCACTAATCTCAGATAGTGATACTAAATCATGCCAATAATTAATAATATAAGAAATATTGCAATCATCGCGCACGTTGATCACGGCAAGACAACGCTTGTAGATCAACTTCTAAAATATTCTAATAGCTTTGATCCTCGCACAAAATCTCCAGATAGAGTAATGGATTCTAATGATCTTGAAAGAGAGCGTGGTATTACTATTCTGGCTAAGAATACCGCCATAGATTGGAATGATTTTCGTATCAATATCGTCGATACTCCTGGACATGCCGATTTTGGGGGCGAAGTTGAGCGAATACTCTCGATGGTAGACAGCGTTCTACTGCTTGTTGACGCGGTTGAGGGGCCTATGCCTCAAACCCGTTTTGTCACCCAAAAAGCCTTTGCCAGAGGACTTAAACCTATTGTAATCATCAATAAAATCGATCGGGATGGTGCCAGACCAGATTGGGTGTTGGATCAAACATTTGACCTCTTTGATCGACTGGGTGCGACCGATGATCAGCTCGATTTTGCTGTGGTTTACGCATCCGCCTTGTCCGGTTACTCTAGTCTTAATTCAAAAGATAGAAATGGTGATATGGTTCCATTACTAAACACTATTAGCACAGAAGTTTCGCCGCCTAATGTCAATCGGGATGGTGCCTTCCAAATGCAAATTTCTAGTTTGGGTTTTGACCCCTACCTCGGTGTCCTTGGCACAGGTCGAATACAACGTGGAGAAATTAAAACTAATACTCCGGTTGCAGTCGCATCAGAAAATAGCAAAATCAGAAACGCAAGAGTCTTAGATTTATTCGGTTTTGATGGTTTAGAGAGGAAAAAAATAGATACCGCAAACGCTGGAGATATAATAATAATTTCAGGTATCGAAAACCTTTCCATATCAGACACTTTGTGTGATCGTGAGCATGTCGAATGTCTTCCGCCGCTCTCCGTAGATGAGCCAACTATTAGCATGACTTTTCAGGTTAATAAATCACCTTTTTCTGGCAAAGAAGGTAAATTTTTAACCAGTCGACAAATTCACGAAAGACTAAAACAAGAATTAACTCACAATGTCGCCCTCAGAGTTGAGAATACAGAAGATCCAGATAAGTTCCGAGTTTCCGGTAGAGGTGAACTACATCTTTCAATATTAATTGAAACTATGCGAAGAGAAGGTTTTGAATTAGCAGTATCAAGACCTGAAGTCATATATCGAGAAATTGAAGGACAAATGCAAGAGCCATGGGAACAACTTACCGTTGATTTTGAAGAAGATTACCAAGGAGCCATTATGACTAAATTGGCTGAGCGAAAAGGTAAATTATTGGAGATGTCACCAGATGGAAAAGGTCGAGTTAGGCTAGACTACCATATTCCAACTCGAGGATTAATTGGTTTTAGAACTGAATATCTGTCTGCCACATCTGGTACTGGACTTCTTTACCATGTCTTTGATGCCTATGACAATAGTGTTGAATCTTCATTGGGCCAAAGAAATAACGGAGTCTTAATCTCAATGGTCACTGGTAAAGCATTAGCCTATGCTCTTTACAACCTCCAGGAAAGAGGAAAACTTATGGCCAAGCATGCTGATGAGGTCTACGAAGGCATGGTAATTGGTATCAATAGTCGAATAGACGATCTTAATGTCAATCCGACGAAAGCCAAGCAATTAAACAATATGCGTGCTTCGGGGAATGATGAAAATATTGTGCTTACAACTCCCATCAATTTTTCACTAGAACAAGCACTAGAATTCATTAATGACGATGAGTTAGTCGAAGTGACGCCAAAAAATATTAGAATTAGAAAGAAATTACTTACAGAAGTAGAACGAAAGAGAGCTTCAAGGTAAGTAAATATAAAGAACCTTAAAAATGCTATTCTATCCTTGTGAGTAATCATAAAAAAATAGATTCCGACTATTCAAATCTTAATCCTCACGAGATATTAGCGGCACTCAATACTCTTAAATATAAAGATAATGGCCAGATATTAGCCTTAAATAGTTATGAAAATCGTGTTTATCGAATTGGACTTGAGTGCGGAAAAAATATAGTGGTCAAGTTTTATCGCCCTAATAGATGGAGTGATTCAACCATTAACGAAGAGCATGAGTTTACAAAAGAATTGCATAACCTGGGTATACCTGTCATTGCACCAATGACAATCAACAACAAAACACTTCATTATTATAAATCCCATCGATTTTCAGTATGGGAGTGCTTTGGCGGTAGAGCTCCAAATCTTGATAATAAAGATACATTAAAGCAAATCGGTAGACTTGTGGGTCGAATTCATCTACATGGAGAAATAAAACAATTTGACTTCCGACCAGATTTGAATATTGAAACATACGGATATGAATCAGAAAAATTTCTACTTGAAAATATGTTCATCCCCATCGAGCTAGAAAATACCTATATCAGTATTATCGATCAATTGTTGGATAATATTAAAACTTGTTTTGATTACTGTGGAAACTATCAGAATATCAGACTACATGCAGATCTTCACCCCAGTAATATTCTAACTCAAGGCGAAATGATCAAAATTGTTGATCTTGATGACGCTAGAAATGGACCAGCAATACAAGATCTATGGATGTTTATTTCGGGAGAAAAACCTGATCAGCAATTACAATTCACTTCATTGCTTGAAGGTTATGAGGAATTTCGAAGCCTCAACCTAAAAGAACTTCACCTCATTGAGGCCTTAAGAACACTCAGAATAATGCATTATACAGCCTGGATAGCCAAAAGATGGGGTGATCCTGCCTTTAAGATAGCTTTTCCATGGTTCGATACTCCAAGATTCTGGGATGATCATATCCTCTCGTTACGAGAACAGACATCGCTGATGCAAGAAACACCATTAAACCTGTCATTGTAACCAATCGTATACTGACGCTAGAGATTCTTGCACTGACAGAGAACACAGTCTAGAGTCTATGTCATGAATGTAAAGTATATTTCAACTCTTGTCTTGTTAACCTTTTTTTACGGCTGCTCGTCACAAGTAAAAATTGATAATCCCAATATACCAAAATTACTTATAACTCAGGCACCCTTCTCTGTAGCTATAAAATATCCAGATAATTTCAATAACTTCCTTCATGAAGAAAAAGTGATAGGGAAAAAATCCTGGCAAGTTGATTTTTCCAACTCTAATAGACTTCTTTTCAATGAGATATTTCAATCCTTCTTTGAGCAAGTTTCGGTTCTGGAGAATTCAGAAGATAATATATATGAAAATTTTAATTTCACTATCATGCCAAGTATAGATGCAATTGAATTCTCAGTTCCCGAGCAAAGCCAGGATGAAACATTTTCAGTATGGATAAGGTACCGAGTTAAAATTTTTGACTTCACTGGCATGGAAATCATTAATTGGCCCATCAGCGCTT
Source organism: uncultured Woeseiaceae bacterium (assembly GCA_905182415.1). Classification (GTDB taxonomy): domain Bacteria; phylum Pseudomonadota; class Gammaproteobacteria; order Steroidobacterales; family Woeseiaceae; genus SP4260. The sequence continues at coordinate 14,276 of CAJJBK010000057.1, read as the reverse complement.
ACGGAAAAACTTCAACCACAACTTTTTCTGATGATAAAGATCTTGCCAATGCAGCAATCTTGGCAATGAGAGATGCCGCTGCATTAATAGTACTTCAATTAGAAAAAACCAATAAACTATCTCCATCAACCCAACAAGTGAAAATCAAATAATACCGGCATGAAAAATACACCAATAAGTAAAGAAAAAACTCTATATCAATATAAGCTGATAGCGCTTTTTACTATACTTACTTTAAGCTTAAGCTCCTGCGTGACTGCCAGAATAGAAGATAATAGGATTGGCAGTACTGGACTTGAAGAAGGCGAAGGAGTTGTTATTTTAGCCAAAAGCTATCATCTTGGAAATGATACAGAAACTGATTTCATTAAATGTGTCAGCTCGAGCATAAGTAAAGGCGCATCAAGAATAAGAGTTGTTCCAACCAATAAATTCAAAGATCTTCTATTTCCATGGTTTGAGCCAAGAACGGTCCCATCAGATACCAAAAGTCTAACTACATTAATGGCCAGAAAACAAGTAAGTGATATTTTTCGAAATCAAAACCTGCGTTATATCATTTGGTTAGATGGGAATACAGATAGTTCGGGTGGCGGTGGCAGTATGTCATGTGCTGTAGGACCCAATGGCGGCGGTTGCTTTGGTTTTGCCTGGTGGCAAAATGACTCTAATTACGAAGCAACAATATGGGATGTGCAAGATATAAAAAATGAGGGCAACATCAGTGCGGAATTCAGTGGGACTTCTTTTATGCCTGCCATTGTAATCCCAATTCCATTATTTGCCAGAACGCAAGCAAAAGCCTGCAAAGGACTATCTGATCAACTTAAAATTTTTATAGCTGGATAAATAATGTACTCGAAAGAATAAAGTTTTTATACTTAACAAGCCAATAATTCAAAATCATTTAATTTGATAAAGTAACGACATTAACTATGAAAAAAACTATCCTATTCTTTCTCTTTTTTCTCTTTGGTCTTTTGGTTTTACCGTTTTTATTTTTCGCAGCGAATGACTTTGTCTTTGGGAAATATGGTGGTGAAGGTTTTATAGGATTTTACAGTGAACATTTCACAATGATGAAAAGTGGTCATTTAGCTTCATGGTTTATTACATTAAGCCCATATTTTTGTTATTTATGCATAAAAATAACAATACGAGCATGCAGTAAATTCAAGTCATAGGATTAAAACATTGAAACAAAAAATACAAATTCTTAATATTAAATACTATTTATTTCTTCTGCTTATTGGGTTCACTTCTGCATTCCCGAATACAGAAGAAATAAAAAACAAAGATTCACTAATAAAAATAGAATTAAGACATGAAAAAGTTAGTGCTTTAATTGAAAGATTGATTGAGCGGTCACACTATAATCACACTAAAGTTGATGATGTATTATCATCCCAAATACTTGATAATTATATTGAAAACTTAGATGGTAACCGATCTTATTTTATAGCTTCTGATATTGAAATATTCGAATCATATCGCTTTAAAATTGATGATATGCTTGGGCCTGACTCTCTTCAACCAGCTTTTGAAATTTTCGATACATACCGCACAAAGGCAATCAGTAGGATGGAATTTGCTTTAGCGTCGCTCGACAATGAACCTGATTTCTTGATAGATGAAGATTATCAGTTTGACCGATCAGAAGAGCCCTGGATAGAATCGATTAATGACCTTGATGAATTATGGAGAAAACGTGTAAAAAATGATGTATTGAATCTAGTTCTCAATGAAAAAGAATGGCCCGAAACAAAAGATTTACTCACAAAGCGTTACGAAAGATTCCTAAAACAGCTTAAACAGCTAAATAAGGACGATATTTTTGAGACTTTTATGAATTCAGTGGTTCACTCATTAGATCCTCATTCAAGCTATTTTTCACCAAGGAACTCAGAAGAATATCAAATACAGATGAGTCTATCTTATTTTGGGATAGGCGCCTCTCTTTCCATAGAAGATGATTATGTCTCAATAGTTAATATTATTCCTGGTGGACCTGCGAGTATAGATGGTAATTTAAAACCTAAAGATCGAATATCTGCAATCGCTCAAGGAGTCGACGGAGACTTAATTGATGTAATTGGTTGGCGTTTAGATGATGTGGTTCAGTTGATACGAGGACCTTCAGATACAGTTGTTCGCTTACAAATACTTCCCGATGGATCGGTCCCGGGTGAAATTGAACATATCATCAATCTCACTAGAGATCAGGTCAAACTAGAAGAATCTGCAGCAAAAAGCGAACTAATAAAAACTAAAAAAAATGGCAAAGACTACTCAATCGGAGTTATAGATGTTCCGAGCTTTTATCGCGATTACAAAGCCTTAAATAATGGAGATCAGGAATTCACAAGCACAACTTCAGATGTAAAACGTCTAATATCAGAGTTAAAAGAAACTGATATAGATGCTCTTATCATCGATTTGCGAAACAATGGTGGTGGCCACCTCACTGAAGCAACTGCTCTCTCTGGTTTATTTGTTGATAATGGTCCAATCGTCCAATTGCAAAATGCACGCGGAAGGATCAGCAGACTGGATGACCCTGATCCAGTGCCACGATCTATTTACGAAGGACCACTCATCGTCCTTGTGAATCGATATAGTGCCTCGGCTTCAGAAATTTTTGCGGCAGCCATCCAAGATTATGGGAGAGGCATCATCGTTGGACAACAAACATTTGGAAAAGGCACCGTTCAAAATCTTTACCCTCTTGATCAATATGTCCGAAAAAGTGATGACCAAGGCCTTGGTCAGCTCACATTAACGATTGGCAAGTACTATCGAATAACTGGTGAAAGTACTCAAAATAGAGGAGTTGCTCCAGATATAGAACTTCCGTCTTATATAGATATTTCTTCAACCGGAGAAAGTGCTCGTAAAACAGCCCTTCCTTGGGACACAATTCGTTCATCTAATTTCAAAAAAATCAAATCCATGGAAAATACTATCGAAGCATTATTAATTGGTCATGAGATTAGAAAAACAGAAGATCCGCATTTAATTTTTCTTATTGAGGATATTGAGGCAGCGAATAAGAACAGAGTAAAAAAATCGGTTTCTCTTAACGCCAATAAAAGAACAGAAGATCGAGAGAAGAGTATAGACGATCGAAAGAAACGTGAAGAAAAAAGAAATTTATCTATAAATCCAAACGATATAAATAACCTTGACACAAATAACAGCAAACCAATTAGTTTACTATCGTCAGATAATTCAAACCTAAACAATAAAAATAACGATGAAGATATAAATGATGATATTGACATTCATCTAAATGAAGCTGCTGCGATTGCCACAGACTTTTTAACTCTAAATAATGAAGATATAACTCTAACTAACAGATAAATTCATTCAAATAACTAGACTTATGAAAAATAATATTCTTTATCACCTATATGCTCTAACCACTTATTAAATATCATATTATTTCTCCATAATAAATTAATAATATCGCCATGAGAATGAGCAATTTTATTAAATATACTATTATTTTGATCCTCATTTATACCGCTAACTTGAGCGAGTCTTCCATCTAAATAAACATTAACTTTCATATTGGGTTCAAATTCTATACCGAGGCTATCTTCAAATATATAAGACATTGAAAATGAAATAGTATGTTTTGTTTTTTCGTTTATCGTAAATAATATATCATTTTCATTTGGTGTATTTGCTATATAGGTGCCTTCAAGATCCCTAAAATTTGGAACTAAATCAAATAACTTTAAGTAATTACTCTCATATAAAGTCATTAAACCTATAAAAGAGTTTGGCTTTACAATTGCCTGAGGATTTATTTGGTGATCATACATACTAGTACTCATACATTCACTTATCTGAATAGACTTAAGGCCTAAAGCGTCTTTGAACGCCAGTTTGTTCTATAATTTTTCCGGATATTTCCTCAATAGATAGCTCGGTTGTATCTATAAAATTAATTCCATTTTTTATGTAGAGTTTTTCAGCTTCACGAATCTCATAACTCACTTGTTTAATTGATGCATAACTACCAAGAGCACGGCGTTCCTTTCTAATTTGACGTAATCTTGCAGGAGAGATGGTTAGGCCAAATAATTTATTTTTATAAGCTTTGAGCGTATCAGGTATCAAACCGTCCTCAAGATCGTCTTCCGTTAAAGGAAAATTTGCCGCATAAATCCCATATTGCAATGCCATGTATAAGCAAGTTGGCGTCTTACCCGATCTAGAAATACCTACTATTATAATATCCGCTTTATCATAATGACGCGTCACTCCACCATCGTCATTAGAGAGCGCATAATTAGTTGCCTCAATACGCTTCATATAAGTATTAGCATTACTCATACCATGCGCTAAGCCACTTTTATTGGTTGGCTTTTGCTTTAATTCATTTTCCAAGGGCTTTAAAAAAACATCAAATATATCTAAATGTAATCCGTTTACTTTCCTAACAATATCTCTTAATTCTAAGCTTATAAATGTAGAAAAAATAATTGGTTTTAAAGAATTATCTTTAATTGAGGAATTAATTCTTAAAACAGCCTCTTTAGCCTTGTCTTCGTTATCTATAAATGGCAAAGTCACTTGTTGAAAGTCTTGACCATCAAATTGAGTAATCAAACTGTGCCCGAGTGTCTCTGCGGTAACACCTGTTTGATCAGAGAGGAAATATACAAATCGCATGTTACATGCCTTACCCTTATATCCATGATTATTTAACCTTTATTGTCTAATTACTAAACTATTAACTCAAGAGAAATATGCAGAATTCATACGTTAAAAAACTTAACAAGCTTAATCTACAAGATATCGATTTAGTCGGCGGAAAGAACGCTTCTCTCGGTGAAATGATTGGTAACTTATCTGAACTTGGTATCAATGTTCCTGGGGGGTTTGCGACTACTTCTCATGCCTATAGAGACTTTCTTGAGCATAAGAACCTCGGTGATCGAATAAATAACGCTTTAGATAATCTTAATGTTGATAATATCTCAGACTTAACTGCAACCGGTAAAAAAATCAGAGCATGGGTCCTTGAGACTGAGTTACCAAATAAATTAATGCTAGAAATTGAACGTGAATGGCAGGAAATGTCTGGTGGAAAAGATATTGCGGTTGCAGTTCGTTCTTCTGCTACAGCTGAAGATCTTCCTGATGCTTCTTTTGCGGGCCAACAAGAAACATACCTAAATATTAGAGGTCTGGAAAATTTAATTACAGCTCTGCACCATGTTTATGCTTCGTTATTCACAGATAGAGCAATAGCATACCGAGTACATCAAGGATTCGATCACTCACTCGTCGCCCTATCAGTTGGCTTTCAATATATGGTAAGAAGTGATATTGGTGCTGCTGGTGTGATGTTTACTCTAGATACAGAATCTGGGTTCAGAGATGCCGTTTTTATCACTTCTTCTTATGGTTTGGGAGAAACAGTTGTTCAGGGCTCAGTTAACCCCGATGAATTTTATGTCTACAAAGAGGCAATAAAAAATAAAAATTACCCCATCCTTAGAAAAACTTTGGGTGATAAAGCTACAAAAATGATACTAGGCGAAAGTAAGTCTCTTGGCAAAACTGTCCAAATTATAGATGTTCCCAAAGAAGAATCTTTAAAATTTTCACTTAATGATAAAGATATAATCGAATTAGCTGAATTGGCAATGGTGATCGAGCAACACTATGACAGACCAATGGATATTGAGTGGGGCAAGGATGGTTCGGATGGACAAATATACATTCTTCAAGCAAGACCTGAAACAGTTCAAAGCAGGAGCGGTAAAACTATTAATCGGTTTACCCTTAAATCTCAATCTACTATATTATCAGTTGGAAGAAGTATCGGACAAAAAATTGGTGCAGGTACGGCAAAGATAATCAATGATGTATCTGAGATGCACCGAATTCAAAATGGCGATGTTTTGATTTCGGATATGACAGACCCTGATTGGGAGCCTGTTATGAAAAAAGCTTCGGCTATAGTTACGAATCGTGGTGGAAGAACTTGTCATGCAGCTATTATTGCAAGAGAATTAGGTATACCTGCTGTAGTTGGATGTAATAATGCGACAAAATCAATCCTTGACGGGCAACCCGTTACGGTTAGTTGCGCGGAAGGTGATGAAGGGTTTATATATGATGGCGTTCTCGAATTTGATGAACAACACATTGAAGTTGATTCACTCCCTGAGATACCTGTTAAAATTATGATGAATGTCGGCAATCCAGATCGAGCATTTAGTTTTGCTTCTATCCCAAATCATGGAGTGGGTCTTGCACGACTCGAATTTATAATAAATCGTATGATCGGAATTCATCCCAAGGCACTAATAAATTACAGTCAGATGGATAAAAAGACGCAATCATTAATCAACGAACAAATGGCTGGATATGATGATCCAATGGAGTTCTTCGTTTCTAAATTAGCCGAAGGCATCAGTACAATAGCAGCCGCATTTTCACCTAAACCAGTGATTGTAAGAATGTCTGACTTCAAATCAAATGAATACGCCAATCTTATCGGTGGTAAATTTTTTGAACCTGATGAAGAGAATCCGATGTTGGGATTCAGAGGTGCTAGTCGTTATGTTTCGAAAAAATTCCAAGATTGCTTCGAACTAGAATGTCGCGCCATTAATAAAGTTAGATTAGATATGGGGCTAAAGAATGTTCAACTCATGATTCCATTCATAAGAACTGTCGCTCAAGCAAGCCAAGTAATTGATCTACTTGCTGAAAATAACCTAGTGAGAGGTCAAGATGGATTAAAAATTATTATGATGTGTGAATTACCCTCAAACGCACTCTTAGCAGACCAATTCCTTAAATATTTTGATGGAATGTCCATCGGTTCAAATGATATGACCCAATTAACATTGGGTTTAGATAGGGATTCAAGCTTGGTAGCTGATACCTTTGACGAAAGAGATGATGCGGTTAAAATGATGCTATCAATGTCAATTGATGCTTGCTTAAAGCAAAATAAATATATTGGTATTTGTGGTCAGGGCCCATCAGACCATCCTGATCTTGCGACTTGGTTACTTGAGAAAAATATTGAAAGCATGTCTTTGAATCCAGATACCGTGATTGAGACATGGATGGCCTTGGCTGGAAAAAAAGTTCAATAATTATTAGTGTTATGACACATTTAACTATCGCTTATTGGTGTGTACTAGTGGCAATCATTTTGCCAATTATTTGGATTGGTTTTGCCAAAGCTGGCACAAGAAATTATATTCATGAGCACAACTCAGCCCCAAGAGAACTTTTAAATACGCTCACGGGTTTCAGGAAAAGAGCTGTTTGGGCACAACAAAATGCATTTGAAGCGCTGCCAGGATTCATAGCTGGTACCATCATTGCCCATCTTATGGAGGCGTCTCAATTTGAATTAGATATAACAGCGCTCATTTTTATAATAGCTCGTTTAGCCCATGGCATATTCTATCTAATTGATTGGGCATTCTGCAGAAGCGTGGTGTGGGTAATAGGTTTTGGCGCCACAATAAATATGTTTCTTATATCTATCTAATATTAGTAATTTTGATAACAATTAAATAAATTTACCTTTACGCCAAATAGAAAGGTAGTTATTAGAGGGCATTTCATGAAAGCCATATCTTTTCATCCCTTCTTTTTCGGCCAGAATATCTAATTTTTCTATATCCCTAATACCCATCAAGGAATTCTGTTTTTTTAGCATACCATCAAACTCTTGATTGCTTTTACTGGTGAATTGATTATTCATATTGAAAGGCCCATAGAGGTAAAATTTACCACCTAATGGCAATAATCGACCAATCATAGAAAACATACATTTTACACTTTTATAGCTCATTATATGAGAGGTATTGGATGAAAACACATGATCAATGTTTGTATTAAAATCTTGATCATTTAATCCCATCTCAAGATCAAAAGGTGGCCTTATATTTGATCCATGATATGTCTCAAGCCACATTTTAATGCCTGCATGATTGCTTTCAATGTCACTTGTGAACCAGGTAATTAATGGTAATTTCTCTGCAAAGAAAATTGCGTGCTGCCCCGTTCCGGAGCCAATTTCTAGAATATTTGCAGTTGATATCAGCTCTTTACTTAAAATCTCCAGTATCGGCCATTTATTTCTTTGTGTTGGAGGCGCTTCAGGTTTTTCGATCAATGCCATCTTATCGCTTGCCTAAATTAAAGAACGAAGATCGATAATATGACAATTCATTTATTGAATCCTTAATATCATCAAGCGCTCTATGTTTGGACTGTTTATTGATATTTTTTGCAATATCTGATTTCCAGATCTGAGCAAGTATCTTAATTGTACTTACATCTAAATTACGGTAATGAAAGAATTTTTCTAAGTCGCACATTTGACGAGCTAAAAATCGTCTGTCCTGGCATATTCCATTACCACATAGTGGTGAGGTTCCTGGCGCAACATGTTTCGCCAGGAAATCCAAAGTTACTTGCTCGGCTTCCTGCATAGTTGTTGAACTATTGAGTACCTTTTCAATTAACCCTGAATTTCCATGGTGTTTTGTATTCCAATCATCCATGGCACTCATTATTTGTTGTGATTGATGGATGGCAAGAACTGGTCCTTCAGCCACAATATTCAAATCATAATCAGTAACAATTGACGCAATCTCAATGATGTTGTCATGCTTTGTGTCTAATCCGGTCATTTCAAGATCAACCCAGATTAACTTATTTCTATCATTGATGTTTTTCATATGAATTCAAAATTTGAGTAAATTAATATAATTAAATATTGATTTTATAGTACATGAACGAACAATTGACTATAAATATCTATCAGAGCGCTATAACATACAACTAAATGAATACCAATGTAACCCAACAAGCAACAATAATAGGCACTTATAGCCAAAGAATGCTAGTTAAGACATCCAATAATGAGGTTTTATTTGCTAAAATTAAAGGGAAAAAAATTCAACCTGTCTGCGGAGATCAGATAGAAATCTCCCCTATAGCACAAGAATCAGACTGGTTAATTAATAAAATCATACCTAGAAATAACGAGCTTACTAGAAGTAACTACAGTCATAAGAGAGAGGTAATTGCTGCAAACATAACCATGATTGCGGTAGTTGTTTCTGATCCACCGAAACCTGATTGGTTTATCGTTGATCGCTATATCGGTGCAGCAGAATCTATGGGTATTAAAGCCTGCATTATCTGCAACAAAATTGACTTGAACTGGGAGACTGAACAATACTCAAAAACAATCAAAAACTACCAATTAATAGGTTATCCCGTAATATATTGCAGCGCTGAAACGAAATCTAATTTAGAGAAAATTCTAGAGCATTTAAAAAATGAAACAGCTATATTCGTTGGACAATCAGGTGCTGGCAAATCGTCTATAATTAATCAAATTTCTCGAAATTCTAATCAGTTGACTCAAGAAATTTCCAGTAAAAAGAAAGAAGGAAAACATACCACAGTTAACTCAAATATCCTTGATCTCGATAATGGTGGCAAAGTCATGGATTCCCCAGGAGTAAGAGATTATTCTCCTATCATTGACTCAACTTATAAAGTTGTAGGAAGTTTTGTTGAAATTGAAGCCGAAGGCTTGAATTGTAAATTCAATAATTGCTCGCATGCAAAAGAGCAGAACTGCGCTGTCAAAGAAGCGGTGAATGATGAAAGAATTGATCCCAGGCGCTATGAGAGTTATAAGAGATTATTGAACATCACCCAAAAAAATAACCATAAACGCTATTAATTTCTTTAATCATCCTGGCGGCCAAGATAATTTGCGTCCAGCCAATAAATGCAAGTGAAGATGAAATACAGTCTGGCCTGCATCTTTATTGCAATTCATAACAACACGATAACCTTCTTTTGCTACATTATATTTATCTGCAATCTCAGCAGCAGCCTCATACAAATAAGCAACAACAAAACTATTTTTTGCATCTAATTCATTAATTGTAGCTATATGCATCTTTGGAATGATCAGACAATGCAATGGAGCTTCGGGGTTAATATCATGAAATGCAATCACATTTTTAGTTTCATAGATAATCTCAGCAGGGATTGTTTTGTTAGCGATATCACAGAATAAACATTTATCTACAGCACTCATAACCTATTACTCAATCACTCTTCGACCAAAAAAGGCATGCGATAAAGTACCTCCATCCACATACTCAAGCTCACCCCCAAGAGGAATTCCATGCGCAATTCGACTGGCCCCAATATCATATCTTGATGCCATTTCAGCTAAATAATGTGCAGTTGCATCGCCCTCAACGGTGGAATTTGTTGCAATAATTAGCTCAGAAATTTCTTCCTCTTTGAAGCGAATCTCTAGTTGCTCCAAACCAAGATCATCAGGACCAATGCCATCAATCGGGGATAAATGCCCCATTAATATGAAATACATGCCACGATAACCAGTAGCATCCTCAAGCGCCATGACATCAGCCGGTGATTCAACCACACAAATAGATTTTTCATCGCGACCACTAGCTGAGCAAATATTACATAACTCTACTTCAGTGAACATTCTACATTTTTGACAATGCCCAATATCATTGGCTGCAGCCATCAGGCTTGTTGATAAAATCTTAGCCCCTTCCCGATCTCTTTCGAGTAAATGAAACGCTATTCTTTGCGCAGATTTTCGCCCAATACCGGGCATACAGCGCAGCGCTTCGATTAGATTTATAAGTAAAGGTGAATAAGACATTTGGTTATAAGTTTAAACTCAAAAAGGTAACTTCATGCCAGGTGGTAAATTTAACCCGGCTGTCATCCCTGATAATGATTCTTGGGATTTTTTCTCAACACGACGAATTGCATCGTTAAATGAAGCAATAATTAAATCTTCCAACATGTCCTTATCGTCAGAAAGAAGTAGGTCATCAATTTTTAATGCTTTTATCTCGTGCTTACATGACATAGTAACGGTTACCATGCCACCACCAGATTCGCCGGTCACAGTAATATTTGAAAGCTCCTCTTGAGCTTTTTTCATATTTTCCTGCATCTCTTGTGCCTGCTTCATTAATTGACCAATACCGCCTTTCATTGATTACCCCTTTTATTGTATTTAATTCTCAACATTTAATTTTTTAAAGTTATAGATTCTGGATTCATATCTACACCAAATAAATCCTCTGCTTCTTTAACATCTGGGTCTGATTTTAGATTATTTCTTGCTGATTCCAATTGCTCGTCTTTTTGCCTAATTTTTTCTTGACTCGGTGTTTCACTAACAACTTTAGAGATCTCAACTTTTACAGTTAAATCTTCAGTAAATAAATCCGATAAGGATTTAGATAATATTTGCTCGCGCTCCTGGTTTTTATAAGATAGTGATTTTTCATCTAAAATTAAATGAATTGTATTTTCTTTTCTGCCAATTAACGCGCAATTATTGGCCAACATTTTTGTAAGCCCAGATAAATTTAGCTCTTTAATAAGATCTGACCAAATCACACCTTCAGTCCATTCTTTAGTGTCCTTTATTGGCTCAGCGATTTTATTTTTTTGCAAAATCTCAACTTTTTTAGGTTGCTCTTTTTGTTGATTTTCTGGCTTGGTTATTGGAGTTTTATTTTTGATGGTTGAAGATTTTTTAATCTCAGAATCAATATTTTTTTGCTCGTTATTGTGAGGTCGAAATGCAAGCATACGAATAAGAGTCATTTCACAGCCGGCACGAAGCGAGGGTGCGAGATGGATATCACGCCTACCCATAATGGCTATCTGATAATATAATTGAACGTCCTCTGGGCTTATAATGGATGCATATTCTTGCATATTCTCACTCATAAGAACCGACTCATCAACACCTCCTGCAACCTGAATAACTGCAACTTGTTGCAGATGTTCAGCGATTTCACCAAGTAAATTTTCATAATTTGGGAAAAATTCATCGATAGCGTTGATAGTTTTAAGTAATTCAGAAACATCATTATCAGCAATTGATCTCATTATTTGATGGATATATTTACGATCAATAGTTCCTAACATAGTCGCAATATCGATATCATTTAATTTTCCACCACAATGTGCAATTGCCTGATCCATCAAACTTAGTGCGTCACGTAAACTTCCATCTGCTGCCCTGGCAAGATTAGCAAGGCCCTTTTTTTCATATTCAATATTTTCAGCATCACAGATAAAACACAATCTATCTAAAATTAATTTTGGTGAAATTCTTTTTAAATTAAACTGCAAGCATCTTGACAGAACCGTCACTGGTAATTTTTGAGGGTCAGTTGTCGCTAAAAAGAATTTTACATGTGATGGAGGTTCTTCTAGTGTTTTTAATAATGCATTAAATGAATGCTTAGATAGCATATGTACTTCATCAATGAGATAAACTTTGAATTTTCCAACCGTTGCTGCAAATTGAACGTTATCTAATAATTCCCTGGTATCATCTACTTTTGTCTTAGAGGCTGCATCTACTTCTATAAGGTCAATAAATCTCCCTTCATCAACTTCACGACAAATATCGCATTCACCACAAGGATTAGAAGTAATTCCACTCTCACAATTGAATGCTTTTGCAAGTATCCTTGCAATAGTAGTTTTACCTATTCCACGAGTACCTGAAAATAGATAAGCATGATGCAATCTCTGGCTCTCAAGTGCATTTGTTAACGCTTGAACAACATGCTCTTGGCCGACTATATCTAAAAAATTTTTAGGTCGCCATTTTCTAGCGAGCGCAAGATAACTCATATTATTGCCAATACAGAATCAATTAATCGTAAACTATTTAAGAACAGTGTACCCAAAAAAAATAAAATTAAAAACCGAGTAAAAAATCTATTTCTAATTTCAAAAAAGATCCGCGCTAGCTTACTCCCGGCACCCGATTTTACCGCTACCGCTGCTCCCTTCCAGGTCTGACGGGGTTAACAGATAATCGCCGCAGGAAAACCAGCGCGGACCAGTTTAATTATCACCCCGAATCATATCTTTCTCAATAAAATTATGAAAATAAGAGTGCCGAAGATTACTTTTAGTTATACTTTAACGATAAAAATTTAATCGAGAATATTATGCCTGATCCAATAAAATTCATTAGTATTGACCCAATAAACGGGATGACCCAAAAAAAACCGGGGATAGTTTGCAACCTAATAAATGGCGAATGGGTTACTACAGACAATATACGAAAAGATATAGTCGACCCCATGAATGGCGAGCATTTTCTTCAAATCCCCGATACGACTGATCATTCAAATTTCATTAATGATATAAACCTACAAAAAAGCTTTGGTACTCATAATCCACTATATAAGCCCGAGCGTTATTTGATGCTAGGTGAGGTATGCGCTAAAGCTGCTGCTTTGATGGCCAAACCCGAGGTTGAACATTACTTCACAAAACTAATTCAGCGGGTTATGCCTAAAGAATACAATCAATGTCGTGGCGAGGTAATTGTAACGCGTATATTTCTTGAAAATTTTTCCGGTGATGGTGTTCGTTTTCTAGGTCGTGGTTTTTCCAATCCCGGAGATCATCAAGGCCAAGAATCAAGGGGTTATCGCTGGCCTTTTGGTCCGGTTATAGTTATTGCACCTTTTAATTTTCCTCTTGAAATACCTGCTTTACAGACCCTAGGTGCCCTATTTATGGGAAATAAACCATTGGTAAAAGTAGATTCCAAGGTAAGTGTTGTGTTTGAACAATTTTTAAGATTACTCATTCACTGCGGACTTCCAAGCAAAGACGTTAATCTCATTCATTGTCGCGGATTAGAGATGGGTAAATTGATTGACAGCACTAAAGAATCTATAAGATTAATTCAATTTACTGGATCCAATAAAGTAGCAGAAAAGATATCTAATACCATGAATGGTCTAGTTAGGCTTGAAGATGCTGGCTTCGATTGGAAAATAATTGGTCCAGACTTTGATCCACTTTGGTTGAATTTTGTGGCTTGGCAGTCTGATCAGGACGCTTACAATGCTTCAGGACAAAAATGCTCTGCCCAAAGCATCCTTTTTTGTCATAAAAATTGGTCATCAACATTATTTCCTAAAATAAAAGAACTTGCTTCCCAGAGAAATACAGATGATTTGAGTATTGGCCCTATTCTATCTTGGACTAATGCAGCTATGCTTGATCATATAAAATCGATATTAAATTTACCCGAAACTGTTCTCTTATTTGGTGGTAAAACTCTCACCAATCATCAGGTACCTGAATGTTACGGAATGCTTGAACCGACAGCAATAAAAGTCCCTTTAGATCTCCTTTTTGGAGATAAATTTGAACTTATTACG
>CAJJBK010000056.1 GCA_905182415.1 uncultured Woeseiaceae bacterium | reverse complement strand
AATAATATTGGACAGCTGCTCTTTAATAAAGCACCCCGAGATAACGATGCCAATCTCTATGCCGCCGGCTACATCAGAGCCAATGAGTTGGAGTCGGGCGTTAACAGCGATATCTTTCTCTATGGTGATATTAACGGGGTTGGAGGAACTAGTGATTCTTACAATAACTCGAATAATGCGGCTATCGCCAATTGGCTTTTGGATCAGGGAGTTGAAAGCTCTTATACAGGGACTCAGTATCACAGTTATCTCGATCAAGTGGTCCTGACTGGAGACGTCTACACCGATGCCATGTACAACAGTTTCACCAATAACCATAAACGGGTCATTGCTCTGAACGTCATACCGCTCGAAAATCACACAACCTCGGGCACCAACAGTGATTTCTTCTATCCTGCTTTTTTGCCCAGTGGTTTTTATGACAGCTCAGAGATGGACTTTATTACTTTGGGTCCCGATTATTGTGCTGCGGTGGGGAACAATGCCAGTACGTGCAATACGTATGCAAATTATTATGATTGGGCCGAACAAGTACTCGATGCCAGTGAAAATATTGACACGGCGCGTTTTGGGGCCACCAATGAAATGCCTGAGGGCACCTCGCAGTGGTATCAAGTCCTTAATCCCGCGGGCAAGGGCGTGGGTATTCAAGCGCAACTTGCTATTCAAGATTCCTATGATGGTGCCGGTGGTTCTGCCACCCGGGACGATCAACAAAGTTATCTCGGGGTGATGATCAATACCATGGATAAACGTGCCAATGATACGACACGCTATAGTGTGGGTGATACCGGACAACGACTCGATGGCACGCATTATTGGTCGTATCAAAAACGCACCAATGTGGACAATGATGGTCTGGGTGTGCAATTGGGAACCACACCCATAGAATGCGCTTCGAGTTCGGATATCGGGTGTTTTGCAGCACGCGATAGTACTTCTGATAATAGACCCATGGCACTGATGGTAACCACGGCAGATCCATATAAAACGGGTGATATGGGAGTGGGAGTGAAGCTCGATACCAATAATGAAGATTGGGCCACGAGTAGTTTTAATCAAATGGCGATCAGTGGCGAATTTAGGACCGTGGGTGCCGCCACAACCATCAATGCGAATCTTCCTTATACAGCCGAATGGATAGAATTTGATGGTGAAGGTGATTATGCTGATCGCTATAATACATTTGCATTGTTTAGAAGTAAAATGCCATGGGCCTTTGGAGGTGTGGTCAGAATCGATGACACAGTTCAAGATAGCGCCTTTTTTGGTAAGGCTACAAATGGAATAAGTGGCAATGATATCACTGGTATTTATTTGGGTGTGACATCTACCGATAAACTCAAGTTTCACTATGGAAGTGGAAATAAAAGATTATTTTTTACCAGCACAGATTCACTCAGCCATGGGGTCGATTACGGTTTTTATGTCGATTACGATGGCGGTACCACTATCAACACATTGGATGAGGCCGCCTCCAATCGCTTTCGAATCAAGCAAGTCAATCTCGCCACTGGCGCCGTCTCCGATGTTGCCGGTTCTTGGGGTGCTACGGGTTCCGGAGTTAATAATCTTACAGATGGTGGATTTCTCACCCTTGGCTCTAAGTATCTTAACGAAGGTGAAATGGACGGGCGTGTCTATACCTTTGCGGCCACGACCTTAAAAGACGATGAAACGCCTAGTGATAATGAGATCAGTATGTTTATTCGTAATCCGGTGCAATGGGTCGCTGATTATAAGGTCGGTGAATCTTTCAGGGCATACAATAATCAAACTGAATTCAGTAATTTTCAGATAAATACAATCAATTCTGAGTATGCAACACAAGTGTACTTATTGTTTTCAGGGGACACCGGATCCTGTGATGATGATGTTGGTTTTTGCACCGGTCACCTTGGCAACTATATCGATCCCGACAAAGCCTATGGCAGTTATACTACTTTGGAATTTGAGGGTAATGCTGGTGAAGGAACCAACGCTATTGATGCTAACCAAGATTACAAATCCATCTCCGATTTTAGATCTTCCGATTTTTATAGCTCTACCGCCACCACTTACAATGGATTTTTTACTGGAATCATGGAGTTTAATGGTTCTGGTACCGGTAACGACCAGCTCGCCTCTGTCAGATCAGGCAGCACGCTCGCGTCGATTAATTTCGACCCCACCAACGACGATGTCCAGGTGTCAGCGCCGCTGTCCGTCTCAACGCTACCCAGCAATAACTACACCAATACTTGGGGCACGGTTGATACGGGCGAGCTGGTCTTAAATTTTGGCGATGCGGATAATACTGCGGCTAAATCAGCGTATATTTCCAATGAAGTATTCGCGGCTGAACTGAAAGACGATGGGGCACAGATAGATGGCTCTTCAGGTGGAGCCAATAATCTGGCTGGCGTCATGGTGAGTTACAACACTCTGGATCAAGAAGACTCGGATCTGTTCCATACCAACGGCAACGATCCAATGCCAAATGCCGAGTATGCGACTTGGGGTTTTTGGGCGATAGGAGCGGTGGATGTCTCACCGAATTCTGGGACGCAGACCGGGGCAGTGCATCTGGGTACCTGGGTCGCTGGAGAGTTAGTGGCGGCCAATGAAATTCCAACCTCGGGTTCGGCGAGCATGAGCGGGGCGGCCATCGTCAAAGCCGCATATCGGCATAACCAAACCGGCACCAATTATGATGTGCATAAATACACCACGACCGCGGATGTGGCCGCGACCTTCAACTGGGGGTCGAGTGCGTATACCGGCACCCTGGCGGTGACCAATTTTGATGATAAGAATCCGATTGTCAGTAATGCGGGCTTTACCTCATTTAATGTTAGCCTTAACAGTAACAATGCGAATACTTACACCGGCACTTCGACCACCACTATCCAAAATGGTTGGTCGGGTGGCGCGGCCATTGCCGGGGCCCTCTATGGTGGTGACAGTGTCGATGAGACGGGTGGACGGATTAATATTAGCTTACATAAGAATGGCAGTACCAGTGATGCGGGGGCAAATGATTTTTATATTGCTGAAGGTATCTACTTGTTAGATTGAAGGTAGCTTAACAAACAGTATAATTTCAGTATAATTTAACAGATTAATGAGGAGAGTAACGTGAATAGCTTTGTCGATTTTTTTCTAAAGATTCGCAACAGCAATATTTTCAATGCCATTGTGATTGCGGTGATTTTAGCCTCGGCATTCTATGCGGGTGTGACTACCTATGATCTACCGGATGATTATGAGACCACCCTTAATTTTCTGGATTACGCAATTACCGTATTTTTCTTGGTTGAGATTCTGATTCGTCTAATATCAGAAAAACCCTTTTATAATTTCTTCAAAAGTGGTTGGAATGTGTTTGATTTTACCATCGTTGCCATCAGCCTTATTCCAGTCGGTGGTGCTGAGACGGTGTTTGTGGCACGGCTCTTAAGGATCGTTAGAATACTGCGAGTTATTACCATTGTTCCTGAGTTTCGTCGCATTATTGATGGCTTGGTGAAGACCATTCCACGAGTGGGTTTTGTGGTGCTTTTGATGTTTATCTTCTTTTATATCTGGGCCACGATTGGCTCCATGCTGTTTAATGATATTGATCCGAGCCGCTGGGGGAACGTTGGCAGTGCGATGCTCGTGTTGTTGCAATTAATCACTTACGATGATTGGGCTGCGGTGATGGGGGATGTATTAGAAGTGTATCCATATATGTGGATCTATTTTGTGAGTTTCTTAATTTTAAATGGGTTCATTCTGTTTAATATGGTGATTGGTATCATTGTGGATGTCATGTCACGCGAAGCACAAGTCAAGCCTTCTAATGAGCTGGAATCAAAAACCGATCAAGATTCGCTGCTTTAAAAAAAGTGAATGAATTTTCAGCGCAGGATCAAAAATATATGCAGCTTGCGTTTGATCAAGCTAGCTTAGCTGCAGATTGCAATGAGGTGCCCGTGGGTGCGGTACTGACTTTAAATAATACGGTTATCGCTCAAGATCATAATCGTACTATCATGAATCATGATCCTGCGGCCCATGCTGAGGTTTTAGTAGTACGTCAAGCAGCAATAATAAAAAACAATCATCGTCTTATAAACACCACCTTGTATGTCACGCTCGAACCTTGTGTGATGTGTGTGGGGGCGATGATTCAAGCACGTATAGATCGCCTGGTATTTGCAGCCAGCGATCCTAAATCAGGTGCTGCCGGAGGCGTCCTTGATTTATCAGCACACCCGCAACTCAATCATTCATTTTCTGTTGAGGGCGGATTAATGGCAAAACAATGCGCCAAGCTGCTGCAGGATTTTTTTAAGGTGCGTCGCTGAGATTGAGTGGTTTATTCAGCGCCATTTTTGACTCAGACTCAACATCAACTATGCTGGTCAAAATATCATAGTAACTGCGAATATTATTAACATAAATAACCGGTTCCCAGCCTCTAGCATAACCATGACTTAAATATGGATACCAAAGTTTATTGGCTAATAAAGGCAATGATTTGCTGACATTAGCCCATTGAGTCGGATCATTACCTTGCCACTGCGTAATTTGCCATGCATCTTTAAGGTGGCCAAAACCTACATTATAAGCGGCCAAAGCGAACCAACTTCGATCCGGTTCTGGAATGTCTTCAGGGAGTCGCTCCCATTGCTTTACAAAATATTCAGCACCACCTTGTATGCTATTGAGTGGATCCAGGCGATTATCAATGTTGAGCTCTTTAGCAGTTACACGAGTGAGCATCATAATGCCACGCACACCGGTACGGGAGATAGCACGCGGTTGCCAGTGTGACTCTTGGTAACCGATCGCAGCCAGTAAACGCCAATCGATGTCTTGCTTTATACCTGCTTCCTCAAACATCTCACGAAAATCTGGAAGACGTGATGATATGTGCTCAATAAAAGTGCGAGTATCGACATAATCGAGTGATTCGGCATGACCGTAATAACGTTCATTGATTTGAGCTAAAAGACCTTCACGCTCAGCTTCAATAAGATAATTATCGGCATGCTCCATCAGTCTCCGAGAGTTATCTTGACGGTAAGCCCATGCCAATTCGCTGTTCTTTTTTAAATTCATGGCAATTCTTAATTCTGGTTGCGTGTGACGTTGCAACGCAAACTCATTACTGTCAGCGATGGTGAAATCAACTTCTTCACGGTTCACTTTATTTAACAACTCATTGACACCGACTTGCGTATTCATGGACCAAGTTAAATCTGGGTAGTTTTGCTTTAACGTTATAAGAGTTTCTTGATGATCACTCTCAGTGGTAATTTCAATTTCCCTTCCCATCAACTGCTGCATGGATTGCGGTTTAATGGTGCCACGTTTATAGATCAGATGAGTATCTACATTTGCATAAGGGTAGCCAAAATTCATTTTTTCTCGCGAGCTCACTGAAGGAGTTAATCCAGCCGCAGCTAAATGGCCTTGTCCAGATTCAAGAGCTGGTTGTATATCGGCAAATTTATCGACGGTTTTAATGACCAGTGTCACATCTAAGCTTTCAGCAAGACCCGCGACTAGATCGTATTCAGGACCAACCATGACATCATCATCTTGGTAGAATGTGGTGGGACTATCAAGCGTAATTACATGCAATTCACCGCGCTCTAGAACTTGATCTAATAGATTCGGTGGCGATGAGCAGGTGCCCACAAACCCCAGTATAATCGGGTAGCTTAAAAGTCGGAGAGGTCGGTCTCTACCGTTTAACCAGTCAGAGATAATCGCGAGATATTCGCGTTCTTTTTTTATCGTTTTTCGCGCCATTGTTTAGTGACCCAATTTGCAAAACACTCTAAAAACTTGGTCAGAGTACCTTAGAATGAGTAAAAATGCAGTTTTTTATCCTTGTATTGGCATTTAGTTTCTTTTGTAATTATTATATATTTCAGGTAATTAGCGAAACTTAAAATAAATACATTATTCTCTTAAAAGACTATTTTACTGAAAAAATCGCGTATAAAAAGCTACAATGAACGAATAAAGAGAATTGATGTTTTGAGGAACAATATTATGCTAAAAAGAATTGGATGGGGTCTACTGTATATCGGATTAAGTGGTTGTGCTGCAACCGGTTCAAATAACACCATGAATATGCAATCTGATGTCAGTGAGATTCATTATATGGGTGACGCTGATTTGTGTTATGTCTTTTTTACCGAAGAGGATATCAATGTATGGTTCGGTTATGAGAATATTCGCCGAATAAGGCGTCTGGACTGCGAGGCTTATCGAGCCGATGCAGAAGTGAAAAATAAAGGCAAAAAAATTAACTATAACGCACTTAATGTCACCAAGTTATTTAAGAAATCAGAAGCAAGTAATAGCGAAACATCCCGTCAACCCATTCTTAAGGACAAACAATTAAATGCCATTTGTTATGTTAGGATTGATGATCTGGTATTCGCTAAACGTGGACAGGCAAAAGTTTGTCAACCTCAGGGCAGTTGATTACATAAGAAATCTGTGAAGGATATGACATGAGTTCAGCACAACAAATATTGCAGAATGCGGCCGACAGCTTTAAAGCAATTGTTTCGGTTGCCGAAGAAGTTAATGCGGCGGCAGATATAATCACCGATTGTTTGAAACAAGGTGGCAAAATATTCTTTTGTGGAAACGGCGGGTCAGCGGGTGATGCCCAACACCTTGAAGCTGAATTTTTGGGCCGTTTTTTAAAAGAACGTGAAGCCTTACCAGCCATTGCATTAACGACCAATGCCTCGGCTGTAACAGCGATTGCCAATGATTATGGGTACGAAGAAATTTTTTCACGACAATTAACGGGTTTAGCTAAGGCCGGCGATGTCTTGGTTGGCATTTCCACCAGTGGCAACAGCCCAAATGTAATTAAAGCATTTCATGTTGCCAAAGAGTATCAGGTTAAGACCATTGCGTTGACTGGGCAGAATGCCAGTGAGGCCAGTGCTCTGGCAGATATTACGATTCGTGCTCCTTCGACTGAGACGCCGCGAATTCAAGAAATGCATATTGCTATTGGACACACTTTATGTGAGATAGCAGAAAATCACCTGACCTAGGTATGACACAAACTAACCAAGCCAATCTAAAAACTCGTCCCGCCATTTTTTTTGATCGAGATGGCGTGTTAAATAAAGATCGTGATTATGTTTATAAGATTGATGATTGGTATTGGATTGAGGGGGCGATCGAGGCAATTAAACGCTGCAATGAATTGGACTACTATGTTTTTGTGGTAACCAATCAATCTGGTATTGGGCGTGGCTATTATACTGAGGAAGATGTTCACACGATCCACACTTACATGGAAGATGAGTTAAAAAATCATGGCGCTCATATTGATGCGATTCGTTATTGCCCGCATCATCGTGATGCCTTGATTATAGAGTATCAAATGGAATGTAAGTGTCGTAAACCGGCTCCAGGAATGTTGAGAGATTTGTTGTCCTGTTGGCCAGTTGATATCAGTAGGAGTGTTTTGGTGGGTGATAAACCAACGGATCTTGAAGCAGCCAAACAAGCTGGCATCGAGGCTTTGCTTTATAAGGGCGGCAATTTACATGCCTTTTTAAAGATCAATGGATATCTCTAAGCCCTTATAAATCATCAAAGAATTGTTCTTGGCGTTTACGTAATGCAATGCTTGGCATCATACCAATCCCACCTTTTATATTATCGACTACATGTCTAACCTTAGTCATGCCTGGAATAGTGGCTGTAACCCCGGGTTGTGAAAGAACATATTTCAAGAGGAATTGACCCCAACTCTCGCAATCAAATTCAACAGACCAACTGGGCAATGATGTTTTTCCAAGTTTAGAAAAAACCCCACCACCACCGAAAGGTCGATTTATCAATACGGCTACCCCTTGATCGGCAGCCATTGGAATGAGTTGTTCACTTGAAGTTCGTTGGTTGGCCAGCGAGAGGTTAACTTGAATAAAATCAAGCCCCTGTTGTTTTATGGCTTGCTCCATTAATTCGTATTGACTTGGCATATGCGTGGTCATTCCTATATAACGAATTTCCCCCGCGGCTTTTTTGTCTTGGAGAAGTGCCAATGAATTCTGCCAATCCTTAAAGTTATGCACTTGCATGAGATCAAACTGTTGGGTATTAAATCGAGCGAAAGATTGTTCATAACCGGCGGTATTTGCCGCTAGATTTTTGCTGTCCACTTTACTGGCTAAAAATAGATCTTTTTGAATACCAAGGTCTTTGATCAGGTCACCCAGAACCATTTCAGAACTGCCATAAGTTGGTGCGGTATCAATAAGAGTACCCCCTAATTCATGGAATTTTTTCAAGGCCTCTTTGAGTGTGGTTCGAGCATTTTGGTCATCCCCAACACCATAACGATTAGTGCCAACTCCGATTACCGGTATTGCTTCTCCACTGGAAGGAATGTGACGCTGGATGAGCTGAGTTTCTAAAGCGCTATAACTTGGATTAACTGCTAATAAAGCGCCCGTGCTAAGGCCGGCTTGAGTAAACAATCTTCTTGAGATGGTCATATTGTGAATCTCCTTGTCTTGATTTTAAATTTTTAACTCAATAACTCTAGCTTAGCAATAAATTTAATTGCAGAATACTGATCTAATAAAGTAAATATTTTTATGGGTAATTCTAAGTATGTCAAAAAAATATGCCGTAAATACAGCCACGCAAAATAATACCCACCTTAATCCATCGTCTTATACCGATATGTATCAGCGCTCCATTGAAGACAATGAGGGATTTTGGGCGGAGCAAGCTAAACGCATTGACTGGATAAAACCGTTTACTGAAATTAAAGATGTTTCCTTTGCCAGTGACGATGTTCATATACGTTGGTTTGCAGATGGTACTTTGAATGCGTGTCATAACTGCGTCGATCGTCACTTACCAGCAAAGAAAGATGATACAGCTATCCTCTGGGAAGGGGATGACCCAAATCGCCAGGCAAGCATTACCTATGGTGAACTGCATCAGCAAGTCTCTGTTTTTGCGAATGTACTAAAATCTATGGGCGCTAAGCGTGGCGACCGCATCACTTTGTATATGCCAATGATCCCTGAAGCAGCGATAGCGATGTTGGCTTGTGCGAGGATTGGGGCAGTGCATAGCGTGGTATTTGGAGGTTTCTCACCGGAAGCATTAGCGGGAAGAATCAGTGACTGTGAATCGAATATCGTGATTACCGCTGATGAGGGGTTACGCGGTGGAAAAGCAATTCCCTTAAAAGAAAATGTTGATGCGGCACGAGTGAATCCACTGGTGACAACCTTGAAAAAAGTCTTGGTGATTAAAAATACCAACACAAATATTCCTTGGGATGCCAGTCATGATGTTTGGTTGCATGAAGCGGCTAAGCAAGTTGATGCTATTTGTCCATGCGAAGAAATGTCAGCAGAAGATCCATTGTTTATTTTATATACTTCTGGGTCCACCGGTAAACCAAAAGGTGTCTTGCATACCACGGGTGGGTATATGGTTTATGCCTCGCTTACTCATGAGTATGTATTTGATTATCACTCAGGTGATGTTTTTTGGTGTACAGCTGATGTGGGATGGGTCACCGGCCATACTTATATTGTGTATGGGCCACTGGCGAATGGAGCAATCACCTTGATGTTTGAAGGCGTACCTAATTACCCGAGTGCCGCTCGATTTTGGGAGATTTGCGACAAACATAACGTTAATATTTGCTATACCGCGCCGACTGCAATTCGTGCTCTTATGCGTGAAGGTGACGCTCCAGTAAAACAAACATCAAGAGAGTCCTTGAGGATACTTGGGAGTGTCGGCGAACCGATTAATCCTGAGGCATGGGAATGGTATTATCATGTCGTTGGTGAGGGTCGATGCCCAATAGTGGATACTTGGTGGCAAACTGAAACGGGCGGAGTTTTGATCAGTCCGTTGCCGGGAGTTACTGAACTTAAACCGGGTTCTGCCACGAAACCTTTATTTGGAATTCAACCTGCCATTTTAGATGCCGCAGGAGAAATTCTCAACGGAGCTGCAGAAGGTAATTTGGTAATATTGGACAGTTGGCCAGGACAAATGCGAACTGTTTACGGCGATCATGAGCGTTTTGTTGAAACATATTTTTCAACTTATGAGAATTGTTATATGACGGGTGATGGTGCTCGTCGTGATAAAGATGGAGATTATTGGATTACTGGAAGAGTGGATGATGTGTTGAATGTTTCAGGTCATCGAATGGGCACTGCGGAAGTGGAGAGTGCTCTAGTATCTCATGCTCAAGTTGCCGAAGCAGCTGTGGTGGGTTATCCACATGCAATCAAAGGCCAGGGTATTTATGCTTACGTAACTTTAATGCAAGGCATTGAGCCCTCCGAGGCTCTCCAAAAAGAACTTCGTCAATGGGTAAGAAAAGAAATTGGTCCCATAGCAAGTCCGGATCTTTTGCAGTGGGCTCCAGAGCTTCCAAAAACTCGTTCCGGTAAAATAATGCGGCGGATTTTGCGCAAAATAGCGGCAGATGATTATGATGATTTGGGAGATGTATCGACTTTGGCTGATCCCACTGTGATAGAGGGTCTGGTTATTAATCGCATGAATCGTGAGTGATGCTAGAGATTTATATTCTATTAACGATTCATTCATAACCTTGGTTAGGTATTTTTTATAAAATATATTTATAAGTTGAGTATCTGCTTTAAATTTTGGTTAAGATTAGCAACAGATGAGCGCATATTTAGTTTTTAAAACGGATAGTTTGAGTAATTATGGCAAAAAAAATATTATATAGAGTTTCTTTTATGAGCCAAGGTCAGGTCTATGAGATCTACGCTAACAGTGTGGAACAGGGCATGTTATTTGGGTTTATTGAAATAGAAGAATTGGTTTTTGGTAAGCGCAGCTCCGTTGTTGTCGATCCCTCAGAAGAGAAAATTAAAACGGAATTTGAAGGCGTTAAACGCACTCATCTGCCCATGCATTCAATTATTCGAATTGATGAGGTTGATAAAGAGGGCACCAGTAAAATCTCAAAACTTGAAGGCGGTAATGTGGCGCAATTTCCAATACCAGTCTATACGCCAGGTAGAAACCCCTAGTAAACTTTAATTGTATTTTATGTGCTTAATAAACCAGTGAGATGTATTTTGCATAATAGGACACTGACAGCTTGTCCATAATAGAGACACAGTCACCCGATGAGATATTGAGTGAGGTGATATGCATCGATGGGCAGCGTGCTTTATCTGACTTTCGTATCAAAAAGCTCAACCAAACCCTAGGTATTATTGATCCTGATATCGTAATTACTGATGCTGCTTTCCGTTATTATATTCAGCTCAATGGTCCTCTCGATCAAGAAAATACGGTTCGCTTATCGGCGCTGCTACTTTCCAATGAACCGGCGGTTAATCGAAACAATCAATCCCAACAAATTATCGTTGTTCCAAGAATTGGGACTATTTCGTCTTGGTCAAGCAAAGCCACTGACATCACTCGCGCTTGTGGAATATCTGTAGTGACACGAATGGAGCGAGGGGTGTGCTTTGCTTATGAAGCACGAGGGTCGATTTCTCTTGATCAAGTAAAAGAGATTGAGCGGGTTTTGCATGATCGAATGACGGAAAGCATTCTTTATGAAGATATGAAACTAGAGTCCTTGTTCTCAAAGTCTGCACCACAACCGTTAGCGAAAATTGATTTATTAGCAGAGGGTAAATCGGCCATTGAGAAAGCCAATCAGGAACTTGGCTTAGCTCTCTCAGAAGATGAGATTGATTATCTTTATGATCACTATCATGCGATGCCGGAAAATCCCACTGACGCTGAATTAATGATGTTTGCACAAGCTAATTCAGAGCATTGTCGCCATAAAATTTTTAATGCTGATTGGGTTATTGATGGAGAAGTTCGCACAGAGAAATTATTTGCGATGATAAAAAGTACTACTGAGGCCAATCCGCAAGGCGTAATTTCTGCTTATTCAGATAATGCGGCTGTTATCGAGGGTTATAGTACCGAGCGTTTATTGACCTCATTATCTAATCGAGAATATATTTTGTCCCCAGAGCCAATTCATATTGTTATGAAGGTAGAGACGCATAATCACCCTACTGCTATTTCACCTTTTGCGGGTGCTGCGACTGGCTCAGGCGGAGAAATACGCGATGAAGGGGCAACAGGATTAGGGGCAAAACCTAAAGCTGGTTTGATGGGATTTACAGTGTCACATTTACGAATTCCTAATTTTACTCAACCTTGGGAACAAGATTTTGGTCAATCAGAACGAATGGCTACTCCATTGGAGATTATGGTGGATGGCCCACTAGGTGGAGCAGCTTTCAACAATGAGTTTGGCCGACCGAATTTATTGGGGTATTTTCGAACTTATGAGAGCAGCTTACCTGAATTACCAGACAACGAGATTCGCGGTTATCATAAACCTATCATGATTGCCGGCGGTGTTGGGAATGTTCGCGAAGAGCATGCTTGTAAAATCGATATACCGAATAATGCTGAGATCATCGTTATTGGCGGACCTGCTATGTTAATTGGTTTGGGTGGCGGAGCTGCCTCAAGTTTGGCTAGTGGAACTAGTAGCGAAGATTTGGATTTTGCTTCTGTACAACGCGGCAATCCAGAAATTGAGAGACGCGCTCAAGAGGTGATTGATCGCTGTACCTCAATGGGGCGTGACAACCCAATTTTATTAATTCATGACGTCGGGGCGGGCGGCTTATCGAATGCCATTCCTGAAGCTGTTGATCACAGTAAGCATGGAGCTTTATTGGAACTCAGAGAAGTGAATAATGCCGAACCGGGGATGTCGCCGATGGCGATTTGGTGTAATGAAGCACAAGAACGTTATGTATTGGTTATTGATACAAAACGTCGTCCTGAATTCATTGCAATTTGTGAACGCGAACGTTGCCCTTATTCACTTGTAGGTAAGCTTAATAGTAGTAAAAATTTGACAGTGACCGATCGTCATTTTGGCAACAAACCTGTCGATATACCAATGGAAGTATTACTCGGTAAACCACCCAAAATGATTCGTAAAGTAAGGCGTATTAGCCCTAAGACACAATCATTAAACTTGAATGGATTGCAACTCGAAGAGGCTATTGATCGAGTTCTTCGGTTTCCGGCGGTTGCGGATAAATCCTTTTTAATTCATATTGGTGATCGCACCGTAGGTGGGCTCAGTGTTCGTGATCAGTTGATAGGACCTTGGCAGGTTCCAGTGAGTGATGTAGCGATAACAGCAAGTGGTTTTGAGGGAACAACTGGCGAAGCTATGGCGATGGGCGAACGATCTCCATTGGCCGTTATTAATGCACCTGCATCAGGGAGAATGGCTGTGGGTGAAGCCATTACCAATATAGCTGCGGCTTCAATCGGTTCATTAGGGAATGTGAAATTATCCGCCAACTGGATGGCTGCAGCTGGTCACCCTGGGGAAGATGCTAATTTATTTGATACTGTGAAAGCCATCAGTGTTGATTTATGTCGAGATTTAGGAATTGCAATACCTGTTGGCAAGGATTCACTCTCAATGCAAACTCGCTGGCAAGAGGGCGATGACGAATTTCAAGTTGTCGCTCCAGTATCGTTAATTATTTCAGCATTTGCTCCAGTAAATTCAGTGCGCAATCACTTTACACCAGATTTGAAGCAAGTTGATGAACCATCACGACTCTTATTACTTGATTTGGGACAAGGAAAAGAGCGTTTAGGTGGCTCTGTATTGGCACAAGTTTATAATCTTCCGGGTGGATTTGCTCCTGATATAGATGTATCGGTCAGCCTAAAAACTTTTTTTGATGTCGTGCAGATCTTGTTAGAGAAAAACCTTGTACTGGCTTATCACGATCGATCTGATGGAGGGTTGTTGACGACTGTTTCAGAAATGATGTTTGCTGGTCACCTAGGAGCCTCATTGCGACTTTCGGGTTCGGCCGAGAAAGTAATTCGCTATTTATTTAATGAGGAGCTTGGTGCTGTAATCCAAGTTGCTGAGAGTCAGTTGTCGAATGTCAAGGATGTATTAGAATCAAAACAAATGCATTGGGTTGATATTGGCGAGGTATCTGCCGATGAGCAGCTGACTTTATCTAATGACGATGAAATAATTTATCGATCTGGACGCATTCAATTGCAAAGAGTATGGTCAGAAACTTCCCATCGAATTCAATCTTTACGTGATAATCCAGATACTGCTTTAGAAGAGTATGATCGTATTCTCGATGCTGAAGATCCAGGTATGAATCCTGTTTTGTCTTTTGAATTATCTGATCTGGATACTCCTTTCATCATTGGTGGAAAAAAACCCCGCGTTGCAATACTTCGTGAACAAGGAGTGAACAGCCAACATGAAATGGCGGCAGTATTCATGCGTGCCGGTTTTGAGGCGGTAGATGTGCATATGAATGATCTTATCAATCAACAAGATGATCTTGAGAATTATCAAGGTATAGTCGCTTGTGGGGGGTTTTCTTACGGTGATGTTCTGGGCGCTGGAGGTGGTTGGGCTAAATCTATTTTATATAGCTCGTTACTGCGCGATCAATTTGCCACATTTTTTGCTCGCCAAGATAGCTTCTCATTAGGAGTCTGTAATGGTTGTCAGATGTTATCTCATCTTCAAGAATTGATTCCAGGTGCACAATATTGGCCTCAATTTAAAACTAACTTATCAGAGCAATTTGAAGCCAGGTTTAGTTTGGTGAAAATTATGCCTAGTGCCTCAATTTTTCTAAATGATATGGCAGGTTCGCAACTACCAATTGCGACCTCTCATGGCGAAGGACGAGCGGTATTTACCAATGATCAAATGAAGCAACAGGCTCAATCAGAAGTGGTATTAAGATACATTGATAACTATGGAAATATTGCTCATCGCTACCCTGATAACCCGAACGGTTCAACTGAGGGAATTTGCGGTCTAACTACACCAGACGGCCGTGCGACTATTATTATGCCTCACCCGGAACGGGTATCACGGACGATACAAAATTCTTGGCATCCGAATCACTGGGGCGATAATGGACCCTGGTTTCGTATGTTCCAAAATGCCCGTCGTTATCTTGATTAGCCTTTAATCTCAGAGACTAATTCGTTGATATTATTGAGACCCTCTCTAAGATAAGTTTCGGGAAGAGCTGAACTGCAACGAAAATGATGATCTAAACCAAAACAACTACCTGGCACTACTAATGTGCTTTTTTCATGCACCAAACGATCCACAAAGGCGAGTGAGTCAATGGGAAGATCATAGCGTACAATACACATAGCTGAGGCTTGAGGGGGAACTACTTTATAAATATCTCCATGAGCTGAAAGCATTTCAGTGAGTGTATCAAAGCCAAAATTAATTAGCTCACGTGCTCTTTGGGTAAGTTTTGGCCTGACTTCTGGGTCCAATGCAATGTTCGCAAGTTCATTGCCTAACATCGTGGAGCTGATGGTGGTGTATTCATGACGGAGTTGAAATTCAGGAATTAGCTCTTCGGGCGCCACTATCCATCCAATTCGGAGTCCGGGCATACCGTAAGCCTTACTCATGCTGTTTATGGCAATGACGCGATCGTATTGACCCCAAAAAGAACGCGTCGGTTTCGTGTCACCTCTTTCCGTGCCGGCATAGACTTCATCGGCCACAATCCAAGCACCTACACTTTCAGCCGCTTGAATAATGGCATCCATTTCGGCTTGCTCAAGAATATGGCCTGTGGGATTGTGCGGATTGATAATACTGATAATTTTTGTTGATGAATTGACGGTTGCCATCAGTTGTTCTGTATTTAGAGCCCAGTTTTGATCTTCTATTAATTCGACGGTTCTAAGCGTGATGTTATTATTTAAAGCATTTCCTGGTAATTGGAGATAGGCCGGCTGTAATGCAATCATTTCATCGCCTGGCTTTAATAAAGTTTCTGCGGTTAAGTAATTCGCTTCTGAAGCTCCTATTGTGGTTAATATATTACCTATTTTTGCACCTGGATAGAGAGCTGCAATTTTTTCCCTTAATTCAATTTTACCGCGTACATTTGGATAATCCATTTCAATATTTGCTAATTCATTAAGATCTTTACCAGCAAGTTCTAGAAAATCACCCAGTTTAAGTGGATGAACTCCACTCTCGGAGTAATTGTAGGTGACATTCTTTTCGTGTTCGGTGAGATAGCTCTCTATTTTGAATGGATGAAACATGAAATTATCCCCTAAGTATTGGTATTTTATAATTTAATAATAGCATAATCATATTATCCTAAAGTCGTTTGTATTTAATACGCATCGGCTGAGAGGCGTCATTACCGAGGCGTTTTTTTCGATCTTCCTCATACTCAGTGTAGTTTCCATTAAACCAAGTGACTTCACTGTTACCTTCGAAAGCCAAAATATGAGTTGCAATGCGATCGAGGAACCATCGATCATGGGAGATAACGATCGCAGAGCCTGGGAATTCGAGCAATGCGGTTTCGAGTGCTCTTAACGTTTCAATATCTAAATCATTGGTTGGTTCATCAAGAAGCAAAAGATTACCGCCGGATTTAAGCATTTTAGCTAGATGGACACGATTTCTCTCTCCTCCTGAGAGTAAGCCAATTTTCTTTTGTTGATCGCCGCCACGAAAGTTAAACCGCCCGACATAGGCACGTGATGAGGTTTCGTATTTACCTACGGTAATGATATCTTGACCATCAGAAATTTCTTCCCAGATAGTCTTGTTGTCATCTAAACTGTCTCGAGATTGATCAACACTTGCGATTTGAACACTCTCACCAAGGCGAATATCTCCATCATCAGTGGTTTCTGTACCATTAATCATTCGAAATAACGTAGTCTTACCGGCTCCATTGGGACCAATAATCCCGACAATTCCTCCTGGCGGGAGCTGCAAGTTGAGTGAATTAATTAGTAATTTCTCGCCGAATGCTTTCTTTAAATTTGTCATTTCTATTACTAGATCACCCAATCTTGGACCTGGCGGAATAAAAATCTCATTGGTTTCATTGCGTGCTTGATATTTTTCAGAACTTAGTTCTGCAAATTGCTTAAGTCGTGCTTTTGATTTCGCTTGACGTCCTTTTGGATTTTGACGAACCCATTCAAGTTCAACACGCATGGCTTTTTGTTTGGCTTTTTCCGAAGTATCTTCTTGAGAGAGACGCGCTTCTTTTTGCTCTAGCCAAGAGGAGTAATTTCCCTCCCACGGAATACCATGTCCGCGATCCAATTCTAAGATCCAACCTGCCACATTATCCAAAAAGTAACGATCATGCGTAACTGCAATAACAGTTCCAGGATATTCTTCGAGGAATCGTTCTAACCAAGCTACTGATTCAGCATCAAGGTGGTTAGTAGGTTCATCTAAAAGCAGCATGTCTGGCTCTGACAAAAGTAAACGACATAAAGCCACACGACGTTTTTCACCGCCAGAGAGTTTACTGACATCTGCATCCCACGGCGGTAAGCGCAGAGCGTCCGCTGCAATATCTAGTTTTCGGTCAAGTTCCCATCCACCGCAAGCATCAATAGCATCTTGAAGTTGACCTTGCTCTTCGAGTAACGCATTCATCTCATCGTCAGTTATGGTTTCACCAAAACGCATACTAATTTCATCAAACCGATTTAGTAACGATTTAGTTTCATGAACTCCTGCTTCAACATTACCGCGGACATCTATGGCTTCATCTAGTTCAGGTTCTTGGGGTAAGTAACCAATATTAATGCCAGGTTGTGGTCTAGCTTCACCATCAAAATCCTTATCAAGTCCTGCCATTATCTTTAGTAATGTGGATTTACCAGAGCCATTGAGACCTAGTACACCAATTTTAGCGCCTGGAAAAAAAGATAAAGATATATCGCGAATGATAAATTGTTTCGGTGGCACCATTTTTGCCACTCGATTCATGGTATAGATGTATTGAGCCATAAATTAACACCATCAAATGATGCGGAAGTTCGTTATTATTACCGCAAGTTAAAATTAAAGAGGGAATTGTGAAGACTAAACCGGTATTTGTCTATAAAGGAGATGCACTAGCAAAATATAATTTTGGAGATAATCACCCATTTGGTCCAAAAAGACATCATGTTTTTCATGATGAGCTTGAGCGTTTATCTTTGGGCGCCTTAGTGCAAATAACTCCTCCATCAAGAGCTTCCATTGATCAATTGGCTTTGTTTCATACTTCGTCTTATATAGATCAAGTCTCACGTGCTTCGGAGGATGGGAAAGGGTTTCTTGATGATGGTGATACACCGGCTTTTTTAGGTGTTTTTGAAGCTGCTTCGGATGTTGTTGGCACAACCCTTGCAGCAATTGATGCCATTATGCATGGCCAAGCACGTCGAGCATTTTCTCCAATTGGAGGATTGCACCATGCTAGACGAGATAAAGCAGGTGGTTTTTGTGTATTTAATGATTGTGGGGTGGCCATTCATTACTTAAGAGAAAATTATAATGTTCAACGTATTCTTTACGTCGATATTGACGCCCATCATGGTGATGGAATTTTTTACGATTTTGAAGATGATGCAGATTTATTATTTGCTGATATACATCAAGACGGTGACACTTTATATCCTGGTACCGGAGCTTCCGATGAGACAGGTACAGGCAACGCAGTTAACACTAAAATCAATCTATCTCTTCCACCCGGTGCAACGGATAATGAATTTAGTGAGGCTTGGGCAAAAGTTGAGAATTATCTGATGGACAACCCACCGGAGTTTATTATACTGCAGTGCGGTGCAGATAGTTTAGCTGGGGACCCAATAACTCAGCTTAATCTGACTGAGGCTTCCCATCGAATGGCGGCTTTGTCATTATGTCAAATTGCCGACCGTCATTGTGACGGAAGAATAATAGGTTTGGGTGGTGGTGGTTATAATTTGGACAATATTGCTAAAGCCTGGACTCAAGTAATAAGAGCATTTTTAGTTAATCAAAAATCTTAAATTACGAGTTTTTATGAATAAGAAAGAATGATTTAATAGCGCAAAAAGAATTTTATTAAGGAGATTTATCGATAATGTTTGCCAAAACTTCATCAATTGAGATATTCGACAGTGAGCTGTCTGTTGCGATTAAGTCTGAATCGCAACGCCAAGAAGAGCATATTGAGTTAATTGCATCTGAGAATTACGCCAGCCCAAGAGTGATGGAAGCGCAAGGTTCTGTGCTTACTAATAAATACGCCGAAGGTTACCCGGGTAAGCGTTACTATGGGGGTTGTGAATTTGTCGATATAGCTGAAGAATTAGCAATTCAGCGTGCCAAGCAATTATTCGGTGCGGCTTTTGCTAATGTTCAACCTCATTCTGGTTCACAAGCTAATGCGGCTGTCTTTTTTGCGCTTCTAAATGCTGGCGATACAATTCTTGGAATGAATCTTTCGGAAGGTGGTCACTTAAGTCATGGTGCATCGGTTAATTTTTCTGGAAAGATATTTAATTCGGTGCAATATGGCGTTGATCCAAAGACCGGCTTAATAGATTACGATCAGGTTGAGTCACTTGCAAAAGAACATCAACCGCGCCTAATAATTGCTGGGTTTTCAGCACATTCGAGAATCGTCGATTGGCAGCGTTTTCGTGATATTGCTGATGCAGTTGGCGCATATTTCTTGGTTGATATGGCGCATGTTGCTGGTCTAGTGGCTAGTGGCCATTACCCCAACCCAATTAATATCGCTGATGTGGTTACTTCTACTACACATAAAACCTTAAGGGGTCCAAGAGGTGGAATTATTCTGGCAAGAGAAAATGATCACTTAACTAAAAAATTCAATTCATTGGTTTTTCCAGGCACCCAAGGTGGACCTTTAATGCATGTCATTGCGGCCAAGGCAGTGGCTTTTTTAGAAGCATTAGAACCTGAGTTTAGAGATTATCAGGAACAAGTTATTGCTAATGCCAGGGCCATGGCAGCCACTTTAATGAAGCGTGGTTATTCCATTATTTCTGGTGGTACTGATAACCACCTCATCTTGGTTAGTCTTGTTGATAAAGGGCTTACCGGGAAAGCTGCGGATGCCGCACTAAGTCGTGCGAATATTACCGTGAATAAAAATACAGTACCCAATGATCCATGCTCACCTTTCGTTACCAGTGGACTCCGACTAGGAACTCCTGCGATCACTACGCGTGGTTTTGGTATTGATGAGACTGTGAAAATTTCTCATTGGATAGCTGATATATTAGATGATCTTAACGATGAGGCAATGATTGATAGTGTAAAAGAGAAAGTAATGGCCTTGTGTAAGGGTTTTCCGGTATATACTGAATAATACTTTATAAAAACAAGATTTTTTTAACGAAAAAATGAACTGTCCATTTTGTAATCACGAAGAAACCAAGGTCATCGATTCACGTTTGGCTGGTGAAGGGCGTCAAATCCGAAGACGAAGAGAGTGCTTCGATTGTAATGAACGTTTTACAACTTATGAAGGGGCTGAATTAGTTATGCCTCGATTGGTGAAAAGTGACAATCGTCGCGAACCATTTGATGAGGATAAGATGCGTGGAAGTATGCATCGAGCTTTAGAAAAAAGACCAGTATCTTCGGACTTATTTGAACAATCAATTGGTCGAATGATTCATAAACTGAGAACCATGGGCGAGCGTGAAGTCCCGTCCCGGTTGATTGGTGAATTAGTCATGGGAGAGTTATATGGCTTGGATGAAGTGGCTTATATTCGTTTTGCATCCGTTTATCGTAGTTTTCAAGATGTGACTGAGTTTCAAGAAGAGGTTAAGCGCCTACAAAGTAAACCAAAAAAGAAACGTAAACGAACTCAATTGTCGCTTTTACCTGACACCTCAGATAAAACAGAATAAAGATTGGTGGTTATGATGTATGAGTGATTTTACCTTAGCAGATCATAAATATATGGCATGTGCTTTAAAATTGGCGAAAAAAGGACAATTTTCATCGCACCCCAATCCTCAGGTTGGTTGTGTTATTGTCATTGATGATAAAGTCATAGGTGAGGGTTGGCATCAGAGTTATGGTGCTCCTCATGCCGAAATTAATGCGTTATCTTCAGCCACACAGTCAGTAACTGGGGCCACTGTTTATGTGAATCTGGAGCCCTGCTCGCATCAGGGAAAAACTGGCCCTTGTTGTGAAGCATTAATCAGGGCAGGGGTGGCGAGAGTTGTAGTTGCTTGCGAAGATCCTTATGAGAAGGTTGCGGGAAAAGGAATAGCAGCACTAAATGCTGCCGGAATAAAGGTATCGATAGGCTTATTTGAATCAGAGTCACG
The DNA here is from genome assembly GCA_905182415.1 of uncultured Woeseiaceae bacterium. Classification (GTDB taxonomy): domain Bacteria; phylum Pseudomonadota; class Gammaproteobacteria; order Steroidobacterales; family Woeseiaceae; genus SP4260. Next base: position 6,974 of record CAJJBK010000056.1, on the reverse strand, counting down.
CAAGTTAAATCGTGGTTTTTTCTCAAGAATAGAACGCCAAAAACCCTTTGTTCGCTTAAAAGTCGCTGCCAGTATGGATGGTGCGACGGCAATGAACAATGGAGAGAGTCAATGGATTACGGGATCAGCAGCACGTGCCGATGTGCAAAAACTAAGAGCTTCTTCAGGTGCTATTATGACAGGGATTGGCACGGTAAAAAATGATGACCCAGCATTAACAGTGCGAGAGAAAAATCTGGTTTTAGAGCAACCATTACGCGTATTATTAGACAGTCAATTACGGGTTTCTCCCAAGGCAAAAATTTTCCATGAAAATGGGCGCACTAAGGTTTTTTGTATTAATGATGAGAAACGCGCCAAGCTAGAGACTTTAAATGTCAGTATTATTCAGACTAAAAATAGTCATAATCATGTGGCACTTTCCGAGGTGTTATATGATTTAGCTCAAGAAGGGATTAATGATTTACTGGTTGAAGCCGGACCAATATTATCTGGAAACTTACTCTCGTTAGGTATGATTGATGAACTTGTTATATATCAAGCGCCGCATATTATGGGCAGCGAAGTGAAACCAATGTTTCGGACTCCAGCATGGAAAACATTAGCAGATAAACAACAATTAGTGATAGTGGATATTAGGAAAGTTGGCCAGGATTATAAAATTATAGCTAAGCCGGTTGATAAATAGGATATTTAAATGTTTACAGGAATAATAAAAGCAATGGGCTCTGTAGGGAAAATCTTACCTCAGGGTGGAGATTTTAGAATCACTTTTCGAGCTGATGGTATTGTTTGGCAGGATTTTGAGATAGGTGAAAGTATTGCCGTAAATGGGGTTTGTCTGACAGCTATCAAATTACATGAAGATGGTTTTGATGCTGATGTGTCTGGAGAAACTATGCGAGTTAGCGCTTTCAAGGACTTAGCAGAAAATACGCCGGTCAATCTCGAACCTTCTTTAGCTATAGGTGAGAGAATAGGGGGACATTTTGTTAGTGGTCATGTAGATTGTATTGGTCAGATTGTATCCCGAAAAAAAGATGCTCGCTCCATTGCATTTGAAGTTGATTTACCAGAAAAGTATGCGCGTTATATTGCAGCAAAAGGTTCAGTTTGTATTGATGGCGTCAGCTTAACAGTGAATGGAGTTCACAATACAGTTTTTACCGTGAACGTTATACCGCATACTGCCGATGCAACAGTGATTGGGTATTATTCGGTGGGTGATAAGGTAAATATTGAAGTGGATTTAATAGCTCGTTATTTGGAGCGTTTGATTGATCAACCAAATAATGGCGTAATTACGAAAGAATTTCTTAAGGTAAATGGATATGAATGAAGTTGTGCAGAATTTAAAAAATACCTTTGCGGATATTGAAGATATTATCGCGGATCTCAAGCAAGGGAAGATGGTCATTATGGTGGATGATGAGAACAGAGAAAATGAAGGTGATCTCATTATGGCTGCAGAAAAAGTCCGCCCTGAAGATATTAACTATATGGCCCGTTATGGACGTGGCTTAATTTGTTTGACTCTTACCCGGGAGAGGTGCGCGCAACTTAGATTGCCTTTGATGGTTGAAGAAACAGATCAGCATCATGCTACAAATTTTACTGTCTCAATTGAGGCAACTGAGGGAATAACCACTGGTATTTCAGCGCATGATCGGGCAAAAACCGTCCAAGCAGCGGTGGCTAAAAATGCGTCTCCCGATCAACTTAGTCAACCAGGTCATATTTTTCCGATTATGGCTCAACCTGGGGGTGTTTTAACTAGAGCGGGACACACTGAGGCTGGGTGTGATTTAGCCCGTCTTGCTGGTTTTGAGTCAGCAGCAACGATTGTTGAAATCCTTAATGAGGATGGAAGTATGGCGCGTCGCCCAGATTTAGAAGAATTTTCTAGGCAACATGACATTAGAATAGGCACAATTGCGGATTTGATTCGTTATCGCTTGGAAAAAGAACGATTTGTTGAACGAATTGCAAAGAAACCCGTTAGTACAGATTACGGGGACTTTACTCTTTATTGTTATGACGACCAAGTAAGCCAATCCGTTCATGTGGCGATGGTCAAGGGTGACCTCACTAAAGTAGAGTCTCCATTGGTACGAGTTCACATACAAGATACACTTGGTGATGTGCTAGGTGTTCAGGCTACAGCCCTTGGTTGGCCTGTTACAGATGCTATTCGTCGTATCTCAGAAGAAGAGACAGGCATAGTAATTATCTTAAGAGAGCAAGAATCTTCTCGAGATTTAATGGATGCTGTTGAGGACTTGTCTCTAAAACCCGATCAATTAAACGAAAAGCGGATCAATGATGATGGTCTTAGGACTTATGGTGTAGGTGCACAAATATTGCGAGATCTTGGGGTTAGTCAAATGCGGGTATTATCTGCGCCCAAGCAGATGTATGCTATATCAGGATTTGATTTAAAAATTACTGAATATGTTGAGCAGTAAAATAGTTGGTGGATGATAAAATGGAAAATATAAAGACTATTGAGGGTGATTTACACCCGAGGGAAGCTCGTTTTAGTATTGTTGCCTCTCGTTTCAATGATTTTGTGGTTAGTGCTCTAATTAACGGGGCATTGTCGTGCCTTGACCGTCATGGTGTAGATAAGAATGCCATTGAAATTATTCGTGTGCCCGGTGCTTTTGAATTGCCATTAGCTGTAAGTAAGGTGGCGGCATCTAGACGAGCCGATGGCATTGTTGCACTAGGCGCTGTTATAAGAGGTGCCACCCCTCATTTTGAATTTGTTTCCAGTGAATGCATGCATGGCTTGGCGGCAGCTCAAAGTGAGCACTCTACGCCGATTGGTTTTGGTGTATTGATGGTTGATACTTTGGAACAAGCCATAGAGCGTGCAGGGACGAAAGCCGGTAATAAAGGTGAAGAGGCAACGCTTGCAGTAATTGAGATGATTAATTTATTAAGAAAAATTGATTAATTGTGGCGAGCAAAAAAAAGGCTAAATCAAACTCCAGAAAAAGCCGAACTCAAGCAAGGCTAATGATAGTTCAGGCACTCTATCAAATGCAGTTGACTGATCATGATATTAAAGAATTGCTAACACAGTGTCGTGAACGTGACGATTACAAAAAAATTGATAAAACTTATTTTACACAAGCGATCCGAGCCATATATAAGCATCGAGCTGAATATTCAACTAGTATTGAAGCGAATTTAGACCGACCAATTTCACAAATTGATCCCATAGAGATGGGGATTTTATTATTGGGTTTTTATGAGCTAGAAATGAAGCGAGAAATTGATATTGCGGTTATTATCAACGAAGCAGTTAATTTAACAAAACGCTTTGGCTCTATAGATGGCCATAAATATATTAATGCGGTATTAGATCGAGCAGCTAAAACAGTAAGAGCAGCTTAAAAATATTTTTATCAAACACTGGGGTTTATTGATGGATGAATTTGAACTAATTCGTCGATTTTTTCTAAGAGATAATAATGATAAATCTGTGCTTATTGGCATTGGTGATGACGGTGCAGTAATTAAACCATCACCAGAGCATGATTTGGTGATGTCGACAGATACTTTAATAGAAGATATCCATTTTCCTAATTGTCTATCTGCGGAAGATATTGGTTATCGTTGTGTGGCAGTAAATGTCTCAGATATTGCTGCTATGGGTGCTCGTGCTCGCTGGATGACGCTCGCTCTGACGTTACCGAATATCAATCAAGAATGGCTGCAAAAATTTTCTAATGGTTTTTATTGTGCAGCTCGAGAATACGGTGTTTCATTGATTGGTGGAGACACGACGCAAGGTCAAAAAATATCCCTAACTATCAATATCACCGGTGAAGTAATGCCTAAACAGGCTATTACCAGAAGCAATGCAAATTACGATGATTTGATATTTGTTACTGGAAATATTGGCGATGCCGCTGCTGGTTTAGATTTAATTGTTAATTCCTCTAATTTAAATGATGCAGGAAAATCACTTATTCAGCGCTTTTCTAGACCAACCGCAAGGCATGAATTGGGGCAAGCGTTATCGGGTATTGCTTCAGCTGCGATCGATATTTCTGATGGTTTGTATGCGGACACAAAGAAATTATTAATGGCTAGCGAGCTTGGCGGCCACCTTTATATTGATCGCCTTCCAATCTCAAAGGAGTTAAGAGAGACCTTCGGTCAAGAGCGGGGTATTGAGTTTTCGTTAGGTGGTGGCGATGATTATGAATTATTATTTACCGCCCCTGCTATCAAGTTAAATGAGATACTTAAAATTGTTGATAAATACAATACTCCAATAACTGAAATTGGCGAGGTACGCAAACATTCTCAGTTGAATTGCTCTTTAAATGGTAAATTATTTAATTATGATGATTCTGGCTATCTTCATTTTAATGGATGATGCGAATGACTAGTAAAAAGATTAAACCAACAATGAACAGCCCAATTCATTTTTTGGCATTTTGTGGAGGTGCAGGATTGATTCCATTGGCACCAGGGACCTTTGGTTCATTGGTGGGTGTATTAGTATTTTGGTTGACATTAGCCGCAGCTGATTCAATACAATTGTTAATAGCAATTGGTTTATTTTTTACAGGTATTTGGCTTTGTGGTGAGAGTTCCAAAATTCTAAAGGCGCATGATCATCCAGGTATTGTTTGGGATGAAATGGCTGCGATGTATGCTGTATTGATATTCCAGCCTATTAGTATTAAGGACTGGTTATTGGCATTTATTTTATTTCGAATATTTGATATTTGGAAACCTTGGCCAATTAGTTTTCTTGACAAAAAAGTATCTGGAGGTTTAGGTATCATGGTGGATGACATCGCGGCGGGTGCAGCTACAGTATTTACCTGTATTTTATGGCGTTTTTACTTCTAATCGTTATCGGCTCCGTCATCAAAGGTTGTAAGAATATCATCATCGTTATTTTGAAGTAAGATTTCTACTTTTTGCTCGGCTTCTTTTAATGCTAGTTGGCAAGCTCGGGTTAACTTGATGCCATGCTCAAATTTCTTCATAGCCTCCTCAAGAGATAAGTCACCACCTTCAAGCTCGGCGACCAATGCCTCGAGATCTGTAAGTGATTTTTCTAGATTGATATTTTTGTCTGTCATTGTTTTTGGCTTTTTATGATTTTGTGAAAGAGTTTTAAAATGATTGCTTGTCTTTATTGTATGTTAACTCATTAAGTCTATGTTGCAATGTGTTACAGTTCAAGTGGAGCTATTATCTTGACAAAAAATTCACTTATACCTATCATAATTTTTTGTATTTTAGACTAAGTCTAATTAAAATAATCATAAATAAATTTGAATATTGAAATCCACCAATCAAGGCAAGAAGCATTAAAATAATTCAATATTATTAAAGATTTTTAATATTGTAATACGTTAAAATTTTATTTTTAGACAACGAATAAGGGAAATTAATGAGTAGTAAAGACGAAGGAAAATGCCCGGTTATGCATGGCGCCCTAACCACTAATAATAACAGCGGTACATCAAATCGCGAATGGTGGCCTAATCAATTAAATTTAAGCATTCTTCACCAGCATGACAAAAAATCCAATCCAATGGATGAAGGTTTTAATTATGCAGAAGAGTTTAAAAAATTAGATTACGAAGGATTAAAAAAAGATTTATATGATCTTATGACCGACTCTCAGGCTTGGTGGCCCGCAGACTATGGTCATTATGGTCCATTCTTTATTCGTATGACATGGCATGCAGCTGGTACATATCGGACTGGAGATGGTCGAGGTGGTGGCGGTACAGGTGCACAGCGATTTGCTCCATTAAATAGCTGGCCAGATAATGGAAATTTAGATAAAGCTCGTCGTTTACTTTGGCCAATTAAGAAAAAATATGGAAATAAAATCAGTTGGGCTGATTTATTAATTTTGACTGGCAATGTTGCAATTGAATCTATGGGTGGAAAAACTTTTGGATTCGGCGGGGGGCGTGAAGATATATGGGCTCCAGAAGAAGATATCTACTGGGGTGCAGAGCAAGAGTGGCTCGATAATAAACGATATACAGGCGAGCGTGATTTAGAGAATCCACTTGCTGCCGTTCAAATGGGTTTAATATATGTTAATCCTGAAGGTCCAGATGGTAACCCTGATCCGTTGGCCAGTGGCATTGATATTCGAGAAACATTCGGTCGTATGGCTATGAACGATGAGGAGACTGTTGCTTTGGTTGCTGGAGGCCATACTTTTGGTAAGGCTCATGGTGCTGGAGATGCTGATTTGGTTGAAGTTGAACCTGAAGGCGGCCCTATTGAGCAAATGGGTTTTGGCTGGAAAAGCGGGCATGGATCTGGTCAAGGAAGCGATACAATTACAAGTGGCTTTGAAGGTGCTTGGACGGCGAATCCTACCCAATGGGACAACGGATATTTTGATCTTCTTTTTGGTTATGAATGGGAGTTAGTTAAAAGCCCAGCTGGTGCTCATCAATGGCATCCTATAAATCCAAAAGAAAGCGACCTTGCCCCAGATGCTGAAGATGCGTCGAAACGTGTCACAACGTTTATGACAACAGCCGATATGGCGATGCGAGAAGACCCTGCCTATCGAGAAATTTCAATGCGCTTTCATAAAAACCCAGATCAGCTGGCTGATGCTTTTGCTCGCGCTTGGTTTAAATTACTTCATCGAGATATGGGACCTATAAATCGGTATCTTGGGCCTGAAGTACCTAAAGAAGATCTTATCTGGCAAGATCCTGTGCCAGCGGGTAATTATAATTATGATGTTGATGCTGTTAAATCAAAAATTATTGCCAGTGGCTTAACTTCAAAAGAATTAATTGAAACTGCCTGGTCAAGTGCTGCCACTTATCGTGGCTCGGATATGCGCGGTGGTGCAAACGGAGCTCGAATTCGCTTGGTGCCTCAAAAAAATTGGGCAGTAAATAAACCCGAACAACTTTCGCGTGTATTAGTGGAAATGGAAAGAATATCTGCAGAAATGA
>CAJJBK010000055.1 GCA_905182415.1 uncultured Woeseiaceae bacterium | reverse complement strand
CTTGGAGATCCAAAAAGTATTGAAGAAGCAATGCAATCAGTTGCTAATCAAGCAAATGATAATTAAATCCCAACACTAAGATAAATGTAGTCTGGGGTCTGTAGGAGGAACATTCTCTCGCTCTGAATTCCGAAGTCTAATCATACCTTCTTGAGCTACGGACGCTATAAGTGTACCGTCTTGTTTGAAAAACTGGCCGCGAGCAAAACCTCTAGCATTTGATGCATTAGGACTTTCTGATGAATATAATAACCATTCATCGACTCGGCAATGGCGATGAATCCATAAGGCATGATCTAAACTAGCTATTTGAATACCGTTTCCTCCAAAAGGAACACCAAAGCCGTGGGGCCTAAGACTTGTTCCTAATAACTGAAAGTCAGAAACATAAGCCAATAAACATTGATGCAGATGATCATCATTAGGTAATTCATTAACCGCCCTAATCCAGACATGATTAACAGGTGGTAATTTTCCCGGATTAAAAATATCAACAGGTCGAACCGGTCTAAATTCAAATGGGCGTTCACTGGTAAGAAATTTTTTCCAATTTTTCGGAATTTTATCTTTAATGACAGACATTAACTCAGACATATTCTTTAACTTATTAGGGCCCTCAACATCAGGCATTTTATTTTGATGGTTCAAGCCGTCCTCTTCCTTATGAAAGGATGCAGCTAAATTGAAAATAGGCCTACCATGCTGAATTGCAACCACTCTTCTTACGGAAAAACTCCCCCCATCTCTAGAGCGATCAACTTCATAAATAATCGGTGACTCCATATCACCGCGTCTCAAAAAATAGGCATGCAACGAATGAGCGATGCGACTCTCTTCAATGGTGCTTTGCGCTGCAGAAAGAGCTTGTGCAACAACCTGACCTCCAAAAACTTGAGCACTACCGATATCTCTACTGTCTCCACGAAAGATATTTTCTTCAATACGTTCTAGTTTGAGTAGATTAATCAGGTCATCAAGTATGGGGTGCATTTGTATCTCACATTCTCGATTAATTTTATAATTTAAAGTCTATAAATTGTTCACGCAAAGCAGTTTTCTTTATTTTTCCAGTAGCCGTATGCGGAATTTCTTCTATAAAAATAACGTCATCAGGCATCCACCATTTGGCAATTTTACCCTCAAGAAAAGACAGTATATCTTGCTTATCAACGCTTGCATCTTTAACTTTTACCACAATGAGTATAGGTCTTTCAGTCCATTTCTCATGTGCCACACCAATGACTGCAGCTTCCGCCACTCCAGGGTGGCCCATAGCAGTATTTTCAATCTCTATTGAGCTAATCCATTCACCGCCAGATTTAATCACATCTTTGGTTCTATCTGTTATTTGCATATAACCTTCTGGGTCGATCTTGGCAACATCGCCAGTGTCAAACCAGCCATCACCCGTATGAGCATCTGCACTGCCGTCTAGTCTGTAGTAATCACTGCAAACCCATGGTCCTCTTACTTGCAAAGCACCAAAAGCAACGCCATCCCAAGGTAATATTGCTTGATTGTCATCCACTATCCTCATTTCTACGCCAAACATACCCCTGCCTTGTTTAGTCTGAAGAGCAATGATCTCATCGTGCGTCAGATCCTCCATCCCATGCTTCATTGACATGACTGTCCCAAGCGGGGTCATTTCAGTCATTCCCCATGCTTGCTGAACAAAGACATCATGATTATCATGAAAATCTCGAATCATGGATTCAGGCACAGCAGCACCCCCAATTATGGTGCGCTGTAAGTTATTTAATTTTAGATTATTTTTAGCCGCATACTGTAATAATACCAACCAAACGGTAGGCACTCCGAGTGAAACTGTAACTTTCTCTTCTTCCATTAAGTTATACAATGTTTCACCATCAGCCATTTTAGGACCGGGATAAACAATCTTTGCACCAACCATCATGGCTCCATATGGAGACCCCCAAGAATTAACATGGAATAAAGGTACAACAGGTAATACGCAATCACGATTTGATAAATTCATAGCATCAGGGGCTATCAATGCATAAGCATGCAATATTGTAGCGCGATGATTATACAATACGCCTTTAGGATCTCCTGTGGTACCAGAAGTGTAACAGAGGCCCATAGCAGCTCTTTCATCAAGTAAAGGCCATTCAAATTGATCACTTTCATCTTTAATAAGCGCTTCATAAGAGATAACATTTTTCAAAGTGGTATCTTTAGTTGAACCCTCATCGCCCATTACAATAAAACCTTTTACATCTGAGATTTGCGAAGCAATTTTTTCGATCAAAGGAATGAACATAGGATCTATCATCAACCATTTATCCTCGGCATGATTAATCATGAATATGATTTGCTCTGGAAAAAGCCTAGGATTAATTGTATGACAAACATAACCAGCACCACCAATCGCATAATAGGATTCAAGATGTCGATAATCGTTCCAAGCCATTGTGGCAACACGGTCGCCCTCAGATAAGCCTAATTTTTCGAGCGCATTAGCTAATTTTCTTACTCGCTGAAAGCACTCTTTATAGGTATAACGATGCAACGATTCATCAGCAGTAACTGAAACAATCTCACGATCATGAAAATTAATATCTGCATGCTCCACGATTGAAGAAATTAATAAAGGGGTGTCCATCATTAAGCCATGCATAAAGTTTTCTCCTTACAGCTTTTTATGAGATTTTTTTTCTGATATAAATCTTATCTTAAATTAGACTTGATCAATATCCTATTATTTCATAACCAATAAAACCAGCATCTCAACAATACATGCTGGTTTTTTCTTTCCTTCAATATCAATTGTAATTTTAGATAATAATTGCATCATACCGCCTCTTTTTTTTGCTTTTATTAGGCTTCCTCTTGCCCTCACTTTGTCGCCCACAGAAACAGCTGAATAAAATCTCACTTTATTACAACCAAAATTAATCATTTGCTCTAAATTACTAACTTCGATGAAATTCTTCGTTAAACTGGGTATTAAAGATAAAGTAAGATAGCCATGAGCAATCGTTTTCCCCTCAGGTAATTCTTTGGCTGCACGAGCTTGATCGATATGAATCCATTGATCATCTCCCGTAGCAGCTGCGAATTTATCGATTCGAGCTTGATCTATAACCACCCAATCGGACACACCAACTTCAAGCCCTTCGAGTGCTTGTGCATCCTCTAGTGAATTAATTGTATACAAAATAAATCCTTGATTTATAAGTAATTAATACTGACATTGGTATTGATTTAGAAAATATTACTTCTCTGCAGCACATCGCTCACAATTTACCCAGCCAGAATCACCATTCTGATAATATTCTTTTTTCCATATCGGTAATCGTGTTTTTATGTTGTTAATAATATATCGACAAGCGTCAAATGCTTCATTCCTATGCGCCGCTGATACACCCACCCAGACCGCACAATCGCCTATTTCAAGTAAACCACTTCTGTGAACACAATACGCATCCAGAATATCATATTGCGTTTTTGCTTCCTGTATAATTTTATCTCCCTCTGATTCAGCAATTGGATTGTATACCTCATACTCCAATTGCAATACGTTATGACCATCATTATGGTTCCTAACCCACCCCTCAAACCCAGCAAGTGCTCCTGCTCTAGAATTCACCAGTAGTTTAGAGCAGCTCGCAATATCAATCTCAGTTGAGATTACTTTCATAATCTATCCACCCGCTACCGGGGGAAACAATAGAACAGTATCGCCGTCATTTATTTCTGCATCCCAAGTGGCTAAATTATCATTAATAGCAATCTTACAGTGCCCTTGAGGCTCATTTAATTGATGACGATATTTTAACTCTAAAAATAAATCGGCTACAGAGCTTACTTCAGTTAAGATCACCTCTTGATTGATGCCTGCTTTTTCTCTAAAAAGGGCAAAGTATATTACTGTAATTGATTTCTTCATACTCTCACTTTGTATTTGGAGTTAATAAGATCATTTGGTGAGTTAAAATTATCCAAAGCGCTAGAATTAGGCTGAGAAAGCAATAAAGTATCTGAGTTTAGTAAAATTTTTCGGGGGCATCTGATGTTATTAGAAATATAATCCTCGATTATTTCAATGGATTTACTGCTGTAGATTGCACACAACGGCTCCGGCAATCCATCATGCTCACTTCTGAATGCTGTAAAGTAATGTTCTGTTGAAAAATTTTCGATGAGACAACCTAAAGTCTCACTGTCTAAATTCACTAAATCACAAGCGACTATCAGCCAGTGTACCGTTGGAAAACGTTTCATGGCTGATAATATTCCAGCTAAAGGGCCTAAATCATCATAAATATCTATAATCTGCTGATACTTAATTCTTGTTGCGTCTTTGGCTTGGTCCTTTCTGGCTGAAATAAAAACATTAGATACGTGTTGTTCTAATAAACCATAAGTTTCACTTAATTGAGACACTCCTTGATATTCAAGTGAGGCCTTATCAAAACCCATACGTCGACTCTGCCCCCCCGTAAGGATTAGACCATATATATCTTCATTATTTTTCACGATGATAAGTTGCCTTTCCACCTGTCTTAGAGATTAATTTTGTTTCTTTGATGACAATATCGTGTGATAAAGCTTTACACATATCATAAATCGTGAGTGCAGCAACGCTTGCACCAACCATGGCCTCCATTTCCACGCCTGTTCGATGCTCAACCTTACATATACAATTAATTATTGCGGCTCCAGCTTCATCAAGATTTATATTTAATTCACAATCATCTAGACCAATTGGATGACAAAAAGGAATCAATTCATAAGTTTTTTTTGCCGCCATTACTCCTGCAATAATTGCTGTAGAAAATACCGGTCCCTTAGCAGAAGCAATGTCTCCATTTACGAAACGTGATGTTATTTCTTTAGGAAAAACGACAGTGGATTGAGCATGCGCATACCTCGAAGTAATTCTCTTATTGCTCACATCGACCATTTGAGGTTTATTGTCTTTATTGATATGCGTTATATTCTTCATAATTCATTAACCACCCATTCTGTACATTTCAATTTTCTTCAAAGACTCATCAGGTTTGTAGGATTTTCGAGTCTCGCTGTAACGATCATTTCTTGCCATCCATACCTTGGAGAATAAATTATGTATCTCACGATCAGAAGCATCACCCCTGAGCAACTCCTTGATATCGGTCCCATGATTTGCAAACAAACAAGTATATAAAACTCCATCAGCAGATAACCTGGCTCTGCTGCAATCTCCACAAAATGGCTTAGATACAGATGTAATGAAACCAATTTCTCCTGAGCCATCATCGTATGAGTATCTTTTTGCTACTTCGCCCCGATAAGCTTTATCAACAGGACTAACAGGCCACTTATTTTGGATCATTGTTAGCAATTCTTTTGCAGTAACCACATCCTTAAGATTCCAGTTATTCTGATTACCTACGTCCATAAATTCAATTAGTCGCACTATATGACCACTTCCTTTGAAGTGTTCAAGCAAATCTATAATCGTATGTTCATTTACCCCTCGCTGCACAACAGTATTAATTTTTATAGGCAATAATCCAGCTTTTTCAGCCGCTTCAATACCCTCAATAACATCAGATACATTACCTCGATTTCCATTCATTTTATAAAATATTTCTTGATCAATACTATCCAGACTAATAGTAATTCTATCCAAGCCAGCATCTGCAAGGTCTTGCGCCTTCTTCTTCAAAAGAGTGGCATTGGTAGTTAGAGCTAAATCCTCAATACCTTCAATCTGGTTTATCTTTTCGACTAGTTGAGCCACATTCTTATCCAACAATGGCTCTCCACCAGTGAGTCTTATTTTAGAAACCCCCATTGGCACTACTATTTTTACCAGTCTAATAATTTCTTCGTGGTTCAAGCGCTCATTTTTTTTTAGAAATTGATAATTCTCATGAAACTTTTTAACAGGCATACAATATGTACACCTAAAATTACATTGATCAAGCAAAGATATCCTTAGATCTCTTAATGGTCGTCTTAACTGATCTTTTGGTCCAATCATGGAAGTACTCATATTACTCATTAGAAATAATAAAAAATTGTTTCAAGGTGTATTAGTATAATGAAAAAAAGTTAGCATAGGCTATTATAGTCATCTAAGTGACATAATGGTTATGAAAAATTAATGTAATATAACCACAAATACAAGAATCCACCTAAGAGCACAAACCATATGCATACCAATTTTACGCCAGAAGAACAAAATTTTGAACAAGAGGTTCAGGCTTTTTTCAAAGATAAATACCCGAATGATATCAAACGGAAACAAGATCATGCTGTACCTTTAATGAAAGAAGATTTTATTCGTTGGCAAAAAGTACTTTTTGCACAAGGGTGGGCAGCAATTAATTGGCCCGTTGAATATGGTGGAACTGGATGGTCAACAGTCCAAAAATATATCTTTGCCAATGAAATGGCAAAGGCAAATGCTCCAGCAATCGTACCTTTTGGGCTTGGAATGGTTGGACCTGTTATCTATACATACGGTAACGAAGAACAAAAACAAAGATTTTTACCAGATATTGCTGCAAGTAATGTCTGGTGGTGCCAAGGTTACTCGGAACCAGGTTCAGGCTCGGATCTAGCTTCTCTGAAAACTCGTGCAGATCGTGATGGCAACGAATATATCTTGAATGGTACTAAAACATGGACGACTTTAGGGCAAATGGCTGATTGGATTTTTTGTTTAGTAAGAACCAGCAGTGACGTGGCGAGAAAACAAGAAGGTATTAGTTTTATTCTAGTGGATATGAAAACACCAGGCGTCTCAGTTCGACCAATTATTACTATAGAGGGTGATCACGAGGTCAATGAGGTTCATTTTGAAGATGTTAGAGTGCCCTTGAATAACCTAATTGGCGAAGAAGGTAAAGGATGGACCTATGGAAAAGTTCTTCTCCAACATGAGCGGACCAGTATTGCTGGTGTGGCTCGGTCGGAATACCGCCTTAATAGATTGAAAGACAAGATTAAAAACGCCAATATGACTCAACCTTCCTTACAAAATGACAGTAATTTTCTTCGAAAAATTGCCGCTTTAGAGATAGAATTAAAAGCACTTGAATATACCGAATTAAGGACGCTTGCTGCTGTATCTGTGGGAAAAGCCCCAGGTCCTGAATCGTCATTATTAAAGATACGTGGTACAGAAATTCAGCAATGTTTAGACGAATTATTCATGGAGGCAGCTGGTTATTTCTCATTGCCTTATGTACCCAATCAATATTCACTTGAAAGCAAAGAAATAAATCATGTCGGTTTCGGTTCAGATAGTGTGAGTTCTTTACAATATTTCAACAATCGAAAAGCATCAATTTATGGCGGCTCAAATGAAATACAAAAAAATATTATTGCCAAGCATGTCCTTGGGTTATAAAGCATTTAAATACTGGAAAAATATATGGATTTCTCAATAACCGAAGAACAATCTGCCCTAAAAGATGTCATTTCTCGTTTTATAGATAATGAATATGATTTCGAGAGGCGAATGAAAATTGCTGATGGTGATGACGCCTTTAATCGAGAAGTGTGGAATTTTTTTGTTGAACAAGGTTTTACAGCTATTCCTTTTTCTGAACAAGATGGGGGTCTTGATGGGGGCAACATTGAAATAATGTTAATCATGAAAGAAATCGGAAGGGGTCTAGTGCTGGAACCATTTTTAGAGAATATAGTCCTAGCAGGAGGTATACTTAAGCGCTTAGGAACAGTTGAACAAAAAGAACGGTGGCTCAGTGAAATCATCAATGGTGAAATACAAGCTACGGTTGCTTTCACGGAACCACAATCACGCTTTAACTTGAATGACATTGCGACAACAGCAAAAAAACAAAATAATCAATTTATCCTGAATGGGAAAAAATCTTTTGTTCTTAATGGTGCTGATGCTGATCTTATAATCATTCCAGCAAGAACGTCTGGGTCACAATCTGACACTCATGGAATTACACTTTTTGGTATTTCTAAATTGAATGATGGAGTCATCTTTAACACTTACAAAACAGTAGATGGTCATAGTGCAACAGAAATATCCATCACTAATCTAGAGATTGCCGCAGATTGTGTCATTGGTAATGTTGATGAAGGCTATGAATGTCTTGAAGAAACTATAGATGAAGCCACTCTTGCAATTTGTGCTGAAGCAATTGGAATCATGCGCTCTCTCCATGATAAGACAGTTGAATACTCAAAAAATCGTGTTCAGTTTGGTATTCCAATCGGAGGTTTTCAAGCTTTACAGCATCGAATGGTGGATAACCTAATGGCTTGCGAACAGAGTGAGTCGCTTCTTCTGTGGGCAATAATGACTGATCCAAAAAATAAAAGAAAATCAAAGAAAGCCATCAGCGGATTAAAATATCAAATTGGAACAGCAGGTAAACATGTAGGTCAAGAAGCAGTTCAACTGCATGGTGGAATGGGAATATCGTGGGAGCTTGATATCGCACATCTATTCAAAAGATTATCAGCATTGGAAATACTTTTCGGAAATGCTGACTTTCATTTACAAAGATTTATCAATTTATCTGAAAGTTAACAAAACAATTGATATTTGATTATCTTTCAAATTTTTTAATTAATAACCAAGAAATTCTTTGGTTATTCACTTTGTTAGCGGATCTAAGTTTTACAATCTTACTGTATCGCTTATTTGGAAAAGCCGGATTACAGGTAGCAATCGCATTCAGTATCTTACTTGCAAACCTTCAAGGACCTAAGCTTACCGAGATATTTGGTTTACAAACAAGTCTTGGTGTAATTTTCTATGCAAGTATATTTTTTGCCACTGATGTACTGAGTGAAAACTATGGTAAAAAGGAGGCCCAAAAAGCAGTACAAATGGGATTTCTAGTAAGTATTATTATGATTGTAATGATGAGCTTAGCATTATTATATCAGCCTACCAATCAACCGAATACTGCTGTTTTTTCACATAATATTCATAATGCTTTTGCAACAATTATAAACTTCACTCCAAGATTTATAATCGGTTCTTTATTGGCTTATTATATAAGCCAACGCTTTGATGTTTGGGCATTTCATGCCATCAAACAAAAAACTGGAGAAAAGCATCTGTGGTTAAGAAATAATGCATCCACAATGAGCTCTCAAATATTAGATACAGCTATATATTCCTTGGTTGCTTGGTGGGGGATTGTAGATTTAAAAACAGCAATTCAACTAGGATTGGTTAAATATGCTTTTAAAGTAGTGATCTCAATAATTGATACAGGTTTTATCTATTGGGCTAAATCAACACATAATAAATTAGCTTATAAAGAATAATATGCTATGAGTTAAGTGCTTGTTTTTCAATCTTGGCCCAGGAATCCCTGAGTGTCACGATACGATTGAATCTCTTTTTCCCATCGGTATTGTCTATACAAAAATACCCGTTTCTTTCTAATTGAAAAACTTTAGGTGTGCTTTCTTCAGCAAAGGATGCTTCCAGCTCTGCTTGAACAATCTCCAAGGATTGAGGATTTATCGATAGCTCGATGTTATCTGAACTTGCAGGGTTAGGAATCTTAAATAATCGATCATAAAGATGTACTTTCGAAGTAACAGAATGTTGTGCGGATACCCAGTGTATTGTCCCTTTGACTTTTTTATCACTCTTACCAGAACCACTTTTGGTGTCGGGATCAAAACTACAAATAAGCTCAATCACTTCCCCGCTTGAGTTTTTAATGACCTCATCACACCGAATAATATAAGCGTAACGCAACCTTACTTCACCGCCAGGTTTCAATCTAAAGAACTTTCTTGGTGCATCTTCTAAAAAATCACTTCTTTCAATATATAATTCACGACAAAAAGGCATCTGTCTAGTACCTAGATCTGGAAAATTAGGGTGATTTTGAGCTTCGAGATACTCCACCTGATCCTTATCATAATTTGATATGGTTATTTTTAAAGGTTTTAATACCCCCATTCTGCGTTCAGATGTATTGCCAAGATTTTCCCTAACACAATTCTCAAGAACACCCATTTCAATAATATTATCTTTCTTAGTAACACCGATTCTTTGACAAAAATCTAAGATAGCTGCAGGTGGATATCCTCTTCTTTTCATACCAGCTATAGTAACCAAGCGTGGGTCATCCCAGCCTTCTACAACGCCCTTTTCGATTAAATCATTCAATTTTCTCTTGCTGGTCAAGCTATATGCGAGATTTAACCGTGAAAACTCAATTTGTCGCGGACGATGTTTTGTCTCTACTTGCCTTATAAACCAATCATAAAGAGGTCGATGATCCTCAAATTCCAGCGTACAAAGCGAATATGTAATACCTTCAAAAGCGTCAGAAAGTGCATGTGCAAAATCATACATAGGGTAAATACACCAGTTATCACCGGTTCTTTGGTGTTGATGATGTCTTATGCGATATATCGCTGGATCTCTCAAATTCATATTGGGCGAGGCCATGTCTATCTTTGCCCTTAAAATCATCTTACCATCTGCAAATTCTCCATCTCGCATTTGCTCAAAAATAGTTAAATTCTCTTCGACAGATCTATCTCTATATGGGCTATTAACTCCCGGTTTTGTCAATGTTCCTCGTAATCTTTTTATTTCTTCAGGCTCTGATTCATCAACATAAGCTAAATCTTTTTCAATCAACGATACCGCTGCAAGATAAAATCTATCAAAGTAGTCTGAAGCATGGGTTAATTTCTTTCCCCAATCAAAGCCAAGCCAAGTCACATCCCTCTTTATTGACTCAACAAATATTTCGTCCTCTTTAGTGGGATTGGTATCATCAAACCTCAGGAAAGTAATGCCATTATTTTCGGCAGCAACTCCAAAATTCAAACAAATAGATTTAGCGTGTCCCAAATGCAAATAACCATTTGGTTCTGGCGGGAAACGAGTAACAGTCATGCACGAAGGATCCCCAAGAGAATCTTGATGAATAATTTGTCGAATAAAGTCTTTAGGTAAATTTTCAGGCATATTTTTATAATTCTTTAGGCGTAATTTTACAGTAAATTTGGTGTTAGGTCTTAGAACTATTTTAAAGCTCTGCAACTCTTACATCGCCCTTGAATCTCTAGCATCTGGTGGATAGCAGAGAAACCCATATTTGATGCTTTAGATTGCACCAGCTTAAGGATATCATCATCGCCTAACTCTGTGACACTTCTACAATCAAGACAAATTAGAAATTGACCTTGATGTGAATTACTCGGATCAATACATCCAATAAATGCATTCAGCGAATCCAAACGATGCACTAATTCAGCTTCAATCAAAAAACCGAGCGCACGATAAACAGTTGGCGGTTCCGCTTTTAACCCTTCTGACCTGAGAGCATCAAGCACATCATAAGCACCCAAAGGCTTGTGACTAACCCATATTAATTCTAAAACTTTTTTACGAATCTTTGTAAATCTTAATCCTTTTTTCTTACAAATTAATTCAGCATTTTGAATCGCTTCCTCTATACATAAATCATGATCATGACTGTCATTTAATTGATCTTTGATTGAAATATTTGTATTCATATTTTTACTCATGCGTTAATTATTAAAGCCGTTTGCCAAAAAATATACTTCTTAGTAATAGGACTGTTTATTTTGAGGTACAATAATGCCATAAATTCAATTTTAAATAATTTTATATAATTAGAGAATATAAAATGATAACAATAAAACTTCCTGATGGGTCCGAAAAGAGTTTCGAGTCACCAACTAATGGTCTTGAAATTGCAGAATCTATCGGTGCTGGCCTTGCCAAAGCTTCTGTAGCAATCAATATAAATGGTCTTCAGTGTGATTTAAGTGATCAAATTATTAATGATGCCGAAGTTTCGCTAATCACAATTAATAGTGATGAAGGTTTAGAAATTATGCGACATACCCTTACCGCGCAAGTACTCGCTAGAGCGGTCAAAAATCTCTATCCAAATGCAAGACTTGCAATTGGTCCGACTATTGAAGATGGTTTTTATTATGATTTCTTTTTTGAGAATCAATTATCAGTTGAAGATCTGCCAAAAATTGAACTGGAGATGAAAAAAATTATCGCTTCTGAAGAATCAATTGAAAAATCTTTAGTACCAAAAGAAGTTGCTATTAATTTATTCAAGGAACGCTCAGAGAATTACAAAGTTGATATCATCCAAAACTCTGATCAAGCGAATGATTTTCAAATCTATAATCAAGGTTCATCTGGATTTATTGATTTATGCAGAGGACCGCATTTACCTTCGCTTAAACACATTGGTGCTTTTAAACTCACCAAGATAGCCGGTGCCTACTGGAAAGGTGATGCAAAAAATGAAATGCTCCAAAGAATCTATGGTACTGCTTGGCTAAACAATAAAGATCTAAAAAAACATCTGTTCAGGCTTGAAGAAGCTGAAAAAAGAGACCATCGAAAACTAGGTAAAATTATGGATCTTTTTCATTTTCAAGATGAAGCCCCAGGTGCTATTTTCTGGCACCCAAAAGGTTGGGGTTTATTCCAAAAACTCATTGATTATATGAGAAAAAAACAATCAGAAGCAGGTTATAATGAGGTGAACACTCCCGAACTTATGGATCGATCACTCTGGGAAGCTTCTGGACATTGGGATTCTTTCGGTGAACATATGTTTACAACTGAAACGGGTGATGGAAGAAACTTTGCAATCAAACCCATGAATTGCCCCGGTCATGTTCAAATATTCAAGCAAGGTATAACCAGTTATCGTGATTTACCATATCGTCTTGGAGAGTTTGGTAAAGTTCATCGTTATGAACCCTCCGGAGCCCTTCACGGAATGCTTAGAGTACGAGCGTTTACTCAGGATGATGCTCATATATTTTGTACACCAGAGCAAATAACTGATGAAACTATTGCTGTTTGCGAGTTAATTCTTGGAATTTATCATGACTTTGGATTCAATGATGTCATTATCAAATTTGCTGACCGACCAAAAGTTCGTGTAGGCGAAGATGCAGTTTGGGACCAGGCAGAAAGCGCGCTTAAAAAGGCATTAGAAAAAACCGGCCTTAAATATGAGTACAATCCTGGGGAAGGAGCATTTTATGGTCCAAAACTAGAATTCGTCCTAAGAGATGCTATTGGCAGAGATTGGCAATGTGGTACTCATCAAGTAGATTTAAATTTACCAACTCGACTCAGTGCAACTTATATTGGTGAAGATGGCCAAAAGCATACGCCTGTCTTACTGCATAGAGCTATATTTGGATCATTAGAACGTTTTATTGGAATTTTAATCGAACATCATGCTGGAAACTTACCGCTTTGGTTATCTCCATTACCTGTGAAAGTCCTCACCATCACTTCTGAGGCAGATGAATATGCGAAAATCGTTGTAAAAAAATTACAAGCCGCCGGCATAACTGCTGAATGCGATCTTAGAAATGAGAAGATATCCTATAAAGTAAGAGAGCACAGCCTCGCAAAAATTCCTGTATTAATGGCAGTTGGTCATCGAGAAATTGAGGAAAAAAGTGTGGCAATTCGTCGCCTAGGATCCAAAGAGCAGAATACTGTAAATCTTGATGAAGCCATTAAATCTTTGCAAAATGAGATACAAAACCTCATTTAAAGCATTTTGATCGGATAACTTACTTACATGGTAGGCATTGAGAATTCTGCACCGGATCTGATTCCTGTTGGCCACCTTGATGTCACTGTCTTTAGCCGAGTATAGAATCGCACTCCCTCCATACCATAGACCCCATTACATCCAAATAAGGACCTTTTCCAACCACCAAAACTATGAAAAGCCAGTGGAACAGGAATGGGAACATTAACACCAACCATCCCAACTAGAATTTTATGTGAAAATTCTCTGGCTGCATCGCCATCACGAGTAAATATTGCAGTACCATTACCAAATTGATGGTCATTAATGATTTCAACTGCTTCATCAAAATCGTCCACTCTTGTGATGGTTAATACCGGACCAAAGATCTCTTCTTGATATACACGCATCTCCTTGGTCACATTATCGAATAAAGTTGGCCCAAGAAAATATCCAGGAGAGTTAGTTATATCATGAGTCCTCCCATCGACGAGCAGAGAAGCACCCTCAGACTCACCAAGGTCTATATAAGATCGAACTTTATCCTTATGTTCTGCTGTAATAAGTGGACCCATATGATTGTTATTATCAGTACCAGGACCAATTTTTAGTGATGCTATCTTTGGTAATAATTTTTCGAGTAATGCATCAGTCGAATCACCAACGGTAACTACTGCTGATATAGCCATACATCGCTCACCTGCCGAACCATAACCAGCACCCATCAATGCATCAGCAACTTGCTCCATGTCTGCATCAGGCATAACAACAAGATGATTCTTTGCGCCACCTAGCGCTTGTACACGCTTACCTTTTTCAGAAGCCGTTTTATATACATGTTCTGCCACTGGTGTTGAGCCGACAAAACTCACTGCAGCTACTTCTGCATCATTCAATAGGCTATTCACTGCAACATGATCGCCTTGAATAACATTGAATACGCCATCAGGTAATCCTGCTTCTTTCAATAGCTCGGCCCACTTAATAGCACACGTAGGATCTTTTTCGGATGGTTTTAATATGAATGTATTACCGCATGCAATCGCCATTGGGAACATCCATAGTGGCACCATAGCAGGAAAATTAAATGGTGTAATTCCAACACAAACACCCATTGGTTGTCTCATAGAGTATGTATCTACTCCGGTTCCAACTTGGTCATTATATTCGCCTTTAATTAAATGAGGAATTCCACAGGCAAATTCGACCACTTCCAATCCCCTTTGAATCGATCCATCGGCATCATCAAGTACCTTGCCATGTTCTTGGGTAATGATTTCTGCAATTTCTTTTCTATCTCGCTCAATCAACTCTTTTAGCTTGAACATTACTTTTGCACGTCTAAGAACTGGTGTTCGCGACCAACTCTCAAACGCAGCTGCTGAAGATTTTATCGCTGCTTTGACATCTTCCTCTAATGACATAACGACTGAAGCGCATTGCTCCCCAGTGGCTGAATCCGTTACAGAACCGAAACGCTCAGAATTAGATTTACATAATTCACCGTCAATCCAATTATGAACAACACGAATCTCAGAATCATTATTTTTCTCTATACTCATATAGACCTCAAAATAGCTCTTATTATCTCTACCGTTTGCTCGATTTGACTTTCCTTAACAATCAATGGAGGAGAAAAAGCAACTGTATCGCCAGTGGTTCTTATGATTAAACCTTTATCATAACATTCCCTAAAGATACTCATTGCTCTAGCAGTCGGTTGACCCTCTATAGGTGTAAGCTCAACTGCCCCAATCAAACCATAATTTCTCACATCAATCACATAGGGTTCATCTTTGAGTGAATGCAATGCGTCAGCAAACCGATCTTCTAATGATAACGCTCGATTAAACAGATCATCTTCAGCATAAACATCGAGAGTCGCACAAGCTGCTGCAGCTGCTAAAGGATGACCAGAGTAGGTGTATCCATGGAAAAATTCAATGGCACCATCAGGGCCTGTCATAAATGTATCGTATATATCTCCTTTTGTAAGCACTGCCCCCATAGGCACAGTTCCACTGGTCAAACCTTTTGCTGTAGTCATGATGTCAGGTGTGACATCAAATCGTTTTGCAGCAAAAGCATCACCGGTTCGTCCAAAAGCACATATAACCTCATCAAAAATCAACATGATTCCATGTTTTGTACAAATTTCTCTAATTTTCTTGAGATAACCTTGAGGTGGCAATAAGACCCCTGCAGAGCCAGCAATAGGCTCAACGATAACACCGGCGATATTTGATGGGTCATGCAAAGCTATAATATTTTCCAGCTCATCAGCAAGATGCTCCCCCCAGCTAGGAAGGCCTCTTGAAAAAGCATTATGCTCAAGATTATGAGTATGAGGTAGATGATCTACTCCTGGTAACATAGCACCAAACATTTTACGATTTGGCGACATCCCACCTACCGAAATACCACCAAATCCTACTCCATGATAACCACGTTCACGCCCAATAAAGCGAGTCCGTTCGCCTTGACCACGTATACGATGATAAGCTAATGTCATTTTCATAGCCGTATCTACAGCTTCGGATCCTGAATTAACAAAAAATGCATGGTCAATGCCATCTGGAGCTAAATCGGTTAGTTTTGATGCCAATTCAAATGCTTTAGGATGACCAAGCTGGAAAGCCATAGCGTAATCTAAATCGGCGGCTTGGTCTTGAATAGCTTTTACGATTCTAGGATCGCAATGTCCTGCGTTACAACACCATAAGCCAGCAACCATATCAAGCATCTTTCTGCCATCATGAGACCAGCAATACATGCCCTTAGCACGATGAATCACGCGAGGATTTTCTTTGAAATAACGGTTACCAGTAAATGGCATCCAATAAGAATCCATCTTCGGTAAATCGATGCTTAAGTTTTCTGTGCTGTCATCTAACACAAGCCTTCTCCTTAAATCTAATTACTATCTTTGTTTATTTTAAAATCTCTTCTTACTCTTTGCTGTCACCATAATAAATAGCCCAGATCTTACTGTAGCCATCAGTGTCCCATGTACCCGTCCATTCTTTTGGAATCGAAAGTGTTTCGCCAGCACCGCTGGTCATAACGCTTCCATCGGCGGATGTTAAAGTAATACTGCCTTCAATTATATAAAAAATCTCATCCACACCATAAGGCTCGTCATGGACATTATGAACTGGTCCAGAGCGATACATTCCGGTCTCAAATTTGCCATCGCTACTTAACATATCGGTGACATCTAGAGTGGTATTACCATTTCTGGTTGATTCAGTCATATCAGGACGTTCGTAAATAGCACCAGCAATATCAACTTTAGTCATCTGAGATGGTTTTATAACTTCATCGTGGTGATCCGCATTAACCAACCCAACAAAAATAGTCATGCTTACTAAAAAGATTATTATTTTATTCATTGTTTTCCCCTTTAATTATAAGAATTTTTCATTTATATCTTTAATTGTTCATTCACAGCTCGATCTGCCGCATCAATAGCGCCATCAACATAAGCATAAGCCGAAGCATCTGAATTTGCTATGGAGATACGCCCAATCCTCGCTCTTCCTTTAATATGCGGTCCATTATAAGGATTATATTCAGCAGGATCAGAAAAATCATTGTACTCCCATGCATAACCATGTGGCCATCGATTTACCGTTATGCCTGCAATATCTCTCTCGGCATCAAAACCCCCACCCTTAAGTGAGCCTTGCATTTGCTCAATGATATCGCGCTCAAATTGATCAAAACTAATTTCATACAGCTGTCTTCTACCATTGATCGCTTGTTGTTTTGAACTCAAACCCTTATCTGGATCAGTGGGGACATAAGTACCATGCAGAATCGTTGGTTGATTTGGATTTTGCGTAAAATCATAGCCTCCCATACTTACTGGGAAGTCCAAACCAAAAGAATGCATCAGTTTAGGTTGTGGAATAGTAATACTTTGAAAACCAAGGTTATGAAGTGCCCGCCAATTCCTTACCGCGATACTGATATAGACCAATGGAATTTTCGTTGCGTAATCAAGCGCTTCTTTTTGGGCTAATGGTAGTTCTGGGCATAAATGAGGCAACATATTGTTATAACAAGCCATTACAACATGTCTACCCTTAACTCTGTATGACTCGCCGTCATTAATATAAGTTACATTAACCGATTCCTGGTTAGGTGTGTGCTCCACTTTAACCACAGAAGAGTTAAGTCGAATACGCACTTTTGAAGACTTTAAATCCAAAGCATCATAATCAACTTTTGCTTTAACTTGAGCTTCCATAGTCTCTGCGTTTATTGAGCCTGGGACGAGCTTATTGACTAATGCTCTGGCAACGCCAGCATTGCCATCTGGGAAATGAAAGATATAAGGCTCCTCTCGCTCATACATATTATGGGGATTAACAGAATCCACCTCTAAATCTAGATATCGAGTTCCAGGCATATTCGCTTTATAAGCTTCAAGAGTTGAAAGTGCATCCCAACCTACACCCCATAATCCACGATGACTATCTCTGTATAAAAGCACTACTTCTTCTGGAACTTTCGTAAATTTTCTCAAGAAATCGCTATAACTGGTTGCCCGCATCAATGCGATTCTTTTTGTTAATGAGGGTTCATCCTGAAGATAATTCTTCTTTGATTCTAATAAATTAATTAGTGCTTTTTTAGATTCTTCAGCAAGGGGAAATGCATTAAAAATATCAATCAAATCATTATCATCTTTATTTATATCAGTTCTCAGTAAATTCTCACAAACTACGTCTTTACCATACAACTCATTACTAAAATAAAGACCTCGTTTTAAATTTCGAGTTTCAAAATACCCTTGATCATAATAATCATAGAAACGTTCAGTGATAACGCCGATATCTTTCAATAATTTTTTAGCGGGAGTCGAATATGAATTGGGTGTATCGATAGATTGACTGCCACCATAACCGATTAGTTTTTTACCATCGACCGTAAATTCGTTTCTTTTGGCATGACCACCAAAATCATCATGGTTGTCTATAACAAGAATTTTTGCATCATTACCATAACGCTGGCGATAAAAGTAAGCGGCAGATAAACCAGAAAGACCACCACCAACCACAATTAAATCATAATCGGTATCAGTTTGGTGCTTAGGTTCATCAAATTTCGCGCCGGCCCATGCTAATGCGTGAGCCACCTCAAAAGATCCTTGATGGCTTCCTCTCATTCCAGTCATTGCGGGGGGGTAATAAGCACTCGATAAAGCTAAATTATTATTAGCAAGCAACTCAAATGGCGATAAAGTTGTGCCTGCTGCAAGGCTGAGAGCAAACCCATTTACAAAATCACGCCGGCTTATATTGAGTTTTCTCTTCATTTAGATTCAATACTACTAGGCTAGTAGCTCTCGAATTCGATGGTACATCATACCAAGAGCTAAAGCAGGATTAGCAAACCACAAGCCTCCCGGTAACTTTAAATGCCATACCTTATCAAATACATCAAATCTCTCCGTGTCGCCCATAATCGCATCAGCAATAACATTGCCCGCAATATGTGTTGGCGCTACACCATGCCCAGAATAACCTTGTATATAGTAAGTGTTATTTTCAATTCGTCCCATCTGTGGGATTCGATTCATACTAATCCCTATATAACCACCCCATTCATAATCAATTTTCGCCTTCTTTAGCTGGGGAAAGGCACGTTCCATTTTAGGTTTAAGTACTCCAGTTATACTTCTAGGATGTCTTCCAGAATAATTACATAATCCACCAAATAACATTCTTCTATCCGCCGATAATCTAAAATAATCCAAGCCTACTCGCTGATCGCATACCGCCATATTTGAGGGTAATAACTCATTGGCAAGATCTTCTGAGAGAGGCTCTGTAGCAATTATATAACTTCCTGCAGGAATAACTGAACCAGCAAGCTTAGGTTCGGTTTTACCTAAATAAGCATTGCCAGCGAGCACTACTTTTTTTGCATTAATAACGCCTTCTTTGGTAATAACTTGTGGTTTTGCGCCATGCTTAACTTTAATTACTTTGGATTGTTCGAAAATTAAACCGCCTTGTTCTGTTATAGCGCGTGCTTCACCGATGCATAGATTTAAAGGATGTAGATGACCGTTGCCGTAGTTAACAACACCAGCAATATATCGCTCTGAACCAATATGCTCTTGTAATTTTTCTTTAGGTATAAATTCCATTTTATGAGGGTAGTTTTTTTTATCTTTATCTTCGATCCACTCATGAAATTCATCAATATCACCTTGATTCATTGCCACATCTAGGAATCCAAAACGCAAATCACAATCAATTGAATATTTCTCTATTCTTTCTAAAACTACATCGCGAGATTCAATACCCATCTGATAAGCGATGTCAGCACCTGCCTTACCCACTTTTTTTTCAAATTTATCTAAATCCATTACAAACCCATCAATGAGTTGTCCACCATTCCTTCCAGAGGCGCCCCAACTGATCCTATTAGCTTCGACAATAGCCACTTTGTAACCATTCTCGATCAATCTAAGCGCGGTAGAGATTCCAGTGAAACCTCCGCCCACCACAGCTATATCAACGCTAATTTCTCCTTGAAGTTTAGGATAATCAGTTTGCCAATTGCTGGAAGCGGCGTAATAAGAAGCGGTATGCTCTGATGTTTCTATCATTCTAAAAATCCACTATTTAAATTCTGATTTACTTGCAAAAACTGCAATCATTTCCATGGCAACATGAGCTCCCGCTAATGCCGTAATTTCTCCAACATCATACGCTGGTGAAACTTCAACTAAATCCATCCCGATTAAATTGATTCCAGAAAGGCCCCGAATAATACTCATTGCTTGATGGGTACTTAGTCCACCACAAACAGGAGTTCCTGTACCTGGAGCATAACTTGGGTCAAGACAGTCAATATCAAAAGTCATGTAAACAGGTTTATCACCGACTATCTCAAGTGTTTTTTTGATAACCGCTTCAATCCCATTATTATGCACCCAAGGTGCATCTAGAATATTAAAGCCCATGGTATCTGGATTTTCAGTTCTAATTCCAATCTGAACTGAGCTTTTTGGGTCAAGTATTCCGTCTTTTGTGGCCTGATAAAACATGGTGCCATGATCAATTCTATTTTCATCTGCTGGCTCATCATCTCCCTCACCTGCTTCCCAGGTATCAGTATGAGCATCAAATTGAATCAATGATATTGGCTCTTTATATTTTTTTGCATGCGCTTTTAGTATTGGATAACTGACAAAGTGATCACCACCAATACTAAACACAGCCGATCCCTGGTTGATTATCGAAGAAATATGAGCTTCAATTGAATTTGGGACCGATTCAGGTGCACCAAAATCAAAATAGCAGTCACCATAATCCACCATTGCAATTCGATCGACGGGATTAAAATCTAAGCCATATGGTCTTTCCCAAGCTAAAATTGTAGAAGCTGACCTCACCGCACGTGGTCCAAATCTTGTTCCTGGCCGATTAGTTACAGCTGTATCAAGAGGTATTCCAGTGACAGCCAAATCAACACCATTTAGATCTTGTGATGCTTCGCGCCGATAAAAAGTCGTAGACCCAGAGTAGGTTGGTTCAAGCTTTAGGCCATATAATTCCGGTCGATCCATATTTTTACCATTCTTTTTATTCATATTATTTTCTTTATTTTTGAATTAAGAAGCCATTACTTTTTGAGTATGATCAAGGCATTTCCAAGTTTTCTCGATCAATTCATCCACTTCATCATGACTAATAATCAGTGGCGGTGAAGTTACAATTGTATCGCCAACCGCCCTCATCACCAGTCCATTATTAACAGCAAAATCTCTATAAACTGTACCTGCTGTGCTCTTATCATCAAATCTTTCGCATGATGTCTTGCTAGAGACTAATTCCATTGCACCCATTAAACCGACCATTCTAGTTTCGCCCACAACAGGGTGCTCTGCTAGAGCATGCCATTTTTTCTGCATATAGGGACCGATATCATTTTTAACACGTTCAACCAGTTTTTCATTTTGCAATATTTGTATATTTTTAATCGCAACCGCACACGATGCAGGGTGCCCTGAATAAGTAAACCCATGATTAAACTCACCACCTTTTTCTATCAGGACATCAGCCACTTTATCACCAACCATTACACCACCCAAAGGGAGATAACCTGAAGTTACACCCTTGGCAAAAGTTATTAAATCCGGCTTTACTTTAAAATGATCTGAGCCGAACCACTCTCCTAATCGCCCAAAACCACAAATAACCTCATCATTAACTAACAGCACTCCATAGTGTTTACAAATGCGTTCTATTTCTGGCCAATAGTTATCAGGCGGAATGATTACACCACCAGCACCTTGGATAGGTTCGCCAACAAATGCTGCCACATTCTCAGCTCCAAGCTCAAGGATTCTCTCCTCCAGTAAACCGGCCATTTTCAATCCGAAATCTGCCTGGGAAAGACTGCGATCTGATTCAAACCAATAAGGCTGTTCAATATGCTCAATACCAGGTAACAAAGGTCCACCTTGAGAATGCATTGGACTCATTCCACCAAGGCTCACACCTGCAATTGTGGAGCCATGATAAGCGTTTTTTCTTGCTATGATCGTGGTCCGCTTCGGTTGTCCCATAACCTCCCAATACCGCCTTACTATTCTAATCATGGTATCGATTGATTCGGATCCTGAGCCAGTATAAAAAACACGATTTAAATGTGCTTGAGTGATGTTTTTGAGCATCTGTGCTAGTTCTATAGATGGAGGATTAGCGCATTGAAAGAAACTGTTGTAATAAGGTAATTCTTTGAGTTGATCCGAGGCAGCATCAGCCAATTCAGTTCTGCCATAACCGGCATTTACACACCAAAGACCAGACATTGCGTCTAAAATTTCATTGTCGTCCACATCATATATGTATACGCCTTTCGCCCTTACAATAATACGACTCTTTTTTTCGCCTAGATCCTTATGATCCGTAAACGGATGAATATAATGATCACTATCCAATGCTTGCCAGTCCGCCTTGGTGCGTTGCTCTAAGAGAGACATATCTCGCTCCTTAATAAATTTTTACTTAACGATAAATATATAATCTAATACTAGACAATTGTAATCTCAATTGTCTTTCTTACCTCATAATATGATATAAAATTTCATATTATGCTTAAACGTTCAACATCAATACTTCTCTCTCCCAAGGAGTAATGATTTCTTGAAATTGTTCATGTTCTTTTTGCTTGATGCCAGAATACATATCGACAAACGAATCGCCTAGCATCTTGCGCATAGCTTTACTCGCTGAAAAAGCATCTATGGAAGCATACATATTTCGATGCAAGTCAAAAGGAAGATCATATGCACTTCCCTCGATTGAGTCTCGTGGTTTAATTTTTTCAATCATACCCAGATAACCACAAGCCAGAGTTGCCGCCAATACTAGATAAGGATTTACGTCCGATCCAGCTAAACGATTTTCTACCCGACGATTATGAGGTTCGCAATCAGGCACCCTTAAACCCACACTTCTATTATCCACGGCCCATTCTAAATTGACTGGTGACGACCAATAGCTTAAGAAACGTCGATATGAATTAGCATAAGGGGCGAATAAAAGTAGTGCTTCAGGCATATATTTCTGCAAACCACCAATATAATTCAGAAATAAATCTGTCTGTGTACCATTTTTATTCGAAAATATATTTTCCCCACTTTTGTCAAGGATACTTTGGTGAATATGCAAAGCGCTACCAGCTTCTCCAGTTATTGGCCTAGCCATAAAAGTTGCATGCATTCCATGCATAATTGCTACTTCACGAACAGTTCGTTTAAAGCGAAAAACTTGATCAGCTAGTGATAAAGCATCGCCGTGGACAAAATTGATCTCCAGCTGAGCAGGACCCATTTCTTGCGAGACATTATCAATGTTAATTCCTTGTAGCTCACTATATTCATAAACTTGATTAATAAATGGATCAAAATTATTCATTGCATCCAAACTATAAGGTTGCTTAGAGGTATCCGTTCGCCCTAGCCGTCCTTCTGGCGGTTCTATTTCAACATTTATGTCCGTAGATGGATTCAGTAAATAGAATTCTGCTTCTGGAGCAACCACTGGATTCCAGCCTTGTTGACTATATAGTGACAATACATTCTGAAGCACTCTTCTTGGGGAGGTTAAGATTTCTTCTCCATCTTTCGTAAAACCATCAAATATAACCGATGCTGTTGGAAGCTCCATCCAAGGAACGGAACAGAGGGTATCTGGATCAGGAACCAGCAACATATCCCGATCTTCAACGTTGTCGTCAGTCTCGTAATAGTTACCAGAAACAGTTTGGCCAAATATAGCTTCTGGCATCTTCATTTCACCTTCACCAAAACTTGATGCAGGAATTATTTTACCGCGCGCTGCTCCCGCCATATCTGGCAATAAGACTTCGACATCTTCTATATCATGCTGCTTAAACCAATTATTAAAAATATCTTTTTTACTCACTATTAACCCAATGTGCTAAAGCACGTTAATTAAAATTATTGATCATTTTTTTTGTGCATATTCTCGACACGCATCACCGAATGCTCTGAATATTGAAAGCGATAAAGGGTTCTCCAAAACCTTCCATTCTGGATGCCACTGAACCGCATAAGCAAACCCATCTGTATCACTAACTTTAAAGGCCTCAATTACTCCATCTTCCGCTATGGCCTCTATATTTACTCCCGAAGCAATTCGATCAACTCCCTGACCATGCAGTGAATTAACACTCACTGTTTCCTGATCTGTGAAACTGCTTAACATACTATCTTTTATCAAAGAAACAGTATGTGCAGGCCCATACTGTTTCTCAATGGGATCATTTTTATTTTCACGGTGGTCTATATATCCCTCAACCTCATGTATCTGTTGATGTAAAGTACCTCCCAGCAAAACATTTAATTCTTGAAAACCTCGACAAACTGCAAAAATAGGCATACCAGCATCTAATGCTTTGCGTGCGAGTGGAAATACGGTGGCATCTCGTCCAGGATCGTGCAACGTTCCTGGACGACTTGATTTTCCTTGATAATGATGCGGCTCAATATCTGAGATACTCCCAGTTAAAAATAGACCATCAATTTTGCTAAAAACATCATCAAGCATACTGTCATTGCCAGTGGCCGGTATCATCCATGGCAAACCTTCAGCGGCATCTTTGAGGGCAGTTATATATTTTTCACCCACCATATGAAATGGATGAATACCGATGAGTCTCCTATCAGCAGGAACTGCAATAACTGGTTTTTCGCTCATGCTTTGTCTTAGTTTTACTTTTACAAGCCACTAAGGCCTCGTTTTTTTATAAATGATTTTTTAAGGTTTTCTAAATAGCATAGTGAATCGATCAGTATTTCCAGTCACTGACTTTCTTCCTACTTCATAACGTAATTCGTCATCAGGTCTATAATGAAGATCACTATAAGCTGCAAGTTCAAACCCAATATCCAGTAATTCTTTTGTTATCTGCATAGGATCTGCTCTACGCCATACTTCATTTGTCATTGGTTGCATATGTCGTCTTGTATGATCAATAACTCCATATAAGCCACCAGATTTCAAAGCATCGTAAGTTGCCTGATTAATCGCGTTTCGTCCTGCTACATCGAAATTATGCATATTTCTGAAAGTAACAACCAAATCTAAATTTGTTAATCCCAGAGAAAAAGGCTCAATTGTGTTTAAGCGACCGACTCCACTTCTAGAAGGATTAATACCATCAACCGTTTTGACATGTTCAAAACCTTTTTGAGATAACAATCCTTTTTTAAGGTTGTCCGCCCAAACAGCTACATAGTACTCACCATTTTCTTTTAGAATAGGGGCCAATAATTTGGTATACCAACCACCGCCGGCAACCAACTCAAGTACCCGCATGTCATCTTTGAGCTGAAAAAAGTTCAAGGTTTCAAGTGGTTTTCTATTACGATCTCTTGCTTTTTCTGCCGTGGTTCTTATTTCTGATGCAAGGGCTGCATTTAACTTATCTTCGATTGCGTTATTATTTTGTGCAAACGTAGTTGAGCTTATCAAAAACCCAAGAATAACCAAACTTAGTCGAAACATCTTAACTCTCCTATAAATTATAAATACTTTTAATCAATTCTACCCCAAGAAAATAGAATCTTCAGTGAAATATCACATCATGAAAAATATGAGCTTGCTTTATTCGTCAGCTCTGCGACCAAAATATCCCAGAACTGCAATTAAAATAATTGCACCAACAATAATTGAAATAATGGGTGGCAGACCATAAGCGCCAGGTATGGTACCAATCGATATCGCTACTATACCTACCAATAAAGCGTATGGCATTTGAGTTCGAACATGTTCAATATGATCACAGCCACTAGCCATTGAGGATAAAACTGTTGTATCAGATATTGGTGAACAGTGATCTCCCCAAACAGCACCCGCTAGATTACAGGCAATAGCTGAATACAATATATGCATATGCTCAGCATCGGCAACACCATTGACTTGCATTACCGCCCAACACAATGGGACTACCAATGGCATCAAGATTCCCAATGTCCCCCAACTCGTGCCCGTTGTAAATGCAGTAATGGCAGAAAGAATAAACACCGTAACTGGAACCATCTCAGCAGGTAAAGAATCAGCCAGAATTGAAACCAGATAATCAGCGGTATTAAGCGCCATACTTATATCGGAAAGTGCCCAAGCTAAAATTAATACAATCATGGCAAATAGCATGGCTCTCACGCCACCAAACCACGCATCAACGGTCTCATGAGTGGTTAATATCTTCTGGGATATGGTCATTATAGCTGCTGTCATGGCTCCCAATAATGAAGCCCAAAGCATCGCGGTATAAGAATTTGCAGAACCAATTATATCTGTCATTGTATCCCCTTCACCGGTGGCATAAAGACCCACCAATAATGAGAAGATTAATACTATTATAGGAATAAATGCATTCATTGCACGCATTTTTACGCCCGCTTTTGCCTCTAGATTATCTCCCTGTATGGCTGGCATATCCATGGTATTCACAGGCGAAACTTGTCCTTTCCTTGCTCTTACTTCAGCATGATACATTGGACCCATATCTTTACCGGTTCTGGCTACAGTAAACACAAAGATAATAGCCAAGATAGGGTAAAAACTATAAGGTATAGAATGCAAGAAAACCGTATAAGCAGGCTCTGTTAGCTCAGGAATACCTTTGAGTGCTTGATCAATTAAACCTACCTCATAGCCAATCCAAGTTGTAATTAAAGCAATACAAACTACAGGTGCAGCAGTCGAATCAACTATATAAGCTAATTTTTCTCTGGATATTTTGAGGTGATCCGTAAGTGGTCTGGCTGTATTCCCAACAACCAATGTATTACTGTAATCATCAAAAAATATCATTAACCCCATCAACCATACCGATACTTGACCACCAATTGCTGTCTTAGCTCTACTAACCAAAAGCATCACAATGCTATTCATGCCGCCATTTCTCGTAATTATCCCAACCATTCCACCTATCATCATCGAAAACAATATGATCGCCGCATGGTCTTCATTGGAAAGGGCTTTTACCACATATACTTGAAATCCATCTAAGAGCCCCTGAAAGATTCCCATTGGCGTGAAAGATATAAGTGCCGTGGCACCTAGCCAGATGCCCGCAATCAAAGCAGGGATGACATTGCGTAATATTAATGCAATAAAGATTGCCAGTAATGGCGGCGCGATAGAAATCCAACCTGGAATAACTCGTAAATAATAATCTTTAGAATCTAGATCAGACCCAACAACACGAAGATTTTTTCTTCCAGTATGATCAAATTTTAATTTCAGATCTAAACGACCAAACTCATCTGTTGTACCACTTATTTTTTGAGTATCGATATATACATTAATTAACTGAAAGGCGTCTGTATTGGATATATTAATTTCCGTATCGACATGCGTTAAGGCAACTTGAGATAACTTAACGTCCATTGCATGAGAAGAGGTCGAGGCCATTATAGCAATCAGCAGAATTATGTATCTCTTAATGTTAATCCCCATTATTTTAGATTCGCTAGAGTCGAATTATCTTATCTATTTTGATATTAACATGCCAAGTAAATAAATTAATACTCTGGGCTGAGGCGACCTGAAGCTTTTTTCAATGCTGCCCCTATCTCCATTCTTCGTTCCATTGTCATGCGATGAGATGGTCCGCCAATTGATAAAGCTCCTTGGATGTTACCAAGTGCATCAAATACAGCAATGCCGACACAACTATAACCCGTTTCTAGCTCATCAACACTTTCGGAAAAACCTCGTTTTACTATTCGTTCAATTTCCACTTTCATCAAAGCCTTGCTTGAGATCGTATTTTTTGTGAGGCTTGATAGTGCATCTGGTAATTGATCATATGTATTTGTATCAAAAGCCATATAAGCTTTACCACTAGAAGTTGCATGTATAGGCCAATGAGTGCCAATATTTCCTGTTGCAGTCACTACATGGCGGCCTGTAACTTCATCTAAAATCAACATACCATCTTGAACAGGAACTTCTAGTTGTGCTGTTTCGCCGGTATCTCTGGCTAGTAATTTTAAAATAGGTCGTGCCCTTCTCCTCAAGTCACTACTCGATAATGCTTGTACACCTAAAGCCATGAGGCCTGCCCCAAGACTATAGCGACCAGTAATTGAATTTCTCTGAACCAAACTTTCACTCTCAAGTGCCCGTAACAACCGATGGGCGGTGGTTTTGTTTAGGTCGGCAGATACACTGACTTGCGTTAAAGATAACTCAGGTTTCACAATAGTAAATAACTTGAGTAGGCGAATTGCACGAAGAGCAGCTTGTGCTCCTTTTGGAGCAGTTGTTTTTCTCATTTTTTACTCATAATATGATTATAAATTTCATATTATGATAATACACATATAAGTGATCCGATCCAATCATATATTCTGATACAATAAATTAGTTAAATAATATTATATGAGCGTCTTATGAGTAAAATTTCTCAAGAATCTAATCTAAATGAATTGAATGAATATATGAAAAAATTTCCTGATACACAGGAAATGGAAATCATAATTGGCGATATAAATGGAGTGATTCGTGGAAAACGTATTCGCTCTAATGAATTTGAAAGTATTTTTAGGGATGGCTTCTCTATTCCTGGAAGTGCAGTTTTATTAGATACTCTAGGACAAACAATACCAGGTATAAAATGGTCTGCTGATGATGGAGATCCCGACACTGGTGCTCATATAATTGCTGGAAGCTTGGTACCTATTCCATGGGCAAAAAAACCATCAGCGCAGGCACTTTTTTCTTATGATAAGCATAATAATAAACCTTTTTTTGCAGAACCTAGAGGTGTTCTTGAAAGAACCTTGTCAAAAATAAAAGAGATAGTCCCCAAGGTAGTCATGGCAGCAGAACTTGAGTTTTATCTTTTGGATGCTAATACTGATCGACCCACTCCAAAAACTTCTTTAATTCCTGGTGTGGGTAGACCTCAACCCGGACCACAATGCTATCACCCTGATGATCTTTGGGATATTGAAGGCTTTTTGAATGATCTTTATGCGGTCTGTGAAAAGCAGAATATTCCTGCAGGTACTGCTATTTCAGAATATGCACCTGCTCAATTTGAAATTAACCTGCATCATATTGATGATCCTCTATT
Organism: uncultured Woeseiaceae bacterium; assembly: GCA_905182415.1. Lineage (GTDB taxonomy): Bacteria > Pseudomonadota > Gammaproteobacteria > Steroidobacterales > Woeseiaceae > SP4260. The sequence goes on along the minus strand of CAJJBK010000055.1, from coordinate 13,395 downwards.
AGCCTGTGACCATGCCATACTCTTAAAAAGAGCAATTAAAGCGATTGCTCGCCAACACGGTCTTGTCGCTTGTTTTATGGCTAAACCATTTGCCGAAGAATCTGGTTCTGGCTTACATGTTCATATGAGTCTGGTTGATCAAGATGATAATAACTATTTCTCGCAAAATAACAAAAAACTAACTCAACCTCCTTATTCTGAAAACCTAAGGTATGCCATAGGTGGACTCAAGGAGACAATGAGGGCTGCAACAGCTATTTTTGCACCTAATGCCAATTCATATCGACGATTAAGACCAGAAATGTTTGCACCAGTAGAGCCTAATTGGGGCCCAAATCATCGCAATGTTTCATTACGTATTCCAATTTCAGATGAGAAAAATTTACGATTCGAGCATCGTGTTTCTGGTGCAGATGCAAACCCATATTTGGCTACAGCAGCAATACTCTCAGGAATTCATTACGGAATAACGCATAAATGTGACCCCGGAGAAATGGTCAAAGAAGGCGAAGTAATATCACTCAATCAAAAAATCCCAAATCGATGGAATAGAGCTATTGATGAGTTTGAAAACAACAAGGTACTGCCAACTTACCTAGGAGAGGAGTTTTGCAAGACTTTTGTAGCTAATAGGCGTTTCGAGGAGTCAGAATTCAATCATAATATCAGTGATATTGACTACAGTTATTATTTACGATCAGTTTAACCAAACAATGAGCTTAATTGCATAGCTTTAGTCATGTCACCTTCAATTTTCATCTTGCCGGTAATATAAGCACTCATGGGTGATAACTTTCCATCAAGCATAGCATCTAAATTAGCTTTGCTTAATTTAAAAACTGTATCTGCTGGATCTTTTACTTCTAATACCTCAATTGGATCTAATTTGGCATTAACAAAAATACTTTCATCGTCATCTAAATCAAAACGGACGGTAAAGCCAAATGGTTCTTTTTTACTAACCGCTTCCTGAATTTTTCTAGCTAAATTTTCTAGCATTGCAAATTACTTTATTTATTATTAGTCACTATATATATGCTTACATAAAATATCGGTTTATGCCATAAAATTAAACAGTTAAGATGTTATATATCAATCAATCTGAGCTTAAAAAAATTAATTCCATGAAAGCCCAAAAGTAGCCTATGAAATCTCACATTCTAATTGTTGAAGATGAAGCTGATCTTCTCTCAACCCTTCAATATAATTTTACAAATGAAGGCTACCAAGTAACTTTAGCTTCATTGGGGGGCAAGGCAATCAAAATTATTGAAGCAGGTGATCCGCCAGATATAGTGATACTAGATTTAATGCTACCTGATATCTCGGGCCTGGATGTTTGTAAGCACATAAAAAATAATCCAAAGCATCGCGATATACTAGTTTTAATACTCACTGCCAAAGGAGAGGAGATTGATAGAATATCAGGTCTTGAAATAGGAGCCGATGATTACCTAGTGAAACCATTCAGCCTAAGAGAGCTCTCACTCAGAGTGTCAGCATTATTAAAAAGAAATAAAAATACTCAGCCTAAAGACAATATTACAATCGGAAATCTGCATATTGATATCGAATCGCACAGAATATTATTGAATGAAAATGAAATAAATTTAACAGCAAAAGAATTTAAACTTATCCATTACTTGGCTAGACATAATGGAAAAGCTCATAGCAGAGAAACTTTATTATATAAAATCTGGGGCTACAATGCAGATATAACTACACGTACCCTTGATACTCATATAAAAAGACTTCGATCAAAACTAGGCGAATTTTCTAAAAATATAGAAACTGTTAGATCTATTGGTTACCGATTAAACTACAAAAAACTGTTATGAAATTTTTTTCCGGCCAAAAAAACAATACTCCAAAAAAAAGACTTTCCGCAGAAGTAGCAACTAAGGCAAGCTCAAGGGATCTCTCGTCAGTATTAAGTCATATGAATGTTGGGTTTATGGTTATTGATAAGACAGGTTGTATCTCAGAAATAAACACTGCATGCATGAACTTTCTCAATATTTCAAATGCAGCATTAGGATGCTCTTACATAGAAATTCTGGGATCACACGAATTAAATAGTTTAATTAGAAGAGTTAAAAATACTAATAATTTAGTTGAAGAAATTAATGGCCCTAAATCAGGTGGAATGACATTCCTAGCTAGCCTATCATTAGAAGAAAATACCCAAGAAATTTTAGTACTTCTAACGAACTCCACCAGAATACATAAACTTGAATCAATGCGTAGAGATTTCATCGCAAATATCTCACATGAGTTAAGGACACCTTTAAGTGTTATAAGGGCAAATGCTGAAAGTTTATTAGATGGAGCATTAAAAGATCATGATACAGCTAAAAAATTCTCATCTGCAATTTTAAAAAATTCTGAAAAACTAACTTACTTACTTTCAGATATTCTTAATCTAGCAACTATAGAGTCAGGAGAATATTCTCTTGATATGAGAACTGTAAATCCAAAAAAAATAATTGAAAAAATTGTCAAAGATATATCTGAAAACTATACTTCGGCTGAAATAAAGATTGATGTCAATGATAATCTAGAAGTGATTATAGATGAAGAAGCTTTTAGGCAAGTAGTGACTAATTTACTAGATAATGCCATAAAATATAGTCCAAATAATGAGCGTACAAATATTTCAATCCGTTCAAAGAATATGGGTACTAAAGTCAAGTTTGAAATTGAAGATCGAGGTATAGGAATTCCACCCAAATCAAGAGAAAGAGTATTTGAACGTTTTTATCGGCTAAAATCTGAGCAATTTATATCTACTTCCGGGGTTGGCCTTGGCCTGGCGATAGTAAAAAATTTAGTAAATCTAATGGGTGGGTCAATTGGTAATGAGTCAGCACATCCCAATGGAACTATTTTCTGGTTCACTCTTAATTTACCCTCCAAATAAATTACAGAAACGTTACACGAGCGTCACAAAACTGTCACATTGATAGTTCATAATCCTATTTTAAAAAAATAATCAACGCTTTAACCAAGTGCTAATTTAACCACTAAGGATGATAAATATGGACAGAATTTCTGATTTAATTACAAAATCGCCATTTGGCCCTATCCAAAAACACATGGAAAAAGCCAATGAAAGCGCAGCTGAATTAATGACTTTCCTTGAATCTGTAGTAAATATGGACTGGGATAGAGCAACTCAATCCCGAAAAAAAATTGTTGATCTTGAGCATGATGCAGATGCTCTGAAGGCTGAAGCAAGAGGGCTTGTTCCTAAAAGTATTTTTTTATCGGTTCCAAGAGAAGATGTATTAGAGCTTGTAAAACGTGCCGATGAGATTCCGAATACAATTAAAGGTATTTCAGGCCTAATGATTGGCAGAAGAATGGAAATTCCCTCTGAAATATCAGTGACTTTTATGCAATTTGCTGCAGAAGCAGCTGAAATATGCAAAGTTGCTTCTAACGCTACCAATCAAATCGATGAATTATTCCAATTCGCTTTTGGCGGTAATGCTGCTGAAGAAATGCAAAAATTAATTCGTCAATTAGACTCCCTTGAAGATCGCTGTGATGAAACTGAAATCATACTCAGAACACAACTATTTGATATTGAAAAAGACCTACCACCAATTAACGTAATGTTCTTATATAGCGTTATTAATAAGATTGGAGAACTTGCAGATATTGCAGAACAAATTGGTCATCGAATTTCTCTTATTGCCTCACGCTAAAAAAAGGAAAAATGTAAATGGATATAATCATTAATTATGGACCTTATCTACTTATTAGTGGATGTGTATTTGGTTTTTTTATGGCTTGGGGTATTGGTGCTAACGATGTTGCAAATGCAATGGGTACTTCCGTTGGCGCAAGAGCTTTAACCCTCTCCCAAGCTATCCTAGTTGCTTGTATATTTGAATTTGCTGGTGCTTATTTAGCGGGTGGAGAGGTTACATCAACCATAAGAAAAGGAATTATTGATCCATCTTTATTGGCAGATACACCAGAATTATTAGTATTCGGAATGCTTGCTTCATTGTTAGCGGCCGGATCATGGTTACTTATTGCTTCCTATAATGGCTGGCCCGTTTCTACAACTCACTCTATTGTTGGAGCAATTGTCGGTTTTGCTGCTGTAGGAATTAGTGTTGATGCTGTCAGTTGGGACAAAGTAATATCTATAGTTTCAAGTTGGATCGTCTCACCTTTGATGGCAGGAACAATTTCTTTTTTGATATTCAGAACAGTACAACATCTAATATTAAATACCGATGACCCTTTCCGAAATGCCAAAAAATATGTACCCGCATATATGTTTTTAGTTGGTTTTGTTATTTCAATGGTTACCTTATTAAAAGGTCTAAAGCACGTAGGATTAGATCTAAATTTCACAGAAAGTTTGCAATACTCAATTTTAATTGGTGTTGCAATTGCTCTTTTAGGATCTTTACTTCTCAAAAGAGTTAAAAATATTTCGCAACAAAGAGGTGATGTTACATTTGATGGTGTGGAGCGAGTATTTGCCGTTTTAATGATATTTACGGCTTGTGCGATGGCTTTTGCTCACGGTTCAAATGATGTTGCAAATGCGGTAGGTCCGCTTGCAGCTATAGTTAGTGTTGTTCAATCGGGAGGTGAAATTGCATCCAAATCTACCATGCCTTGGTGGATCCTACTGGTTGGTGGTATAGGTATTATTGCAGGATTAGCAATGCTCGGTTACAAAGTCATAGAAACAATTGGCAAAAATATTACTGAGCTCACACCTAGTCGTGGCTTTGCTGCAGAACTTGCTGCTGCAACGACTGTTGTTCTTGCCTCTGGAACCGGACTTCCAATATCAACTACTCATACATTGGTAGGGGCAGTTCTTGGTGTAGGGCTTGCAAGAGGGCTTTCAGCTATTGATTTAAATGTGGTTGGCAGAATCTTTCTATCCTGGCTCGTGACATTACCAGTTGGAGCTGGACTATCTATAATATTCTTCTTCATGATGAAGGGAATTTTTAGCTAATGACTATGTTAAAGTTCTTTGTATTAAATTTTCTGACTTTAATCTGGCTCTTCATTCCATATTTGCTGCTTGGAGATACAATCAAATCAAAATGGTATGACAATATTTCATTAAAGGGAGATACTCGTTTTCGCTGGGAAGGTATTTACAAAAATCCCGGTAACGACAATGAACGAGAAAGATTCAGAACTAGGTTAGGTTTGTCCACGAATATCTCTGATGATGTTGAATTGGTTTTTAGATTTGAAACAGGCATTGATGATCCTGTTTCATCAAATCAAACTTTTGGAGAAAATGCTTCTGGCAAAGGAATAGGAATAGGCAGAGCCTTTGCAAACTGGAGAGTAAATGAAAAATTACAAATCATGGGTGGTAAGATGAAAATGCCATGGTTTACTGCAGGTGGAAATAATCTATTATGGGATAACGATTTAAACCCAGAGGGAGTCTTTGGGACTTTCAATGCTAATGAAGTATTTGTAAATAGTGGTTATATTGTAATTGATCAAGGATCAGAAAAAAACGATACAATTCTGCATTCATTGCAAGCAGGAAAGAAATTTAATCTCTCTAATGTTACATCTATAATTACCGGAGTTGGTTATTATGATTATAATTCACAAGGTAATTCTCCCTTCTACAAAGCTAAGGGAAATAGCTTAGATTCTGAGGGAAACTATCTTTTCGATTATAATTTATTTGAATTTTTCTCAGAAATAAAAACTGTTATTGCTCAATGGCCGACTACTTTACACTTAGAAGTTATAAACAATTCTGCCGCGGCGAATAATAACAAAGCTTATTCTTTTGGGATCAACGTCGGGTCAAGTAAGAAGCGCGGTGATAAACAAATTGGTTATGCTTATCATAATACCGAAAAAGACGCTTTAATAGGTTCTTTCTCAGACTCGGATTTCGCAGGCGGGAATACAGATTCTGACGGACATCTAATAAGAAGCAGATATACATTGAGGGATAATATAACTCTTGGTGGAACTATAATCATGTCAAAATATAAACCTTCTAAAACAGAAGAAATTGATTATAGCCGTGTTCAAATAGATTTAGGGTTTAGATTTTAAAGAAGCAAAAACCACTTAAAACTTTTAAAAGAAACCCCATGATTGTATATTACTTATGAGGTCGCTTTTATTAAAAATACGACCCAATAAATTGTTAAATTTTTATAGGTAAAAAATGGCTTATTGGTTAATGAAATCAGAACCTGATGTCTATGGTATCGATGATCTAAAAAGAGACAAGCAAGAACCATGGGACGGTATTCGAAACTATCAAGTTAGAAATATGTTTCGTGATCAGATGCAAATAGGTGACATTGCTTTTTTTTATCACTCCAACTGCAAAATACCTGCAATAACTGGTTTGATGACTATAGTAAGTGGAGCTTATCCCGATATAACTCAATTTGATCCTGAATCAAAATATTTTGATGGTAAAAGTGATCCAAAAAATCCTCGTTGGTTATTGGTCGATGTAAAATATAAACGAAAACTAAAACGCGAAATCTCTCTAAAAGAACTAAAAGCACATGAGCAGTTGCAAGATTTTCGATTAAACCAAAAAGGCAATCGATTGTCTGTCATTCCAGTGGGTAAAAAGGAATGGGATCTAATTCTTGACTTAGAGTAGTAAATGCCCTGCCCTTAACTAATCGCTCCAATACAAGGAAATACAATGAATAAATTTAAATCTATATTATTGATCTTAACCTTAGTATTTATTGGAAGTTGCTCTTCTGAAGAAAGCTTAAATGATCTGGTGACACGTGCAGGAGCACCTCTTTTTGAGAACATGGGCAATCACATTCATCCAATCTCCACAAAAGATCCATATGTACAAAGATACTTCGATCAAGGCTTAACCATTGATTTCGCTTTCAATCATGCTGAATCGGCGCGCTCATTCAGAGCTGCTCAAACTTTAGATCCAGAATGTGCTATGTGTTTCTGGGGTGAAGCTCTAGCACTAGGTCCCAATATCAATGTAACCAGTAATGGTGCAGTTATTATGGCAGATCAAGATCGTGAAGCTGCATTTATAGCAATACAAAAAGCCATATCACTTAAAGAAAATGCCTCTCAAAAAGAGCGTGACTATATAGATGCATTAGCCGAAAGATATAATGGTGACCTCTCTTCACCTAGAGCGCCATTAGATCAAGCTTATGCTGAAGCGATGCGCTCTTTGTCACATAAATATCCCCAGGATGATGATGCGGCTTCTTTATTTGCTGAATCACTCATGAATACCATGCCATGGAATTATTGGATTGATGAAGATAACCCAAAGCCCCTTACTATCGAAGCAATCAATAAGCTTGAAGAGGTACTGGCTAGGAATCCAGCTCACCCTATGGCAATCCATCTATACATACATGCGGTAGAATCATCTTCAAAGCCAGAACGAGCTGAGGCTTCGGCTGATATTTTGCTTGATCTAGTGCCTGGTGCTGGACACCTTGTACATATGCCATCTCATATATATTGGCGTTTAGGTCGTTATGCAGACGCCTCAAAATCGAATGAAATGGCAGCTGCAGTTGATGAGGCTTATATTGCTGCTTGTAACGCACAGGGGTTCTATCCTGCTGCCTACTATCCCCATAATATTCACTTTTTATGGGCTTCTTCAAGTATGGAGGGAAGAAGCAAAGTAGCCATCGAAGCAGGCGAGAAAGTTGCAAAAAACGTTAGAATTGAAATGATTGATCAGTTTCCAGGAGTGGAATTCTTTAAAACCATTCCAATGCAATCACTAGTTCAGTTTGGTCGCTGGAATGAAGTATTACAACAACCAGCACCGGCTGAAAGATTAGAATATGCGAATGGTATTTGGCATTACACGCGTGCTGTAGCTTTCGCTAATATCGGTGAATTAGAAATGGCAAAAAAAGAGCGGGCTATGCTCGGTGAATACAAAGATACGGACGATGTAATGCATCTTGATTCCATTTATTATCCCGCCTCAATGCTTTTGAATATCGCTGATTCTCTAGCATTGGGTGAAATAGCTATGGCTGAAAATAATACCTCTGAAGCCATCGCCCAATTCACTAAAGCCGTTTTAATTCAGGATAAACTGCCATATACAGAACCGCCCTTCTGGTATTACCCTACTAGATTATCACTTGGTAAAGCCCTACTAGCAGCGGGCAACTCTAATAAGGCCGAGGGTGTGTTTAAAGAAAATCTAAAACGATATCCCAGAAATGGATGGGCAATGTATGGACTCATTGAAGCATTAAAAGCACAAGACAAAGATTTTAGTGAGATACAGCAGCGCTTCGATATTATTTGGGCTAATGCGGATGTAACACTTACATCTTCGCGATTCTAGAAGGTGTTATTGTATTGAATGACAACCCGCTAGGGAAAGATACTCGTTATCCAAACTCATATTCGCCCGATTTACTTTTTGCAATAAGCAGAAAAGAAAATCGGGCAGAGTATATGGTAGACGGAGATCTCATATTTCAAGGAGTTGATATATGGAATGCTTGGGAATTTTCTTGGCTCGATGACTCGGGAAGACCACATATTGGTAAGCTTACAATCTTATTTTCCGCAAACTCAGAAAATATCGTAGAATCTAAGTCATTAAAACTGTACCTAAATACTTTCTCAAATAATCAATTTCAATCACCGTCAATTGCTACCGATCTTATTAAACATGATTTATCTCAGCTGACCAATAGTGATGTAAAGGTATTAATTTCATCAACTAAAGATAACGAAAAAAATCAGATCAATTCAAATGAAGGTCATTCTATAGATCAAGAAAATGCTAACTTCACTCATTCAAAAGTAACGACTGAAGCTCTAAAAACTGAGAATGATATTCATACCGAGGAATTATTGTATTCAGAGATCTTGAGAACTAATTGCCCTGTCACTAATCAACCAGATACCGGCACAATCATAATAAAGTACAAAGGCAAAAAGATTTATCGCGGTGGCTTATTAAGCTATATCAATTCTTATCGAGGTCACAATGACTTTCATGAAGCCTGTGTAGAGAAGATTTTCATGGATATTAAGAAGCTTTGTCAAACCAATCAATTGACTGTTTATGCTCGTTATAATCGACGCGGTGGTATAGACATCAACCCATTTAGATCTGATTTCGAAAATAATCCTGAAAATATCAGACTCTGGCGTCAATAATTATTCTTTTTTGAGGTCATTATCATCCAAATTGTGACCCCAATTTTGTTTTGCTGAAAGATAATTTCGATTTTTATCTGTGATACCAATCAGATGTTTAACCGGTGTAATTTTATCTAAACCAAAATATTTTAAATCATTAATTTTTTTTGGGTTATTGGTCATTAATCTAAAAGGCTGAGAGCCATTAAAATATTTTATTAAAATGGCTGCATCTACAAAGTCACGTGAATCTTCTTCTAGACCAAGCGAGCGATTTGCTTGATAAGTATCTTCTCCGTCATCTTGCAATAAATAAGTAGCCGCTTTGGCCCACAAACCAATACCTCTCCCTTCATGTCCCGACATGTAAACCACCATACCACCTGACTCATCATCTTTAATGTTCGCCAATGACATATCTAATTGTGGTCCACATTCACATCTTCCAGAACCAAATACATCTCCAGTTAAACAACTAGAATGAACTCGAATCAATGGATTCTGCCATTTGGAGTTATCACCCATAACTAGAACACTATTAACAGCCATAGAGGATGCCAATATAGCAAAGGAATTCTTTCCTTCACTGTCACGAAGTTCATTAGCTAACTCTTCAACTTTGTTGAGTTCAGTATGACGCACACAAGCATACCAATCGACTGTAGTTTCACAGCTCATATTTAATATCGGCAACGGGATTGGGCCTAGAATGCTAATTGCATGACTCTCAATGCTTAAATCAGAACTTGAATCAATGATCTTACCATCGTAATTAATGGTAACTAGCTTTCCTCGCTCTAGAAGACGGCCACGAATCTCAGGGTCTATATATGTAAACATAATGGATGATTACCAATTTAATTTGATAAAGCAGTTTAATCAATATAAGTTAATTTATAAACAAATAATCTATGGATCATTATAATTTTGGACGGCACTATGAATAACTCCACAATTAATACCACGCGTCGTCAAGTAATTAAAACACTTGGCTCAGTGGGTGCAGTCTCATCCTTAAGTGCATGTTCAGATATATCTTCAATTTTAAATAAGAATTATGAGCGTCCACATTCTAGAACACCATTCTATGCTCCACGCATAGCTCGCAATAAAATAGTGCGTGTTATTGTGGGCTTAAGACCTTATCGACCCTCTGGTTTTGTGGTAAAACGAGAAGAATATGACAAAAAAAATATTATCCATAATTACGGGCATGGTGGAGGCGGTATTTCATTATCATGGGGTTCGTCCGCTCTGGCAGTCCATCAAACAGCAGGACTTCCTATTAATCGTGCTGCTGTAATAGGAAGTGGAATAATGGGTCTTACCACAGCTAGATTACTTCAAGATGCTGGATGGGAAGTCACCATCTATACACGAGATATTTCACGGCACTCAGTATCAAATGTAGGGGCTGGTCAATGGGCACCTACGAGTGTATTTGAAGAGGGGGTTGCTTCCAAAGCCTTTGAACAGCAATATAAATATGCTTCGCGAATCTCTCATCATGCTTATCAAAATTTAAGTGGCGCAAATTATGGAATTCGTTTTCTCGAAAATTATTATCTAGGTAATAAAGAAATTAAAGAATCATACTACCTCAGAGAACTCCCTGAACTTTTCTCCTCAGTTGCTGATCTTCAACCTCACGAACACCCCTTTCCAGTTGATTTTGTTAAACGCACAGTCACTATGATTATCGAACCAGCAACATTCTTAAGACGTGTTCGAGATGACTTTCTTTTAACGGGCGGTCACTTTAAAATCCGTAATTTTACAAATTTAGATGATATTCTCTCACTCCAAGAAAATACAATTTTTAACTGTACAGGATTAGGCTCTAAAGCATTATTTAAAGATGATGAATTGACGCCAGTAAAGGGGCAATTGGTATTTATTCCTCCGGATCCAGCTATAGATTATCTGACTGTCGGCGGTGGATCAGATGTCACTTATATGTTCCCTCGGGCAGGAGAGATACTTCTGGGTGGTTCTAACCAAAAAGACGATTGGTCACGTAATCCAGAAGCAGAAGTCACGGAACGTATTATAGAGGATAATAAAAATATCTTTGATAACCTACGTGTCTAATCTTTTGTCACGCTAGCAATATGTTTTAACATATTATCTATCACTAAATTTGATCTTCTCTCAAGCAACCAATGACCTGCATCCAGTTCAATTTTTTTATACACTCCTTTGATATATTGATCTTGCAAAGTTATCGCCTGCTTGCTTATGGCAGGATCACGATTGCCCCAGATAAATAATACAGGTAAATTAATAATAGGATTGTAAGGAAATTTCTTACTCATCCCTATTGCTCGATACCAATTTAATGTGGCACTTAGAGCGCCAGGCTCAGAGAGGATAGCGAGGTACTCTTGAGTGTGTAATTCTGGCATCCAACGGAATATCATTGACCTCAAAATAAAAAAATTTCTTGTCATTAATAGTAGCTCGGGCAGCCATCGCATTCTAAATAAGATAATGTAGCGACTCTTTTTCTTTTGCTCCTTATCAACTCTAAGCGCCTCAAAGAAGGCCAATGAATGAGGGATAGATAAAGCCGTCCAAGATAAAATTCTTTTTGGCTGAGACATCACTGCCGCCCACCCGATTGCAGCACCCCAATCGTGGCCAGCAAGATGAAAACGTGAGATATTCAACTCATCAGCAATGGAAAACACATCTTCAACTAATTTATCGGTAGTATAATCATGAATATCTTGCGATCTTGCCCCAGGGCTATAGCCCCTTTGATCAAAAGCAATGATTTTATAATCCAAGTCTTTTGCGGCGTCGAAAAAAGGCTGCCAAGATATTGATGATTGCGGCCATCCATGCAATAGAAAAATTGCATCACCTTTGCCCTGTATGTTATAAATTCGCGCCCTAAAACATTGGTCTTTGACGGTGATCGAACATAGAGAGAAAGAATCGATAATTTGATCATGGCTAGGCAGTGCTATTGTTGCTCGAGTATGATTTTTTCTCTTATCATATGATGCCATTCTGTTGATATATAAATACAGAAGAAAAACAAACAAACAAAATGGGATTAAGACGAAAAAAAACTGCAATGACATTGATAAAATCAACTTAAGAATAACTCACATAAAACTTCAATTACATAATAATTTTGCATGATGCCTAAGGTGATCTTCGATAAAAGTAGAAATAAAGTAATAACCATGCCCATGCCCAGGGTGACGGTGTATATCAATCACGAGTTCATTATCTTTACAAACTTGTTCAAATTTATCGGTACATAATTCACGCCCATAGAATTCATCATCAAGTCCTTGATCGATGCGTATTATATTTTGTGCAGACTTATAATTTCCTGCAGCAATAATCTCAGTAGCGTCATACTCATTCCATTTCGATTGATCATCACCCAAATAATTTCGAAGTGCCTTCTTGCCCCATGGACAATTTATTGGATTACAAATGGGTGCAAAAGCGGAGATAGATCTATATAAATCTGGATTCTTTAAGCCAATCGTCAGTGCACCATGTCCTCCCATAGAATGCCCAAAAATTCCATGCCGAGAAAGATCTGCATCAAAATTTGAAGAAATAATATTTGGTAATTCTTTGGTAATATAATCGTACATATTATAGTTATTCTGCCAAGGGGCTTGCGTTGCGTTAACATAAAAGCCCGCGCCTAAACCAAAATCATAGGCTCCATCTTTATCATCAGGAATATTATCGCCTCGGGGGCTTGTATCAGGAGTTACAATCATAATGCCTAATTCTGAGGCCAACTTTAACGCTCCTGCTTTAAACATAAAGGTGTCCTCATTACAGGTCAAACCAGATAACCAAGTTAGCAGGGGGACAGATGAATATTGTTCTTGCTGTGGCCGAAAAACAGAGAACTGCATATCACAATTATTTACTTTTGATGGGTGACGATAAACCTCAACACTGCCATCAAAAACCTTATCGTTTTTAATACGTTCAATTGACATCATTTTCTCAAGAAGTTAGGTTATCTTTTGCATAACTAAAGTGGCATTTGTTCCACCAAATCCAAAACTATTACTCATTGCTGTTTTTATTCCAGCATTATCGAGGCGTTTCGTAACAAGCGGCATACCTTCGAGCTCTGGGTCTAAATCTAATACATTGATGGATGGAGCAATAAAGTCATTTTCGAGCATCATGAGGCAATGGATTGCTTCTTGAACACCCGTTGCACCCAATGAATGCCCACACATGGATTTA
>CAJJBK010000054.1 GCA_905182415.1 uncultured Woeseiaceae bacterium | reverse complement strand
TTGGGACATACATTGCAGTTGGACGACGACCGTATTCTATGTACTCTTTGAAATAAGGTAATACGCCCGTTGCACCAGTACCAAATGTATGGTCCATGAGGTATCGACCTAAGTTATCATAATTATTACCCAGTCCTTGTGGCATTGAATGAGATTTTGAATTTAATAGAATTTGATTGGATGCAATCGATGAAGCACAAAGGAAGATGACACGCGCAGATAATTTATAACGCTGCTTCGTCTTTGTATCAATGACATTGATCGCAGTTATTTTTTTTCTATCACTATCATATACCAATGAATCAACAAGTGTATTTGTCTTAATAGTTAAGTTACCCGTCTTTTCGGCAGCTGGAAGTGTTGAGCTCTGCGTTGAAAAATAGGCACCAAATGAACATCCTCGATCGCATTGAGATCGATACATGCAGCGACTGCGTTTTTGATTAGACAGTGCGGTAGTTAGATTAGCTGTTCTCCCAATAGTAACAACCCTACCATTAAAATGTTGAGCAACCGATTTTTTGAAATGCTTTTCTGCAATATTCAATGGCATAGCTGGGAGGAACTCACCATCTGGTAATTGCATGAGATTTAATTTCTCGCCAGACACGCCAACAAAGTTTTCTACGTATGAATACCATGGTGCTATATCCTTGTATCTTATCGGCCAATCTATACCGTAACCGTCTTTTTTATTTGCACTAAAATCAATATCACTCCACCTATAACATTGACGGCCCCAAAGTATTGATCGCCCTCCAAAAATATCGGATCGTATCCAATTAAAAGGTTTATCTATATTATTTATATATGGATTTTTTCGATCATCATTAAAAAAATGATAATTGGTTGGGCTCGTAACAACAGCATTATGTGTAAAACGATCCTTATTCTTTTCATTTGGCGGCCATTGACCTCGGTAAGGTAAATCAAAAGCGCCTTTATTTTCAGTTGGATAATCTTGTTGATGTTGAACTGGCCGCCCACGATCCAATAAAAGTGTTTTTAATCCTTTTTCGGTAAGCTCTTTTGCTGCCCATCCACCTGAAATACCCGAACCAATTACAATAGCGTCGAAATCTGAAGTCATTATAATCTATTTAATCAATTGATCGAATAGTTATTAATGAATTTTCAAGAATTTCTTCTGAAAATAAGTGGATATCATCTTGCACGCTTAATCGGATAAGTTTATGATTTTCATCTAAATTTATTAGCCAGGGATGCCATTCATCAAGCTCATTGCGCCGATAATAGCCTGACACTTGCCACTCTCTTCCATTTGGCGATATATATGTTTTACCAACATCCTTATCAGGTTTAATGGGATCTATAACCTCTAAACCTAAAGGCAAGTTGAGTGATTTAATCAATAATACGTTTGCTTTATTTATAATCTCTTCTTCAGTTTGACGTTGCACCTCATAAGGCAGTTGAACACTAGATTGATAAACAAGCCATGAGAGGCCAAAGCCAGTGATTAATGCAAAAATAACTTGTTTGACGGTATATTCTTTCATCATGGTAATCCTAATATTTTATGACTTTGTATGCTTAGTCTCCATTGTGGATTTTTCAAGCAATACTCGATAGAAAGTTTTGTATTTAGTTTTGTATTTAATTTAGAATTTTTATCGTCTAATGGTTGCAAGAAAAAAAATTCAAAATCCATTTTTTGAAATAATTGAGGTGAGGCTGATTCTTCAATCTGTGGATATACCAATTTAATTTCATTGCCAGATGTTTGCTTAAGAATAGAATTAGCTTTAGGGCTGACGCAAACCCAATCAATATTCTTTGGAGCAGAAATAGTTCCATTAGTTTCAACACCAATTTCGAACGAATTTCGATGAAATTCATCGATTAACTCGTCATCCAATTGCAATAAAGGCTCACCACCGGTGCATACCACATAGGGCTTGATTTTTTGTTTCGTTTTAGGCCAATTCATGCTGACCATTTTTACCAGTTCCTGAGCCGTTGAATACTTTCCGCCATTTATTCCATCCACCCCCCTAAAGTCGGTATCACAAAAACGACATACAGCCTTCTCTCTATCTACTTCTCTTCCTGACCATAAGTTACAGCCTGAAAACCTTAGAAACACAGCTGGTCTTCCCATTTGCTGTCCCTCACCTTGGAGCGTATAGTAAATTTCTTTAACGGAATACATGCTTAATTCAGCAAAGGGTCATTAACCCCCGCACCTTTAAAGCCTTTTGCCCTTAATTTGCATGCCTCACATTGTTGACAAGGTGGTTGCTCGCCTCTATAGCAGGTATGTGTATATGCCATTACTTTAAGTGCCCCAAGCTTGATAGCCAAAGTTACTGTCTCTTTTTTACTTAGATGCATTAATGGGGCATGCACTTTAAAAGTGCAATCCAGTCCAAGATTTAGTGTATTTTCCATAGATCTAATCGTACTCTCCCTGCAATCTGGATAGCCGCTATAATCGGCTTGTGACGTACCAATAACCAAATGATTAATTTTTTTTTGCCAAGCCAAAGATGCCGCAAATGTTAAAAAAATCAGATTTCTTCCTGGCACGAATGTTTTGGGTAAATCTCTGTACTGACCACCATCAAAATCAGATTTGATATCGGTTAAGCTATTTTGACCTAATTTTTCAAACGAATTGATAGGGATAATATGATGTGGAATATTATTACGTTCAGTGATTTGCTGAGCACATAAAATTTCTATTTTATGACGTTGCCCATAATCAAATGTCACAGCTTCAATATTTTTTACATTAAAACGCTCTATCGCCCAATACAAACAAGTTGTAGAGTCTTGCCCCCCGGATAATACAATCAATGCCTGCTCTTGCATAAACTTTCTCTGCTAATATTTAAAACATACACTTTAAAAACTTCAAATCATATTCATGCATAATACCAAATTATAATAAACAACTACGTTAAATTTAAGTCACGAGAAAAAGATCTAATCATGAACTACAGATATACAAAATATAAAACTATTCTTCTTTTATTTGCATTAACCGTAAACGGTTGCTCATCACCATTATTGAATAGCGAAATGATTGAAAAAAAATTTGGATCCTATGATCTTGATATAATTGAAAATAATGATGAGAACAGAATTTCATTTCTTTTTAGTAATGAAACTTTTTATATCTCCCCTAGTGACAAAAATGCAGTCAAGAATCATCCGATATATAAAAAAAAGTACCATACATTAGCGTTAGTGAATTTCGTAGATTCAAAAAAAATACCAAATATCCATCAAGAGATAGCAAAAGGTGGATCAATCGGCGCCACATTTAAAAAATATGGCTGGAACATTACCAAAGATAATTTATTTATTTTTGAGTTAGATAAACATGTGCATACAATCACTAAAAAATGGCTAAATAAACCAAACCTTGAAAGTTTGCCCATCCATGTTTATAACCTCTCAGCAAAAAAGGAAGCTAAAGTAATCCTCTACGCTGAAATCATTGAAATACATCACCCGGATTACTTATCGATGAATGAGCTAAAAGAGATCTACGAAACTAATCACTTACCTAAAAACAACAAGGTAATGTTACAAACAAGAAATTTAATTATTGATAGACTATCAAAGAAAGAAAATAATCAAATTATTATGGATTTACTTGACGCTCAATATTAATTTTATTAACAGTAATAAGATGAATTAATTCTTTTGATCATTTTCCTTATCCTTTTTTAAGCCTGGTACTAATCGCCAGGCTAAAATCATCAGCCCAACCGAAACGGCAATAGCAAAAAAAATGATAATAAACATTAGTAGATTCATTCTTACAGGATAGTATAATTTTAATAAATAATCATAATTTATGACTAAAGCAATCTGACAACAATAAATCAAGGCGCCATATATGAACGATCAAAACAAACATGAGCAATCATTAGATCCTGAAAATTGGGATGAATTCCAAGATCTGGCCCATAAAGTTGTAGATGATTTAGTTGACTATCTTAAGACTGTGGGTGATAGACCAGTCTGGACAGCTCTGCCAGAGGAATCCAAGAGGTTATTCGAAGAAGTCCTACCGCACAAAGGGTCTAAAGAATCAGAGGTCTATGAGTCAGTAAAAAATCATATTTTACCCTACCCGACCAATAATATTCACCCAAGATTCTGGAGTTGGGTCGGAGGGACCGGAACACCCAGTCAATTAATCGCTGATATGGTAATTTCTGCGATGAATTCAGGCAGTTTAGGTATGGACGAAACTGCCTCAACTCATGTCGAACTACAACTACTTTCATGGCTCAAAACCCTTCTTAGTTATCCACAAGATTCGAATGGTCTTCTCGTAAGTGGAGGATCTATGGCAAATTTAGTAGGTCTTGCTGTGGCAAGAACGCATGCTTCAAATTATGACGTGAGAGACGAAGGGGTCAATATAAAGGATAATTCAAGATTAATGTTTTATGGCTCAGTAGAAACCCACTCATGCATTAGAAAAGCAATTGAACTTTTAGGCCTGGGATCAAAATCACTAAAATTAATACCCATCAATGATGATTACACAGTTAACCTAGATCTTTTGCAAAAAGCCATAGACGAAGACCGGAAAAAGGGATACATACCAGCATGTATTATTGCAAATGTTGGAACAGTCAATACAGGTGCCATTGACCCTTTAATTGAATTATCTAATATTGCAAAAAATGAGGATATCTGGCTGCATGCAGATGGTGCATTTGGTGCAATTACCAAATTTGCTAAAACTTCACACCACCTTGTGGATGGCCTCGAGCTCGCAGATTCAATTGCATTTGACCTACATAAATGGATGTATATTCAATATGATTGTGGATGCGTTCTTATACGCGGAAATCATCCCTATAAAGAGACATTTTCAGTCATTCCACCTTACATAAAAACTTTTGAACGAGGCCTTGCCTCAGGACCTATTAATTTCTCCGAATACGGAGTTCAATTGTCGCGATCATTCAAGGCGCTGCGCGCCTGGATGGCATTAAAGATTGAAGGTGCGGATAAATATAGTGCCCAGATTGAACAAAATATAGATCAAGCAAAATACCTCACTCGATTAGTTGAAGATCATCAGGATTTAGAGTTACTAGCTCCAACATCTCTTAATATCGTTAACTTTAGATATATTGCACCACCCATCAAGGATGACCAGTTGAACGATTTAAATAGAGAAATCTTAATGAGATTACATGAAAGTGGCAATTCAGCACCATCCTCAACACTACTAAATGGGAGTTTCTCTATCAGAGTAGCAATTTGCAATCACAGGAGCCGTCGATCTGACTTTGAGGATCTTGTGTCAGACGTGGTTAATATTGGACAAGAAGTATTAAAATAGTTATATATTTTAATTACTTATATTTTTTTTAAATCAGAGTATCGGCTCAAATGGCAGCAAAATAATTAAACATGCTCCCTCTTTATAATTTGCATCAAGATCCAAGGACCCGCCATGCGCCTTAGCAATAAGCATAGCGATATACAGCCCTAGGCCAGTTCCCCCAGTATGTCTTGCCCTGGATGGATCACCCCTATAAAACGGCTCACCTAAAAACTTCGCCTCTTCCTTTGTAAAGCCAGGCCCTGAATCATAAACCTTAATTATGGTTGCGTTAGTTGTGACTGAAAAATCAACCTTAACCATACTTTTTTTGTCAGCATTATACTTAAGGGCGTTATTGATAAGATTTTTAATCATCAATATTACTCTTGGCTTATCAGCATTCAAGTACATGCCATCTGAAAATTTAAAGCTTATTAAATGCTTCTCTCTTGGGAAAAAATCAGCGATTAATTTTTCAGTAATATCGGTAATCGAAACTCGTTCGATATTAATGCCCTCATGACGACTATTTAACCGCTCAGCCTCGATTAATGTTGAAATCACTTTTTCCATTTCATCGAGATCACTAATGAGATCGTCCTGATCTTCACGATTACTTTGCAGTTCAAGGGCAAGTCTCAGTCTCGACAAAGGCGACCTTAACTCATGACTAATACCCAATAATAATTGACGTTTTGCATCTAGCATTAACTCAACATCTTCTGCCATTTTATTGACGTCTAAAGCCAAGTCACCCAATTCATCATTTCTGAAGTTTTTGATACGAAAACGAACATTACCACGACCAATCTCTGCTGCACCCCGCCTGACAATTTCTATAGGCATAAACAACCATCGAACAGGCAAATAAGTAAGTAATACCAACAACAAAGTAAAAGCAATAATGATTAGATTATAACCGCCCTGCTCAATCTTTATGTAACGTGGAAGGCTTCTCTGCTCAGCCATAGAGGTTATTTTTGGGGTAGATACTATAATGGCATAACCGCCCTCTTCAATTTTTAAAAAACGATGAAACCCATCATTCGCAAATTCAATACCTTCTAATTCATTTAGCCATTGACTCGAGTCATTACTAAGCTGATCGCTTATTGAAAACTCTAAATCTCCCATTTGAGGAAAGGCAGGGGCAGATGCCCAGTTTATATCAGGCCCTAGTATTCTTATGTCTACTGGAACTTGCTTGGTAATTGCGATCGCATTTTCTATTTTTGGTGGATTACCAATGTCTTGTTTTACATATTCAATATGCAAAGATAAATGACCATTAACTAGCTCTCTAAGTTCGTCCGTTTCATATACCCAACGTAAACCAAATATTGAAGCGTAAGCAAAGACAGCGCCTGACAACAAAAATATACCCAGAAGACGTAGAGACAAAGAATGTCCAATACGTGTAAACATTATAGATTAAGCTTTTATCTCTTTTGCTACAAAGATATACCCACTGCCCCATATTGTTTGAATGAAGCGGGCAGGTTTGGCTTTATCTCCAATTTTATTCCTTACACGACTGACCATAATATCTATTGATCGAGTTAAAATAGTTGCATTTATACCTCTCAACTTGGACAAAAGCTCATCTCTGTGCATTTTTTTTCCAGTATTTTTTGCAAGAATGAATAGTAGCTCATATTCCATAGAAGTTAGATCAACGGATTGACCATCGACTTCTGCAGTGCGACTATTTGTATCAAGCGTAAGGCCGTCAAATTTAAGCACTCCATCACTCGATTTCACCTCTTGGTCAACCCGCCTAAGAACCGATTGTATTCTTGCTACCAATTCTCTTGGCTCGAAAGGTTTACCAATATAATCATCAGCTCCCAATTCAAGACCAGATATACGATCTGAAACATCACCTCTTGCAGTTAGCATAATGATTGGGATATTACTCGTTTTTCTAATTTCAGCGCAAACATCAAAACCATTCTTTCCAGGTAGCATCACATCAAGTAGCAATAAATCAGGGTCAGATATTTTGAATCTTTTTAAGCCTTTTTCGGCATCACTCAAGCAATCAAGCTTCATACCGTATCGCGACAAGTAATTCTTGAGTAACTCAGAATGCCTATAGTCATCGTCAATTAATAGGATTTTAATCATAATACATATTATACTTTCATTATAAAACTCAAGTAAATCAATATGATAGTTGTTACGAATTGAAACAAACAATTACTCTTCAAAAAAGCCGATTTTTTGTGATGTTAATCACTTGATTTTTACCTATACTAAGTTCTGAAATATAACACATTATAGCCTTACAAATAGGAGCTTAAAATGAATATTCTTCGCCTTGTTACCGGATTTTTTTTATCGTCAATTATAATAGCTTGCTCACCCTCCACCGAAATTATGTCGGCTTCTGATCTTGCCAGAAATTCTATAATTATTGATGGCCATATTGATGTCCCATATCGTGTTCTCCGTGAATGGGAAGATGTTACTGGTGCAACTGATGGTGGGGATTTCGACTACCCAAGAGCCGTAAAAGGCGGTTTAAATGCGCCTTTTATGTCGATATACACACCAGCCTCATTAGCGTCTGAGGGTAAATCAAAAGAACGTGCTGAAGAATTAATTACCTTGGTGGAAAAAATTGTAGCAACTGCCCCAGATAAATATGCAATTGCTACTTCACCATCACAAATTAGAGAGCAATTCGATCAAGGTTTGATCTCTCTTCCGCTAGGCATGGAAAATGGATCACCGATCGAAGGTCAAATTGAAAATATTGAGTATTTTTTCGAAAAAGGAATTCGCTATATTACCTTAGCTCATTCCTTATCAAATTTAATCTCTGACTCATCTTATGATTCAAACAAAGCCCATGGCGGTCTCAGTGCTTTTGGTGAAGATGTCGTTAAAGAAATGAATCGTCTTGGCATGATAATTGATATCAGTCATGTCTCTGATGGAGCATTTTGGGATGTAATGGCTATAACGAGTGTCCCAGTTATAGCCTCTCACTCTTCTGCGCGTCATTTCACTCCGGGATTCGAAAGAAATATGAATGATGAAATGATCATTCGTTTGGCTGAAAACGGCGGTGTTATTATGATCAATTATGGCTCTGCATTCGTTACAGAAGAAGCCAATCAATATAATTCAAAAAGAACTGAAGCTTGGGAAAAGTATTTATCATCTGACGATGACGCACCATTAGATCTGTATGGAAGTGAAGATGGTAATGATCGTGATGCCTTCAACAATGAATATGCCAAATTAAATCCTTATCCATTTGCCACATTAGAGCAGACTTTAGATCATTTTGATCACGTGGTTGAGTTAACTGGCAGCGTCAATCATGTAGGTATTGGCTCTGACTATGATGGGGTTGGCGATACCCTTCCCATTGGTCTTAAGGATGCTTCTAGCTACCCCAATCTTATTCAAGGCCTTATGGACCGAGATTACAGCAATGATGATATTAAAAAAATTCTTGGTGAGAATCTATTACGTGCATGGAGTGAAATTGAAAATGGTGCCCTACCCAACTAATTAATCAGTAACAGGACTTATGAAGATAAAATACTTACTCAAACATATTTTCAGCATTTTATTACTAGTATTTCTAGCTGCATGTGATGAGGGCTCAAATAGCTCCAAGGATTTTGATGTAATTATCAGCAATGGAACTCTTTATGATGGGCTAGGCAATGATCCTGTCAATACTGATATAGGCATAATTGGTGATTCAATTGCTCAAATAGGAAATCTTAAGGACTTCTCATCAAGTAAATTTATAGATGCTACAGATATGTCGGTTGCTCCAGGATTCATTAATATGCTCTCTTGGGCTACACAACCACTTCTTATAGATGGTCGAGCTCTCAGCGATATAAAGCAAGGTGTAACACTCGAAATAATGGGCGAAGGATCCTCAATGGGCCCATTGAATGACTCAATGAAGGTCAGGATGAAAGAACAACAGAGTAATATTAAATATGATATTACATGGACTACGCTTAATGAATATCTTGAACGCATTGTTAGTCAGGGTGTTTCTGTTAATGTTGCTTCATATATCGGTGCCAGTACAGTTCGAGTACATGAAATAGGTTATGAAAATCGCAAACCCACAGCCACTGAACTCATTAGAATGCAAAATCTAGTTGAAACGGCAATGCTTGATGGTGCGATGGGTGTTGGCTCATCTTTAATTTATACGCCAGGAACCTTCGCTGATACCGATGAATTAATAGCACTAGTAAGAATTGCAGCTAAGCATAATGGAGCATATATTTCTCATTTAAGATCTGAGGCAAATCTTCTAGAAGAGTCGGTACTCGAATTAATAAAGATTGCAAGCATAACTGGAGCACCTGCTGAGATATATCATTTGAAGGCGGCAGGTAAAAAAAATTGGCATAAACTGGAAAATGTATTTAATTTAATCGAATCGGCAAGAAACTCAGGCCTAAGGATAAGCGCTGATATGTATACTTATCCAGCTGCAGCAACGGGGCTGGATGCCACAATGCCACCTTGGGTTCAAGAAGGCGGTCATGACGAATGGGTTAAGCAATTACAAATACCATCAGTTAGAGAAAGAGTCTCACAAGAAATGCTAGATGAAAATTCGGTCTGGGAGAATTTTTTCATGCAAGCGGGTCCAGAAGGAATATTATTAACTGGTTTTCGAAATTCTGAATTAAAGAAATACACAGGAATGACATTGCAAGAAGTTAGTGAACTTAGAGGTACATCACCACAGATTACTGCTATGGACCTAGTCATTGAGGATAATAGTCGTATTGACGCAGTATTTTTTCTGATGTCAGAAGATAATGTAACAAAGCAGATAAAAAAACCATGGATGAGCTTTGGTTCTGATGCTGGGGCCATTGCAAATGAGGGGGTGTTCCTCGAAAAAAGCCTTCATCCTAGAGCTTATGGTAATTTCGCAAGAGTAATAGGTAAATATGTCAGAGATGAGCAAGCTATAACAATGAAAGAAGCTATCAGAAGATTAACTTCATTACCGGCAAAAAATACTGGAATACAAAATCGAGGCTCGATCCAGCTAAATAATTACGCAGATATTATTATCTTTGATCCAGAAGAAGTTAATGACAAGGCAACATTCGAAGAACCTCACCAATATGCAGTAGGAATGAAACATGTTTTTGTTAATGGCGAGCAAGTTCTTAAAGATGGTGAGCATACCGGTGCCCTGCCAGGACAAATTGTTCGTGGTCCTGGTTGGCGTGGATGGAATGATCACCTCAACCAATAATCAATATAGGTAATATAATGTCTAAGTATATTTTTATAATTTCTCTTTTTTTCTCTATTTCTACACAAGCACAAATAGTTAGCAGTAAAGATTTCACCGCCGATTACCAAACTAAGGCATTGAAAATCTACCGCGATACAATAGCCATGAGAACCGCAAGAGGTCATGATCAAGTGAAAATCATGGCTCACTATCTAGCAGATCGTTTCAGGGATGGTGGTTTTGATGATAATGATATCAATGTTATTCCCTTTGTTTCTCCCAATGGAGAAGAAATTGCTTCACTAGTAGTTCGATATCGTGGCGATGGATCTTCTGGAAAAAAACCTATTCTATTTGCGGCTCATATGGATGTTGTTGATGCGCTGAGAAAGGATTGGGTAAAAGATCCATTTACTCTGATAGAAGAAAATGGTTATTTTTTCGGGAGAGGGACTGGAGACGATAAGTTTGGCACTACACTCCTAACTGCAACCTTTTTGAGGCTTAAAAATGAAAATTTTATACCTAATCGAGATCTAATTATTGCTTTTAGTGGTGACGAAGAAACTGAAATGCTGACAATTGAAGATTTAGTAGCTAATCACAGGGCATTAATTGATGCTGAGTTTGCAATTAATGCGGATTCTGGAGGTGGCTCATTAAGCACAGAATTTGTACCAATTTCATATCAACTTCAAGCTGCTGAAAAGACCTATGCTGATTTTACAATCTCTATTACAAACCCAGGCGGACACAGCTCTCGACCAAGAAAAGTCAATGCAATTTATGACCTTGCCCAAGCATTAAAAGAAATTGAATCTTATGATTTTCCTATTCAATCAAATGATATAACAGTTGCATATTTTAAAATGAGAGCGGATGCCGAAAAAAATGAATTAGGTAAAGCGATGATGGATTTTTCTATAAATCCTAACGACTCAAAAGCAGCTGAAATAATATCTAACTATCCCAATCAAATAGGAATAATAAAGACCACTTGTGTTGCCACTATGCTTGATGCGGGTCATGCAGAAAACGCGCTTCCACAGAGCGCCAATGCCAATATAAATTGTCGTTTGTTTCCTGGCACAAATGTTGATGAAATTAATTCAAAACTTCGTCAAATTATTTCAAATCCAAATATACAAATTAATGTCTCCGGAACACCTAAATCCGCTCCTGCTTCGCCACTTCGTGAAGATGTCATGGCAGCAATAAAAAAAGCCGTACATGCACAGTTCCCTGATTTACCCATTATCCCTTATATGACCACTGGTGCGACAGATGGTCGCGCTCTGAGAGCTGGCGGTATTCCAACTTACGGCACCACTGGTCAATTTGCCAGGGCTGAAGATAGTTTTGCTCATGGTCTAAATGAGCGAGTCTTAGTGAAGTCATTTTTTGATGCTTTAGAGCATTGGCGGATTGTTATCCATGAGTTAAGTCAATAAATTACGCCATTAAGATAGGTGCTTTGTTAGGCTGGATTTAAATTATTTCTATGCAGTAGGCCAATCTCTATCAAAAGGAAATGGTTTTTCTTCTGAATAATAAGTTAAAAAGTCTGCGATCTCACTACAATACAACCCAATTGAGTGGCCAAATGTTTGTAGTTTTTTATTAGCATTAGAAGTAAATAGCACAGAAAAAAACTGTAAAACTGCTACTCCAAATACGAGACCCCGACAAATACTGAGAACTACAGAAAAAATAACCATATACATCAATCTTTTCCATATAGGGATAGATTTTATATTCGCCTCATAGTCATAACCTTGCTTCAAATCATGATCTTCTTGAGTATTTTCATTGTTCTCATTTTGCTGCATATGATGTTTCCAATTTTTTCCGTTTAATTCATCGCTTAGGAGTAAGATACATAATTATATCAGCTTGAACAACCTCAATTCCATTAGCATCCAAAACAGATACTGGTACTATAGTATCAGCTATCTGCCCTTCCACAACCTCAGGCATCACTGCTGTGGCTATTAAAGTTGTATTCGCTTTTTTGATATAATTTATGTTCATGCCTTTGGGTATCCAACGCATTGAAGCCATCAATCCAGCTTCCATTAGAGTTCCAGCAGCCAGTTCACAGAGATTCGCTATAGCAATAACATGTATGGTGCCAAGGTGATTTGTGACGCCCCTCTTTTTACGCATACTCACCGTTACTGAAGCTTCAGAGTAAGTTAAGAATGATGGTGATATTGATGAAAAATACGGTACCCGCCAACATATGAGTTTGGCAAAACACCATCGTCCTAACCTGTAATGACCAATTTTATTCCAATACTTCAAAGGTAGCGATTTAGCTTCTATCATCATTCTGAAGGGGAGTATGCCCAGATAAATCCTTCACTATTAGGCATTTTAGCTTTGGGTAATGTCTGTGCATTCATTAATTCATCTTCACCAATAACACCATTTAAATTAAGTATATAAGCGGTAAGTGCATAGACTTCATTGTTACTTAGTGTGCCAGGTAATTGGTAAGGCATAGCTCTTCTAATATAATCAAAAATAATAGTGGCATAGGGCCAGTAACTACCTACTGTTTTTTTTGGGATTGGACCACTTATTGTGCCATGGCCACCAGCTAAATCACCATTGATACCGCCTTTTGCATCAGGACCATGACAAGCCATACAATGGATGCTATACAAGACTTTACCAGTGACCGCATTGCCTGAGCCTCCTGGTAAACCATCACCGCTCGGCATAACCACAAAGTCGATCTGCTCTATATAATCATCTGAAATTACAACCCCAAGTTGGGGGCTAACACCATCAAACACATCATCAGCGAAAATATTTTGAGCAATTAGGATAATTAGGATATTAACTGCAATTTTTGTTATTTTAGAGGTAAACATTATTTATTTCTCCCGCGGTATTAACACCCCATGTTTGTATAGCATTGAAATGATAAAAGGTATTCTTCGCGCGACCAACAAACCATTGCTCTCTTGTGGGTTGAATATTACCTTTCTCATCTATCGCTCGACTCATTATGGTCGCGGGCGTTCCATCCCATTTCCAAGCAGATCGAAAGCGTGTTAGAGCTTTAGGCAATACATGCTCATCCAGCAATGCTTCTGCCCATGTCTTTCCACCATCGGCTGATAATTCAACACTTTTAATTTTTCCTGAACCTGACCAGGCAATGCCTTTTATTTGGTATATTCCCGGACCAGTGAGATTCAAAGATAATGATGGACTAGTGATGACGGATTTAACGCCCATGGGGAATGTAAATAACTCAGCAATTCCATCGTCCCTTAAATCTGAATACTTAGAAGTTTCATCTTTAGTCATGGAAGGGCCAGAAGTCACTTTGATAGTTCTCAACCATTTGACACAAGCATTACCTTCCCAACCCGGTAAAAATAATCGCATTGGATAGCCGTTAGAAGGTCTTAATGGTTCTCCATTTTGATGTGTCGCTATTATGGCATCATCCATGATTTTTTCTATCGGAACACTTCGACTCATCATGGCTGCATCAGAACCTGAAGCTACAATCCATTTACCTTCAGGCTTAATACCTGCTTCATCAAGTAGAATTTTGAGTGGAACTCCGCCCCACTCACTACAAGAAACCAAGCCATGTAGATTGCTTGCTTTTCGTTGCAATGGTTTTGGGGATATCATCGCACCACTATTTCCAGAACACTCTAGAAACTGAATATTTGAAACATGCTCATAACGAGCTAGACTTTCCATTGAGAATGACAAGGGACGCTCAACAAGGCCATGAATAACTAATCTGTGCTGGGCTGGGTCAATATCTGGTATACCTGAATGATGCCGCTCAAAATGCAGTCTACTCGGAGTGATAATGCCATCAAGATACTCAATTGGTGTTCTTGAAGCTCCTGATCCGGTTGTCCCTGGTTGAGATCCAACACCCTCTCTTTTTATATGCTCTTCAAACCTAGATGGACCTGATTGACCCATTGGCATTCCCGGTTGCTTCATCCACGGAAACCTATCTTTACCTTCTGAGCTCAAAGCGGAAGCAGACATCAATCCACCGCCAACACCAAGTCCAGCTTTTAGAAAAAACCTTCTATCTAAAAGTCCATTATTCGCTGCAAAATTTATATTATCCGGTGTTTCTTTCATAGTGGCTCAACCTTTAAAAAAATAAACTAATTACATTAAAAATTCATAATAAATATATGTTTTATAACAATTTAGTAAAAGCATTCTCAAGATCTTGTATCAAATCATCTGCGGATTCTATCCCGACTGATATTCTTATTAGATCTTTAGGGATAGGGCTACCCTCCCCCTCTATCGAAAAGCGATGCTCGATCAAACTTTCAACACCACCAAGCGAAGTGGCACGAATAAAAATTTTGCATGCTTTTACAACCCTCAATGCAGCTCGTTCGCCACCTTTAATTCGTATCGATAGCATTCCACCAAAACCAGATTTCATCTGCTTCTTGGCAATATTATGTCCTGGGTGCTCTGGCAAACCAGGATACAACACCTGATGAACATCCTTGTGGTCATTAAAATGATGTGCAATCTTGAGCGCTGTCTCACTAGCTCGAATCACACGTAGGTGTAGCGTTCGCATTCCACGTTGCAATAACCAAGCCTCAAATGACCCTATTATAGCCCCATACTGAATACGATTTTGTCTAATTTTATCCCAAAATTCGTCTTTATTTTGACAGACCAAGGCACCAGCAACAACATCACCATGGCCATTTAAATATTTTGTTGCGGAGTGCATGATAATGTCAGCACCATACTCGAGGGGCCTTGTTAGTATTGGAGTTGACACAGTAGAGTCAACTATCAATTTGGCTCCACATGATCTTGCAATACCGGCTGCTGTCTCTATATCAATTACATCCCATGTTGGATTGCAAGGGGTCTCTATCCATATAATCTTTGTTTGCCCTCTAATAACACTATCTTTCAAAGCATTAGGATCGGTTGCATCATAAAGATTTAAAATTAAACCCCATTTTTTAGAAAAATCAATCAGCCAGGCCCTTAAACCCCAATACATAATTGTTGGAGCAACCACATGATCGCCCGGGCTTAATGCTTGAAAAACACTAACAGCAGCAGCCATACCGGAGCTAAATAATAGAGCTTCTTCACCCCCTTCAAGTTTCGCTAACATATTCTCAGGTACTGCATTACTTGGGTTTTCATCCCGAGCATAACTGTAATGCTCTGAAATTAACTGATATTGATCATCACGTGCAAAAGTTGTTGAGGGCTGAATGGAGGGCATAATCGCCCCAGTCTCTGCATTATGATATCGATAAGCTTGCGCAATATCTGTCTCAGGGCTTCTTTTTGATGTCATGATTATTCCATTTATCAAAGATTATTTAAAAAATATCTATAATTAACAGACTAGATACTTAACAAGTTAGAAATATACTATACTAAAATTATGGCATTTATCTTACTTGGAAGCATCATTATAGCACTTGTTTTTATTCCGGGCGTCTGGGTTAAACGAGTACTAGAAAAATACTCCCTACCAGAAGATCGTTACTCTGGAACTGGCTCAGAGCTGGCGCGGTTTTTACTTGACAAAAAATCATTACAACATGTGACAGTTGAAGAAACTGAAGAAGGTGATCACTATGATCCAACACAAAAAGTAGTGAGATTGACCAAAGAGAAATTTAATGGTCACTCATTGACAGCTATTACTGTTGCTGCGCATGAAGTGGGTCACGCGATTCAGGATGGTGAAAACTATGGGCCGCTTAGACTTAGAACTAAATTAGTAAAAATGTCTAGAGGAATTGAAAAAATTGGTGCTGGTGTATTAATGATTTCGCCATTCATAGGTATCATAACGAAATTACCAGGATTGAGTGCTATCGTATTTCTCTCGGGGTTTGTAACACTGCTATCTTCAACATTGATTCATTTTGTGACATTACCCACTGAATTAGACGCAAGCTTCAAAAGAGCATTGCCACTCTTGAATGACAGTAATATCCTCAAAGAAGGCGATCAAAAATACGCCTACAAAATATTGACCGCCGCAGCACTTACCTATGTATCTGCCTCACTCATGAGCTTATTAAATATAGCCAGATGGTGGGCGATGTTAAGACGTTGAATCCATAATGCGATTACCAAATAATTTTTTGAAGGTCTGAACGTAATAGCGCATATGCTCAGGCTTATCCATACTAACTCTAGACCACATTGTAAACGGTGGAAATGGTCGACCAGAAGCGATACCGTATTCTAACAAAGAAGTGTTTATTTCTTGGACCGGTATCCCTGTCTCAAAGAAGGTAAAGTTAGCATTGGACTTAATAAAACGAACGTTTAATTCATTGAACATCTCTTCAACTATCTTTAATGACTCTTTGTTCTGCCTTCGGGTGTAATCTTGAAATTCTTGATCCTGATAACTTGCATAGGCGGCTTCAATGCCGAGAATATTATTTTTTCCTGTTCTTAATTCTCTAATCTGTTTTATTTGGTCGGGGTGAGCAAACCCAAAACCTACAGCCAAACCAGCCAAACCATGTATCTTCGATGCTGTTCTTGCGACAATAATATTCCGATGACCTTCGGCTATCAAATCAATCATAGAACCATATTCCGGATTTTCTACGAATTCATAATATGCCTCATCTATAAACACCAACCTGTCTTTCGAAACTTCTAAGACAAAATCTCTTAACGCGTCTTTATTGATAATATTTGGAATTGGATTATTTGGATTAACCAGGTAAACCATCTTTGTATCCGATCTGATAGCCGCCGCAACTGCATTTAGATCACAAGCTAAGTTTTCATCGACAGGTACTCTTATTATTTCTGTGCCCACTCTTGAGGCATATCGCACTAAATCTTGATAAGTTGGATCAACACAAACTACAGAACCTTTCTCCCAGCTGGCTATTAAACCACCCGTTTTAAGTATTTCTCCTGACCCGGTCCCAATAGCAATGTGATCGGAAGTTACTCCATTTTGTTTGGCTATTAGCTCAACCAATTTTCGACGACTCCCACCACCGTATTTATTCGTTAAATCCATACCTTCGTTAATTGCTTGTAACGCAACCCTTGAAGGGCCGTATGGATTTTCATTTTTATCAGCTCGAACAAGCTCAAATGGTCTTGGAATAATTTCTGCTGCAAATAAGGGGTTAGATAATGGATTAAGCACTGAAAGTGCATTTACGCCTAATAACGCGCCACCTGAGAGTAAAATCCTACGTCTGCTGATATTTTCCATAATCCCTTACCTTAATTACAATAAAATTAATAATTATTTTTGAGCTCTATTATATTTCAAAAGTCCGTTGATTGGTTGAATTTACTACATTAATTGTAATTATTTAAGTGTAATTTAAAAAAACCCCAAGAAAAAATTAGTTCACGAAATAAATCTTTTCTTATTTTTAGTATATTTCAGTGGTTTAGGTCTCTTAACGCTGATAATATGCGCGCGCAATAATGTTTTTAAATAATTAATAAGAACTCGATAAATCATATAAAAAGCGAACATAAATCATGAAAGATCTAAATACATATAGAAATATTGGTATTTTCGCCCATGTGGATGCCGGCAAAACAACCACCACTGAACGTATCCTAAAATTAACCGGAAAAATTCATAAAATAGGTGAAGTGCATGATGGGGCCGCAACTACAGATTTCATGGACCAAGAACAAGAGCGCGGCATAACAATTCAGTCAGCTGCAACTAGTTGCGAATGGGACAATCATCGCTTAAATATTATTGATACACCGGGGCACGTTGATTTCACAATAGAAGTCTACAGATCGCTAAAAGTTCTGGACGGTGGTGTTGGAGTTTTTTGTGGCTCAGGTGGTGTAGAGCCTCAATCTGAAACTAATTGGCGTTACGCTAATGAATCTGAAGTTGCGCGTATTATTCTAGTTAATAAACTAGACCGTGTAGGTGCTGACTTCCTTAGAGTGGTTAAACAAGTCAAAGATATCTTGGGAGCCAACGCGTTAGTTATGGTTTTACCAATAGGTATTGAAGATGATTTTAAGGGTATTGTGGATTTACTGACAAGAAAAGCATGGGTATGGGGTGGCGATGATGATCCGACAAACTTTGAAATAGTAGATCCGCCAGAGG
>CAJJBK010000053.1 GCA_905182415.1 uncultured Woeseiaceae bacterium | reverse complement strand
TGGGGAAAAATCATAAATCTTGTAAGACCGCTATTGAGAACGCCCATTATTACAATTAACGCGGCCAAGAAAGAAACAGCGGTAAGACCACGGTTCTCAACTGCTTTTTTGATCAAAGGTGCGTATTTATTTTCAATCACATAATTTAGAGAATTTTGAACATTGCGATTGGCTCTTTGAAATAATCTTGCTGGTCTTTTATACCAGGGGATATTTGTATACGGAGAAAAAATAACATCTTCATCAATTTCGTCTATTCTTGCATGCGCTAGATGAGCGGGCAGTATGAGCTTAGATTCGATGATTGAGAAAAACAGACATAGGATCACCACAACAGACATAGCCTTAAAGAAAGGTCCACCAAAACCCGTTACAAACAACATTGGTGCAAAGGCAGCGATGGTAGTTAACACGCCAAACGTTGCCGGTACTGCTACTTTCTGCGCACCTTTGATTACATTTTCAATATTATGACCATCTGCTCGTATTTTTGTATAAATACTCTCACCGATGATAATGGCATCATCAACGACAATCCCCAACACCATAATGAAGCCAAACAAACTTATTAAATTTATTGTCACTGGAAATGGACCCAATGGCATTAGCCATAAGGCACCAAAAAAAGATATGGGAATACCTATTACAGCCCAAAATGCGACTTTCATACGTAGAAATAATGACAGCACAATGAAAACCAATAATGCACCTTGAGCCATATTTTTTGTCATCATATCAAGGCGATCTGTAAGGTAAATAGACCTATCGCCCCAAACCTCTAGCTCAACGCCGTCCGGTAATGTTGCTGAACGTTCTTTTATGTATTCTTTTACTCGATTGGCTGTTTCAATTTCATTTTCTGCGGCTGCTGCAAGAATCTCCATATCTAATGAGGGTTTGCCATTAAACCGACCCCAAGAATTTGATTCCACAAAACCATCATCAATGACGGCGATATCAGAAAGTAGCAGTCTAGAACCATCGGGGTATGTCCTTAGTACAAGCTCGCCAAATTCCTCACCGGTATAGACTTGCCCTTTAGTCCTAAGCAGAATATCCCCTCCCTCTGATCTTATTCTTCCGCCCGGTAAATCGATGGATGAGGCTCTAATCGCTTGAGAAACTTCACTCATTGTTAAATCATATTCTCGTAATGTATTTTCTGTAACCTCAACACTGATTTCGAAGTCACGATCACCCATCATATTTATGCTTTTTATTTCAGGGTAATTTAATAATTCATCTTTGATATCTTGGGCAATATTTTTTCGTTGGTACTCGTCAATATCACCAAATATAGAAACAAATAAAATACCCTGTGGCGCCTCAACTTTATATACGACTGGCTTTTCTGTTAGTTCTGGAAAAGTAGATATTGCATCTACCTTTGCCTTGATCTCATTAAGCACTTCATTGATATCAACTCCAATCTCAACTTCAGCCCTTACACTACCCACACCCTCTGACGCTGTAGATTTGAGCTTTATGATACCTTTCGTATCTCTTATAGCTTCTTCTATCTTTATAACAACACCCTCTTCTACTTCTTCGGGTGCTGCACCAAGATAAGGAACTCTTACCGAGACATAATTAAGATCAAAATCTGGGGTGGTTTGTTTTCTCAGGTCAAGAGCTGAATACCAACCGAGACCAATGATGGAAACCATTAGCAAATTCGCAGCGACGGGGTTTCTAACAAACCACCCTATTATTCCTTCTTTTTTATTTTCTTTTTTCATGATTAAATTTTAATGATCTATTGTTGATCTATTCTGACTAACATTCCATTTATCCCATCTTTTAAATTGGTGGTGCTGATTCTTTGCCCATCCTCGATTCCATCGATAATGTAGCCAAAATCTCTATCAGCCCTAATTAGCTCTATATCTTGGTAATAAATTTTATTTTCTCCATCGATTAAGACGATCTGCCTATTATTGATGATCGCTGAGCGTGGGATTTTAATAAATTCATAGTTTTTGTTTGGGTGAATTCTTGCAGAAACGAACGTTCCTATTGGTAAAATAGGCGTATTAATTTGGTTCTTGAGATTGTATGGATCTTCTAATCTTACTACCGCGTATGTCATTCTTGTTTTTTCATCAACAACGCCCTCACTTCTAACTATGAAACCAGATCTAATTTTTTCTGGAATAAACTGACCAATAATGAGATCAACTTTTGGGCCAATGAATTGCTCTTTTCCTGATATCTCACTCGAAGTTGGAAGATCGGCAAAAACTAAATCTCTGTCAGATAAAGGCAATCTTATTTCTGCAAAATTAGTAGCAAATGTAACACCAAGTTGCTTACCTATATTTACATATTGACCCAAATCAGCTGATTTCACTTTCACTATTCCATCATAGGGTAATTTTATCTCAGTTTTATCGAGATTACGTTGTGCTACCACGAGACCTGACTCGGCAACCGCCAAAGCCGTAATGGCTGACAAGTAGTCAGATTCTGATAAATAGCCTTGTTTTCTTATCTTTGTAGCGTCTTCGTATTCATTCTGCCTTTGATCTTTGAGTGCAATAGCTTGATTAAGGGCGACCTGATAGGTGGTCGCATCTATACGCATAAGTATCTCGTCCTTTCTAAAAACACCACCAACTAAAAACTTTGGAGATATTTCTATTATAGTTCCAGAGATTTCTGCACTTAAGATGGTTTCTATTAGAGGGGCCACCATACCTTGACTATCGACTGAGATTTTAACTTCTTCTTTTTTTAATATTAACGATGATACTATCGGTGGCTTTATTTCTTGATCATTTTTTTCTGGTTCGAGTTTTAATTTACCAAGAAAAAAATAAAGCACAAGCGACAGAATTAAAATTAGAATCGCAATTCTAGTGTTTTTTACTTTACTGGTCATAATAATTAATCCCCATTTAGTTCTACCATTATCCCTCAATAGTTAATTAATTACAGTATTTCCCTCTATAGTTTTGTAAGCATTTGTAAAGATACTTAGAATATCAAATGACCGTAAAATCAGTAATTCTTTAAATACCATTCAGTTTCATTATTAATAAGAATTGATATCTTTTTTTGTCACTGCATCATAGATAAAAATTGATATCGCTAGCCAAATACAAGAAAAACAGATCATGCTCGGCACTGATAAAATTTCTCCATAAAAAAGAGCGACAATAAATTGCATAGTTGGCGATAAAAATTGCATCATTCCGATCGTCGTAAGTCGAAGTTTTCTTGCAGCAACAGCGAATAAAAGTAGAGGGATTACAGTAATCGGACCCGCCAAAAGGAGCAATACAATCATTGATGAATCATTGTTGGCGAAGATAGCAAAGCCACCTTGAGTTATATGGTAAAAATAAGCCAACGCTAAAGGGCATATAATTAGCGTTTCAATGAATAGACCGGGCATGGCACCTACAGCAACATTTTTTCTAATCACGCCATATACAGTAAATGAAGCTGCCAAGGTTATGGCGATCCATGGAAACTGCCCAGTACTCAATGTTAAAATCAAAACCCCTATTGCAGCTATAGAGATTGCAACAGCTTGAAGCGCTCTGAGCCTCTCTTTTAGAAAGATTACTCCCACTAAAACATAAAATAAAGGGTTGATGTAATAACCTAAGCTTGCTTGCAATACTTGATTAGTCTGCACTGAATATATATAAATATACCAATTCATCCCAATCAACAATGCGGTAATAAAAAGAAGGCCCATGATACGGATATCAGTAAATGCTGCCTTGATTTCTGGAATTTGTTTTCGCCCAAGTACTATGAGTAAGCCGAATGGGACCGACCAGATAATACGATGCGCAAGGACTTCTATGGATGGAACGGCATCGACGGATTTAATATAAATAGGCAAAAGCCCATAACAAACATAAGCAATTAATGCCGCAATTAAACCTTGTTTGGTGTTTTTTATTTTTGCAATTTCTTCAGAGTTCATTGTTTTAAATTTTGCGAACATTAACCTCAATCGAATAATTTGTTCATCCTGATCTAATTCAAAACAAAGTCAAACTAAATCTTTTTAATTTGTAATGATGATTTTTATAACCTTCATTGAAACAGCAAAATGATGTTTGACTCTTATAGCTAATTGCGTTACATTTAATTTAATTTGTATAGTATATGTATAGCATTTATGAAAACAGCCACTCTAAATCTTCGTATCTCACCGCCGCTCAAAGAAGGAATAAAAATAGCGGCCAACAAAGAACATCGAAGTATTGCCAATATGATCGAAATGTTGATAAGAAAACATTGCAATGACAGTGGTATAGAAATTACAGAAATATATGGAACAAAAAGAGAGAGTTCAAATGGATGAAAAGATGCTAAGAGCGATGGTGTCGGCTGGCGCTATCAAGAAAATTAAAATAATTGGTTATGGTTCTCGTTTTCACATTGAAGCTAATACACCAAATGGGCACATCACCGCAGAAACTTACAAAGGTAAAGTAAAATCTTGGGTTACGCTTGATGCTGCGGCAAAATGGGTCAGATCAATTGGTGTTGGATCGGCTCATATAAGCCTAACCCACTGGCAACCAGAGCAAAGAGATCTTCTGAATTAATTAATTTTAGTTTCTTTACTTAATACCGTTAATTGCTAATATTAATTAATGATCACCATCCCTCAAGAAACCATCAAAGAATATCAAAATAATGGGGCTGTACTAATTCCCGGATTATTCTCTGATTGGATTCCAGCAATTACCAAAGGAATAGAATTCAATTTAAATAACCCCAGTCAATATGCTGCTGAAAATTCCAAAAAAAATCAACAAGGCAGATTTTTTGACGACTATTGTAATTGGACACGAATCTCAGAATTTGAGCAGGTGGTAAAAAAATCTCAAGCAGCTAAAGTTGCCGCTATGCTGATGAGCTCAAATAATGTTCAATTTTTTCATGATCATGTTTTGTATAAATCTGCTGGATCAAATACCGATACACCATGGCATCAAGATGATCCTTATTATTTTACCCAAGGGGATATGAGTGTGAGCTTTTGGATTCCTGTCGATCCGATTATGAATACTTCTCTCAGGGTAATTGCTGGTTCACATAAATGGGACAAACCTGTATTGCCAACAAGATGGCTTTCTGGGGAAGATTTCTATACATCAAACAAGGATTTTATTCCTGTACCTGATCCTGATAAAAATCCTGAACTATTTCCAACCCTAGAGTGGAATATGAATCCAGGTGATGCAATTGCCTTTCACTTTAAAGCTGTTCATGGTGCAAAAGGAAATAATACAGAGGCCAAACGAAGAGTTCTCTCACTAAGATTCATCGGTGATGATATTAGATACGCCGAAAGACCAGGCAAGACTTCACCGCCATTTCCTGGGCATAATATGATTCATGGTCAAAAATTAAGGAACGATTGGTTCCCTTTTATAAAATTCTAAGACAAGAGTTGCTTGTAAATTGCCAATGTTTTATCGGTCGTCGCCTCACTAGAAAAGTCATTTTTTATTCTTTCTTTAGCATTCTTGCCATATAACTCTCTTAACTCATTATCATAATACAATCTTATAATTGCCTTAGCGATAGATTTTGCATCCTTGATCGGCACCACCAGTCCACTTTTTTCATGCTCAACCAGCTCTGGACTTCCACCTGAATTAGTCACTATTGGAGGCGTGCCATAAGCCATTGCTTCAATAATTGATCTTGGTAATCCTTCACGCTTGATAGATGGTAAGCAAACAACATCGCATGCAGCACTTATTGCTGGAGCATTATCACAAAAACCTGGCGTAAAAATATGCTGTTTTTTTTGACTTCTAGAGATTGCTTTATCTATATTCTTACCCTGCATTCTGCCTACCAACAAAAGACAAATAGGAATCTCTGGTGGGATAAAATCAAGGGCCTCAATTAAGTATTCAACGCCCTTTCTTGGTCTTGAGTTTGCTATACAACCAACAACAAATACACCCTCAGAGACACCAAAATTTTCAAGATTAGCTGGATTCTCTTTGTACCATTCCAGCTTATGCCCTTTATAAACCGTTACTGGCCGATCGGCTGGCATTGCTAAGAAACGAGGACGCATTTCCAAAAAATGATCTTTAATGGCATCACAAACACAAATGATTCGATCTATCTTAGGATTTAAAAATCGAAGCCATGATATAGGATCAAGAAAACTGACGTTACCCACAATGCCACGATAAGCAATTAACCTTGTCTTACGACCTAATAACGAGAAAATAGCATTACTGAGAGCTTTATTTGTATAGGTGTGAACAAGATCAATGTTGTCATTGGTCACTATATTTCTAAGTTTATTTATTACTGAAAATTCAATATTTTTCTTAATAACTAAATTACGAATTTTAATACCTTGCTCTATCAATAAATATTCAAATTCAGAGTCTTTTTTACAGATTACAGTAAGCTGGATTTTCCTTTTATGTAAATCAATAAAGGTTTCAATGGTTGGTCGATCTGGTGTTTCTGTAATAAATAAAATATGCATATCAATAGTACCTTTGAATCATCGCTTTTTTACTGACGTCCAGCCCATGCTCGTCTGGTGGCTGCAGCTTTTAATATATTTCGATTACTTTCAGTTGGCAATGGTTCTGAATCACCAAATATAGCTCTGACCCAATGACCGTCAGTCGGATTAGGCAATAGAATAAACTTATCACCAAATTCTTTTTTATCTCTTTCCATCAATTGATAACGAAGCTCAATACCATCAACGTAATAATCTCGTTTGTAATCATTCAGATTGTCACCTAGCATTACTACCAGTTCATGTGTTCTATCGATTGCTTCTTTTATTGGCGTTTTATTAGAAGAGTTCCTATAAACAGTCAAATGATCCTCATCAGCATATGGGAATTCCAAATAATGCAATTGATCCAGAGCATATTGATAGGTTTCTTCTCCTTGATTTCGGTTTGTGACATAAAATACCTCCACATTATTCGCATGACAGTAGTTCAAAAAATCCTTTGATCCGGGTATAGCGGTAATATTATTCTCTGGCACCCATTGATCCCAGATAGCATCATCGAAAAAATCCATACCATTATTTATTAAGTAACCCCAATAACTCGAAGCACCAATTAGTGTGTTATCCATATCTGTAATTACAGCAAGTGGTTTTGATTGCGACGCTTTATTGCTAAGAGCTTGCTCAACTCTAAAACGAGCTAAATTGTAAGCTTGATGACATAACGCTCCATACTCAGCAGCTGTCTCCTGCCAAGCAACTGCCCACAATAAGGAGTTTTTATTACTATCATCCAACGTTAGTGATTCATCTGAACTGGAGATCACAGGTAAAGTCAAACCGCCTATTAGCATCGAGGATAATAATTTTCTTCTGTCTAATTTTTCGGTATTATTTTTTGACATATTAAAACTCTCTTATTTTATTGGAATAGCACATAATCATATTATAATTTCTTATTCATTTTGGTAACAAGAAGATATCACAGTCAATAATGATCGCCTTAAATAAATCTTTCAAAGTGATGTGCCTAGCACTAATTATATCAAATTGTGGCGGTGGGAGCGATTCAAGCGATGCAGAAACCATCATTCCTTTCAATCAGTGGCAACAGAATATCTTCTTACCATCAAGTACCTTCAAAGATAAATGCGTAGCTACTAGAAATGGAATAAATCCAGCAACCAATTTAACTTTTCTTGATACAGAAGGCACAAGGTTAGATGAAAATAATTTTCTTAGATCTTTTAGTGATAACACCTATCTCTGGTACGACGAAATCGTCGACCAGGATCCTGCACCATTCGATACTCGAGATTATTTTATGCAGCTCAAAACCGCTAATGACAAATTTCACTTCACTATAGATACTAACGAATGGTATCAACTCTCTCAATCAGGTGTAGCGGCTGGTTATGGCGCGGAGTGGTTAATAAGCAATACAAGGGTATTTGTTGCCTACACAGAACCCAACTCTCCAGCTACCTCTTCTATGGTTAATCTACAAAGAGGTGACGAGGTTATCAGAATAGATGATACGAATATCAGCAACCTAACTAACACTCAATTAAATGGTTTGTTATTTCCAAATTCCGGTCAAACGCATATCTTTTCCTTGAAAAAGAACTCTTCAGGAGATATCAAGATTGTTACAATGACTTCAGCAAATATAACAAAAACACCTGTTCAAAAAACTAGAGTGATCAATACGGACACAGGTAAAGTTGGTTATTTACTTTTTAATGACCATATTGCAACCGCCGAAAAAGGGCTGTTTGACGCTATAACACTACTTCAATCAAAAGGAATAAACGATCTTATCCTCGATTTAAGATACAACGGTGGTGGCTTCCTTGCGATAGCCAACCAGCTCTCATATATGATTGCGGGGCCAACTGC
>CAJJBK010000052.1 GCA_905182415.1 uncultured Woeseiaceae bacterium | reverse complement strand
CTGATGGATGAAAATTTATTTATTTTTATAGAAGCACCTATAGATGATTATTTGTTAGAAAAATATAGAGAAATTAGAGAGTTAATAACTATACCTATAGTTCCAGATGGTTTTGAACTTTACACTTCTGAGTTTATTGAGCAAGGTATAGCTAAAAAATCATGGGATGCATGTAAGTTCGATGCAACCACTGTGGGTGGGATCACAGAAGCAATGAAGTTGATGATAATAGCTAATAATTCAGACCTGCCCATAGAATTGCAAAGCTGGGGGCATTCACTAGTGCAATTAGCTAACTTACACTTGGCATTAGCCAATAAAAGCACGCAGTACTTTGAAGTACCAATGCCTCGAGAACTATATGATTTTGGCATGAAGGATGTTATTTTATTAAATGAAAACAAGATGTATGGCCCCCAAAAACCAGGTTTGGGTATAGAGGTCAAATGGAGTGAACTAATGACTGCAGATTATTATAAAAAAGTTAGTATAGGGGTAAAATGAGTAAAATATTAAGACGAGATTTTATTAATGGGACTTTAATGATCGCGGGTACTTCAATGTTACCCATTAACGGAAGCAGTCAAGCCGTTATGGCAGCTCTAGAGCCTTCTTATTACCCGCCATCTCTCAATGGCCTTCGAGGGAGCCATCCTGGATCAAATGATGCAGCACATGCAAAAGCATGGACTGGAGAAATCGACTGGGGATTAACCTCTGATTTAGATGAAAATTATGATTTGGTGGTTGTAGGCGGAGGCATTAGTGGTCTAGCTGCCGCTTATTTTTATCAACAAGAGCATGGTAAAGATAAAAAAATACTTATTCTTGATAATCATGATGATTTTGGTGGTCATGCCAAACGAAATGAGCATGATGTCGATGGAAACCTGCTTATAGGCGAGGGTGGTTCCGAGTCAATCGAACAAACTAGAGCGCTTAGCAATGTGGTTCTAAACCTTCTTGATGATATAGGTTTAAATTTAGATCGATTTAAAACAACCTATGATTCTAATTTTTTCAAAAGACATGGCCTTGGTGCCGCGACTTATTTTAACAAGAAAGTATTTGGTGAAGATAAAGTTGTTAAGCATTCGTATGGTGATTATCCAGGTTTCATGGAAGGGCTATTGAAATCAACTCTTTCCTACGAAGAAGCAGCTGATCAGGCTCCACTAACTTCAACGGGTAAGCAACAATTATTAAGAGTTTTAAAGGGTGGCCCTAAAGAGTTAAATATTCCAAAATCAGAATGGCAGCAATATATTAAAACGCACTCCTATTTTGACTATCTCACTAATACCTTAGGCGTCGATAGTCCTGGAATTCTGACAATGG
Source organism: uncultured Woeseiaceae bacterium (assembly GCA_905182415.1). GTDB lineage: Bacteria > Pseudomonadota > Gammaproteobacteria > Steroidobacterales > Woeseiaceae > SP4260. Next base: position 8,300 of record CAJJBK010000052.1, on the reverse strand, counting down.
CTAGGAATTCAATTGTAGATTATGGAGGCACGCCGGATGTCATGACAATCCAAGGAGCCATAGAGGGGAGTGCATTAGGGATGAATGCAGTCGCCTGGAAAGATGCTTTTTTGGAAGGAGATGCTCCTGTTGATTATATTGATAAAGGTGATGGTACCTATGCCGCTGAGGATCCTTTTATTCATCATTTTCCAGATGGTAACGCAACTATTGCACGTATGCTTGTAAAAAAAATGGTTCCTGATATTGGCCCTGGGGAGAATGTTGAAGAGATAGTGTTATCTAAGTTTGACTATAGTGAATTAGATCTTGCTAAAAATAATGTTCGAATTCGATTAAACAGCACCGTTGTTAACGTCAAGCATCTGGGGGACCCATCGAGCTCAGATACGGTGTCAATCAATTACATAAATGATAAAAAATCTTACCAGGTTAAAGCAAAAAATACAGTGTTGGCTTGCTACAATATGATGATCCCTCATATCGTCTCAGATTTACCTGAAGATCAGTATAATGCTCTCAGAAAGTTGACGAAGATACCGTTACAATTCTCTAATATAGGCCTGAAAAATTGGCGTGCGATGAAAGAAATTGGTGTTGGAATGGCGATGTCGCCCGGGAATATTCACCAAGCTATTAATATGGATTTTCCAATTAGTGTTGGTGGCTACGAGTACACTAAAACGCCTGATGATCCATGCATTCTCCACTTGAGGTGCTGTCTTCAAGGCGATACACCTGGGGCACCATCAAGGGTTCAATTTCGTGAAGCACGATACAGGATGCTGGGTCTTAATTTTAATGACTATGAACTGGATATCAGAAGCCAGCTAGAAGGAATGTTTCCAAAGAAATTATTCAATTTTGATAGAGACGTTCAAAGTATTACAATTAATAGGTGGGCACACGGCTATTCTTATGGTGATGCGGGCGCCTTAGGGCGGAGACCTTTTGGTAGAATTACAATTGCTAATAGTGATGCAGTCAATAGCTCGTTGGTACAAAGAGCCATTGATGAGGCTTGGAGAGCAGTAAAAGAACTAAGCTAGTCTAATTTAGGTGTTACCTCAACACCTTCTTTGAATGGATGCATGGTGAATTATAATGGGTCTTGAGAATGTTAAAAGAGCATTAAAACCACTTACTATAGTTGGTTTTGTTGAGGGTATTTCTTTCTTGCTTCTAATTTTCATTGCTATGCCGTTAAAATATATGTTGGGCTTACCAACTGCAGTTAGTTGGATCGGCTCCATTCATGGTTTTTTGTTTTTGGCATATATCACTATGTTAATTATTGTAATTTATAGGTTAAAATTATCATTTTCGTATTTCTTTCTAGGGTTCATTGCAGCGATAATACCTTTTGGACCGTTCGTTTTCGATAGGTATATAAAGAAAAAATTACATATGTAGTGATTCTCTGGTAGAGATAGGTAATAGAAATTATTAATTTATATTCTTGGCGCTTATGTTATTTTAGAAAAATGAAAAAACTACTGATAACACTCTTATTCGCCTCTCTATCATTTAATAGCTGGGCAAATCCAACTGATTTGAATCTAAAAATCGATGCATTATTTTCAGACATTGACCTTAATAACTCACCAGCATGCTCCGTAGGGGTTATTGAAGCAGGAAGATTTATCCATAATTCTGGCTATGGCTTAGCAAATCTTGAGCACAGTATAAGGAACACAAGCGATACTGTATTTCGTATTGGATCAGTTAGTAAGCAATTTACTGCTATGTCAATTGCAATACTCGAAGAAAGAGATGTGCTTTCTTTTAATGATTCCCTGCAACAGCATATCCCAGATCTAATAAACTACAAAGAAGAGGTGACACTCAATCATATTATTCATCATTTTAGTGGTCTTGGTGACTATGAGTACAGTGATTATCCAAATCGCTTCTTTAATGCAGTTGGGGAGCAATTTCGCTGGGGTAACGAAGATTATATGTCCAATGAAGAGATACATTCTTTATTCAAAACATTGCCACTTATTATGAGACCTGAAACCAAATTTTGGTACAGTAATTTAGGCTATGGCCTCCTCTCGATGGTGATTGAGAATACAAGTGGCATGACCTTAAGGCAGTTCGCAAATAAAGAGATTTTTAAGCCATTAGGTATGAATAGATCTTTTTTTAACGATAATGTTAATTTAGTCGTTAAGAATAGGGCGGATGGTTATTCGGAAAGAGAGGGATATCCTGGTGAATATGAGATTAATATGACAAATTTAAGTAATGTGGGAGACGGGGGTGTCTATACCTCTATCAATGATTTTATAAAATGGGATCAAAATTTTTATAATAATAAACTGGGCAAAAAATCTCATGAATTGATTGAGGTTATGGAAAGGAATTTCTTTGATACTGCTGGTGCCGATATAGAGATAGGTCAAGATATCAAGAGAGATGAATACTCCTATGCATTTGCACAAAACATAGATTACAGGAATGGCTATAAAAGATGGTCGCATAGTGGTTCATGGGTAGCTTATACAGCCCAATACTCTAGATTTCCTGAAATAGAATTTTCAGTGATCACGCTATGCAATAACGAGGCGATTCATGCGAGTGATATTGCTGATGGGATTATGGAGATTTACTTCCAACAGCATAAAGCAGTAGATGAATAGGTCTATTTCTTTTGAATGCTTACCGACGATAATTTAAATTTCCAAAAAAGTAGTCGTGATATTATTGCATAGAAAAATACGGCAATAAGTTTAATTCCAGGGAGTTTTATCAATTTTGCTAACCACTCATAGCCAGTGGTTTGTTTCCAAACATAAATAAACGCATCTACGCCTGATAACTCCTCATTATTAGGCAGAATCACATGAAGTCTTTTTAGGTATTTATCTTCCATCTCGCTGCAATCAATAAAGTTTAAATTTGATCGCTCTTTATAATGTTTGATTTCAAAATTACAGATGGAGCATTTTTCATTAAAAAGTATTTTTTCTTTGTACATAAAATTATATAAATCAATAATTTATAATATAAAAGTAAAGTTATTTTTAATGATAGTTAATCAACGAATGTGGCATTTTTAATGGGTGTCATTATCATCACACCAATTCCAATCACAAAGAAAGAGAAAAATGGCTCAAATGGATAATAGGGCAACCATAACTCTAGTGCTGATGACCAGCCGGGACTTAATAAGAATGAATTAACAGATTCTCTCCAATACAGTCCTGATGCAGCGATAATTAGACCTAAAGTCACAAAGGTGCCACCTGCAATTAAATTTAAAGAGCTGGTTTTGCTCGTAATGGTTTTATGTCGGTTTTTACCCCAAGCAGCAATTCTTGATGCAAATGCAAAAAAACCCATCCAATGTAATACATGATCCATCGATCCTGGGTTAGGGTAATAATAGAGGTTCCACCAATACACTGTGAAGGCATAACCCCAAAGAAAATAAACAGCTGTTTTGTGGACTAGTTTCCACTGCTGAGGGTTTAAATGTTTACTGCCAGTTTTGAATGACGTCACTATCATTGCCATTAAGAAAATGTAACCAATACTCCCTTCTATTTCATTTCGAAGTAAATACACATCCTCAAAGTAATAGCCTCGATGCATAATGGACATAAGAAATATGAAAGAACCTTGCCATAGCATGGCGACAGCAAAGCACAACCCTATATATTTACGGTTTCGAAACCACCATAGTGTGAAAGCATTGGAGTGAAGGGTTTTAGCGGCAGAGGCAGCTGTAACTATAAAGATCAAAGGAACGGCCCATTTTACAGAGTAACCTATCATTTCAGACACATCCTTAGGGTCAGACATATCATGTTTCAGCATGACTGCTGCAATAATGAATGACATAGGAGCGGAGATTAACCAGAATAAATTCCACTTATTAATCGCTTTATTTGTCATTAAAGTATTGATTTAGTTGCTCATTTCTCTTATTAATTCTGTTTTTATAACGACTCAGTTATACGGTAGTAATTTCATTAGTCTAGATTGTGAGGTCATTGATGACAAATATTAATATCATAATATGAAAATATCCTTCTTATTCTTGCTGACCTGAGTACATATGGTACTATTTTTAGATGACAACAAACCTCAGAAAACAATCAATCTGGCTAATGAAGAGCGTTGCAAGTTTCTTACCTTGGGTATTTTCTATATATATTTTCTATTGGCTTGATTATCAAATTTGGACTGATACTACACCTCATCGCGGCAAACTCTCAGTTATAATAATGGCAACTGGTATGATTTTGTCTCTGCTGCTATGGACTTACTTTAAGCAAAAAAAGAAATAATATTCGCAATCAATCAATAGCATTAACCTTGTCAAAATCAAGATTGTTTTCAGCTGGAGAGCTTTTTATATTGCTTACAATATTTCGCTTTGTAGCAAATATATAAATAAGGCAAGATACAACTAATCCAATCACAATCGCACCAATCCATTCTATTTCAAGAAAATCATAGTTATACATTAGGGTGAGTCCACTTAATGATAATATGTTTAGGATGATATACTTACTCTTACCCAGTCGCTTTGGGGTAAAATTTAGATTGTCGGTATATAATCTAATCAGTGAATCTAATGAGTTTATAACAAATAAAGTTCCAACAAACACCATAGAATAATTATAAATACCAACCGTATTAATTCCATTTTGGTAATAGATGAATATTACTGAAAACCATAATGCTAGTGGTATTGAAGGGATAATCATTATCATTAAAAACAGTTGATAAGTTTTTATTCCACTGACAAATCGGGCTAAGAATTGCCCGATCATTATGTACCATGAGTACCACCAGAAGAGGTAAAATTCATGATATAAATTTATAGGTATTAAAAAATTATTTAGATTTACAAAATAATTGCTCATTAAATTTATTGAGTTAAAAATCTCCGTAAAGTCGGTCTGCTCAACAGTGAATGAAGCAATCCACATAGCCAAAATAAGCAAAAAGAATAATATTGTTGAGGTCATGCTCAATATTTTTACATAACGAATACTAGAGCTAGAATAGACTGATATTGATATAACCAAAAAAACAATAAGATAAAATATTGCATTTAAGTTTTTACCATCACCTAGCTCAGGCAGATAAATCGGTAAGTTAGATAAAAACAAATAAATGGTAAATGAGCATGTCACAACGATAACTATGGTGTTGATAAAATTAACTAATGGAATTTTAAAGAAACCTACTTTTGGTTCGATTACACAAAAATAAAAGCAAGTAATAAAATACCCCGACCAGATCGCAAAACCCATGGAAGCAAACTCCATGGCCAGAGGGTTAGTAAAGCCGTATTCTGGATAATTGATAAGATCCTCATATCTAAGAAAATCTATCATTGGAAGCATTATGACTCCAACTTCCCACCCGGAGGTAAATAGAATAGCCATGAAGACCGGTGTCCTCATGGGCGTCTCACCAATGCAGCGGATGTTGCCCCATTTTATGAGAACATAAGCTATGCAAATATAACTTGTAACAAGCCCAAAGATTAACCAATTAGACATATATCAAGTCTTTTATATATTGTTAAGGGTAATGTAATGTTTTTGTCTCAAGGTAATCCTCTAATCCCATGACCCCACCTTCACGACCATTGCCAGATTGTTTATAACCACCAAAAGGAGAGCCATAATTAAACTCACCACCATTGATATGGACCGCTCCAGCTCTTAATTTTGAGGCAACCCTTTCTGCTCTGTCTTTGCAGCCAGTTTGCAGATAAGCAGCTAGACCATAAGGGGTATCATTGGCTATATTAATGGCTTCTTCTTCATTTTGAAAAGGTATTATAACCAAGACCGGGCCAAATATTTCTTCTTTGGCGATTCGCATATCACTAGTGACATCAGCAAATATAGTTGGTTTGACGTACCAGCCAGTTTCAAAACCTGGTGGTTTACCAGCACCACCTACAAGAATTTTTGCCCCTTCTTTGATGCCTATATTGATTAATGCTTGTACACGATCATATTGGATTTTATCAAATAATGGACCAAGATGATCGCCTTCCTTTGTGGGATCACCAATAATAATATTCGCTCCAAATTCACTTGCAATAGAGATGACTTCGTCATAACAATCACTTTCAACCAATAGTCGAGTTGGAGCATCGCATGATTGTCCTGTATTAAACATACACTCAGCAATAGCCGCTGGTACTTGCTCTTGTAAATTACAATCTGCAAAAACTAGATTAGGGGATTTACCGCCCAGCTCTAAGGTCACTCTTTTGATGGTATCCGCCGCATCATGAGTGACACAGATTCCAGCACGAGTGGAACCTGTGAATGACATCATTTGGATATCGGAATGCTTCGATAAGGCGCTTCCTACCGTTTCGCCATCACCATTAATTAGATTGAAAACACCTGGTGGGTAACCTGCTTCATGAATGATCTCAGCATAAATCATAGCTGATAATGGGGTGTATTCTGAGGGCTTCAAGATACAAGTACATCCTGAGGCTAGAACCGGAATAACTTTTAATGCAATTTGGTTAATTGGCCAGTTCCAAGGAGTGATTAGTCCGCATACACCTATTGCTTCACGAATTAGAATATCACCATTACTCAGTGTAAGTTTTATTTCGAGTTCTTCAAGTGCCTTAATAAAACCATCCAAATGACCGATAGCAGCATCGGTTTGTGCATCACGAGACATCGTGATCGGGGCTCCCATTTCTAATGTAATTGCCTGCGCAAGCTCTTCAAATCGTCTATGGGTAACTAATCGTAGATTTTTGAGTAATGCCAAGCGTTCTTCTTTACTGGTATTTGAAAACGTTTTAAAAGCAGTATTCGCCGCTGACACTGCTGCATCAACATCGCCTTTACCGCCCATGGCAATGGTACCAATTTGTTCCTCTGTAGCAGGATTGGTGACTGATAATGAGTTGGAAGATATAGAGTCTACCCATTGTCCATTAATGTAAAATTTTCTAAGGTTATCCAACAAATTCTCCAATTCTAGTAAATGATTGTGCGTTCTAATTTTATGAGTTTAATCCCAAAATAACATCGCTTATTTTCTCTGCGATCATGATGGTAGGGCAGTTGGTATTGCCATTAGTCACTCTTGGCATAATTGATGCATCTACAATACGAAGACTCTTTATACCATGAACTTTACCGTCCTTATCAACAACCGTATTAGGATTATCACTTTTTCCCATGGAGGCTGTCCCAGATAAATGCCATTGAGAATAAGCATGAGCATTAATTTTCTTATTAATTTCATCTACTGAGTTTACGTCACCACCTGGGAAAATCTCTTCTCCACACAAATCTTTAAATGCATTGGTTTTCATGAGCTTTCGAACTATTCTAATTCCATTATGAAATGCTTCACGATCACGCTCATCATCAAGATAATTGACCAGTATTTTTGGCGGCAAGAAAGGGTCCTTGTCGTTCAAGCTTATACGTCCTCGACTAAATGCTTGCATTAAACCGACATGAACTTGAAACGCATGCTCTTTAAGGGGCTTCCATGTTTGATCATCAACCGCTATTGGAGATACGCATAGTTGAATGTCAGGATAGGCTATTTTTGGATCTGACCTCACGCATCCAATCACGTCGAAATGATTAGTGGCACACATTCCAGTGTGTGTTATAAACCATCTGATCCCTGCCAATATACGCGGTAGTAATTTTGTTTTTGGCCATAATGACACGGGCTTAGTGCATTTATATTTTAAAACAAAATCAGGGTGATCATTAAGATTTTGACCAACGCCTGGCATATCAGCTACTACAGTAATATGATTATCCTGTAGATGCTTTTTAGGGCCAAGGCCAGATAGCATCATAATATGTGGTGTGCCAACAGCTCCTGCAGATAAAATAATCTCTTTATTCGCTTGATACGTTCTTTTATCACCGTGCTTATCTTTAATGCATACACCGGTTGCTTTGTTGTTATTTATTTCAACATTCACAACCGAAGTCTCCGTGAGGATGGTTATGTTATCTTTATGTTTTATCGGATCCAAATAAGCACGAGCCGAACTCCATCGTTTTCCGTTATAAATTGTAGAATCGAATACGCCAAAACCCTCTTGAAGGTCACCGTTAATGTCATCTGTTTTTGGATAACCAGATTCTTCACCGGCCTTTAGGAATGCTTTTGAGATCTCGCCTGAAGGGAGAGGTCGATGAACATTGAGTGGGCCAGTATTACCCCGATCTTTAAAACCAGGCGCATCATAGTTTTCCATTTTAATGAAATAAGGTAAAACATCTTCATAGCTCCAGCCCTCACAACCCATTTCATGCCAA
>CAJJBK010000051.1 GCA_905182415.1 uncultured Woeseiaceae bacterium | reverse complement strand
ATGTAGTTTTACCATGATCTACGTGACCAATAGTACCCACGTTTACATGCGGTTTATTACGTTCAAATTTTTCTTTAGACATGTTACTTACTCTCGTCAATTAAATTTAATATGTGTAAATTTTACTAATATCCTGTTCTATTTGTAATTACATTCAGTATATTATTTGGGACCGTATTATATTTTAAAAACTCCATAGAATATACAGCTCTTCCTTGACTCATTGATCTCAGATCCGTGGCATAACCAAACATTTCTGCCAATGGAACCTCTGCTTTAATTATTTTTCCTGCTGGAGAATCCTCCATCCCTTGTGGTAAGCCTCTTCTACGATTTATATCGCCCATCACATCACCCATATAGTCTTCGGGTGTAACAACTTCAATATTCATTATTGGTTCTAATAATATTGGATTAGCATTTAGTGAACCGTCTTTAAATGCAATAGAACCCGCAATTTTGAATGCTATCTCACTTGAATCAACATCATGATAGGAGCCATCATAAAGAGTTACTTTTATATCAACCACTGGATATCCTGCCACTACACCATTTTCTATTTGTTCTTGAATCCCTTTATCTACTGCACCGATATACTCTCTTGGAACTGCACCCCCAACAATTGCATTAATAAATTCATATCCCGAACCAGATGCTTGGGGTTCAATTTTAATAAATACATGGCCATATTGTCCTCGACCTCCAGATTGTCTGACAAATTTTCCTTCTTGTTCAACAGATTGAGTTATTGTTTCTCTATAAGCTACTTGAGGTTTACCGACATTTGCATCTACACTAAATTCTCGCAACATTCGATCCACTATAATATCTAGGTGTAACTCACCCATTCCTGAAATAATGGTCTGACCTGATTCTGCATCCGTGTGAACTCGAAAAGAAGGATCTTCTTTAGCAAGTTTTTGTAATGCTATTCCCATTTTTTCCTGATCTGGCTTTGTTCTTGGCTCAATAGCGACAGAAATTACTGGATCAGGAAACTCCATTTTTTCAAGTGTAATGATCTCCTTAGGATCGCAAAGTGTATCTCCAGTCGTTACATCTTTTAGACCAACTGCTGCAGCGATATCACCTGCTAGCACTTCTTTAATTTCTTTACGGTCGTTTGAGTGCATTTGTAATAATCGGCCAATTCGTTCACGTTTCCCTTTTATAGGGTTATATACCGAATCACCAGTCCGAAGAACTCCCGAATAAACTCGAAAAAAAGTAAGATTACCGACAAAGGAGTCGGTTGCAACCTTAAATGCTAATGCCGCAAATGGCTCTTTATCAGAAGCATTACGATAAGATTCTTTTTCATTATCAAGCATACCTGTTATGGCTGGCACATCCCTTGGTGAGGGCATAAATTCGATCACAGCATCAAGTAATGATTGGACACCTATATTTTTAAATGCAGATCCGCATGTTGTTACAACAATCTCACCGGCTATGGTTCTTTTTCTTAAGCCTTCGACAATTTGCTCGTCACTTAAATTACCTTGCTCTAAATAATTCTCTAATAATATTTCATCTGCTTCTGCAGCAGATTCAATCATACGTTCCCTCCATTTTAGAGCAACAGCCTGGTAAGCATCGGGAATCTCTTTGTATTCAAAATTTACACCTTTATCATCACCATCCCAATACAAAGACTTCATTTTGATTAAATCTATTATTCCTATGAATTCATCTTCATCCACAATAGGCATTTGAATTGGTACAGCTTCTGCACCTAGCCTTTCTTTAATTTGCAAAACAACACGAAAATAATCAGCGCCAGTTCGATCCATCTTATTAACAAAGATCATTCGAGGAACTTTATATTTATTACCTTGACGCCATACTGTTTCTGTTTGTGGCTCAACACCACCAACCGCACATAATACAGTTACCGCGCCGTCTAATACTCGCAGACTTCGTTCTACCTCTATAGTGAAATCAACGTGCCCAGGGGTATCGATTATATTTATTCTATGCTGATTAAATTGATCATTCATTCCTGACCAAAAGCATGTTGTCGCGGCGGAGGTAATGGTAATACCTCGCTCTTGTTCTTGTTCCATCCAGTCCATGATCGCAGCGCCATCATGAACTTCTCCAAGTTTATGGGAAACACCGGTATAGAAAAGAATACGTTCTGTTGTTGTGGTTTTACCCGCATCTATATGAGCCATAATACCAATATTACGATATTGCTCTACAGGGGTTATTCGTGACACTGGATTAAATAGAAAACTGAAGGTCTTCTACCACCGATAATGTGAAAACGCTTTATTGGCTTCAGCCATTCGATGCGTATCTTCTTTTTTCTTAATTGCTGTCCCACGATTATCAGCTGCTTCCATAAGCTCATTAGCTAATCGAAATGCCATTGATTTTTCAGTGCGTTTTCTTGCAGCTTCAATAAGCCATCTCATTGCTAATGTTTGTCTCCTAGCAGGCCTTACCTCTACAGGAACCTGATAAGTCGCTCCACCAACTCGTCTTGATTTTACTTCTACCATTGGCTTTACGTTTTCTAAAGCTTGCTCTAATAATTCAATAGATTTTGCATCATCTTTTGTTTCTTTTTCAGAGATACATTCTAATGCACCATAAATTATTCTCTCTGCAACTGATTTTTTTCCATCATTCATGATCATGTTCATAAATTTTGCTAATAATTCACTGCCAAATCTAGGGTCAGGTAAAATATTTCTTTTGGGTGCTCGTGTTCTTCTGGACATCTATTTTCTCTCTATGATTTCTTTAAGGATTATTTAGGTCGCTTTGTTCCATACTTTGAACGACCTTGTCTGCGATCAGCAACTCCAGAGCAATCTAAAGTCCCACGAATAGTATGATATCTAACACCTGGAAGATCTTTTACTCTTCCACCTCGAATTAATACTACCGAGTGTTCTTGAAGATTATGGCCTTCTCCACCAATATAACTTGTTACCTCAAAACCATTAGTCAATCTAACTCGCGCAACTTTTCTCATCGCTGAATTTGGTTTTTTTGGTGTGGTTGTATATACGCGTGTACATACACCCCTTTTTTGCGGACTACTTTGCAAGGCAGGAACAGTACTCTTGTAAGCTTTTACCGTCCTAGCGCCTTTAACTAATTGATTTACAGTGGCCATACATTATTCTCTATTATAAATTTAAATTAAAATAAACTAACATTACCCAAAAAGTCCTTTTTCACAAAAGGGGTGCATTGTATTGATCGTACTTACTAACTGTCAAGTTAGTATCAATATTGATAAAAATAAAATATATTAAATTAAGCGTTGGTTTCAGTATTTTCCTCAACAGCTTGTACTTCAGTTACATCTATATTTTCAACTTCTTCAACATCAATATTTTCTTGCAATGCTTCCTTTTCTTTACTTTCAGAGACAAATACTTCTTCTGCATCTTTTAATTGTCCTGCTAAATCCTGCTCCCTTGTCATTCGACGATCCGCATGATGAGAGAACCCCGTTCCAGCTGGAATCAATCTTCCAACTATAACATTTTCCTTTAATCCACGAAGATCATCTCTGAGCCCTCGAACCGCGGCTTCGGTCAATACTCTTGTAGTTTCTTGGAATGAGGCTGCAGATATAAATGAATCTGTAGCCAAGGATGCCTTTGTAATACCTAGCAATAAAGGATGAATAGTAAATTGCTCTTTTCCTTTTGCTGCAAGCTCTTCATTTACCTCAAGACCACGAGATTTATCAATTTGCTCACCTCGAAGATAGTTACTATCTCCAGGTTGATCAACAATTACCTTTCTTAGCATTTGACGTATTATAACTTCAATATGCTTATCATTAATCTTCACGCCTTGAAGTCGATATACATCCTGAATTTCACGAATCAAATAACTAGCTAGTGGCTCAACCCCTTGTAAGCGAAGAATATCGTGCGGAACAGGCTCTCCATCTGCAATAACCTCACCTCGAGAAACTTGCTCGCCCTCAAAAACATTCAATGTTCTATAGTTATGAATTAGCTCCTCATGACTATCACCAGATTCATCGGTTATAACAAGACGTTTTTTACTTTTTGTTTCCTTACCAAAACTTACGGTACCAGAATGTTCAGCCATAATTGCTGGTTCTTTTGGTTTTCTTGCTTCAAATAGATCCGCAACTCTTGGAAGTCCCCCAGTGATATCTCTAGATTTAGATGCCGCCAAAGGTATTCTTGCAATTACATCTCCAACAGCAACCTTATCTCCATTGCCCATACTAACAATTGCACCTGAGGGTAACTGATGCACAGCTGGAATTTCTGTATTAGCAAAGCATAATTGTTTACCACCTTTCATTAATCTAATTTCAGGTATCAAATCTTTACTAGTACTACCACGTTTTTTAGGATCATCAATTACAATACTTGTTAAGCCCGTCAATTCATCAACTTGCTCAGTAACTGTTATGCCATCTACAAAATCCTCAAAATGTAAATTACCCGCAACCTCAGTAATTACTGGATGCGTATGCGGATCCCAGGTAGCAACAACTTGGCCCTGTTTAACTTTCTTTGAATCTTTTACCATTATAGTTGCGCCATATGGAACTTTATAACGCTCTCTTTCACGACCTTGTTCATTTAAAACCTTAATTTCACCAGAGCGTGTTACAGCAATTATTTGTCCTTTTTTATTAACCACTGTTTTGTCAATCTCAAGCTTTAATGTACCTGCACTTTTAATCTCAATAGAGTTAGCTGCCGCTGAGCTTGTTGCTGCACCACCAATATGGAAAGTTCTCATTGTTAATTGAGTTCCGGGCTCACCTATCGACTGAGCTGCCATAACACCGACTGCTTCACCCATACTAATTTTATGTCCACGCGCAAGATCACGACCGTAACATTGCCGACAAACACCATACCTTACCTCACAAGTAATTGGAGATCGGACGAGGACATAATCAATTGCTAGTTTCTCTAAACGAGCTACATTCTCTTCACCGAGCATGGTGCCGGCCTCAAAAGCTACTTCATCAGAACCAGGAAGAAGCGCTGGTATTGCAAGAACTCTACCTAAGACCCTCTCGTGCAATGGCTCGACTATATCACCGCCTTCAACTATTGGTGACATTGAAACACCTCTATCAGTTCCGCAATCTTCTTGGGTAATTACCAAATCTTGTGCGACATCGACGAGTCGTCTCGTTAAGTATCCAGAGTTCGCAGTTTTTAAAGCTGTATCTGCGAGACCTTTTCTAGCTCCGTGAGTGGATATAAAGTATTGAAGTACATTTAATCCTTCCCTGAAGTTTGCAGTAATTGGCGTTTCTATAATTGAACCATCGGGCTTGGCCATCAATCCTCTCATTCCTGCCAATTGTCTGATCTGCGCAGCTGATCCCCTAGCGCCTGAATCAGCCATCATGTATATAGAATTAAATGAATCTTGAGTAACTTTGTTACCCTTACTATCTTCGACAACCTCCGATCCTAATTTGTCCATCATAGCCTTAGCTATCTGCTCATTTGTTCTTGACCAAATATCAACCACTTTGTTGTATCTTTCACCATCCGTTACCAGGCCAGATGAATACTGATCTTGAATTTCTTTCACGTCTGCTTCAGCAACATTTAAAATTTCATTTTTTGATTCTGGAATTACCATGTCATCAATTCCTATTGAAATTCCAGCAATAGTGGCAAAACGAAATCCTGTATACATTAATTGATCAGCGAAAATAACTGTTTCCTTTAGTCCAAGAGCTCTGTAACAAGAGTTAACTAAATTAGAAATTGCTTTCTTCGTCATATCACGATTAATCAATTCAAAATCTAAGCCGTCAGGTAAGATGGTAGATAATATTGCTCTACCTACAGTGGTATCTATGATTTTAGTCGCTAACTGCTTATTACCTTCATCATCTAATATCTGCGTTGAAACTCTAACCTTTGCTTTTGTTTGCAATTCAACCGCATTATTTTCATAGGCACGTCTAGCTTCATCAACATCAGTAAAAACTATACCTTCTCCTTTTCCATCAATTTTTGTTCTAGTCATATAATACAAACCAAGAACCACATCTTGAGAAGGAACAATTATAGGTTCACCGTTTGCAGGAGAAAGAATGTTATTCGAAGCCATCATTAATGCTCTGGTTTCAAGCTGTGCTTCGATAGATAAAGGAACATGAACGGCCATTTGATCGCCGTCAAAATCAGCATTAAAGGCGGTACATACAAGAGGGTGCAGTTGGATAGCTTTACCCTCGATTAGAACTGGCTCAAATGCTTGTATACCTAATCTATGAAGAGTTGGTGCTCTGTTCAACATAACAGGATGTTCTCTAATTACGTCTTCCAAGATATCCCAAACTTCTGGGCCTTCTCTCTCAACCAATCTTTTTGCAGCTTTTATAGTAGAAGCTTCACCATGTAACTGCAATTTCGAGTAAATAAAAGGTTTAAATAGTTCTAATGCCATTTTCTTTGGTAAACCACATTGATGTAATCTCAATGTTGGTCCAACAACAATTACCGATCTTCCGGAATAATCCACTCGTTTTCCAAGAAGATTTTGTCTAAATCTACCTTGCTTGCCTTTAATCATATCTGCTAATGACTTTAAAGGTCTTTTATTTGTGCCTGTAATTGCACGGCCCCTTCTTCCATTATCCAATAAAGCATCCACAGATTCCTGCAACATACGTTTTTCATTTCGACAAATAATATCAGGTGCATTTAACTCTAATAATCTTCGTAATCTGTTATTTCTATTGATAACTCGACGATATAAATCATTAAGATCAGATGTTGCAAACCTTCCACCATCAAGTGGGACAAGAGGTCTTAAGTCTGGTGGTAATACAGGTAATACTCTTAGTACCATCCATTCAGGCTTATTTTTTGATTCAAGAAAAGATTCAAGTAATTTCAATCTTTTTGAAAGCCGTTTTAATTTCGTTTCAGAGCGAGTAGCTCCCATATCCTCTCTTACTTGCAGCATCTCTGCTGATAAGTCCATGGAAGAAAGGAGGTCACTAACTGCATCAGCTCCCATACGAGCATCAAATTCATCACCGTATTGCTCCATCGCCTCTAAATACATCTCATCGGTCATTAACTGACCTTTTTCTAAAGGCGTCATGCCAGGCTCTACAACAACAAATGCCTCAAAATACAATACTCTTTCTATTTCACGAAGAGTCATATCTAACATTAAGCCAATTCTAGAGGGAAGGGACTTAAGGAACCATATATGCGCGACAGGTGTAGCAAGATCTATATGCCCCATCCTTTCACGCCTGACTTTAGTTTGTGTTACCTCAACACCACATTTTTCACAAACTACTCCGCGATGCTTTAATCTTTTATATTTACCGCAAAGACATTCAAAATCTTTTACTGGTCCGAAGATTTTGGCGCAGAACAAACCATCTCTCTCAGGTTTAAATGTTCTGTAGTTAATGGTTTCTGGTTTTTTAACCTCACCAAATGACCATGAGCGAACTTTTTCAGGTGAAGCCAAGGCAATTCTAATTGCATCAAAATCACTTACGGGGTTTTGGTATTTAAATAAATTTAATAGATCTTTCATCAGTCAGTTTCCAATTCGATGTTAATTCCAAGGGATCGTATTTCTTTAACCAATACATTAAAGGATTCAGGCATTCCTGCATCCATTTCATGCTCTCCGTCAACTATATTTTTGTACATTTTAGTTCTTCCTTGAACATCATCAGATTTAACGGTGAGCATTTCTTGAAGTGTATATGCGGCTCCATATGCTTCTAATGCCCATACCTCCATTTCACCAAATCTTTGTCCGCCGAATTGAGCTTTACCACCTAATGGTTGTTGAGTTACAAGACTATATGGCCCTGTTGAACGAGCATGCATCTTATCATCGACTAAATGATTGAGTTTCAGCATGTACATATAACCAACTGTTATCGGTCGGTCAAATAATTCACCAGACCGGCCATTTCGAAGTTCAAATTGACCTGTTTCAGAGAGATCCGCAATCTTCAAAAGTCGTTTGATTTCCTCTTCAGTTGCTCCATCAAATACTGGTGTCGCTGTGGGTAATCCATTAATCAAATTCTTTGCTAGTTCTAGAACTTCTTCATCAGAAAATGATTTAATATCTTCAGTTCTTCCACCAGTTGTATTGTAGATTGTATCTAAGAATTTTCTTATTTTCTGTATAGAAGCTTGTTCTTTCATCATGAAATTTATTTTATTTCCGATGCCTTTTGCTGCCATACCTAAGTGAGTCTCTAAAACTTGACCGACATTCATTCGTGAAGGAACACCCAGCGGATTTAAAACTATATCAACAGGTGTACCATCTTCCATATAAGGCATATCCTCAACAGGTACAATTGTGGAGATAACACCTTTATTTCCATGTCTTCCAGCCATCTTATCTCCTGGCTGTATTCTGCGTTTAACGGCCATATAGACTTTTACCATTTTAGACACGCCTGGAGGCAAATCATCGCCAGCAGTTATTTTTTCTTTTTTCTCTGCAAAAAGCTTTTCAAATTCCTCTTTATGAGTTTTTATTCTCTCAGAAGATTTCTCATGCTGTTCATTCGCTTTTTCACTCTTCAGTCTGATTTCAAACCATTTATCTCTAGGAAGATCTTGCAGATAAGTTGCTGTTATCTTACTGCCAGACTTAAGCCCTTTTGGCCCACCCTGGGAAACTTTACCGATTAGATTCCTTTCAATCCTAAGATAAATATCCTCTTCAATAATTCTTCTTGTATCACTTAAATCTTTTTTAACTCTCTCAAGCTCAGATTTTTCGATAGATAAGGCACGTTCATCTTTTTCTAATCCGTCTCTTGTAAAAACCCTCACGTCGATGACCGTTCCATCCATACCGGACGGTACTCGTTGCGAAGTATCTTTTACATCTGCTGCTTTCTCTCCAAAAATCGCACGCAATAGTTTTTCTTCAGGAGTAAGTTGAGATTCTCCTTTTGGCGTGATTTTTCCAACCAATATATCGCCTGAGTTTACTTCAGCACCTATATAAGCAATACCAGATTCGTCTAATTTGCTCAGGGCTGCATCACCAACATTCGGAATATCAGCAGAGATTTCTTCTGGTCCTAACTTTGTGTCTCTCGCAACACATGTCATTTCTTCTATATGAATGGTAGTAAAACGATCTTCTTCTACAACCCTCTCAGAAATTAAAATAGAATCCTCGAAGTTATATCCATTCCAAGGCATAAATGCGACCATTAAGTTTTGCCCTAAAGCCAATTCGCCCATATTTGTAGATGGGCCATCCGCAATAACATCACCTCTTTTTATAATGTCATTTGTTTTAACTAATGGACGTTGATTGATGCATGTATTTTGATTCGATCGTGTGTATTTTATTAAATTATATATATCCACACCTGATTCGGCCGCATCAGTTTCATCGTCATTTGCACGAATAACAATTCTTGAGGCATCGACAGAGTCAACCTGACCCCCTCTTTTTGCAATTATTGTTACTCCAGAATCTATGGCTACAGTTCTCTCCATACCAGTTCCCACTAGGGGTGCTTCTGATCTTAAAGTTGGTACAGATTGCCTTTGCATATTCGAGCCCATAAGCGCTCGGTTTGCATCATCATGCTCTAAAAATGGAATCAACGATGCTGCAACTGATACAATTTGCTTCGGTGAAACATCCATATAATTTATATCTGATGGGTTTGCCAGTGTAAATTCATTTTTATGTCGTACTGAAATTAAATCTTCTACAAAACTACCTTTCTTATCCAACACTGAGTTAGCTTGAGCAATAATATACCCACTTTCTTCAATTGCTGATAGATAATCAATATCGCTTGTAACTTTCCCATTATTTACTTTTCGATATGGAGTCTCTAAAAAACCAAAATTATTGGTTCTAGCAAATACAGATAGGGAGTTAATTAAACCAATATTTGGGCCTTCAGGTGTTTCAATGGGGCATACTCTTCCATAATGAGTTGGATGCACATCACGAACCTCAAATCCCGCTCTTTCCCTAGTTAATCCACCGGGGCCTAAAGCTGAAATACGTCTTTTATGAGTCACCTCAGAGAGTGGATTGTTTTGATCCATAAATTGCGATAATTGACTGGATCCAAAAAATTCCTTTACAGCCGCGGCAACTGGCTTGGCATTAATCATATCTTGGGGCTGTAAATTATCAGCTTCTGCCTGGGTTAACCTTTCTTTTACTGCTCTTTCAACTCGAACAAGACCTACTCTAAAGGCATTTTCTGTCATCTCACCAACACTTCGGATTCGCCTATTACCAAGGTGATCAATATCATCAACAGTATCTTCGCCATTTCTAATGCCGATTAACTGAATAATTACAGACAAGATATCCTCTTTATTAAGAATTCTATCGTTTTCTGGCTCATCATCCGACACTGGTATTTCTAATTTATTGTATTTAATCTTCGCGTGTTGAATGCGAGAATCAAATTTCATACGACCAACTTCTGATAAATCATATCTATCATGATTGAAAAATAAATTTTGAAATAAATTTTCTGCAGCATCCTTTGTTGGTGGTTCCCCAGGACGCATCATTCGATAAATCTCTACGAGAGCCTCCATTCTATTTGATGAAGGATCAACTCTTAAAGTATTTGATATGTAAGAACCTCGATCTAAATCATTTACATACAAAACACTAATATTTTCTATTTTATTTGCGATTAAATTTTCAATTAATTCAGTTGTTAACTCATCATTTGCTGCTGCAAATAATTCACCAGTTTCTTCATCAACGATATCATGAGAAAGAGTTTTTCCTTCCAAATAATCCATGGGAATAACCAGAGAGTCAACAGATGATTTCTTCATCTCGTTAACATGCTTAGCTGTTATTCTTCTGCCTCTTTCTATAATGAGTTTCCTACCTAATTTGATATCGAATGAAGCAGTTTCACCTCTAAGGCGATCTGCAATCAAAGTCATCTTAATATCTTTTTTGGATAATTGAATCTCGTTGGTCTCAAAAAACATTGACAGCATTTCTTCGTTATTAAGGCCTAAAGCTCTCATAATTATAGTAACAGGAAGTTTTCTTCTTCGATCTATTCTGGCAAACAATGAATCTTTTGCGTCAAATTCGAAATCAAGCCATGACCCCCTATAAGGAATAACTCGTGCTGAGAATAATAGCTTCCCTGATGAATGAGTTTTACCTTTGTCATGATCAAAGAAAACACCAGGAGAACGGTGCAATTGAGATACGATAACTCTCTCGGTACCATTAATTACGAATGTCCCATCATCCGTCATCAGAGGCATTTCACCTAAATATACATCTTGCTCTCTCACTTCTTTTACTGGTTTAATTTTGCCACTTGCTTCTTTATCGTAAATAACTAATCTTACTTTTACTCGGATAGGTGCTGCATATGTTTGACCGCGTAATTTACATTCCTGTACATCAAAAACTGACTTACCCAGTCTATAACTTACATATTCAAGTGAAGCATTTCCGGAATAACTTACAATAGGAAATACGGTTTTAAATGCTGAGTTTAAACCTACATCTTTCCTGTCATCAATCGGGATACCTTGTTGCAGAAACTTATTATAAGAATCCAACTGTATTGATAGTAAATAAGGAACCTCAAGAATTGTGGGTTGTTTTCCAAAATCTTTTCTTATTCTTTTTTTCTCAGTAAATGAGTAAGCCATTCAAGTTCACCTTATAGGATGTCAAAAATTTTTTCTAACCTAATTCTAAAATTAATACTAAAATTTAAACTACATGGATAAATAATTATCTATCCATGTAGATTTAAATCTAAGATTATTTTAGTTCTACAGAAGCACCAGCTTCTTCTAACTGTTTCTTAGTTTCTTCCGCTTCGTCTTTAGTGGCGCCTTCCTTAACAGTGGATGGTGCACCTTCAACTGCATCTTTCGCTTCTTTAAGTCCAAGACCAGTGATAGTTCTAACCGCTTTAATTACGGAAACTTTATTTTCTCCGAAGCTGGTCAAAACGACATCAAACTCATCTTTCTCGGCAGCTGCATCAGCATCTGCAGGAGCAGCGCCCCCAGCAGCAGCGACAGGTGCTGCTGCAGAAACACCCCATTCTTCTTCAAGCATTTTTACAAGTTCAACAACTTCCATTATTGATTTCGAACTTAATTCTTTAAGTAAATCTTGATTTGACATAGCCATGTCTATACACCTCTTTATTTATAATTACTAAGTTATACTGATTTCAAATTTTATTTATTTTCCCTGCATTAACCTTAACTTTCCACTTGGGTACTTCGAGCAGACAATGTTCTTGCAAACATTGCTGGTGGTTCATTAAGAGTTCTTGCTAGTTGCATCATTGGAGTTACTAATAAGCCAAGTAACATTGCTCGAGCCTGATCTTCGGTTGGCAATTGAGCCAATTTAGCTAGATCAGAGGCTGGAAGTAACTGTCCACTTAAAGCTAATGATACTGCTTTTAGAGCGTCATGCTCTTTAGCAAAATCATTTATAACTCGTGCTGCTGCACCTGGATCGTCTTTTGCGAACGCGAGCAAGATAGGGCCTTTTAGAGTATCTTTTAAACACTCAAATTCAGTCCCCTCAATAGCTAAACGTGCCAATGTATTCTTCACAACGCGAAGGTATACACCCGAATTACGAGCTTGCGTTCGTAACTCTGTCATGTCTGCTACAGACAAGCCTCTATATTCAGCCGCAACGGCCGTTATAGATTCCTCTGCTACTGCATTCACCTCTTTGACAAATAATTTTTTGTCTTCGAGTCTTAATGCCATGAATTTCTCCTGGCTTTTAGTCACAATTTAGATAGAAACTTTTTCTACCCCCCTTTTTTTACACCGTTAATCCTTGTAATAAAATCTATAAAGATTAACAGTTCATCGAGATAGTGACCTCATCAATACTTGAATCAGTTAACACCATCTGCGTAGGAAATTAAGACTTAATATACTCAGTCACCTACGGTCTTCGACTAACAACAAATTAAATAAAGTACTTTCTAGTCAATCTGTTGATCTCACTAACAACCAAAAGGTTATTAATAAAAACTTTTTACTTATAACTCTAAACTAGCTTGATCAATCTTTAGTCCAGGTCCCATAGTTGAGGACATGGTCATTTTTCCCAAATAAATTCCTTTTGCTGAAGATGGCTTTGCCTTCTTCAGATCTATTAGTAATGCGGTCAAATTTTCTTTTAAATGATCGCCCTCAAAATCGGTACGACCAATAGTGCAATGAATAATGCCTGCTTTATCAGTCCGATAACGTACTTGACCTGCTTTTGCATTTTTCACTGCTGTCTCGACATCTGCAGTGACTGTACCAACTTTTGGATTAGGCATTAAGCCTCTAGGGCCTAGAACTTGACCCAATTGACCCACAACACGCATCGCATCGGGTGTAGCAATAACTACCTCAAAATTCATTTCTCCTGCTTTGATACTCTCGGCCAGATCCTCAAAGCCAACTATATCTGCACCTGCAGATTTAGCTTTATCGGCATTTTCACCTTGAGCAAATACAGCTACTCTAACAGTCTTTCCAGTACCATTAGGAAGTACAGTTGAGCCACGAACGACTTGATCTGACTTTTTAGGATCAACGCCTAAATTCACAGAGATATCTATACTTTCTTTAAATTTTGATAAAGCAAATTCTTTGACTAACGAGATTGCTTCATCAAACGAATAATTCTTTTCATGATCAATTTTTTCATTGATTAATTTTCTTCGCTTAGAGATCATTTTACACCCTCCACTTCAATACCCATGCTTCTCGCCGTTCCTGCTATTGTCCTTACAGCGGCATCCATGTCAGCAGCTGTAAGATCGGGCATTTTGGTTGTAGCTATCTCTTCTAATTGGGCACGATTTACTTTTCCAACTTTTTCGGTATTTGGGGTTCCTGATCCTTTCTTAATACCCGCAGCTTTCTGTAAAAGAATCGCCGCAGGTGGAGTTTTTGTTATAAACGTGAAGCTTCTATCACTGTAAACCGTAATAACTACAGGAATTGGTAATCCAGCTTCTACTGATTGTGTTGCCGCATTAAATGCTTTGCAAAACTCCATAATGTTTACACCATGCTGACCCAATGCAGGGCCTACAGGTGGACTCGGATTAGCTTGACCCGCTGGAACTTGTAGCTTTATATAATTTGTTACTTTCTTTGCCATTTTGTATTTACCTTTTTGAGTGCAAGCGCTTTACTAAAGCTCCTCAAAGAAAATGTTTATTCAAAAAATTACTAATACTTAACTTTTTTAACCTTTCTCCACTTGACTGAAATCCAATTCAACTGGAGTTGATCTTCCTAATATTTGTACTGCAACTTCTAACCGATTCTTCTCATAATTAACTTTTTCAACCACACCAGAAAAATCATTAAATGGTCCATCTGTAACTCGAACTAACTCACCTGGCTCAAATAATACTTTTGGTTGTGGTTTATCCACCCCATCCACAACACGCTGAAGAATTCTTTCGGCCTCGATTTCAGTAATAGGTGCCGGTCGATCACTTGAACCACCGATAAATCCTAATACTTTTGGCACTTCTTTGACCAGATGCCAAGTTTCATCATCCATTTCCATTTGAACCAAAACATATCCAGGGAAAAACTTCCGCTCCGTTGAGCGTTTGGCACCATCTTTCATTTCTACCACTTCTTCAGTAGGAATAAGAATTTCACCAAATTTATGCTCAAGCCCCATCAAGGTCACACGCTCTTCCAATGAGCTCTTTACCTTGTACTCATAATTCGAGTAGGCATGGACAATATACCAACGTAAGGTCAATTTAATTACCCCTATTATCTGTTAACTAACCAGCAGAACCGACTAGTGTACGTGTAAGCCAAAGGAGGAAAGAATCCAACCCCCAAAAAAATAATGCCATCACTAACGTGAAAACAAAAACAGCAATCGCTGTTTGCGTTGTCTCTTGTTGTGTTGGCCAGACAACCTTACGAATCTCTATTCGAGAACCTTGTACGAATGCCCATAATCTCTTTCCTTGCATGCTGGTCATTGCCATTGCAACACCAGAACCAAATCCACCTAATACCATCAGAACACGCAAAGGCAAACTCAATTCAAGATAATAGTAGTAGCCAAATAAGCCGCCGATTAATAATGCGGCTGCAGCAAGCAACTTTATAATATCCACAATTGTAGATTGTTCTGATTGTGTTGTTAAACTATCCAAAACTACACCTCAAATTTAAAACCGTAACTGCCAAAGTCAGAATATCAATCTTTTTTAGAAGATTAATATTGATCATTTGGCAGGCCAGGAGGGAATCGAACCCCCAACCTGCGGTTTTGGAGACCGCCGCTCTGCCAATTGAGCTACTGGCCTTTTAATTCATTAAATAATTACTTAAGTATCTTCGCGACTACTCCAGCACCAACGGTACGACCACCTTCACGTATGGCGAAGCGTAAACCTTCTTCCATAGCGATCGGGGCAATCAATGCAACTACCATCTTCACGT
>CAJJBK010000050.1 GCA_905182415.1 uncultured Woeseiaceae bacterium | reverse complement strand
CCATCTGAATCTAGACCCAATCCAACCTCAGCAGCAGAACATAGCATTCCGAATGATTCGATACCACGAATTTTGGATTTCTCAAGCTTTAGGCCATTTGGTAATGTTTTGCCAGGTAATGCTAATATCGATTTCATACCTTCTCTTACATTAGGTGCCCCACAAACAATACTAATTCTATCTTCACCATTTGTAGTGACCTGGCATAAATTTAATCGATCAGCATCAGGATGCTTCTCGTAAGATATTATCTCAGCAATTAAAATACCTTCCAGCCCCCCTCCATCAATTTCAATTGAATCAACCTCATGCCCAATCATTGTAAGCTTAGCTGAAAGCTCTTCTGGTGATAAATTAATATCAATTATTTCTCTTAACCAAGATTCAGAAAATTTCATCAACCCTATACCAATAACTAATTAAACTGACGCAAAAAAGATATATCATTTTCAAAAAATACTCTTAAATCATCGACTTGATACTTAAGCATGGCCAATCTTTCTATTCCCATACCAAACGCATAGCCGCTGTATATTTCTGGATCTACGCCTGCATTTATCAAAACGTTAGGGTGAACCATTCCACAACCTAAGATCTCAAGCCATTTATCCTTGCCCCAAAGAACATCAACCTCAGCAGATGGTTCTGTAAAGGGGAAATACGATGGCCTGAAACGTAATTCGACTTCCTTACCAAAAAAGCAAGCAACAAACTCATGCAATACAGCCTTGAGGTTTGCAAAGCTTACGCCTTTATCTATAACCAACCCCTCAACTTGATGAAACATCGGCGTATGAGTCTGATCTGAGTCACACCTGTAGACTCGTCCAGGGGCAATAATTCTAATAGGTGCCCCTTGTAATAATAAGGATCTAATCTGAACCGGGGATGTATGTGTTCTAAGTAAGTTTCCATTATTCAAATAGAAAGTATCATGCATAGCTCTAGCTGGATGATTATCCGGAATATTTAATGCAGTAAAATTATGGAAATCATCTTCAATCTCTGGCCCGGACTTAATTTCGTAACCAGCATCCTTAAATATTTCTTCAATTCTCAACCTTGCTAATGAGATGGGGTGACGACCGCCTCTAGATGATGCATAACCATCCAAAGTAACATCAATTGAATTTTGCTTGAGTATTTCCTCTAGAGCTATTGTCTCGAGCTCAGCCTTACGCAGCGAAACAGCTTTCATAAAAGTCGATTTTGCCTTGTTTATTTCTTCACCAGCAGCAGGCCTTTCTTTATCAGAGAGAGAGCCGAGCGATCTTAAGCTTGAGGTAAATTTACCTTTTTTTCCTACATACATAACTCTAACCGAATCAAGACTATTGATATCAGAAGCTTTATGCACTTCCTGCAATGATGTTTTTAGAATTTCAGCAATTTTCTTCATTGGATATATCGAGATTTAATATTAATCGTTAACCATAGTGTAACGATAGCATGCTTTAATCAAGTATCCGTTAGGGCAGACTTTGCTTGGTTTGCTATTGATTCAAATGCCGCTGGATCATGTACTGCAATATCTGCTAATACTTTTCTATCGACAATAATCTCAGCTTTATTCAAACCATTTATCAAGCGACTATATGATAAGCCATGCAATCTTGATGCTGCATTTATTCTTGCAATCCATAATGCTCTGAACTGACGTTTTCTTTGACGTCTATCTCGATATGCATACTGGCCAGCCTTAATGACTGCCTGCTTTGCCGTTTTAAATAGTTTACTTCGAGCCCCATAATAGCCTTTAGCCTTACCAAGAATCTTCTTATGTCTAGCTTTTGCCGTAACACCGCTTTTTACTCTCGCCATTTTCCTATCCCCTATTAACTATATGGGAGCATGCGACGCACGCTCTTAACATCAGAAGCAGCTACTTGAAGCGTCAAACCTAATTGACGTTTTCTCTTTGACTTTTTCTTTGTGAGGATGTGGTTTAAATGCGATTGAGCTCGCTTAAAGCCACCCTTCCCAGTTCTTTTGAACCTTTTTGCAGCACCACGATTCGTCTTCATTTTAGACATTTTACTTTCCTTTTATTAAGCCTGATACAAGATTTAATTTATTTAAAGCTTGGTAGGCGGGTATTGGTATATTTTTCTATTAAAAATTCTTACCGTTACTCACTTTTTCTTTGGACCGAGAATCATCACCATTTGCCTACCCTCTAGTAAGGGGGTTTGCTCTACTGAACCATAATCTTCCAAATCTTTTTTAACTCTTTCTATCAACTGTACACCTAAATCTTGATGCACCATTTCTCTCCCTCTATAACGCAAAGTGACTTTTGCCTTATCACCATTTTCGAGAAATTCTTTCAACTTGCGCAACTTAATTTGATAATCACCATCATCGGTGGTTGGACGAAATTTTATTTCCTTAACTTGCGTTCGCTTTGTTTTTCTTTTTGTATTCTGACCTTTCTTATTTATTTCAAATAAGTATTTACCAAAATCCATTATTCGACATACTGGGGGAGCTGCATTTGGTGAGACTTCAACCAAATCAAGGCCTTCATCACGCGCCAATTGAATTGCTAAATCTAGTGCCATCACACCTGCTTGATCTCCAGCGGAATCAATAACCCTGACTTCAACAGCTGTTAATTCCTCATTTCGTCTAATACGCTTTGTTGCTGCGATACCTAATACTCCCAATAATATTCAATTAAACTATATTGTTATTTCTAAAGGATACGAATTCTATATTCGAGAGTCTCTATAAACAAGGTTTAATCAATTAAATATGCATTTAATTTATGGTGGGCGATGGTGGTCTCGAACCACCGACCTCCACGATGTCAACGTGGCGCTCTACCCCTGAGCTAATCGCCCTAATTTTTCAATTACTAATATTACTCAAAACTTCGCAATCATCCTGATATTTCATATCTATTACAATCTATTATTCAAGCCTAATGCCCCATCACGTAAATTCGAAATCTCATCTCTCAATCTAGCGGCATCTTCAAACTCCAGATTACGAGCATGTTCTAACATGACGCCTTCTAGTTCATTTGCTTTTTTCAATAATTCAGCCGGCTTTAGATTATTTTCAACATAATTACTCTTATCATTTGGACCTCGTCCGGGGACAGGATATGCACTTTCCATAATATCAGCAACTTTTTTTACTATACTTTTTGGCGTTATATTATTTTTCTTATTATATTTAT
>CAJJBK010000049.1 GCA_905182415.1 uncultured Woeseiaceae bacterium | reverse complement strand
AAATCGATGATCAGATCATGCAATTGTTCTTCTGAAAATAATGAATCACCACTATTTCCAGGTGTATCCAAGTAATCGTCGAACATATCTGCGGTTCGCGTTTCAATCACACCATCATGAAAGATTTTTAGTGTGTCTATCCTTAAACGGTCACTACCATATTTTAAATTAAGAGCTTTGAGTTGATCAATTGCAGTATCATAATCTTGAGGTAAAAACAGTGTGAAGCTGGCATGGTAGCGCAAAGGGAGTCTTCCCGCCCTATCCAGCTTTGATAATGCTGCATAAGTTTCATCGTCAATACCAAAGTTACCAGCATCAAGTAATGTGGTAACCCCTAAATTACGAAGATAAACCATAAAATCGACCAATTCATCTTCCACTGTTGGTGTAATTGACAAAAAATTATTGATAAAAACTGAGCTTGCAGATTCAGTTATCCAGCCTGTAGGCTCGCCCGATTCATCGCGCTGATAAAAAGAAAATCCAGGAATAATATCTCGAGTATCACTATCAATACCGGCTACCTCTAGTGCACGACTGTTCACCCAAGTTGAATGTCCCCAATAATCTAAAAGAACAACCGGTCGATCTGATTCAATTTTATCAAGATCGTCTTTATGCGGTCCTGTTTTCCCAAACGTACCATTGTCCCAGTAACCTCCTATGATAAATTCTCTCTCAGGATTCGCAGCAATCATATCCGAGATATTATTCATGAGATCTTCTTTTTCAGGGACAATGTCCATATTAAGAAAATCATAGGAAGCCGCAACCATTCCAGGGTGAGTATGCGAATCTGTAAGGCCTGGCAATACCAACTTTCCCTTCAAATCAATAATTTTTGCATCATTACCCACAAAAGCAAGTGCACCTATGTCTTTACCAACATAAGCAATTTTAGTTCCTTCAATAACTACTGCATTTGCCCAAGGAGTTTGCTCATTAGATGTATAAATAGTGCCATTGGTATAAACAATAGTTTTGTTATCTGCAATGACAATGCTTACGCAGAATATCCCTATAATAAAGAGTAGTTTTTTCATGGAGTAAAAATAACACATCAACAGTAAAGATTGAAAAATAAACTTCTTTAATAAGCTAAAGCCACTTTTAATTTTATTTGGGTATTGGGCGTTGAATACGTTCCGAAAACATTTTTATAAATCGCACCCAATCTAGATCATATTGAACGTTCATCGGTTGCGCGCCTTCGGCACCCGGCCATAATTCCTCTCCACCTACAGATACACCATAGCTAATACCATGATTAATATTAACATCGACATACATTTTTTTTGTTGTGACTATACTCGAATCAATTAGACTTGCGACTGCGATTTGATCATACATGAGCCACACGCTATCGGGATCATTCTCAAATCGTTTGCCAACCGTGTCTTTAAGCAATTGAGTGAATGGTGTTTCTCTCAAAATCATTTGTTCGTAATATTCTTTTGATAATGCTGACTTTCTCGAAACATTCAAAGGCGATAATTCTATTGGTATACCTGACCGAAGAGTTACGTATGCAGCTTCTGGATCAACCCAAAAATTATACTCCGCATTCGGCGTGATATTACCAGCACCATCAGCGAGTGATGCAATTGCCCCACCCATAATCACAAGGCTTTTTACTTTTTTTGCAAAAGTTGGTTCTGCACGTATTGCTTGAGCTACATTTGTGAGTGGACCAATGGCAACTATAGTAATTTTCCCTGGCTGATCCATCACTGACTCAACTAGAAATGACATTGCAGATTTACTTTTTGCTGTTATCTTGGCAAAACCACCTGGTGGCATTTTAGGCGCTTCATTGGAGTACCAGTTACCGTATTGACTTACCGAAAAGTCACTTTTATCATGCACCAAAGGCATATCAGCACCCTGGTAAACAGGTATATCAGTACGATTAGCAATTTCCAGCATACGAAGAACATCTGAGGTTGCGGTTTCGAGACTTTCATTTCCCATAACGGTTGTTATACCTAATATTATAAGCTCGGGTGATTGTAACGCCAGCATTAGAGCCATCCCATCATCGGCCGGTGGCATCACAAAATCAGTATCAAATATAATTGGAGTTTGCTCGTCAGTTTGGGCTATTACCAATCCTGGTGTACTAAAAACTGTTATTAATAGTAATATTAATTTTATTTTTAACATTGCCTTCCTCTGAAAATTCTATTGCTGTTATTGGTAAATTTAAACACAAAAATTACACAAAAAAGTTAAAAATTTTAATGAATATAGCTATTAAATATTATTTATCTAAATCACACCTAAGAAAACTATAGTCGAGCTTACTTATATTTTTGACGGCTATATAATAGATAGGTAGATTACATTATTTAAAGTTATGATCAAACTTCTTGGGAGAGAACATGCTAACTGTATTAATTACCGGTGCAAATCGAGGTATTGGCTTAGAGTTGGTCAAACACTACTTAGATCATGGTGATCGAGTAATAGGTACTTATCGAGAAACGACAAGCTCTAAAGAATTAATCCAGATGAGCGAAAATCATAAAGACCTAAAAACACTTAAGTTAGATGTCAGCTCAGATGGGTCATTGAAAGATTTTCCAAATCAATTGAATGGTGCACCAATTGATATTTTTATCAATAATGCTGGAGTCTTTGGCCCACGTGATTCTTCATTTGGTAACGTCACTGAAGAAAGTTGGGTTGCGGCACTAAAAGTCAACGCCATCGCCCCTTTAATTTTGACACAATTAATTATTGAAAATTTAAGAAAAGGTTCAGTAAAAAAATTGATCTACATAACTTCGAAAATGGGTTCTATTGATGACAATAAAGGCGGTGGCTCTTATGTCTATAGAAGCTCAAAAACAGCATTAAATGCGGTAGTTAAGAGTATATCCGTTGATCTCACTAATGAAGGAATGCGTGTAGCTCTATTGCATCCCGGATGGGTTAGAACGGATATGGGTGGACCTAATGGACTGATTGATACAAAGACGAGCGTTTCTGGGATGATTAAAGTGATTGATGGCTTAAAAGAGTCAAATTCTGGCAGCTTTTTTAATTATGATGGCACAAATATTCCATGGTGATCATCACAATAATAATTTTTAAATTCAATTTTTTCGGTACTTTAAATGGTCCTTAAGGTACGAATCGAAACAGCATGCATTTTTAGGCAACAGAATTAAGTTTTTCTACCCGGTCCATAAATAATTTTCCCTGGTCTATTGCCATTATGCTTACCATCTTCAACAACGATAACCCCATTCACGATTACAAATTTCATACCGACTGAATATTGATGAGGTTCTTCAAATGTAGCTTTATCAATTATTTCGTTAGAATTAAATATTGCAATATCTGCATAATATCCTTCTGCAATTAGACCCCTATCATGAATACCTAACCTTTTAGCACTCTGACTGCTCATCTTTCGAACCGCCTGCTCTAATTTTAAAATACCTCGTTCTCTTACGTAATATCCCAATACCCTCGCAAATGTACCGTATTGCCTTGGATGTGGAGTGCCCTCACCAAATATACCAACCGGACCATCAGAGCCAATGGCGGTTGCTGGATGTTGCATTATCCTATCCACATCATCAGGATTTATGGCGTGATAAACCGCTGTAACACTTCCTTTCTCAAGTACTGAAAAAATAGTTTCTGCTGCATTTTCAGCGGATGGCTTCATTCCCATTTCAATCGTAATTTCTGCAAGATTTTTCCCTGCCATTGATGGGTCCCAAGAATTTCTGGAAATAAATATATTCTTTGGGTCGCCACCTCCTCTTCCGTATAGAATCTTCTTAATAACTTCATTCTTAATAATACTTCTGGTTTCAAGACTTCTAATTCGCTGAAGCATTCTTTCGTCCCCACCTTCCTGTGCCCATTGAGGTATTAAAGCCTTTAAACCTGTTTGAGAGGCGGTGTATGGGTATTGATCAATCGTTACGTCAAGCCCTTCATTCCTAGCTATATCCACCAATCGTAAACTTTCAACAGAAAGGCCCCAATTCTCTACACCCATTACCTTGTGGTGAGTAATTTGAACTGGAATACCACTTTCTTGGCCAATCCGGATTGTTTCATTAACAGATTGAATTAATTCGGACGTCTCTTCACGTATATGTGAAATATAAATCCCATCATACTCTGCAACAACCTTTGATAATTCAATTACCTCTTCGGTAGATGCATAACTACCTGGTACATAGAATAATCCAGTAGACATACCCAAGGCCCCATCTTCCATGGCTTCACGAATTAATACCTTCATTTGTGTCATTTCAGATCTTGTAGGTTCACGATCTTCCGTCCCCATAACCATTTGCCTGAGCGTTCCATGACCGACAAATGTACTCCAATTTGGACTGATTTTTTTCTCAATGATTGCATCATAATGATGACCAATTGGAAAAGGGGAAGCACCATCATTACCTTCAGTAAGTGTAGTAACTCCTTGAAGAAGAGCGCTTTCTGCTCCTGGAACATCAAAAATACCACGAAGTGCATGCGTATGAGGGTCGATAAAACCAGGTGTAACCACCAAACCATCAGCATCGATGATTCGTTCTGCATTTTCTTTTGAAAGATTTCCGATTTTAACTATCCGTTCATCTTTAACAGCAATATCAGCAAAAAACCATGGATTGCCTGTACCATCAACCACCCTTCCATTGGTTATTAAGATGTCATAGAGCAATAAATCATTTGCAGAACAATATTTTGCAAATCCAATAAGTACAAATACTGCTGCTGTATAAAAAGAATTTTTAAAAATTTTATAACACATCCTGATTATACTTATAATCTCATTAAACTTAAGGGTCTCGCCTGGCTATTCATCATTATAGCTTTTCATAATTTCTATTGGCCAAGCCATTGGGACTTGTTGCTGAGGATTAAATACCCTTTTATAGCCTTGAGATGGGTATGCTTTAGCCGCAGCTGCAATTTCTTTTTCACTTATGAATTCACTTGGAATTAGCTTAAAGACATCCAAACCACGAATAATTTCTGTTGCGTAAATGTAACCTTCATAATAATAAACAGACCAGTATCCACCTGTTACCAATTGCTCTTCATCTATAGGCCCTCTATCAAAATACGCAATTTCTTTAGGTTTTTCTGAATCAGTAAAATCTATTATTGAAATTCCACCTTGATACCAAGCTTGAACAAATATATCTCTTCCAGGTATTGGGATAATTGACCCATTATGTGCAACACAGTTTTCAGTTTCTAATTGTGGTGCTGGCATTTTATAATGACTCTTGTATTCGAGTTTTCCGTCAACGATGTCATAAATAGCATCGGCACCCCAAGTGAGAGGATCCCAAGCTCTGCATCGAGGTCTTCCACCACCGCCCCACTCATCAGTGAATACTACTTTGGTTCCGTCATTATTAAATGTTGCTGAATGCCAATAAGCGAAGCCCTCATCTGATACTGCATCTAGCCTTATTGGCTCATAAGGGTCTGTTATATCGAATAATATTCCATTACCTGAGCATGCCCCAGCTGCAAGATTAGCAGAAGGAAAAACTGTTATATCATGGCATTCCTCAGTTACTCCTGTTGTTTGGGTGTCATCTCCATGATCACCACCTCTCCATAATCCAGCTAAAGCACCTGTTTCGGGATCAGCAAATACCGTAGGGCTACTGACTATTTTTGATTTTGATGGATCAGCAACTGGAATTTCAATTATGTCTATTCTAAATAAAGCAGTCCTATTATCGCCTGCAATATCCCCTATACAAGAATCTAATTCGTCATTGTCCCTTACGCTTGAGGTGCCGGAGTTATAAACTATAATCTTGCCATCATCACCCGGTCCAGAAACAACTGAATGAGTATGTGAGCCACGACATGTTTGAACAATTCCAACTTGTTTTGGTCTTCTTAAGTCAGATATATCAAATATCCTGATTCCACGGAATCTTTCTGGAGTTGGTTCGCTCCCTGCACCCTGAAGTCCACAGTCCACTCGCCCTCTAGTTTCTTCAACTGACATAATTAATAAATTACCAACTACAGAGACATCACCTTGACCTCCAGGACAAATAATAGAAGAAACTAGTGATGGTACCCCACCTTCAAACATCCTATAAATATTGAATCCATGATAGCTTCCAGCAATTAATATATCGTCTCTAAACGCGATATCTGTATTGGAAAAACTCAACATGGGGCTTCTTTTGTCACTTGCAGTAGTTTCTATTGATTTTATTTTCTCTTCCTCATCGTCATCATTCTCATCGCTCTCTTTAGCTTCATAACGCTCAGAGGGATTATTAGGATCAAAAAAACCTGCAGGTTTTGATAACGATGAAATCAATTCCAAATTAAGTATTGCTTCTCCAGCATTATAAAGTCCGGGACTTAAGCCCGCCCTTGGATCCTCTGACAAAGTCACCAGCAAATAATTCATTCTCTCTATCTCTACCGATTGATCATTTACTACATCTGAGGCAAATTCATTCAAAATTGGATCGTATGCGGAGCCTCTCTGTTTTCTTAATTTATCAACCATTTTGATTGCACCATCATGATGATTAATCATTAGTTTAAGAAAAAGTCTGTCGAAACCAGTGCTATTACTTCTTTCGAGTTCTTCTAACTCTTCAGCACTAGCCATACCTGCCATATCATCCATACCTGCCATATCATGATGTGCATGCATTTCATTATATTTTCCTGGGTCTAGTGCGGTTTCCCCACGATCTTGAAGCCAATTTTTCATAAAATCGATCTCATCATCCTGAGTAACTAATATTTTTCCAGCTAAGTCTAAGACAGAGGTAGAGTTAGTTCTATCTACCGCCATATCAGACATAATCATGGCTTGATGGTGATGTAAGATCATTCCCTGCATAAACTCTACATCATCAGAGGTAAAGCTAGTGTCAGCGATTTCTGATGCTGTTGCTATATCTATATCCTTGGTTTCCTCACCTGGTGCCCCAGGTTGAACAATTGGAGGTGCTGTGCTTTGATCTTCAGCAAAGATTGATGAAAAAATAAACAGTGAAATGACAAAGATGAGAATTTGTTCTCTGATCAAAATAAAATTATTCATATTAGTATTTACTCAGGATTAATATTTAGTTGCTCAATATATTACGAATATATTTTGTTTAGAATTACATGTTCTACCCTACACAACCTTGTGAAATTTGTGAAGGCTGGTAGTTAATTTCAGAAAATAAATCTAAATCTAATATTATGGTTTATGAATAAAAATAACACTCATTGGAAACTGGCACTTCTGAGTGATATCAACATCAAGAATCTGGCACGTCCTTTCGGACAACGGATTTTAAGTCTTTAGCTTTTAATGGTCAGTAACAATCATATTACTTATATCAACTTATCTAGGGACTTGTAGGGTATTTTAGTTATTATTGATTGTCATGATTATTGACGAAATAAATTTAAAATTGAGAAAAATTAGTATAACTTTTGTAAAAATTTTAACTGCCTTATTTATTTAAACCGTTGACCTCATTTGTATTTTCTGAATTTTCTGATAAATAACATAAGCTGCAACAAGGCCAATCATGCTAAAGAAGGAAACTATTAGAAACAGGTACTGATAACCAGAGGCACCCGGATAAGCATCTAAAATAATGCCTCCTAAGGTTGGCATAAATATATCTGGCGTGTATGCAATTACTGAAATAATGCCTGTTGCAGTGCCTGTGAATGCTAGTGGTATACTACTTTGCTCCAAGAGAGAGAAATAAGTTCCCCTAAGTGCATAGACAGCGGCGGTAAGAATGGCAACATTGATTATTAGATAAGGCAAGAGTGCGGGAGAGCCAGGAATAAGAGTAAAGATCAAAAAACCTGCAGTCATAACAATACAAAATCCTAAAATAGCTTTGGCGGGTCCAATTTTATCAGCAAAAAAACCAGCTGCAATGGCGGCAAATGGCGTGACCCAATATTTACCAGCTCCAATAGCGCCACCGCCAACTTCACCCAATTCATAAACTTCAGTCGCATAAGGGGTAAAAAAGATTGTTCCCCACATTGCAGTATTGGTTGCCATTATAATAAGTGCGATTAACCAAATGACGGGTAATCTTAAGATATATATGATTTCATTGATGGTCACTTTTGGCTGTTTTTTATTATTAGATATGTCATCACCCATAATTCGCCAGACCAAAAGCGCTAGAACTAAAATATAAAAAGATATCATTATGATAATTTCAGGGACCGCCCTATCATCACCTCTGCTATATGCAAAAATCATCAACAAAATCGTTGTTGATATCACGTCGGAAATACTTCTGCCTCCCTCAAGTATACCAAAGGTCTTCCCTTGATCCTCTTTACTGCCCCAACAGCGTGCAGCTTTGATCATGGCTGACCATAATATGCCTGCGCTGGTTAAACCCCATATTGCGAATAATATTAGGCAGATTTCAAAAGAAGGTAATGTCGAAAAAACAAAACCAGCTAGTGCGGTTATCACGAGGGCAATAGTTATTAGTTTTCGCGGTGAAAATCGATCTGCTAACCATCCTCCAGGGAAATAAGCGATTAAAGCCACAGCTCCGAAGGTGCTTAAAAGAATTCCCATTTGTGTTTTTGTAAACCCAAAGGCATTTTGCATGGGAATATAAAAAATATCTGAAAATAAAGGTAGCCAAAAAATAACACTCCCAGATAGGCATAATAACCCCATTGTTAGCCATTTTTCAGTAAACGTCATTTACGCCCTAGACTTAAAATGACGCAGTGACGCAATAAGAAATAGTTTTTTAAGATACATCAAACCACCTTACACAACATTATAAAATTTGTGAAGGTTAGGTATTGAGTTAAGTAAAAACACAAAAATCTTGAGCACTTTTTGAGAGCATTCATAAAAAAACCCCTTCCCTAATCTTCCGAAGAAAATCAACAAAGAGGTTTAATGTAATACTATCAATAACTTAAGATGGTGCCCAGAGCCGGAATCGAACCGGCACGTCCTTTCGGACAACGGATTTTAAGTCCGTAGCGTCTACCAATTCCGCCACCCGGGCTAATAATCAGATAATTGGAGGCTAGGGTCGGAATCGAACCGGCGTCCACGGTTTTGCAAACCGCTGCATAACCACTCTGCCACCTAGCCTTATTCAAATAATTAACAATTATTAACAATTATTTACTTAGCAATTACCAAGTAAATGGACTAACTTTACACTGTGCTCTAACAACTAAGACGAAGTATACCTCGGTAAACTTTTTAATCAATCAAATATCGTTAATCGATACATATAATGGATATCAATGAAATATATACTCACATTCTTCTTGCTAGTTTTTCTTTCAGTGCCGCAATTAGTTCTGGCAGAATCATCTGGACTGTTCTCGAAAATCGAATTAAATGAACTTCCTGTATCTTCTGTTTATGGAAGTATGTCTCCATATATATCAACCAGTGATTCAGGCATTACCACCATCAATTGGTTAGAGCCAAACGATGATGGCTACGCTATAAAATTTGCTAAATATAATAATAGTTGGGATGAGCATAAAATTGTCGCACAGGGTAATAATTGGTTTATTAACTGGGCCGATTTTCCCTCGCTAATACACATGAATGAAGATAATTATGCTGCCCATTGGCT
This sequence comes from uncultured Woeseiaceae bacterium, assembly GCA_905182415.1. Lineage (GTDB taxonomy): Bacteria > Pseudomonadota > Gammaproteobacteria > Steroidobacterales > Woeseiaceae > SP4260. The sequence goes on along the minus strand of CAJJBK010000049.1, from coordinate 509 downwards.
TATTAAAAGTAGCTCAGATAGATATGCCTATGATACGCAAGCCTCCATATCAAAAGACGGTGGAGACACTTGGTCCAAACCCATAATCGTCAATCAAGATGGAACTCCCACGGAACATGGCTTTGCAAGTCTATATCAAGATGGTGATAACTTAGGACTAATATATCTAGATGGTAGAAAAATGATCAACGAAATGACCACTGATCCTAATGATACTGGCATGACATTGAGAGCCACTTCTATAAACCTAGAAACAAACATTATCAGTGAACAACTTATTGATGGTCTCGTGTGTGAATGTTGTCAGACTAGTATTGCAAAAAGCAGTCAAGGTCCAATAGGTATATATCGAAACCGAACCGAAGATGAGATAAGAGATATATATATCACCAAGAAAATCAATGGTAAGTGGGAGCCAGGAAAGTTACTCCATAAGGATGACTGGAATATCTCAGGATGCCCTGTAAACGGACCATCCATTCATGCGGATAAAAATAATGTAACTGTGG
>CAJJBK010000048.1 GCA_905182415.1 uncultured Woeseiaceae bacterium | reverse complement strand
CCATCAGCAACTAGCCCTGGGGCCTCAATAAAGCTTTTCTGTAATACCATCAATTCAGCTCTTACGGATGAATAACGAGCAATAATAGATGCATCTATTCCGCAATTTTCAGTTCTTATGCCGTCTGTGATATTTCCTTCATTCAAAAAAATTTTTTGTTTGCCGTCATTGGTTGAATCAAAACTTATACTTAATGAGGCAATTAAATTTTTTACAATAATCTCATTATTTATATCTAAACCAAACTTCCGCACCGCAAACGCAACAATTCGATACAAAGATCCACTATCTAAGGTTTTCCATCCTAGAATACTGGCGATTTTCCTTGAAATAGTTCCCTTGCCAGATCCGCTAGGCCCATCTATTGTTATAATTGGTATATGCATTTAATTAAAAATTCACCTTACTGGGCGCGTCAATAGAAAGAGAAACCCCTAAGCTTTTCATAAGATCTATAAAACCCGGAAAAGAGGTATCAATATTTTTGACATCTTTGATTTTAATTTTATCTTTTGCTCCGATAGCTGCCACTACAAAGGACATAGCAACTCTATGATCGCCAAAACTATCAACATCACCACCCATAAATTCACTATTCTCAATCACGACACCATCTTTCTTTTCTTTAAGTGATACACCTAAATTTTTCATTCCAATACACATAGATTTTATTCGGTCACTTTCCTTGTGACGCAACTCATCAATTCCATTTATTCTTGTCATACCTTCAGCATATGCAGCTAAAACAAAGAGAATGGGAAACTCATCAATTGCCAGAGAAATTAACTCTGAATCGTCTATCTCGATACCTTTCAAACATGACGATTGAACATATATATCAGCAACAGGTTCATCACCAAATGATCTGTAATTTTCCAGTTTAATTTGAGCACCCATATTTTTTATTATGGTTAAAAAGCCAATTCTAGTTGGGTTAATACCGACATCCCTGAGAATTAAAGAAGACTTTTTTGCGATCAAAAATGCGGCGATTAAAAATGCGGCCGAAGAAAAATCACCAGGTATTCTTATATCCAAAGGCTGTAATTTCATGGGTTGTAGAATTCTCACTTTTTTATTGTTGCATCTGATCGAGCAATTCATTGCTTTTAGCATTCTTTCTGAGTGATCTCTCGTTACGCTTGGCTCAATTATTATTGATTCACCTTCAGCGTATAGGGATGCTAGTAATAGTGATGATTTAACTTGGGCGCTTGCCATTGGCATCTTATAAGAGATGCTTGAGATATGCTTATTACCCAATATTTTTAAAGGAAGGCAGCCCGATGAACTTTTTATTTCGGCGCCCATCTTTTTTAACGGCTTTATAATTCGCTCCATGGGTCTTATTGATAATGACGCATCACCAATCAGTTCAGAATCAAATTTTTGAGCAGATAATAAACCCGTCAAAAGTCTTACCGCAGTACCGGAATTACCTAAATCAATCGGAGATATAGATTTTTTTAAACCCATTAAACCAACGCCATGAACAGTTAGATTTGTATCGCTTTGTTCAATATTTACACCCATCATTAGGAATGCTTTGAGGGTAGCTAGACAATCATTGCCTGATAAAAATCCAGTAAAAGATGATGAGCCTTCAGCAATAGCGCCAAATATCAACGCTCTATGTGAAATAGATTTATCACCAGGCACTGATACTTCACTATCTTTTAATTTAGATGGTAAAACATAAAGATCCATAGGTATTTTTACCTAATCTACTGCTTTTGGGTACGCGCCCAGGATTCTAAATAATGAACAACTTGCTTGTAGCTCTTCAAGAACGGATTTAAGAGATTTGTCATCAGCATGACCATCAACATCAAGAAAGAAAACATAATCCCAATTTTTTTTGTGCGATGGTCGTGACTCAATTCTAGTAATATTGATATTGTTAGCAGAAAAAGGCTCGAGAATTGAATACAACACACCTGCGCCTGTTTTCGTATCATCCGCTGATAATAAGATCGTTGTTTTATCATCACCACTTGGAGCAATCATGTTTCTACCTATTACCAAGAAGCGGGTAGTATTATCAGACCGATCTTCGATATTTTTAGTTAAGATATTAAGATCATAGATCCCTGCAGCCGTATCTCCCCCAATTGCTGCAGTTCCTTTTTCATCCCTTGCTCGTCTGGCTCCAACCGCATTACTGCTAACACTAATTAATTCAATCTCTGGAAGATATTCGCGAACCCAGCCTCTGCACTGAGCTAACGCCTGCTCATGCGCACAAATTCGTTTAATGCTGTTTAAGTCATTCATTTTTCCAATTAGGTGATGCTCTATCCTAAGTTCAATTTCTCCACAAATTTTTAGTGAGGAAGAGAGAAACATATCAAGTGTATTGTTAACTGTGCCTTCTGTTGAATTTTCTATAGGTACGACGCCAAAATCAGCAGCCTGGCATTCAACCTCTTGAAAAACTTCATCAATTGATATGCAAGGGAGCGCCCTAACCGAATGCCCAAATTGTTTGTATACGGCGGCTTGAGTAAAAGTTCCTTCAGGACCTAGAAAACCTACTTTTAACGGTTCTTGCTGTGCCAAGCAAGCCGACATAATCTCTCTAAATAACCGGAGCATTTCTTCGTTTTTTAATGGCCCTTGATTTCTCTCAAGAACAGATTTAAGCACATCAGCTTCGCGTTCTGGACGATAGAAATCAGTAGAAGCTCCGTTTTTTTTCTTCGTTAGTCCAATATTTTTGGCAAGCTCAGCTCTTTGGCTAATTAAACTTTGTATTTGTGCGTCAATTGAATCAATACCCTCTCGAATATCGGTCATATTGATTGCTGTTTTTTTGTCTTTTTTAGTCATCTTTTTCATCTGAAGTTAAAATAGATGTATAAGCTAACATGTTGTTATTAAATATAAAAATATTAATTTAATCAATACCAATATTACGAACAGCTACAACACCATCAATATCAGAAATATGATTAATAATTGAATCTGGGATGACTGTATCTAGGTCAACAATTGTGTAAGCTAAATTACCGATAGATTTATTCAACAGATCTTCAATATTCAAATCCGCAGAAGCAAGGCAGGTAGATATTTGTCCAACCATATTTGGAATATTTCTGTTAGTTACGGTTAATCTATATGCATTTGTTCTTGGAAGAACAGCGCTTGGAAAATTTACAGAATAACTAATATTTCCATTCTCCAAGTAATCCTTAAGATTCTCAGCAACCATAATTGCACAATTTTGTTCAGCCTCAATCGTTGATGCCCCAAGATGAGGTAAAGCAATAACTTTTTCATGCTCAATCAATGACGGCTCAGGAAAATCACAAACATAACTCCTCAAAATACCACTATCTAGCGCAGCTAAAACCTCTTCCGAACTTATCACCCCACCTCTCGAGAAGTTTATCAAGATAGAGTCATTTTTTAATAAACTTAGGCATTCGTTATTGATTAAATGTTTTGTTTCGGGAATTAAAGGGACATGAATCGTCACTGCATCCGACCTTCTAAAGATGTCTTCTAATTTTTCAACTTTTTCAACACCAGATGATAGTTTCCAAGCATTATTGACTGTCACCTTAGGGTCGTAACCAATTACCTTCATACCTAAAGCCAAAGCTGCATTTGCAACATGAACACCTATGGCACCTAAACCTATTACTCCAAGCGTTCTGCCTGGTAACTCAATACCAGCATATTTTTTTTTCCCAGATTCAATTAATTTCTTTAGCTCATCGCCATCACAATCAATTGATCGAACAAAATCTCTAGCATTGCAGATATTTCTAGCAGAAATCAACAATGCAGCAATTGTAAGTTCTTTAACTGCATTGGCATTCGCACCAGGAGCATTGAATACCGGAATACCTCGATTAGTCATTGATTCTAATGGTATATTGTTAACCCCTGCACCTGCTCTAGCAATTGCTTTAACCGATTCCGGAATGAGAAGATCATGCATATTATATGACCTCAATATTATCGCAATAGGGTCAGTCATCTCGTTACTAAGGCTATAATTATCGACAGGGAACCTACCTAAACCCTCCTTAGCTATATTATTTAATATTTGAATTTTATGCATATTAGGACTTCTAAAGAATTATTTATTATCAATCTCAAACTGTTGCATGAATGCAATTAAATCACTAACAGCATCGATACCTACCGCATTATATATAGATGCTCTCATACCACCAACACTTCGATGCCCTTTTAAATTAACTAGCCCTGCTTGATTTGACTCATGGAGAAATTTCTTTTCCAGTGATTCATCATTGAGAAGAAATGGAATATTCATTCTTGAGCGACAATCATTCTTAACTGGATTAAAATAAAGCATTGACTCATCAATACAATTATAAAGCAGATCTGATTTTATAATGTTAGTTTTCTCTATGGCTTTTATACCACCAAGATCAATCAAATATTCAAAAACTAAACCCGCAACATACCATGAAAATGTTGGTGGTGTATTAGACATAGAGCCAGAATCAACATAAGTTTTATAATTCATAAGACTTGGAACATCATTTGCAGCCTGCCCTACCAAATCATCTCTAACAATTACCAAAGTAAGCCCTGCTGGACCGATATTTTTTTGAGCTCCAGCGTATATTAAGCCGTAATCAGAGACATTTATTTCTCTTGAAAGAATCGAGCTAGACATATCTGAGACTATTGGTACGCCATTAGATTTAGGCATAAAACTATACTCTACTCCACCAATTGTTTCATTTTCAGTAATATGCAAATAAGCTGCATCTGGATCCTTGCGCCAATCTTTTTCATCTATTATGGAAGTATAATTATCAGCTTTTGAATCACATACAATATTGACCTTATTGAATTTAGATGCCTCTTTGACTGCCTTGTTCCCCCAACTGCCAGTGATGGCATAATCAACGGTTTTGTTTTTAGCAGCTAAATTAAGTGCCACCATAGAGAACTGCAGAGTAGCGCCGCCCTGCAAAAATAATACATGATAATTATCAGGCACATTAAGTAATGCCCTGAGATCTGATTCAGCTTTTTCAGCTACTTGAGTGAATGATTCCCCTCTATGGCTTGCCTCCATAACAGACATCCCATTGCCGCCCCAATCCGACAAATCATTTTGGATTTTAGTTAGTACCTCTAAAGGTATAGCACTTGGCCCTGCTGAAAAATTATGAACGCGCGACATTAGATTGATTTTTTTAAAAACTATAATGGGTTATTTGACTCGGGTTCAGATTAATCATTATCTTCATCCTCACCTTCAATGGCTTCTATTCCAGCCAAGCCAACTAATTTCTGATCATCTGTCAATCTAATTAAAGTGACACCTTGCGTATTTCTTCCAACAATAGAAATCCCTTCAACGGGTGTCCTAACTAATGTCCCATTTGAGCTGATTAACATAATTTCATCATCTTCATTAACCTGTAAAGCACCAACCGTGAGCCCATTCCTATCTGAGGTTTTTATTGCTATTACTCCTTGACCGCCACGTTTTTGAGTAGAAAAATCATCGATTTTCGTTCTTTTTCCATACCCGTGTTCCGTTGCAGTAAGCAATAAACCTTCATTTACGATGCATAAAGCAATAACTTTATAATTACTTTTTAAGCGAATGCCGCGAACACCTGAAGCTGTTCTGCCGGTAGGCCTCACATCTTCTTCATTAAATTTAATCGCCTTGCCATTATTTGCCACCAAAAGAACTTCGTTATTTCCATTAGTTATAGCAACATCAATCAAATCATCATCTTTGAGGCCGATAGCAATAATACCATTTGACCTAGGTCGAGAGAACATTTTCAAAGGGGTCTTTTTTACCGTCCCATTACTTGTTGCCATAAAGACAAATGCATCTTCAGTAAACTCTCTGATTGGCAAGACAGCACTTATTCTTTCATCCTCCTCAAGTGGTAATAAATTAATTATAGGCTTCCCTCTTGCTCCTCTGCTCGCTTGAGGAACTCGATAAACTTTGATCCAGTATATTTTTCCTTTACTGGAGAAGCATAGGAGAGTGTCGTGAGTATTTGCTACAAACAACTTATCTATAAAGTCTTCATCTTTCATTTTGGTGGCAGATCTACCTCTGCCACCTCTTTTTTGTGCTTGATACGTATCTGATGACTGGGCTTTGATGTAACCGCTGTGAGATAAAGTAACAATTACCTCTTCATCTGGTATCAAATCTTCATCCATTAAATTCGTATAATCTTGATTAATCTCTGTACGCCTTGATTCCCCATACTCTAGAACAATTTCGTTCAATTCATCACGAATAACCTTAAGCAAAACGTCTGTATCGGAAAGAATCTCTAGCAGGCTTTTAATCAACTCGAGAATATTTTTATATTCATCTATTATCTTGTCTTGCTCTAGCCCGGTCAAACGATGCAGCCTAAGGTCAAGAATTGCTTGCGCCTGAATAGGGGAAAGGGTGTAAACCTTATTTTTTAAACCGTATTGCTTCTCTAGATCGAGAGGTGCTGTATTCATCCCACCCGCACTCTTAAGCATTTTTTCAACACTACCTGGTTTCCAGGCCTTTTTGAGCAGGTTGATCTTAGCTTCAGCAGGAGTAGGAGAGGCTTTTATTAACTTTATCACCTCATCAATATTAGCCAGAGCCACTGCTTGACCTTCGAGTATATGAGCTCTACCTCTTGCTTTTTTAAGTTCAAAAATCGTTCTTCTTGTAACCACCTCACGACGATGGGCAATAAAAGCCCCCAAGATCTGCTTTAAATTTAGAAGTTTAGGTTGACCCTCATGAAGCGCAACCATATTAATACCAAAGACCGTCTGCATTGATGTTTGCTTGTATAAGTTATTTAATACCACATCTGTAACTTCACCTTGGCGAAGCTCTATAACAATTCTCATTCCATCTTTATCAGATTCATCTCTGAGCTCACTAATCCCCTCTATCTTTTTATCTCTAACTAATTCGGCAATCTTCTCAATGAGTCTAGCTTTATTAACCTGATAAGGTAATTCAGTCACTATAATCGCCTCACGATTACGTTTACCCAGATCCTCAACTTCTGTTCTTGCTCGGATATGTACTCTGCCCCTACCGGTACAATAGGCTTCATAAATTCCCTGTGTTCCATTAATCATTCCAGCTGTTGGAAAGTCAGGTCCCGGAACATGCTCCATTAGATCTTTAACTTCTATCTCTGGATCATCAATCAAAGCCAAGCAAGCAGTTATTATTTCCGTTAAATTATGTGGTGGTATATTAGTCGCCATACCAACAGCGATACCAGAAGAACCATTAATTAATAAATTTGGAATTTTTGTGGGCATAACTGATGGCTCTGATTCAGAGCCATCATAATTTTCTAAAAAATCTACAGTCTCTTTATCTAGATCTGCGAGTATTTCGTGGGCAATTTTAGCCATTCTAACTTCTGTGTATCTCATAGCTGCAGGAGAGTCACCATCAACAGAACCAAAGTTACCTTGGCCATCAACCAACATATGACGCATTGAGAATGGCTGTGCCATTCTAACAATTGTATCGTAAACGGCAGTATCGCCATGAGGATGATACTTACCAATTACATCGCCAACGACACGTGCTGATTTTTTATAAGCCTTATTATAATCATTACCTAGAACGCGCATAGCATACAATACACGTCGATGGACTGGTTTTAAACCATCACGAACATCGGGTAATGCACGACCAACTATAACGCTCATTGCGTAATCCAAGTAGGATTGCTGCATTTCTTCTTCAAGACTTATTGAGAG
>CAJJBK010000047.1 GCA_905182415.1 uncultured Woeseiaceae bacterium | reverse complement strand
GATTTGTATCCAAGAGGAAGTTCCAGGTACAAACGGTCTTTAGATCGAAAAACGTATATCGAACGGTTTTACGAATCCATGCACTAGGTTTTTCCATCTTCTGCATTCTTCTTGCTCATACAGGAGTTATATAGGAGTTATTAGTGTACCAAAAAGGGGCAGGAGTTGTACAGGGGTTATTGTAACCAATTGAATTATATAGGTAAAATTACTTCTTCTTAACGAAACTCATCAAGCGTTTTCTTTTTCTATCTTGCCGTGGTGTTAATTTATTTCGTCGTCCTTTATAAGGATTATCGCCTGTTTTAAATACAAGTCGAACAGGAGTTCCTTTTAAACGGAATTTCTTTCTAAAACGCTTTGTTAAATAACGCTTATAAGTTAACGGGAGTCGCTCAGTTTGATTGCCGTGGATAACAATAGTTGGTGGATTTCGACCGCCTTGATGAGCGTATCTTAATCGAATTCGTCGACCTCCGGCTAATGGCGGAGCATGTTCGATTAACGCCTCTTCGAGTTCTTTAGTTAAATTATTAGTTGGTAAATCTCGTGTTGCAGCAAGATATGCCCGTTGAGATGCGGCTAATAGATCCCCAACTCCGGTTCCATGCAAGGCTGAGATTGTATGTTGTTCAGCAAAATCAAGAAATGGTAAACGTCGTTCAAGTTGCCCTCTTAAGTATTTTTTTTGTTCATTAGTGAGTCCATCCCATTTATTAATTATTACTACTAGGGCACGACCTCGCTGAACAATTAACCCCATCAAACTAATATCTTGTTCTGTGATGCCCTCTTTTGCATCCATCATTGCAAATACCACATTGGATTGTTCTATTGCTTGTAGTGACTTAATGATACTGAACTTTTCAATGACTTCCTTTACCTTTCCTTTGCGACGCACTCCTGCAGTATCAACAAATAAATATTTTTTTTCATCTCGCTCTAGGGGCACAGAAACACTGTCTCTGGTGGTCCCTGGTTGGTCATAAACTACCAGTCTATCCTCGCCAATCAATCGATTAATCAAGGTTGATTTACCAACATTAGGTCTACCAATAAAAGCAATATTTAGGGCGTCATTATCAGTATTGATGAGGCCTTCATTGTCATTCTCTACCTCGACTAGATCATTTTCAAATGGCGCTAATATCTCATCCATCAATGCTGATACACGATCGCCATGAGCAGCAGAAATCGCTATTGGATCAGGAATTCCAAGACCATGAAACTCGGAAGTTGAAATATCTGCATCTAAACCTTCTGTTTTATTGGCAACAAGCCAAATCTTTTTTGCATTTTCTCTTGTTAACTGCACGATATATTCATCTACAGATGTTAGACCAGCTCTTCCATCTACCATGATGATGGCTACATCTGCCTCTTGAAGTGCCTGCTTAGATTGTTGTGCCATTAACTCGTGAATACCTTCTTCACCACCCGTAATACCACCCGTATCGACAACAAGATAGGGAATAGCGCCCATTTTTCCATAACCATACTGACGGTCCCTTGTAAGGCCAGGGTAGTCAGCAACTAGGGCATCACGAGATTTGGTAAGACGATTAAAAAGAGTCGATTTCCCCACATTGGGACGACCAATTAATGCTATAACAGGCAGCATAATCCATAACCTTTGCCATAACGGCTCAGGTTCCTCCCGTTATTTCAACGTCAGATATATTTGATTTACTTTCTTCTGAAATAGAGAATACCGCCATCTCACTGGATTCATTTTGAACATATAAATAGTCATCAATAACCACTGGTGATCCAGAAATTGCACCTTTACCCACTCTTTTTCTTGAAACTAACTCCCCAGTTTTATGATCGAAAAAATGCAAGTATCCTTCAAAATCACCCACCACTACGGTTGATTTAAATTTCGTTGGGGCGGTTACTTCTCTTCTCAGTAAAATTGTTTTTCGCCAAACCTCACTGCCATCTGAACGATTCATACCAACTAAATCGCCTGTATCTGTAACCGCGAAAAGCATTTCCTCATCAATAGCAACTCCAGCATTGCTTGATAATTCTTTGGTCCATAATGTCTGGCCCGATTCAGCAGCGATGCTGGCTATTTGGCTTTGATAACCAGCCGCATATATATCCTGTCCTATGGATTTAATAACACCGTCTATATCTGTTAGTCTCTCTAAATCAGTTTTGCCGGACGCTGGCGAAAGCATGGACTCCCATTGCACAATCCCTGAATCAATATTCACTGAAATTAGTCGACCATTGTCAAATCCAGCTATAGCATTATTTCCAATTCCTATTGGCGAAGAAGCACCTCTTAGAGTTAATGAGGGCATGTCTTGATTTATCATCCAGCGCTCAGATCCATCAAAAATTGAAAAATTTCTTAATTGCCCGTCAATAGTTAAAACTGTAATGGAATCATTTCTAATCAATGGTATAGCAATTGACTCGCCTTTAATTTTTACTCGCCATACCTCAGAACCATCATCGTCTCTCAAGCAAATTAATTCACCATTCTTACTGACAACAATTACTCTATTGCTTCCATATGAGGGGCCACTGGTTAATTCTGTTTCAAGTTCGACATCCCACTCTCGCTCTCCATTTTTAGATTGAAATGCAGCGATTCTTCCATCATGGCTGGCCAAAAAGACTCGTTGCTTGTCTCCACTAGGAAGTAGCGACAAATGAAGGAACTCTGAACCCTTTCCAATTTTCGTTTTCCATATTTGTTGGATTTTTAATTGCTCATCAAAACGAATTAACTCTGCGGGTAGAATCTCTTCATCTTTATCTTGAAAGAAAGAGCATCCACCAATCATTATGCTGCCAGTTAAAATGATTATAAATCTTATAACAGGTCTCATTGAGCATTTACCTCAATATCAGCAACATCAGATATCGAATTTTCTGGTAAATCATTAATTTTCATTTGCACTAATGCAGCATCAACTACTTGTGGTGAATTTGTATTTTTAAGTGCACTCATATAAGCAAACTCTGCATTTGAATATTCTTCCAGACCATAATAAGCATCACCAATAAGTTCACTGAATTTTGTTTCGAAAGCATGCCCAACACTTCCTTCAAGTAAATCCAAAACTTCCTGATATTTACTTTGATATAACAAAACTTTTGCAAGTCGCATTCGCCCAATTAGCGCTATTTCAGGATTATCAGGGTCGTTTATCAATCGTCGTAATTCGTTTGCTGCATCTTCATCACGACTTTGATTCATATAAAAATAAGCCATTGCTAATCTTGCCTGATCAGCATAAATAGAATCGGCATGATCGGTATAAATTTCTTCTGCAATCATTGATCCTGACTCTAAATTGTTCTCTGAGATTTCAATTGCAAGAGACTCATAAAGCGAAGAAGCCGCCAATTGATTATTCAGCACACTGGACTTCCATGTATTTGTCCCAGTTACGCCCCCTATAACTAATGCACCGAAAATAAATATATAGAGACGATTCTCACGCCACCATTCACGTATATACTGAATTTGTTCTTTTTCTGAGAGAAATTCGTCCACGATTAAAGCCTTTTTAATTGAAAATTATGATTAATTATATTGATACTTGGATGAAAATAACATCATCCAAAGATTTTCTTAACTTCGGTCACAATATCTTCAAATGAAACATTTACCTGAGCTTCATTATTACGAAGAGGTTTAAAACCCACTTGATTATTTTCCATTTCTTCCGTCCCGATAATTATCGCATAAAATGCCTGACTTTTATCAGCCCGTTTTAATTGAGATTTAAAACTACCTCCACCCATATTTAGTTTAAATCTTAAGGTAGGAAAATTCTCGCGTAATTCTTCTGCTAAATCAAAGCCCTTATGAAGCGCCATATCACCATCAGTAACAATATAAATATGCGGAACTGTATTAGCGACACGCTCGTTAGAAATTTCATACAAACTAACCAGCCTCTCAATTCCCATGGCCCATCCTATAGCTGGTGTGGCACGACCACCCAATTTTTCCACCAAGCCATCATATCTGCCGCCAGAACAGACTGCACCTTGAGCGCCTAGGTCATCGGTTACCCATTCAAATACAGTCTTATTATAATAATCCAGGCCACGAACCAACCTAGGGTTCACTATATATTTAATATTCGCATTATCCAGAAGAAGTCTCAGCATATCAAAATCTCTTTTTGATTCATCATCAAGATAATCAAGCATAATCGGTGCTCTCTTTATAATAGAGAGCATATCGGGATTCTTGCTATCAAGTATTCTTAGAGGATTAGACTGAAGTCGATCAAGGCTATTCTGATCTAACTCGTTTTTATGCTCAGAGAAATACGCTATCAACTTATTTCTATAAATTGCTCTTGATTCCTGATTGCCTAACGAATTAATTTCTAATCTTAGATTCTTTAAATTGAGGACTTTCCAGATCCTAGCGCACATTATTATCAATTCAGCATCGATATCTGGGCCTTTATAACCCATTGCCTCTAGATTAAATTGATGGAATTGACGATACCGCCCTTTTTGTGGCTTCTCATAACGAAACATAGGACCCATCGTCCATAATTTTTGTTGTTGATTATGTAATAAACCATTAGTAATACCAGCGCGAACCATGCTAGCTGTTGCCTCTGGTCTTAGTGTGATACTTTCATCATTCCTATCTTTGAACGTATACATTTCCTTTTCCACAATATCGGTATCCGCACCGATGGATCTTTTAAATAATTCAGTTCGCTCTATAAGTGGTAAACGAATTTCATTAAACCCATAAGACTCAGCTATTTGAATTACTATTCTCTCAAGATAGCGCCAAGTTCCAATAACCTCGGGTAATAGATCATTCATTCCTCTTATTGTTTTTGGTTTCATAGCTTCTCTCACAACTTTGATACTTTAAGTCTAAGTACTTCATCTTGTCGTGATAAACCTGGAAGCGGGTAATTCTGACTATCAACACTTAAACTAAGTACTTCTGTTGCTGCACCAAATAATACATCCATAGGGCCGGCTCCACTAACAACCACATCTTTACCAAGGTCACCCAATTCATAAAAAAGTAGCTTGCCATTTACGTCATATATTTCTGTCCAGCATAATCCACTGTATTCTATTGTTAAGGTTAATCCTTCTGGTTCCTTATAAAGAAACTCTGAAGTCTCAATCTCAGTTTCTTCGATTTCAATTAAATTAACCTCGTTCATAACGGGTTCAAGATCTTGGTTAATTAAAAGTTCTGATTTCTCTGTTATTGTTTCTTCGATTTCAATTAAATTAACCTCGTTCATGACGGACTTAAAATCCATCACTTCAAAATCTTGGATATCTTGAATACCTGTCACTTGATCTAACAATGGCTCTTTTTTAGTTAACATAGATACTAAAAACCAAATTAAAAATAGAGCAATAAGAGCGAAAACACTTACTAAAATTAATTTCGGAGTAAGAACAAATTTACTGGTTTTTTCTATTGCTGCATTAACTATTGGGGCTGAGCTTTTCTCAGGGTTTAACTGGTTATAACTTTCCAGTAATTGGTCTACTGGTAAATCCAATATATTTGCATACTGACGAAGATAACCCTTTACGAAAACAGGGACGCCAATCTTTTCGAAATCATCGCGCTCAATCATTTCAATTATCGAAGCGGAAATACGCAACTCTTTGGCTATATCTTTTGTGCTAAGACCCTTTATTAGCCTAGTTTTTGCTAATAATTCGCCACAACTAACCTCATCATCGAGATGTCCTTTATTTTTAATTTCATCTGAATCTTTAATCATTCAACACTCAATAGCATTATTTTAATTTTATAATACCACTGCCCTCCGTTTTTTCTCACTTAATCTAGTTAATACTTTATTGTTTACTTTGCCAGCTAACTGACCACAAGCAGCATCAATATCATCACCGCGAGTTTTTCTCGTTGTAACTATTATCCCCGACTCTCGCAATTTAGATTGAAATCTCCTAATCTGCTCGGATGATGAACACTGATAATCGCTCTCGGAGAAGGGATTAAAAGGAATCAAATTAACTTTGGCGGGTTTATTTTTTAATAACTTAGCCAATTTTCTTGCTTGCAAAACAGAGTCATTAATATCTCTTAACATCACATATTCAAAAGTAATATAACGATTTGAGTGTTTTTTAGCATAAGCCCAACATGCTTCAAGTAATTCAGCAATTGGATGCATCTTATTGATAGGTACAAGATTATCTCTTAACTCGTCTTCGGGTGCGTGCAAGGAAACTGCCAAAGAAACATTGCAGTCATCACCGAGAGAATTAAGGTTAGGAACGATACCTGATGTACTTAGTGTAACTCGTCTTCTCGATAAGCCATAAGCGTTATCTGATAATAGAATTCGTAATGCTTTAAGCACATTTTTATAGTTTGCTAATGGCTCACCCATGCCCATAAATACCACATTTGTAATAGCTGACAATCCATTTTTTCTTTTTGGCAAAAGACTGTTTGCAAAACACACCTGAGCAATTATTTCAGAGGATGTAAGATTTCTATTAAAACCTTGAAAGCCAGTAGCGCAAAATGAGCAATCTAATGCGCATCCGACTTGAGATGAAATACACAATGTTCCACGGTCAGCTTCAGGAATAAACACAGTTTCAATGGCTTGACCTACACCAGAATTAAACAACCATTTAACTGTGCCATCATTAGATAAAGTTTCTGAAATAATCTCAGGAAGACTTATAGATGCAATTGATTTTAAATCATTCCTCAACGTCATTGAGAGATCCGACATCAAATCGAAATCCACTACATATTTTTGATGCATCCACTGGAGAAGCTGCTTTGCACGAAATTTTTTATAGCCAAGATCTAAAAAGAAAGCCTCTAGCTCATCTTGTGTTAATCCTAATAAATTTTTCTTCAGCGCTTGCATGGTTATCTATCTTCATTGGATTATGTTCTGGTTCGCTCACATATCTCTTTATCGTCAAAAAAGTATTCGATTTCTTGAATGGCAGTCTCAGGTCCATCTGAACCATGCACGATATTTTCTTCAATACTATCAGCAAAGTCGGCTCTAATTGATCCAACTGCGGCATCCGAGGGATTAGTAGCACCCATGATCTTCCGATTTGCATCTATGGCTGATTCCCCTTCAAGAGCTTGAACCATGACTGGACCAGAGGTCATATAGCTAACCAAGTCATTAAAAAATGGACGCTCACTGTGAACGGAATAGAATCCCTCTGCTTGTTCTTTTGTTAGGCGCATCATTTTAGAAGCAACTATTACAAGTCCAGCTTTTTCAAAACGATTGTATATCTCGCCTATGAGATTTTTCTGTACTCCATCTGGCTTGATAATTGAGAGTGTTTGCTCAACCGACATAATAACCACCTTTAAATATAGTTAAAAAAATAATATAAATTTATTTAAGAATTAATTAAATCTTATAAATTAGCAGTACTTTAAGGCGAATCAATGCCGCTAAATACTGAAACTTTCTCCGCACCCGCATTCTCCAGAAATATTAGGATTGCGAAAACGAAATGCTTCATTCAAACCTTCTTTATAGAAATCAACCTCAGTACCATCTATTAACGCTAAACTCGTCTTATCAACGATGATTTTAATATCATGATCTATGAATACCTGATCATCTTCTTCTATTTTATCTGAATAATTAATCACGTAAGCATAGCCGTTACACCCTGTTTTCTTTACTCCAATACGAAGATTTACACCATTACCGGAAACTGTATCCGAATAGTTTTTTATTCTATCTACCGCTGCACTTGTAAGTGAAATTGCCATAATCTTTATATATTTAATTATTTGAGCTCTAATTGTAACCTAATCTCATCCAAAACGTCTTCTAATAATAATATCAGTGACGTTTTTTCAATTGGAATCAATAATAAATTCTTTAGACTACTTATATCAATTTTATTTAAATCATCAATCATCAATCCATCTATTTCTTCGCAGATCCATTCGATTGATGCGATCGAGTGAGGACATCCATATATTCGATATTTAGCAGCTACTATCTTTTCATCGTCCACTATAGTGACAATCTCAACTACCAAGCCATCATCAAGAGAGCCTTTTCTAGCCTTTATGACTCCTCCTTTTGGATAAACAGAATTATCTTTATAAGCACCTCGAGTAAATAGTTCTCGTGTCAAATCATTATAAGGTTCTATTTGCTTTGATATAAACTCATTCATACCAACTCATCCGGTGCAATTTCTCTCAAATATCGAACAGCTTCATGGTATTTCTCAATAGTGATATCAATTTCTTCATGTGTTGTATTTCTATTAAAACTGAATCTAATTGCACTTTGTGCTTGAAGATCAGATCGCCCCAACGCTTTAAGAACAAACGATGGTTCATTATTTTTTGAATTGCAGGCTGATCCATTTGCAACGCAGAGTGGCTCTAACAATAATATTAAGCTTTCACCATCAACACCTGATATTGAAACATTAAGAATACCGGGATATTTTGATTTAATTGTGCCATTAATTTCAATACCAGGAATATTTTTTAATCCATCCCATAATCGTTTATGCAAATCTTGCATAATTAAATAATCATCTTCGCTTCTTTCTAAAGCCAATTCCGCGGCCACACCAAAACCAATAATTTGATGGACAGGAAGCGTTCCGGGACGAATCCATTTCTCTTGCTCACCACCATAGTGCAAAGGAATAACACCGCAACCAGCAGCCTTACGCATGTATAGCGCACCAATACCTTGTGGTCCATAAAATTTATGCGCTGAAATAGACAGTAAATCAATAGGTAATTGATCCAAATTTAACGAGATTTTTCCGATAGATTGAGCGGCATCCGTATGAAAAAGTATATCCTTTTCACGACATATTGAGCCAATTTTAACAATATCCTGAGTAACTCCAGTTTCATTATTGACATGCATAATTGAAACAAGTTGGGTTTCTTTTTTTATCGCTTCTTTTAAATCAGCTAATTTCAAAAGGCCGTTAGAATCTGGTATTAGTCTAGTTACTTGAAACCCTTCTTTTTCTAAGTAATCAAAAGCACCTAAAACAGCTTTATGCTCAGTTGCCATAGTAATGATATGACGTCCCAAATGAGATCGAAATCTGGCTGCACCAATAATAGCTAAATTATTAGATTCAGTAGCGCCCGAGGTCCAGGTCAAATTATCTTTATTTGTATGCAATAAATTTGCAAGTTTTTGTCTGGCAATTTCGATATCATGCATAGCATTTCGGCCAGCATTGTTTAATGATGAGGGATTACCAATTACTTCAGTATTATTTAGGCAAGCTGTCATCGCACTGACAACTTTTTGATCAATTGGCATTGTGGCTGCACTATCCAGATAGATAAGATTATCAGTCGTTCTTTTCATTCTTCAGCTCTTTTCTTTGATCAGATTCAAATGAGGAAAGTATACCGCGTAGAATATTAACTTCGTTTTGATCGGGAGATGCTTTCATAAAAAGTCGACGAATACGGCGCATCAAATGCCTTGGCTCATCTGGATTTAAAAATTCATTTTTAATTAGATGTGACTCTAGGTGAACATAGAAATTTTCCATCTCATTTACCGTAGCCGACGGTGTACCTGAATCAAAAATGGGTATTTCACCTCCAACAACTTGCATACGTAATTCATAACAAAAAATTTGTACGGCCATTGCTAGATTTAAGGAGCTAAAATCTGGATTAGTCGGGATGCTTAACAAATAATTACAATGATCAAGACTCTCGTTTTTAAGACCGGATTTCTCTGGGCCAAATACAATCGCGGTGTAATTATCTTTGTGATCGGTAAGTATTTTTTCCACGCATTGTCTTGGCTCAACACTTGGCCAATTAATTGACCTTGATCTAGCACTAGCTCCCACCACCAGACTGCAATCTTCAATCGCCTCAACAAGGGTACTTACAACTGTTGCGGATTCTAATATATCTTCGGCACCTGAAGCTCTAGAGACTGCGTCTTCATGTGGAAAACATACAGGGTTAACCAAAACAAGTTCGTAGAGACCCATATTTTTCATAGCCCTTGCAACCGCACCTATATTTCCAGGATGAGATGTTTCTATTAAGATTATTTTTATTTTTAAATTCACTGGTTAATGCTCATATAAATATATAATTTCATTATATCGTTATATCGTTCAATAAGGTCTGTTATTCTATACGGTCTGGGTGAAACAATAAAAGCCACAGAAAAAAGTTCTTTTTAAATCTACTGGAATCAAAAAAATGCATGCATTACTCAATGTTGCTGTTATAGCTGCCCATCGCGCTGGTGACTCATTAATTCGCAATCTTAACAAACTCGAAAAGATTAAATCCAAAGTAACCTTAAAAGGGCGCAATGATTTTGTTAGTGAAGCAGATGTCGTGGCGGAAAAAATAGCCATTGAAACAATTCTTCGGCATTATCCTGATCATGCTATTCTTGCTGAAGAAAGTGGTCAACAAGGTGAGTCTGATTATTTATGGATAATAGATCCACTTGATGGGACAACTAATTTCTTACATGGATTCCCAAATTTTTGTGTCTCTATTGCACTTATGCATGAAAAAAAACTCATCCATGCCGCGGTTTATGATCCAATTCGTCAAGAACTTTTTACGGCTTCAGAGGGGCAAGGAGCACAATTGGATGGGCGTAAAATACGAGTAAGTGGTGAAAGAAATTTAAATAGAGCACTAATTGGTACAGGTTTTCCTTACCGAGATTCCAATAAAGCCACAAAACCTTATATGAATATGCTGCAAATTGCGATTGAAGAAACTGCTGGAGTACGTCGTCCAGGCTCGGCAGCTCTGGATTTGTGTTACGTGGCTGCCGGACGACTCGATGCTTTTTGGGAAACAGGTCTAAGTATCTGGGATATAGCTGGCGGTGCATTAATTATTCAAGAAGCAGGAGGTATCATATGTGGTTTAGATGGATCCAATCATTTTCTAGAGCAAGGTCATGTATTGACTGGTTCGCCTAGGATTCATTCTGCGCTAACAGATCTCTTTGCTAAAGAAATTGACGTTATGTTTAAATAAAGATTATCCTGAATTAAGGAAGATCATCTATTAATTCAGGATTTTTCTCTGCGGGTAATAAATCCTTAGTATTCACGTCTAGCATTAAAGCAACTGCACCAGCGGTATATATAGAAGAATATGTACCTATTATAATGCCTACGATTAAGGCAATAGAAAATGGTCTAACAGATTCACCGCCAAGTAATAGCAAAGCAGTCAAAACCACCAGTGTCGTTACACCAGTAATAATAGTTCGTGCCAACATCTCATTGATTGAAATATTCATCGCTTCATCTGAAGCAACACCTCGTAATTTGATAAAATTTTCCCGAATTCGATCGAAGGCCACCACCGTGTCATTTAACGAATAACCAATAACTGCAAGTACTGCAGCCACAACGGTTAAATCAAACTCAAAGCCAAATAAAGAAAAGAAGCCAACCGTTATAATCACATCATGACCTAATGCACAAACTGCGCCTGCTGCAAATTTCCATTGAAAACGAAACATCACATAAGCAAAAATCATAAGAAGAGCAAAGATCATGGCTAAACCGCCTTGCTCCGTTAAGTCCTTGCCTACTTGTGGGCCAACAAATTCAACTCGCCTCAAATCTACATCGGGTTCATCCGTAGCTAATAAATTCCGTAAACGATCTCGAATATCATTTGGGTTACCTTCAAGTTGTGGTGGTAATCTCAATAATACGTCTTTATCAGAGCCAAAACTTTGAACTTGGACATCTTTGAATCCATCATTGATTAAAAGCGATCGTATCTTTGGTAAGTTAGCATCATTCGGATAGCCAACTTCAAGTAAGACACCACCAGTGAAATCTATACCCAAATCTAAACCGCGAGTACTCAGAGAAACCAAAGAAATCAATACCATTATTACTGATAGACCAATCGCCATTTTCCTTCTAGTCGTACCAAGAAAATTTATAGTGGTTTTTTTGGTTATAAATTGCATTTACGATCCTATATTGGAAGTTTCTTGAAGCGTCTATTACCAAAGACAAGATTCACAATGGTCCGTGTCCCAATAATTGATGTGAACATAGATGTAATGATGCCTAAGGATAATGTAATCGCAAATCCCTTGATTGGGCCTGTACCAAAAGCGAATAAAACTATAGCTGCTATTAATGTCGTTATATTTGCATCAGATATTGAGGATAGGGCTTTATCATAACCCGCACTGATACTATTTTGTGCAGTCCCTCCGGCAGCAAGTTCTTCTCTAATTCTCTCAAAGATAAGTACATTTGCATCTACAGCCATACCAACCGTCAACACAATACCAGCAATTCCTGGTAACGTCAGTGATGCCTGAAGTAAGGATAACAATGCAACTATGAAAATTAAATTAGAAAACAATGCAATATTGGCGATCATTCCGAACCACCTATAATAAAAGGCCATAAATAATACGACAGCCAAAAATCCGATCGTAACCGCACTAAAACCGCGATCAATATTATCTTGACCTAGACTTGGACCTATAGTCCTTTCTTCAATCTTAAAGACAGGTGCCGCTAATGCCCCAGCTCTCAACAGCAGCGCTAGCTCTCTAGCTTCTACGGGAGTTAATCCAGTGATTTGAAAACGATCTTTAAAGATACCTCGAATCGTAGCAGTGCTGATTATTTCTTCTGTTTTTATTATTCTTGTATTAACGACGCCATTTTCCATTTCAGAAACTCGTCGTGTTTCTATAAATACAGTGGACATTGGTTTGTTGAGATTGTCACGAGTAGTTTTTAGCATGCTCTGACCGCCAGCAGCATCCAATGTTATAAATACGGCTGGTTGCCCCTGACTAAATCCAGATTCGGCATCTATAATTTGGTCGCCAGAAGCAATAATCTCTCTTCTTAAATTTTGCGACGGGACCCCTGGTCTCCCTGTATATCTTCGAGAACCGGGAAAGTTTCCACCATTATCGGCTAGATGAAATTCAAGCGTGGCTGTAGCGGTTAGAATATCATCTAGACGGTTAGGGTCTTGTACTCCAGGTAATTGAACAACTATGCGATCCACGCCCTGTCTTTGAACTAATGGCTCAGCAACACCTAATTGATTCACCCTATTTCTTAATGTTGTAATATTTTGTTCGATAGCAAAATCCTGACGAGCTTTAATTTGAGTTTCAGTCATTCTTAGACGAAATGAATTCTCATCAGAACCATCCAAAACCAACAAGTCAGGATCAATTTCAGAAATAATAGTTCGTGCTTTATCTAGATCAGCTTGATTCCTAACGCGCACCAGAATATCAGAATCGACCAAATCTACCCGACTCCTCAACTTTGCTTCTCGGAGTAAGTCAGAAAAGCTTTGTTGATACAAAGTCAATCTAGTTTCGATAGCTGTTTCCATATCAACTTCTAAAAGAAAATAAACACCACCTCTTAAATCTAGTCCTAAGCTCATTGGCCTAATACCCAGATTACGCAGCCAATCAGGCAAGTTGGGGGTCAATGTATAGGCGATACTTTTTTGCTCATTATATCTATTTCTAAGACGCTTTCCCGCAATCGCTTGATCCACGGGGTCCTCAAAAAGAACAATTGCTCTTCCATCTTCAATATAACTAGCAATGGGCGGTAACTTAATATCGCCAAGAGACTCCATAATTTCTTGTAGTTGCACTTCATCGAAATCTGATCCATCTGCATTTACCACTTGAACAGAGGGAACACTGCTATATATGTTCGGTAAGGCAAGTACGCCGCCTAAAACAAAAATAAACAATACCAGAAAATTCAACCATGATGGATAACGATTCATTGGTTTGCTTGTCTAGGCAGCATCGATTGTCCCTTTGGGGACAATCGCAGAAATGGATGATTTTTGAATTTTAATCTCAACATCTTTTGCTATTTCGAGCGTAGCATAATGCTCACTGACCGCAGTCACTTTGGATAATAATCCAC
Organism: uncultured Woeseiaceae bacterium; assembly: GCA_905182415.1. GTDB lineage: Bacteria > Pseudomonadota > Gammaproteobacteria > Steroidobacterales > Woeseiaceae > SP4260. The sequence continues at coordinate 8,510 of CAJJBK010000047.1, read as the reverse complement.
CTGTAGTCATCACCTCATCACCAGCAGATAATGCCTGAACAAGTTCGACATGAGCTTTTTGCCGCTTTTGTTGTGGTCGTATAAGTAAAAAGTAAAAGACAATAAAAATTGCAGCCATTGGCAACAAGAAACCAAACGTATCAGCGGCACCAGCAGCACCTTGACCATATGCATTACTAATTAGAAAGTTCATAATTTAAATCTTTTTATAAGTTAATTTATCAGGACAATATTATACAACAAGATCTACCATCAAGTGTGGTCAATATTTTTTTATTGCAATAATCCTCAACAGTTTTTCTTTGGGTAAATTGAACGCAAATGATCAATATAAATCTCTAAGCTGTCTGCCTTAATGTGCTCTCTAATTTTATCCATAACCGATTGGTAATAATGTAAATTATGGATAGTGGATAATCTTGAGCCAAGCATTTCATTTGATTTTTCAAGATGCCTCAAATAAGCCAAACTATAATTTTCACAAGTATAGCAATTACACTCAGGATCAAGAGCTTCCGTTTTTTTCGCATAAGCAGCATTTCTGATCTTAATTACCCCTCGATGGGTAAATAAATGACCATTTCTTGCGTGCCTGGTAGGAATTACACAATCAAACATATCAATCCCTAATTTAACAGATTCTGCAATATCAACAGGGGTACCAACACCCATTAGATATCGAGGTTTATTCTCTTGCATATACGGAATGATATTTCTCAGTACCTTAAGTCTTTCGGACTCAGTTTCACCTACAGCCAATCCACCGACAGCATAACCATCAAAATTTAATTTCTGCAAGCCTTGCAATGATTCGACTCTAAGCTTTTCATACATACCACCTTGAATGATACCAAAAATTGCTTCACCACGATCAGGGTCTTTTTTACGCAATTCCTCAAAGCGTTGCTTGGATCGCTCTGCCCATCTTAAGGAGAGTTCCATGGATTTTTTTGCTGCTCTTTCACTAGCTGGATATTTCGTGCATTCGTCAAAAATCATGGTTATGTCAGAATTCAGGTCATGTTGTATGTTCATCGATATCTCCGGTGACAGAAATATCTCTTTACCATCAATCGGGGAACGAAAAGTTACACCCTCCTCAGAAATTGTTCTTAATGAGGCCAATGAAAATACCTGAAAACCACCAGAATCAGTGAGTATAGGGCCCTTCCAATTCATAAATTCATGCAATCCACCATGCTGTTTTATAATATCTGATCCCGGTCTAAGCATGAGATGGAAGGTATTTCCAAGAATAATATCAGCAGCCGACCCAGCCACCTCTTCAGGGGTCACGCTTTTTACTGCCCCATAAGTGCCTACAGGCATAAATGCGGGCGTATTTATCTTTCCTCTTTTCAATAAAATCGACCCAACTCTGGCAAGATTATTTGTCAACTCAATGGAATACTTCATTACAACCCTTTAGGTAAAATCAACATAGCGTCACCGTAACTAAAGAAGCGAAATTTATGCTCTATGGCATAGTGATAGGCTTCAAATATTAATTCTTTTCCAGCCATGGCAGCTACTAACATTAAAAGGGATGATTTTGGTAGATGAAAGTTTGTTAACAAACCATCCGCTATTTTAAAACTATAGCCAGGCTTAATAAAAATATTTGTTTCTCCACACCAAGGCTTAATCCCAATATTACTAGAGGCTGTCTCTATTGTCCTCATACTAGTAGTCCCAACTGGTATCACCCTACCATTTTGTGATTTTGCACTCTCAATTGCTAAACAAACTTTTTTATCTAGTTTTGCAAATTCACTGTGAAGTAAATTTTTTTCGATGTCCTCTTGTCTTAAGGATTGAAATGTACCTGCACCCACATGCAATGTTATATGAGAAGAATCAATCCTATTATCTTTTAACTCCTTCAGCATGCAATTATCAAAATGCAATCCAGCCGTAGGTGCTGCAACTGCACCTCTTTCTTTCGCATATACAGTCTGATATCTTTCTTCATCAATTACTCCAGCAGATCGACTTAGGTACGGTGGGATTGGAAGTGCCCCATATTTATCAATGAAACTATCTACCTCCAAAGAAAAATGTAATTCATACATTCCGCTTTCACTATTAATCACCTCAGCCTTGCAGTCCCCTTCCAGTAAAATCAAAGTACCTATTTTTGGATTTTTGTTTGCACGAATATGCGCAATAGCATCATATTTATTAATCATTCTTTCAATTAAAATTTCAACTTTACCGCCGGTTAATTTTTTGCCGAATAAACGCGCTTTCATTACCTTCGTATTATTAAAAATCATTAAGTCATGCGGTCGTAAAAATTGTGATAAGCATGAAAATTGAGATTCAATTATTTCACCTGACGCGCAATCAAGCACAAGTAAGCGACTGTCACGGCGCCTTTTTGGTGGATATTTAGCAATTAGATTATCAGGCAAGTGATAATCAAAATCAGATAATTGCATTTTCTAATCTCATTTTTCTCTAAAACCTCTATAAACATTAATTATAATTCAGAACATGAATCTAATGCATATGTTTAACTTGTGATGAACAAAAAAAAGCAACAGTAGAATCCAAAATCAATTTACGTCAAAATAGACACTGAAAAAATAACTTCTTATATTATATAAAAATTGCCGGGATGGCGGAACTGGTAGACGCGCCGGATTCAAAATCCGGTTCTGGAAACAGAGTGCGAGTTCGATTCTCGCTCCCGGCACCACTTAAAAATGTAATTAACTATGATGAACTATTGTGCTGATTGTGGGTCAACGACCCTAATAACAATTCCGAAAGGCGATAATCGGGAACGTATAGTTTGCTCAGAATGCAAAATAATTCATTACCAAAATCCTAAAATTGTAGTTGGATGTATTCCTGAAATTGAGGATAAAATATTGCTATGCAAAAGAGCGATAGAGCCCAGATATGGATATTGGACTATCCCGGCCGGATTCATGGAATTAGAAGAAACAATGCAAGAAGGCGCCGCTAGGGAAACTAAAGAGGAAGCTTGTGCGGATGTTGAAATTGGCCATTTATTCGCTTCAGTCGATGTAGTTCGGGTTGGGCAAGTTCATATTTTTTTCACAGCCTCGCTGAAAAGTTCTTTTGCTGCAGGCGAGGAAAGTTTGGATGTTAAACTATTTAGTAAAGATGAGATCCCATGGAATGAAATGGCGTTTGAAAGTGGTATATTTGCTCTTAATAAATATTACGAAGATCAAGGAGTGAATAATGGAGTTCACTCTCTAAAAATTGATCACAAAAATTCAAAATCAAGTTAATTATTTAACGATATTATTCTCGATAATTCCGTCGCAGAAACGTAGCCATTTACCATCGTTCCATCCTCCAAAACGATTGCTGGTGTTCCTTGAAGCCCAACATCCTGACCTAACATATAGTGCTCACTTATGGGAGATGGGTCACAATTTCTAGAATCGAACTTTTGATCGATTTTAGCTAATGTTAAAGCCTTATTTCTATCATCAGAGCACCAAACTTGCTCAGCAATGACCCACGATTCACTTTGTGGTCCATTTCTAGGGTACAGTAAATATCTAACCTCAATTCCAGCATTTAAATAATCATCGATCTGACTGTGCAAACGTCGGCAAAATGTACAATCTACATCTGTAAATATCGTTACAGCATGGGATTTTTTATCCGATTCAAAAATGATCATTCTGTCCAGCGGGTAGGCAGATACAACCTCTCTCCTTGAATCATTCCTGATTCCTTCTGAAAGATTGATTTGAGTCTCTAAATTATACATATCGCCTTGTATCAAATGACGGCCATCCTCAGAAATATAAGCGATATAAGCACCTTTTTTAATAACGTACCAGCCCTCGACTGGACTTTTTAATACCTGATCGGTTTTAATATCGGTACTCATGTTAGCTACAATTTTACGGATTTCCTGTAATCCAATGTCATCACCAAAAGTCATTATCGGTAGAAACATTGACAGTAAAATCAATAAAAATGCATGTAAAATTTTATGCTTAAGCCATTCCATCTTAGTCTTACTCCTTTTATACAATAATCATCAACTTTATTTTTGATAAAAGCAATTAAAAGAATAATCCATTCTTTGGTTTAAAATTAGCTATCCTCGAGGATGATGCTCGCTATGTAAATCCTTCAACCTCTCTCTGGCCACGTGGGTATATATCTGCGTTGTAGATAAATCGCTATGCCCTAATAGCAATTGGACTACTCTCAAATCTGCGCCATGATTTAATAAATGTGTAGCAAAAGCATGCCTCAAACCGTGTGGAGATATGGTCTTTTTGATGCCAGCTATTTTTGAGTATCGCTTGATCGCATACCAAAAAGCCTGCCTGGACATACATTGCCCTCTTTTCGTTGGAAACAAATAATCAATTTGCTGTTTACGTAAGATTATTTTTCGTGATGTATTGATAAAATCTTGCAGCCAATTTGCTGACTCTTCGCCCAAAGGAACTAAACGTTCTCGATTTCCCTTTCCAATAACCCTAAGAACACCTTGATTGAAATTTACTTGTGATAACTTCAATGAAATTAACTCAGAAACTCTTAAGCCAGTAGCATACATAAGTTCTAGCATTGCTCTGTCACGATGCCCAATCACATCATTAATATTAGGTGCTTGCAAAAGGTCATTCACCTCATCCTCAGTCAAAGTTCTTGGCAGAGTTCTCCCAATACGAGGCATATCAATATCAAGCGTTGGGTCAATTTTGATTTGATTGGTCCTAAGCAAGAATTGAAAAAAAGCACGATAACTCGATATTTGTCTGGCGGTTGTTCTTGCTTTAATACCTGACGCGACTCTTTTTGATACAAAGCTCAGGACATCAGATTTTCTTGCTTGATTAATTTCCATATCGTAACGCGCTAGTTCATGAGCAAGTAATCTCAAATCTACCCTATAAGCACTTAAAGTATTGGCTGATAATCCTCGTTCCGTCCATATTGAATCTAAAAATTTATCAATACTGGCATTTGATCCATTAAATAATCTTGTATTGGCGACTATTTTTTGATTTTTAGTATCCATCATTCATTATAAACATTATTTATACAGATAATTAATACTACTTAAATTCACACAATTTACTTAAAAAAATATAATATAAAGAATGAGTAAATGTTATTTTATTAAAAATCAACCAATTGAAACTCGCTATCAAATTCAAAAAAACAAATAATGCCTAAATTAAATCTCTTCTCACTAATCTATGGTGTTTACGCTTGGTTGATATTCTTTCTTTGTGTGATTCTTGCTTTGATTGGTGTCAGTCTAATCCCTACATTGAACTTGAGGCGTCACTGGGTAAAAAAAACCGCTAGTTTAATCTTCATCTTATGTGGAATAAAAATAGATCTTCATGGATTGAATAATATACCCAAAGGCCGAGTTCTAATTGTTGCAAACCATGCCAGCTATCTTGATGGAGCTATCTTACATGCTGTTCTGCCCACAAAATTTACATTTGTAATCAAGAGTGAAATGCAATCTGTACCTGTTGCTAGCTATTTATTTAAACGCGTCGGTTCAAGATTCGTGGAGCGTTTCAAGCCGCAAGGTAGTTTTAGAGATGCGAGAAAGTTAATTAGGGCAGCATCTAATGGAGAGTCATTAGCTATATTTCCAGAAGGTACTTTTACCGAGTTACCTGGGCTTGATAAATTTCGGGCGGGTGCTTTTGCCTCCGCAATTAAATCAAATATACCGTTAGTTCCAGTTGTGATAATTGGATCTCGAAAAATTTTACCTGCAAACCAACTTCTCCCAAGCTCGGGAGATTTAAATATTCATATACTTGATGCAATATCTCCTGGAGATATTGCCTTTAATTCAAGCAGGGAATTAGCGGATTTATCCAGACTTAAAATTTTAGAAATCTTAAATGAACCTGATTTAACGCTTAAAATTAACGAAAATAAACATTAATAAGTTATAATTAAAAAAATTAATCGATCCTTAGGGATGTATAAATTATGGATATAATAAGCTCAAAAGCAATCATTTCTGGTGGCGCATCTGGACTTGGTCTAAAAACTGCTGAAAAGATAATTAATTCCGGTGGAATGGCTGTTTTAATGGATTTAAATTCCGAACAAGGGAATGCAAATGCAAAAAAATTAGGCAATCGAGCTTTATTCGTAAAAACCGATGTAACCTCTGAAAATGAGGTACAAACTGCTATCGGTGAAGCTAATAATTTTATGGAAGGAATTACATTAGCAGTAAGTTGTGCCGGTATTGTTGGTGCTGCTAGAGCTCTAGGAAGAGAAAAACCTATGCCTGTAGAATTTTTTTCTCAGACTATAAAAGTTAATCTTATTGGTTCTTTTCTAATTTCTAAAGAAGCAGCAAATATTATGCAAAATAACACTCCAAACACAGATGGAGAAAGAGGTGTAATCATCAATACAGCATCTATTGCTGCATTTGAGGGTCAGATTGGTCAAGCAGCTTATTCGGCCTCAAAAGGTGGTATCGTTGGAATGACACTGCCTTTAGCGCGTGAGTTTGCAAGAATAGGAGTTCGAGTAAATACTATAGCACCAGGTATTTTTATGACCCCTATGGTAGCTGGAATGACGGAGGAACTTCAGGATTCACTCGGCAAGCAAGTACCTTTTCCGCCTCGCCTTGGACGTCCAGAGGAATATGCAGATCTGGTTGAATCCATTTATCGTAATGCCATGATCAATGGTGAGACGATTCGCCTAGATGGCGCAATAAGAATGCAGCCCAAATAAAAATACATTTACATTCCTGAATAATTTGGGCCACCACCGCCCTCCGGGACAGACCAAACAATATTTTGCAAAGGATCCTTAATATCACATGTTTTACAATGCACGCAGTTTTGTGCATTTATTTGAAATTTTGGCGTATCGTTCTCAATCAATACTTCATAGACACCTGCTGGACAATACCGTTGAGCAGGTTCATCAAATTTGGGAAGATTGTATTTTATTGGAATCTCAGAATCTTTTAACCTCAAATGAGAAGGTTGATCCTCTTCGTGATTTGTACTCGATAAAAATACCGACGAAAGCCGGTCAAAACTGATTTTTCCATCCGGTTTTGGATATTCTATTGTACTAGTCTCTTTTTTTAGACTAAGTGTCTCATGATCAGGAAAACTATTGTGCCAAGTAAATGGGAATTTACCCTGCATAATATTTTGATCTATAAATGCAAATGCACCGCCCAATAAAGTTCCAAATTTATTTAACGCAGGTCCAAAATTTCTAGATTGATAAAGCTCATCATATAACCATGATGATTTATATTTATTTTCATAGTTGATTAAATCTATAGATTCAGTGGCCTCTTTAGATAAAATCTCAAAAATACTTTCCGCAACTAATGTGCCACTTTTTATTGCAGTATGGGCACCTTTTATTTTTGCGCCATTCAAAAAACCAGCATCGCAGCCAATCAAAGCTCCACCGGGAAATGACAGCTTAGGCAAAGATTGCAGCCCACCTTTATTAACAGCCCGAGCACCGTAAGATATTCTTTTCCCTTTAATCAGGTATTTCGCGATCTTTGGATGATGTTTCCAGCGCTGAAATTCATCGAATGGAGACAAGCTCGGGTTCTTATAGTTTAGAGCAACAATCAAGCCTAAGAAGATTTGGTTATTCGCCGCATGATAAAGAAAACCACCACCCTCAGTATGATTATCAAGTGGCCATCCAGTAGTGTGGACTACAAGACCCTCTTCATGCAGTGATGGATCTACTTCCCATACCTCTTTTAAACCTAGCCCATAATGCTGAGGATCGGCATCGGACCTTAAGCTGAAATGTTCAATAATTTCTTCACCAAGATTCCCTCTGCATCCTTCCGCAAGAATTGTATATTTCCCCCTAAGCTCATAACCAGCTTGGAATGAATCTTTCTTTTTACCGTCAGCGCCAATTCCCATATCACTGGTAGCAACACCAACAACAGTATTATTTTTGTCAAAAAGGATTTCAGATGCAGCAAAACCTGGAAATAAATTTACTCCAAGATCCTCTGCTCTCTCGGCTAGCCACTGACATAATCGCCCAAGACTAATAATATAATTACCTTTATTGTGCATCGTTTTTGGAACAAATAAATTTGGAACCCTGAATGCATTTTTTTGGCCCGAGAGATAATGAATGACATCTTTAGTAACGGCTGTCTCTATTGGCGCCCCCTCAGATTTCCAATTGGGAAATAACTCATCCAGCGCAGTAGTCTCAAAAACATTCCCAGAAAGAATATGCGCACCGATTTCAGAGCCTTTCTCTACAACCACTATTGACAGATCCATGTTATTTTCTGTCGAAAGCTGCATTAATCGGCAAGCCGCAGAAAGGCCCGACGGGCCTCCGCCCACAATCACGACATCAAAATCCATTGACTCTCTATCATTTACTTTATTCATATCTATTATCTGGGTTACTTAACCATTATTTTTAGGAATTTTTATTCTAGCATTTTATGAATAATGCATTGAAATTTCTTTTGCACAGGTCAGCAGTGG
>CAJJBK010000046.1 GCA_905182415.1 uncultured Woeseiaceae bacterium | reverse complement strand
TGAGGGTTGTAAAAGATGGCGATCTTTCCCCTCTCGGCAAAGGTAAGCTCAAGATTACTCGCGGTATCGAAGTTGGACATATTTTTCAACTTGGTACTAAATATAGTGAAGCTCTTAATGCCACCGTACAAGATAATGAGGGCAATGATACTCCTATGGCGATGGGTTGTTATGGGATTGGAATTTCAAGAATTGTTGGTGCTGCCATTGAGCAAAATCATGATGAAAAAGGGATTATGTGGCCAGAAACATTGGCGCCATTCAAAATCATCATCATTCCAATCGGTCTAGATAGATCTGAAATTGTGAAGAAAACTACCAATGATCTATATAACCAAATGCTAGAATTAGGATTTGAAGTTCTATTGGATGATAGAAATGTCAGACCGGGAGTTAAATTTGCAGATGCCGAACTCATTGGTATTCCTCATAGGGTAGTCATCAGTGAGAAAGGGGTTGAGAAAAATAATATTGAATATCGCCACCGATCTCAAAAAGATTCTGAGATGATGACTGTTGATAATTTAATGAAATTAACAAGTCATTAAAATAACAAAGACATTTATCATGGAATTAACTATTTATCATAATCCACAATGTTCTAAATCAAGAAATACTTTATCCTTAATTAAAAAGCAAGGTATAAAGCCAGAGATTATTCTTTATTTAGAAAATATCATATCTGCAGAAGATATTCGTAATATTGCGAAATTATTACATTTTCCAATCAAAGATATAATTAGGAATAACGATAAAGATTACTTGAAAGAAACAAACTACCCTGTCGGAGAAAAAGATATTGAGCTATCTATTTGGCTAGCTAAGAACCCTGAAGCATTACAACGTCCAATTGTTTTAAATAATTCAAATGGTAAAGCAATTATCGGCAGGCCTCCTGAAAATTTATATGAAATATTGTAATTTATGATAGAAATACTAATACTTTATTATTCGAGGCATGGCTCAACCGAGTCACTGGCAAGAGAAATATGCCAAGGTGTCGACTCCGTAAAAGGAGCTTCTGCAAAACTCAGAACAGTACCTAAAGTCTCATCGGTATGCGAATCTACAGAGAATGAAATTCCAAAAGATGGCCCAGCCTATATAGATAAAAAAGACTTACATGATTGTAGTGGCCTAATACTTGGTAGCCCAACTCACTTTGGAAACATGGCAGCAGAATTAAAATACTTCTTTGATAACACCAGTAATGAATGGTTAAATAATGTACTTTCAGGCAAACCCGCCGGTCTTTTTACCTCGTCAAAAAGCCAACACGGTGGTCAGGAAACTACTTTACTTACAATGGCCATACCATTAATTCATCATGGTATGTTGATTACCGGTGTGCCCTATTCCACAAAAGAATTATCTACAACTAGTGGTGGTGGTACACCATATGGCCCAAGTCATGTATCATCTAGCGATTCCAATAAAGGACTCACTGAAGACGAAATTGTGATTGCACGAAAATTAGGTAAACGAATTGCCTCTATAGCCTTAAAACTCAATCCAAATCATTCATAACACTTTTCAAAAAAGGTACGGTAAGCTTGCGTTTTGCTGCTAGTGACTCTGTATCTAGTTTATCCAAAAAATCATATAGTATTTTCATATCTCTTTGTTTATGAGTGAGCATATAATTTACCGTATCGTCAGGTAAAATTAGTCCCCTCTGATTTGCTCTCAACTGAAGGGCAGACTTACAATCTTCATCACTCATCGATTTTAACTTATATACAGAGTATTGAGAAAATCTACTCGTGAGATCAGGTAGACAGAAATCATTTATTTTTGGGGCATGTAATGAAGAAACTAACAAAGTAGACTGAAGCTCTATCAAGCGATTAAATAGATCGAATAACGCAAGTTCCCAATGATTTTTACCAGCACAAAGATGAATATCATCAACACAAATAAACTTTCGTGAAGCAAGGTCCGCCAATAAAGATGGATCTTCATTAATTAATTCGTCCATCGGGAGATAAATAGCATTGCCACGTAATCGCTGGCATACAGACTGTAATAAATGACTCTTACCACTAGAATTAACACCCCAAAGCCAGCAACTAGGCGAATAATACTTTTCTGAAATCAGCTCAGTAAGAAATTTTAATACATCTTGATTACTCGCTGGAAAGTAACTTTCAAATACAGCATAATCATCAAATTTAATAGGAAGTCCTAATTGCCCCATACTAAATCCTTGAATATATTCTTAGAGACTTATACATGTATGTCATGCGTCTTTACTCTTCGGAGCCAAGATATAATATAGTCAATTCCACTAATAACGACTGTCACGAATACCGCTGAACCTATTACGGTAATTGTTAGTTGATTTGGCCACATAAAAGCGGATGCACTGAGCACCATCAAAACAAATAATAACTCCAAGAAAGTATTAATTTTACTAATGAGTGTGGGCTCACCTTCAAAAGGTTCTATCACAAAACTATAAAACAATACGCCACTAGCGATAATTAAATCTCTTAAAATTACAATTGCAGATAACCAAAGTGGAATTAGCCCAAGCAAAGTTAAAACAATATACGTACCTGCAATCAATAATTTGTCAGCAACAGGATCAAGTAAGGCGCCAAGACGAGTCCGCCAGCTAAAATGCTTAGCTAGATATCCATCTAATGCATCAGATATACCAGCCACTAAAAATAAAAGTAAAGCCCAATCAAATTGAGTGCGATAAATCAATATCAAAATAGGTATTATCAAAATAATTCTGATTATCGATATAATATTAGGAATCCATTTTAAGTACATGATATATATGATATTAAAGTTTTAATTTGTATTCTAAAATAGATTTTTCATTATATTGTAATTTATTAGGCACTCTTGCAGTTTTTTCCCATAAATTAAGATTATTTATTGATGTCACTAAATCACTGGTGAAACCATTGTAGCTGATCAAATATTGAATGTAATCTTCATGAATATCTTCAACAGTAAAGGACTCAATCATACTTAAATTACTTAAAGCTAGGAAGATATCACCGAAATTATTTATGGAATTGATATTACCGAATATAATTTCAATTTCTTTTGCAGGAACTCTATCTGAATAAGAATATCTTGCCATTAAAGTATCAGCTAGAAAATTAATTGCATTTTCTGGGGTGGCGCTAAAAGAGGTTGAGGAATTATTAAAATGTAAAGTCCAATCATTAAACTCTCTTTCATCATTACGGACTTTCCCTGAAAGCACAATAGAGGCACCGTAATTTTTAGCAATGTTCGTCAAATTCTCACTAAAACCACCCCATATATCACTAAAATTTACACTTAATTGATTTTCATCATTTTTCATTGGGAATAAAATTGGGACACCTCGAGAATTCGCTATTGCATGCATCTTTTGTCTCATTACTTGATTATTATTGGTATTTTGAGGCTGATTTAAATTACTCATCACATCGTCACCAATGATTACTTCTCTTTCGCCCATCCCTTTATCGATAGCCACAAGAATTATAGTTATCGGTCTATCAGCACCCCAGATATTTTTATTAGCTTCTAGAAGAATCTCTTGAATTGCTTCACCATCCATTGAGACAATGAGGCTATCATCATCGTTAGGTTTAAATTGACGAATAAATCTACTTGGATTTGGAAAATATTGCTCTATCAACATTGAGATATTCTCATCGTTTGACCACATGATCCTAATTAATAATTTTTCAAGTGCTTTTTTATGTGCATTTCTATTTGATCTAAAATTTACCGTATCATAAGCGACTGTAACGTCATACAATCCTGTCATTTCAACAGATAGAGCATTTGCAGAGCAAAAAAAAGAAAGCACAATAAGTTTAGAGAGTAATTTTTTGATTAGAAGCATAGTTAAAATTATTTATATAAACTGAAAATATAACCTTATCGACTTATTAACTTTAAGTATATAATCACTTAAGTGATACTAGTAAAAAAATAATGAACATTTTACAAATAATAAAGTTTTTTAATTAAGAAAACCCAATAACATGAAAAATAAAACCAAACCGATGACTTATCGTGATGCTGGAGTTGATATTGATGCTGGTAACCAACTCATCGAAAAAATAAAGCCCTTTGTTGCAAAAACTAAACGAGCCGAGGTAATGGCTGGACTTGGAGGATTTGGGGGTTTATTTGCACTTCAATCAAAAAATTACAAAGAACCTATCCTAGTTTCAGGTACAGATGGTGTAGGCACTAAATTAATGCTAGCACACCAGACTAATTGCCATGAATATATTGGCATTGACCTCGTAGCAATGTGCGTTAACGATGTTCTAGTTCAGGGTGCTGAACCCCTTTTTTTTCTCGACTATTTTGCCTGTGGAAAATTAGATATCAATATTGCTACTAAAGTAATAGCTGGAATTGCCAATGGTTGTGAGCAAGCTGGTGCAGCCTTGATTGGTGGTGAAACTGCAGAAATGCCCGATATGTATAACAACAATGACTATGATTTAGCAGGTTTTTGTGTAGGAGCTGTTGATAAGAGTAAATTAATTGATGGCTCATCGATTAAGTCGGGAGATGCAATTATTGGAATAGCTTCCAGTGGACCGCATTCAAATGGGTATTCACTTATCAGAAAAGTCCTTGATGTAGCAAAAATAAAAGAAATTGATGGAGTTCCCATAAAAGATCTACTCTTAAAACCGACCAAAATATACGTCAAATCAATTCTAAAGTTAATGGATGAAATTAATATAAAAGGCATGGCACATATCACTGGTGGAGGCCTCACTGAAAATATACCACGTATTCTAGCTACAGATATTCATGCTGAAATTAATATAAATAGCTGGAAAGAAAATCCTATATTTGACTGGTTAGCAATGTCTGGAAGTATCTCAACAGAAGAAATGAGAAGAACCTTTAATTGCGGGATCGGCATGGTAATTATCGTTGATCAAGATGATATAAAGAAAACTCTTGATATATTAGAATTATGTAATGAGACGGCATGGGAAATAGGTAAAATCAACAGTGGTTCTGGAGGAGTTAATTTCATTTGATCAACACGATAGACAAAAGAGCTGTTGTTCTAATATCAGGCGGCGGATCAAATCTTCAGGCTTTAATAGACGCTGTAAAAAGCAAAGAATTAAAATTAATAATCTCTGCTGTTATTAGTAATGTTGATTCAGCCAAAGGTTTGAATAAAGCACAAAAGGCAGATATTCCAACTTCTTGCATCAAACATAATGAATTCTCTGAAAGAATAAATTATGATCGAGCGCTCTTAAAAGAAATTGAAAAATACAAACCTGATTACATTGTATTAGCAGGATTCATGCGTATTCTGACGCCATATTTCATTAATCAATACCAAGGATTAATAATCAATATTCATCCTTCTCTTCTACCTAAATTTCCCGGTTTAAATACCCATCAAAAAGCAATTGACAATAAAGAAAAATGGCACGGTTGTACGGTTCATATAGTCACTGAAGATCTTGACGGTGGTCCCCCCATCATACAAGCTAAAATACCGATAAAAAAAGACGATGATTCATTTACACTTTCCTCCAGAGTATTAAAAAGGGAGCATAAAATATACAAAAAAGCCCTTCAATTATTAATCTCAGGCGAATTAGAATACAAAAATAAAGATATTTGGCTTAATCAGAAGAAGCTTACTGGTCCTATAGAAATGCTATTTTAAAAATTATGTCTTGGGAAGTGTGACCCCAGTTTGTCCCTGATATTTCCCACCGCGATCTTTATAAGAATTTTTACACTCCTCATCAGATTCAAAAAATAGCATTTGTGCCACACCTTCATTCGCATAGATTTTAGCCGGTAAAGGCGTTGTATTTGAGAATTCCAAAGTTACATGCCCCTCCCACTCTGGTTCAAGCGGAGTAACATTAACAATAATACCGCAACGAGCATAGGTTGATTTACCTAAACAAATTGTAAGCACATTTCGAGGAATTTTGAAAAATTCAACCGTTCTAGCTAGGGCGAAAGAATTGGGCGGAATAACACAAACATCAGTAGTTTTATCTACGAAACTTGACTCATCGAAGTTCTTTGGATCAACAATAACAGATTCCAAATTAGTGAAAACCTTAAACTCATTTGAACAACGCACATCGTAACCGTAACTCGACGTTCCATAGGATATAATTTTCTCACCATCAACTACTTTTACCTGATTTACCTCGTAAGGCTCAATCATTTGATGATTGGAAGCCATATTTTGTATCCAGTTATCTGATTTAATACTCAATTAACTCTCCTCAATCACAATTTTTGGAAAATGCTGACTGTAATCTTTCTTTTTTGTTGCCAATCTGATGGCTAGTTGCCTCGCACCTTTTTTGTACCTAAGTGCATAATCACTTTCTGGGTCAGCAATTACCGATGGGGTCCCCTCGTCTGTTTGCTTCCTGATTAAATGATTAAGCGGGATATTACAAAGTAAATTTACATCAAATTCTTCAGCGATACTGACACCTCCGCCATTTCCGAATATTGCTTCTTCATGCTGGCAATTACTGCAAACATGAGTACTCATGTTTTCCACAATACCGAGTATTGGTACTGAGACTTTTCGAAACATCTGTAAACCTTTTCTAGCGTCCAATAAGGCTATATCTTGAGGGGTCGTGATAATTACAGCACCGCTCACTGGTACCTGCTGAGATAAAGTTAATTGTATGTCACCAGTACCTGGCGGCATATCTACGATTAAATAATCAAGATCATCCCATAATGTTTGTTTTAACAACTGATTCAATGCTGATGTAACCATAGGTCCACGCCAAACCATCGGCTGTTTCGCATCTATCAAAAAACCAATAGAAATTATCTGAACACCATAAGCAATTAGTGGATTCATGGTTTTACCATCATGACTAGTTGGTTGCTCATTCTCGATGCCAAATATTAAAGGCTGTGAAGGTCCATAAATATCAGCATCTAAAACACCGACTCTAGCTCCATCTTGGTGCAAAGCTAAAGCGATATTTGCTGCTGTGGTTGATTTTCCAACCCCACCTTTACCAGAAGCAATAGCGATGATATTTTTAACTCCTTTAATTGGAGCTAATGTCGGCTGCACACCATGAGGTTCTATGCAACTAATAATCTTAATGCGGATTTTATGATCTCGTAACTCTATAGATACAGCTTCAGAAAAAAGACTTTGATATAAAACAATCTCTGACTCGACATGAAAACCAAGCTCTATAGTAATAAAACAATCCTCATCACTCATTTCAATCGATTTAACTCGACCTACATCTTGCAATGTTAATTCTGTATCTGGAATAACTATTCCATTTAAAAGTTCGGTAATTTTGATATTATTTTCTGGTTGCACAATCCACCCTTTTGGGAATAAATTAAATATTGCCGTTATTGTAACTAAGGTTGTAGAAAAATTTATGTTTTTATCTAAAAAAATTTAGAAAAATCTTAAAAACAGTATAATTATTGCCGATCATGGCATAATTCATAGATTAAAGTTTATTAATAATTAATCTTGGTTAATTCCACACAAATAGAATTAAATGAAAAATAAAAAACGAGATATTCTGGTCACTAGCGCACTCCCATATGCAAATGGCTCGATACATATGGGTCATTTAGTAGAGTATATACAAACTGATATTTGGGTAAGATATCAAAAACTTCGAGGTCATAATTGTCATTATGTCTGTGCTGCGGATGCACATGGCACGCCCATTATGATAAAAGCCAGAGAAGAAAATATTTCTCCTGAAAAATTAGTAACGTCTATAGCAAAAAAACAATATCAAGATCTTAAAGACTTTGGCGTTGAGTTCGATAAATTTCACACTACTCACTCAGATGAAAATAAACTCCTTGTCGAAGAAATTTATACATCGCTTCAGCAAAAAAATCATATATATACCAAAGACATCGATCAAGCTTTCGATATCAAAGAAAACATGTTCCTTCCGGACAGATTTATTCGTGGAACATGCCCTAAATGCGCTGCAAAAGAACAATATGGGGACGCATGCGAAAGTTGTGGAGCAACATATTCGCCAGATGAATTAATCAACCCTATTTCGACTTTATCTAACTCAAAACCTATCTGGAAAAAATCGGAGCATTTCTTCTTTAAATTAAGTAATTTTGAAAATGAATTAACGCAATGGATTAAAGACGCCAAATTGCATAAAAATATTAAAAATAAATTAGCAGAATGGTTCGAGATGGGCCTAAAAGATTGGGATATATCTAGAGATGAGCCTTATTTTGGTTTTAAAATACCCGGTACAAAAAACAAATACTTTTATGTTTGGCTCGATGCTCCAATTGGATATCTTGCCAGTTTTCTCAGTCTATGCAAAGACAGGGATAATCTAAATTATAATGCTTACTTTAAGAAAGATAGTCATCATGAGCTCTATCACTTTATAGGCAAAGATATAGTTTATTTTCATACCCTCTTCTGGCCAGCTGTTCTTGAAGCGGCTGGCATAAGAAAGCCAACCTCAGTATTTGCACATGGTTTTCTGACCATTAATGGTAAAAAAATGTCGAAATCACGCGGTACATTTATTAATGCAAAAACCTATCTGAATAACTTGGATCCCAATTTCATTAGATATTACTATGCCTCAAAACTTGGTCCAAGTATGGAAGATATAGATCTAAACATGGATGATTTTGTAGCTAGAGTTAACTCCGATCTAGTAGGGAAATTGATAAATATTGCGAGTAGATGCTCAGGTTTTATTAATAAAAACTTTAACGGTGAATTATCAAGAGAACTTGATGATCCGAAATTATTCAATACATTTTTGCAGTGCTCTCAATCAATAGCAGATCACTATGAAGCGCGAGAATATTCAAAAGCCATGAAGCAAATTATGCAGCTTGCTGATAAAGCAAACAGATATATAGAAGAAAAAAAACCATGGATGATGATAAAAAAAGAAGAGCAGCATGAAGAAGTGCAATTAGTTTGCACACAAGGACTCAATTTATTCAGAATGCTTTTAATCTATCTAACTCCTGTCATCCCAGAAATTTCGGATAAAGCCAAATCTTTTTTTAATGAGGAAAATTGGCACTGGAACGATACTGTAAACCCAATACTTGGAACCAAGATAAATAAATATATTCCACTTTTAACAAGAGTTGAAAAAGAAAAGGTAGACAACATGATGGCCTCATCAAATGAAACAACACCAAAAGCATCAACTAATTCTGAAAAAAATCTGATTACTATTGATGATTTCCTGAAAGTTGATTTACGTGTGGCACTTATTAGTGATGCAAATGAAGTTGAGGGGGCTGATAAATTACTTGAGTTAACATTAGATCTTGGGGAAAGTAGCCGAACGGTTTTTGCTGGTATAAAAGCAGCTTATGACCCAAAAGATCTCATTGGTCGTCATGTAATAGTTGCTGCTAACCTAGCGCCAAGAAAGATGCGATTTGGCGTTTCTGAAGGTATGGTTTTAGCTGCAGGACCGGGAGAAAAAGACATTTTCTTATTATCCGTGGATGCAGGAGCTAAGCCAGGTATGAAAGTAAAATAATATTATACTTATGGTCAAAAGTAATCTCGTTGCAACAATAAATGAATCTCTGTGCATTGGATGCACGCTATGTATAAAAGCATGTCCTTTTGATGCAATTATTGGTGCAAATAATTATATGCACACCGTCCTTTCATCAGAATGTCCCGGCTGTAAGCTTTGTATTCCAGCCTGTCCTGTTGATTGTATTGAACTTATCCAGAGTGATGAAAGAAAGTCTAAGAATCTGTTCAAGATGCAAGCTAAGTTACATATTCTTAGAAAACAAAACGAATTAAAAAGAAGGAATAAAGAATTTAATTTACAGAAAGAAACTATCTTAAAGAATAAAAAAAATACCATCGAAAGTTTGATGAATAGAGTCAAGACAAAAAATCCACCCAAGTAATTTATTTCTATTTTTTAGGCATATACAGGTCCGTTAAAACTCCTTCCTGTGCTTCAGCAGCAAAAGCAATCGTTTCTGATAGTGTAGGATGAGGGTGAATAGTCATACCGATATCTGCCGCATCAGCTCCCATCTCAATGGCAAGTGCTATCTCCGAAATAAGATCGCCGGCACAACTGCCCACTATGCCACCCCCGATGACTCTGCCAGTCTCTTTATCGAATAACAGTTTAGTAAATCCCTCATCTCTTGAATTTGCTAGAGATCTTCCACTTGCTGACCATGGAAATTTCGTCTTTTCATAAGCAATATTAGATTCTTTTGCTTCATTTTCTGTCAAACCTACCCACGCTATCTCAGGATCGGTATAGGCGACTGATGGTATTACCCTAACATCAAATGCGCTTTTCTTGCCTGCAGCCACTTCAGCAGCAACTTTTGCTTGATGAGTGGCTTTATGAGCTAACATTGGATTACCAGTGATATCTCCTATAGCAAATATATGAGACTTGTTAGTCTTCATCTGCTTATCGACCTTAACAATACCTTGCTCATCAAGATCAATTCCAGCGTCTTTTAGTCCGATACCAAAAGCATTAGAACGCCTTCCAATCGCGATCAATATGCAATCAAAAACTTCTGAAGTTGAGCCCTCTTCTCTCTCAAATCGAACTTTAATACCTGCTTTTAAAGATTCTATTTTGCTAACCCTGGTTTTTAAATAAATATTTTCATAACGTTTTTTTACAATTTTATAAAACGGTAAAACGAGATCAGAATCAGTTCCTGGCATTAGTGTCTCTGTTAATTCCACAATACTGACTTTAGTTCCCAAGGCGCTATATACACAAGCCATCTCCAAACCAATAATCCCTCCTCCAACAACCAATAGACTATCTGGAATAGAATTAAGCTCTAAAGCCATACTTGAGTCCATTATCCTGTCATCAATAGGTAAATTAGGCAGAGAGGCGCTTTCCGAGCCCACGGCTATAATGCACTGCTTGAAATCGATTGTATCTTTATTATCAAGGACGATCCTATTAGAAGATTGAAAACTACCATCACCTTGTAGAATATTTACTTTTCTTTGTGAAGCTAATTGCTCTAGCCCCGAAGTAAGTCTCTTAATAATAGAATCTTTCCAGGCCCCCAGTGCCTTTGGGTCTATCTGGGGTTTAGTAAATTTTATTCCATGATCCTTCATTGCAGCAGCATCATCAATAACTTTAGCTGCATGCAATAATGCCTTAGACGGTATACAGCCCACATTTAAACATACGCCACCAAGAACCGGCCATCTCTCAACTAAGGTTACCTTCATACCTAGATCTGCAGCTCGAAAGGCTGCTGTATAACCCCCTGGTCCTGCACCTAAAACGAGAAGATCTGTAGTATGGGTTGCTGATTTCAAATTTTTATTAATGGATTTATTTTTTGTTTTCTTTGTTTTTCCAGATTTATTATCAACTTCCTTAATTGATAAAATTAAATCACCCAGAGATACTTTATCTCCAACTGAGACATAAATTGAAGAAATAATACCGGCATGAGTTGCCGGAACATCAATCGATGCTTTATCCGTTTCAAGTGAAATAAGATTGTCATTTTCTTCTATGGAATCTCCAATCTTTACCAGTACCTCAATCACCTCAACATTATCGAAATCACCAAGATCAGGAATTTTAATATCCAGAAATTTACTCAATTACTCATCCGCCCTTAACCAAGGTTTTAATATCAATTACTTGTTGACCAAAAAATGTTGTAAAACGAGCCGCACTGGCGCCATCAATTACACGATGATCATAAGAAAAAGACAATGGCAACATCAATCTTGGATTAAATTCTTTTCCATCCCAGATTGGCTGCATTGCTGCACGTGAGATTCCTAATATAGCAACCTCAGGCGCATTTATAATTGGTGTAAACGCTGTCCCACCAATACCACCAAGACTGGATACAGTAAACGTAGCACCTTGCATTTTATCAGCTGATAATTTTCCAGAACGGGCCAATTCGGAGAGTTCATTTAGCTCTCTGGCAATATCTAGAATTGATTTATTGTCAACATTATTGATAACAGGTACAACAAGTCCATTTTTCGTATCTGCAGCAAAACCAATATTAATGTATTTTTTTAGTACCAATGATTTTCCATCATCAGTCAAAGATGCATTTACCCTAGGAAAATTCTCTAAAGTTAATGCGCAGGCTTTTATAATAAATGCCAGAGGAGAAATTTTTAATTTTTTATTTTTCGCTAGATTTTTTTGTCGCAGTCTTTCTTTTTCCATTTCCGTGATATCTGCAAAATCATGCTGAGTAACATGAGGTAAATTAATCCAACTGGCTTGCAGACGAGGTCCCGATATTTTTTGAATACGTGATAATGGCTCAATTACAATTTCACCATATTTTGCATAATCTACCGTTGGAACTTTCGGTAAACTTGATCCTGAGAAAGATGCCCCTGAGAGAATCGCCTTAACGAAACCTTTTATATCTTCATGTAAAATTCTTGATTTTGTCCCTGAACCATTTACTTCAACAAGATTTACTCCAAGTTCTCTAGCAAATTTACGAACCGAGGGGCTCGCATGAGCAGTTGTAAATTGCTTCTCATCTATAACAGGAAGTGTTCTTGTGGTTGACGGATGCTTAGGTGGTTGATGATTTAGGGGCTGAGAATTTGTTATTGCTTCTGTGGTTTTTTGTGAATTTTCTGATTCTTTAAGAGGTTGATTTTTTATCTTACTTTTAGTGGAGCCTATGATTTTGATATTACCAATAATATCGTCTTTCTTTACGAGATCACCCACCTTCACATTTAGTGAATTTATTTCACCAGTTTCTGGTGAAGGAATATCCATACTTGCTTTATCGGTTTCAAGAGTGATCAAACTCTCTTCAATCTTAACTGAGTCCCCTTTACTCACTAAAATCTCTATCACCTCAATGCTATCAAAATCGCCCACATCAGGAATTTTAATATCGATTAGATTGGTTAATTTATTACTCATAAATTTGTGGCTTAAATTTTTACAGGGTCTGGTTTTTTTGGATTTATTTTGAATTTCTTCATCGCTTTAAGGACAATCTTCTGGTCAATCCTACCTTGATCAAGTAAAGCATTTAGTGTTGCTAAAACAATATACCTACTATCTACTTCAAAATGATCTCGCAATGCACTTCGACCATCACTTCTCCCGTAACCGTCAGTACCAAGAGTGGTGTAAGAGCCAGGAATCCATTTTTGAATCTGATCTGGTAAGAGCGTCATATAATCTGTCGCTGCTACAAAGGGACCACTTCTATCTTCAAAACATTGTTCTACATAAGATGATTTTTTCTGTAATCCAGGATTTAGCTGGTTCAAGCGGTCCTTTTCAAGCGCCTCTCTTCTTAACTCATTAAAACTAGTAACAGACCATATATCTGATGAGATATTATAGTCATTCAGGAGTATATCCGCTGCATCAATAACTTCTCTTAATATCGTACCTGAACCCATTAATTGTGGCTTACTAACATCATCCTTAATTTCTCCTTCTCGCAGTAAATACATTCCTTTTAAAATTCCTGCTTCTGAACCTTTGGGTAAAGCGGGATGAGTATAATTTTCATTCATGCAGGTAATGTAATAGAAAATATTCTCTTGATTACCCATCATACGGCGTAATCCATCATGAATAATTACCGCCAGCTCGTAAGCATAGGTTGGGTCATAAGTAACGCAATTGGGTATTGAAGAGGCGCTAATCAAGCTGTTTCCATCTTGGTGCTGAAGACCCTCACCCGCCAGAGTTGTTCTTCCAGCAGTCCCTCCAATCAAAAAACCTCTAGATTGCATATCACCGCCAGCCCAAATGAAATCACCAATTCTTTGAAACCCAAACATTGAGTAATAAATATAAAACGGAATCATTTGATGATCATGATTGCTATAAGAAGTACCAGCTGCCAACCAAGAACAGAAAGCGCCGGCTTCATTGATGCCTTCTTCTAATATCTGACCTTTTTTATCTTCCCTATAGAACATCAATTGATCGGCATCTTGAGGTGTATAAAGCTGCCCTTTGGATGAGTAAATACCAATTTGCCTAAACATTCCTTCCATCCCAAAAGTTCTAGCTTCATCCGGGACAATAGGAACAACATTTTTTCCTATTTGTTTGTCGCGTACTATTGAGTTAAGGATTCGAATAAATGCCATGGTTGTTGATGCTTCTCTGTCACCCGTCCCCTCTAATTGACTCTTGAATATATCTAATGAAGGAATTTTTAGATTTTTTGACTTAGTTCGTCGTTGCGGAAGAAAACCACCAAGATTTTTCCTTTGTTCTTGCAAATACTCCAACTCCGGGCTTTTTGAAGAAGGTTTATAATAAGGCACATTCTTTATAATCTTATCTGATACGGGGATATTAAAACGATCTCTAAATTCTTTCAAAGCATCGATATCTAATTTCTTTTGCTGATGAGCTATATTTTGTCCTTCTCCTGCAGCTCCCATGCCAAAACCTTTGACTGTCTTTGCCAGAATGATAGTTGGCCTACCTTTATGGTTAATCGCCTGATCATAAGCTGCAAATACTTTCTTAGCATCATGACCACCTCGATTTAGTCGCCAGATATCTTGATCGGATAAATTGGCTACCATTTCTCTCGTTTCTGGATATTTTCCAAAGAAGTTTTCTCTTACGTAATCACCGCCTTTAGATTTAAAATTTTGATACTCGCCATCAACACACTCTTCCATTATTTTTCTGAGAAGACCATCAGTATCCCTGGCTAACAGGGGATCCCATCTTGAACCCCATATCAATTTAATGACATTCCATCCAGCGCCACCAAAAGCAGCTTCTAATTCTTGAATAATTTTACCGTTACCACGAACAGGGCCATCCAGTCTCTGTAAATTACAATTAACAACAAATACAAGGTTATCTAAGCCCTCTCTGACAGGCATTGTAATTGCCCCCATTGATTCCGGCTCATCCATTTCACCATCACCTAAAAAACACCAAACTTTTCGATTGCTTGGTTGAATCAAATCACGATGTTCCATGTACCGCATAAAACGCGCCTGATAAGTTGCCATCATCGGCCCTAAGCCCATCGAAACTGTCGGAAACTGCCAAAAATCTGGCATCAACCAAGGATGTGGGTAAGAAGACAGACCGTTACCACTTGCCTCTTTTCTGAATCCATTTAGTTGAGATTCGTTCAAACGACCTTCTAAATAAGCTCGAGCATATATACCCGGTGAAGAATGTCCTTGAATAAATACCATATCTCCCTGGTTTTGCTTTGTTGGCGCTCTCCAAAAATGATTGAAACCAACTTCATATAGTGTCGCTGAAGATGCATAGGTAGAAATATGACCTCCAAATTCAGAGCTTTCTTTATTAGCCTGAACAACCATGGCCATTGCATTCCAGCGAATAATTGCTTCGATTCTTTTTTCAATCGCTCTATCGCCCGGATAACTTGGTTGCTTGCCAACAGGAATGGTATTGAGGTAAGCGGTGTTATGTGAGAAAGGCAGATATGTTCCGGATCGACGAGCGTAATCTACCATTTGATTAAGAATAAAATGCGCCCTCTCCGGACCATGCTGTGCAATAACAGAATCTATAGAATCAAGCCATTCTCTGGTCTCAATCGGATCCTTATCATCAATTCTGTTAAAATCACTCATAGTAGATTATCCATAATCTTTAGTATTTAAGAGTATTATAGGTTTTCTTTGTTGAATTAACCAATATCTAACGCTTAGATTTTCATAATGCAATAATAAGCGATAGATTTGATTTGATTTGCAAACTCGATATCATCCAAATATAAACGTCTTTTCAATCAATAATTCAATCTAAGGTGATTAACCAATGGCAGAACTGCATTATAACGATTTCCAGAAAAATATCCGCATCATCCAGCAAACTGGAATTCCTAAAAATATTGATTTAGAAAATATCGATCAAATTTTACTCATCTTACCCAAGAAAATTTCTAATAATATTTGGAAAAATATTCCACAGGGGGAGAATTTAAAGACATTAATAACGAATCGCTCTTCTGGCGGTCTTCCAACTATCTCCACCAGACTAAAAAATAAAAAGCAAACCGCTCTGCATATTGGAAAATTTGATCCTAAGAAAGAAACTCATGAATCTTTAACTTCCGCGAGAAAAATGATTGAAGCAACATCGAATGAAAAATCTGGAATTATTGCTATTTGGATTTTAGGTTTCGATGAAAATGATGAAGAATCTATTGCTAGGGCTATGATATCAGCCGCCCTAGCTGCTAAATTTATGATGCCTGAATATAAATCTAATCCTAGTAAAGAAAAAATTAATAGCATCAAATTAATCGGCATGAATAAAAAAATCAACCTAGAGAGAGAAATTGCTGAATCTCACGGGAATAATATAGCAAGATGGTTAACAGCATTACCCGCTAATAAACTAGATGCCCTTAATTACATAGATCTATTAAGCAAACTATCAGATGACCTCAACTGGGAATTAACTGTCCACAAAACAGAGGAATTGAAAACCATGGGTGCCGGAGCTTTTCTTGCGGTGTCACAAGGTAACGAGGATGATAGTGCAGCTATCGTGAGGTTAAAATTCAAACCTCATAACAAGGAAGCTAAAAAAACACTTAGTTTGGTTGGAAAAGGTATAATTTTTGATACAGGTGGGAGTAATTTGAAACCTTTTAGCAGCATGCTTGATATGCATATTGATATGGGAGGAAGCGCAGTTGCATTAGGAACTCTTCTGGCAATAACAAAACTAAATCTGCCCATAGAAGTAGATTGCTGGTTAGCGATAACTGAAAACCGAACCGGACCTAAGGCTTATAAGTCACAAGATGTAATTACTGCAGCAAATGGTAAAACAATACAAACAATTCACACTGATGCTGAGGGAAGAATGGTTCTTGCTGATGCCTTATTTTTTGCTGCAGAAGAAAAACCTGATTTTATTATTGATTATGCGACATTAACGGGCGCTTGCATGAATGCCGTCACTACTCGTTATAGTGGGGCATTTACAAACCACCCATATCTTCACCGAGCTATTAAAAAGAGTGGAACTGAAAGTGGTGAGAGAGTTTGGCCATTCCCGATTGGTAAAGAATTTATGTCAGAACTTGCGAGTGAAACAGCAGATATAAAGCAATGCTCTCCAGGAGGAGGAGGCGATCATATTTTAGCCGCTTGTTTCTTGAATGAATTCGTTGACCCTTCGATACCTTGGATACATATCGACTTAAGTGCAGCAACCAATAAAGGAGGGCTTGGACATATACCTACTAAAATTACAGGTTTTGGTGTTCGCTTTAGTTTAAATTTAATCATTGAAAGAGATATTCTTAATACAAAAAGTTGATAAGATGCACTTCTTACTTTAAAAAAATTATTAAGATGAATCATACCTTTCATATTTCAAATAGATTTCGAGGCTATCTTCCGGTCATTGTTGATGTCGAAACTGGCGGTTTCAATCATCAAACCGATGCATTACTAGAAGTGGCGGCTGTAATGATTGACCCACAAGATGATGGAACATTGTTACGTGGTGCTACTATTCGGCATCACGTAAAGCCATTTCAAGGTGCGAATCTTGAACCTGCTTCCCTAGCTGTAAACAAAATAGATCCCGACCATCCATTGAGATTAGCGATCGATGAAAAAGATGCGCTAAACGATATTTTTAAAAAAATACGTGAAGCCATGCAGGAGCTATCATGCAAGAGAGCTATTTTAGTTGGGCACAACGCTTCATTTGATTTGAACTTCATCAATGAAGCAGCTAAGAGATGCTCCTTAAAACGTAATCCCTTTCATCCTTTTTCCTGCTTTGACACTGCAACTCTATGCGGAATTACATATGGACATACAGTATTGGCAAGGGCTGTTGAACTTGCTGGTTTCGAATGGGATGCCGAACAAGCTCATGGTGCTGCCTATGATGCTGAAAAAACAGCGGATATTTTTTGTGATGTCGTGAATCGATTTAATCCAATCTTTCATAAAAATATATCTTAAATAAATCAATCTTCTTCGGTAAGTAATTCTGCTAATTCGCCATTTTTATACATTTCCATTACGATGTCACACCCACCTATCAAATCACCTTTCACATAGAGCTGAGGGAATGTAGGCCAATTTGAATATGACTTTAGGCCTTCTCTAATTTCAGGGTCTTCAAATATATTGACGTAAGAGAAAGGTTTGCCAATCATCTTAAGAGCAGAGACTGTTTGGCTTGAAAATCCACATTGTGGAAAATCAGGAGTTCCCTTCATATAAAGCATGATGTGATGGCTGTTTAATTGATCTTTTATGCGTTCATTAATATCCAAAATATTTACTCTCATTATTTAAAAAAAATTATTAACAATTGTAACTTAACCAGTTTCCGTTTGTCTCTCAAAAAAAACCCATTTATTAAATTAAACTATCTATAATAGAAATTGTTGTATCAGTTACTAACCAATACAAAGCAGGTATCAAAATAAGTCAAGATTTTCTAGGCTTATTTCTTATAAATTATGCTTATTAATGACCTATTAAAAAATGAAATCAACCTTTCTGTCAGTAAATCACTAATGGAAGATATTGGTGATGGGGATATAACAGCAACTATAAACAACATAACATCTCACTCAAAAGCAGAAATTATTTGTCGCGAAGATATGGTTTTATGTGGAAAGCTATGGGTAAATGAAGTTTTCAGACAGCTTGACCCAAGCATTAAAATAAATTGGATGTTTAATGATGGTGCCTTCATCAAGGAAAATACAATAATTTTTGAACTATCAGGATCAACCCAGAATATTTTATCTGGTGAGAGATGTGCATTAAATTTCTTACAAACATTATCAGCAACTGCCTCGATCACGAGACTATATGTAAATCAATTAGAAAGTTTAAATTGCAAGGTATTAGATACAAGAAAAACAATTCCCGGGCTTCGCTTAGCTCAAAAATATGCAGTTTTATGTGGTGGTGGCACTAACCATAGAATCGGCTTATTTGATGCGATTCTGATAAAAGAAAATCATATTATTGGTGGTGATGGAATTGAGAATATTGTCCAAAAAACAAAAACGATGTATCCAAATATGCCAATTGAAATTGAAGTTGAGACTCTTGAGGAAATGAAGATAGCTATAAGCGCGGGCGCTGATCGTCTATTACTGGATAACTTTGATCTTAAGATGTTAAAGAAAGCATATGAAATTAATCAATCTCTATGCTCTAAACCAAAATTACTTGAAGCATCCGGGGATATAACTCTTAAAAATATTCGTAAAATTGCAGAAACAGGTGTCAATTATATATCGGTTGGCGCCTTAACGAAAAATATTTCAGCTATTAATCTGAGTATGCGCTTTATCAGCTAAAAGACATTATGATTTAATTATTTTTGACGAACTTTAATTAAAATTTCTATGTCGTCTTTCCGTGTCCCAGGAGGTAAAGTTGGGAAAGCTTCGATATTAATTTCATCTTCGGGAATATCGATAACCTCCCCAGTATCGATATTATAAAAATGATGATGAGTATAGGCGGCTGAATCATATACTGCTTTTGCTGAGTCGACATTCAATTCGCGAACCAGTCGACCAGTTTTAAATAAATTCAATGTATTATAAATAGTGGCTTTTGATACCTTACTGCCTTGCTTTCTGAGTAAAACAAGTAATTGATCAGCAGAGATATGTTGTGGTTTTGTTAACAACGCGTCGGCAATTTCTAAACGTTGTTTAGTTGGGCTAATTCCTTGTTGTCTTAATAATTTTGAATAATTCATCAATCTTACACTTTGCAATCAATATGGTTATGAAATTAAGTATAAACCAATTAAATTATAATATATAAAAATTACTTTAACTTTTTAATATAATTCTTTATTAATAATTGCATCAATTATAATTAATACGGCCCCTATAGTGATCGCTGCATCTGCTACATTGAATGAAGGAAAAGGCCATCCATTTATGAGTACTTGCGCATAATCAACAACATAACCCAATCTTATTCGATCAATAACATTTCCTAAGGCACCGCCCAATACAAAAGAAAGACCATAGGCCAAATACCATTGAGACGTTACCCTTAATTGATAAAGCCAGTGAACAATATATCCGCAAACAAGAATAGCTAATATAGAAAGAAACCAACGCTGCCAGCCGCCAGCATCTGCAAGAATACTAAAAGCTGCTCCTGTGTTTTGCTGGTATGTAATGTTAATAAAGAAATTAACACCAATTTTTTCGTAAAGAGAGAGATTTAGTACTATCCAATATTTAACCCATTGATCCAAAATAACAATTAACGTTGTGACTGAGCTCCATTTAAGTAGTAATCTGGACTCACTGGTAAGGTTTTTTATATTCATATTATTTTAACTCTTAATTAATTATTGAGTTGAAAGAATGTTTTTAGCATCTCTTGCATCTTTGTGCATTTGATCGACCAATTCATCTGCTGAGTTGAATTTAATTTCATTTCGAATTTTAGAAATAAAATCCACATCAATATAACAACCATAAATATCTTTATTAAAATTAAAAATATGCACTTCGAGTAAAGGTTTCTGTCCTTGATAAAAAGTAGGTCGTTTACCAAGACTAGCAACCGCGTCTAATGGTTTGTCTGCAAGCCCATGAACTCTTACCGCAAAAATACCCATTAACGCACTCTGTAAGCGTTGGATGTTAACATTTGCAGTTGGATAACCGAGCTTTCTACCCAATTTTTTTCCAGTAACAACTCGTCCCGACATTTGATATGGCTTTCCCAGAAACTGACTTGCTTTAAGTAAGTCCCCCTGATGCAGTAACTCTCTGACCAATGTACTGCTTGTACGTTCATCATTTACAATGACACTGGGTATTTTTTTTATTTCAAACTCAAGTAACCTTTTAACTTTCTTAAGCTGCTCATAACTGCCACTGCGTTTGCGCGCAAAATGGAAGTCATCTCCAATTACTAAGTATTTTAAGTTAAGCCTATGAATTAATAGCTGTCTAATAAAATCATCGGCCTCAATATTTTGCATTTTATTATCAAATCGAGGACAAAAGAAAATATCGATACCTAAATTTTTAAGTACTTGATATTTCTCCCTAAAACGCATTAATCTCGCTGGTGGTTTATCACGTGAAAAAAATTCACCAGGAGTGGGTTCAAAACTCATAACTACCGATGGTAAGTTACTTTTTTCGCTTTGTTTTATTACATTTTCTAACAGACATTGATGTCCTAGATGTAAACCATCAAAGGCACCTATGGTTAATACACACCCATTTTCTACAAGTTCATGTGGAAAATTATTAATTGATCTAATTAGTTGCATAATCGCTAATCACTCTTAAACTTTAGAATATCCAGCTTTATACCGGATAAAAATAACGCACTAAAATAAACCAGCATACTAGTTACAATTGCTAATAATAACCAGAACGACCGATGCAATAATTCAAGTGATATCCACCATGAAAGTGGTTGCTCGAAGAAAGACAGGCAGATAAACATGGAAAAATTAGCTATGGCAATCTTGAAAAGAAAACTAAGCCAATTTTTTCCTGACTGGATTATTTTATTTTTTCTTAGTCCTATGTATAACAAAAAAGCATTTAAGGAGGCAGCAATTGAAATAGCTAATGCGAGTCCCGCATGAGCTCCAGGATAATTTAATTGAGTCAAGTAATAAGCAAAAGAAATACCTAAAACCAAATTTAGCATCAGACAAATTAAACCAACCTTAACCGGAGTTTTGGTGTCTTCTCTGGCAAAATATGCTGGAGAGAGAATTTTTACAAATGAAAATCCAATCAGCCCTATAGAGAAAGCCTTTAAACTTAGCGCCGTCATCTCAACGTTTGTTTGATCGAACATCCCTCCATAATAAATGACGGCAATCATAGGCTCCGCCAAAAGAAAAATACCAATAGCGGCAGGAACTACGAATAAAAAAACCAATCTCATCGACCAATCAATCACTTCAGCAAATTTTTCCATAGATTTTTGTGCATACTGACTTGATAGAAATGGCATGGTTACTGTAGCGAGAGCTATACCAAATAGACTCAATGGTAATTCCATTATTCTGTCAGAGTAATACAGCAAGCTTATCTTCCCTATCCCAAGCATTGAAGCAATTATTCCACTGATTAGAATATTAATTTGCGCAACTGATGAGCCAAAAATCGCTGGTGCCATCAACTTACCTATTCTTCTCAAGCCTACATGATTGATTCCCCATCTAGGTCTTGGGATTAGATTAATTTTTGATAAAAAAGGTAATTGAAATATTAATTGAATAATTCCAGCAACAAACACTGCATAGGCAAGTGCTAGTCCAGGATTATCTAATCTTGGTGCAAGGAAAATTACAGCTAAAATTAAAGTTATATTTAATATTACTGGTGTAAACGCAGGAACAGAGAATTTTCCATATGTGTTTAAAATTCCACCCGCAAATGCCGTTAAAGAAATAAACATTAAATATGGAAATGTAAAGCGCAACATTAAGGTAGCCAAATCAAAACGTCCATCATCCATAATAAAACCAGGAGCAACTATAGACACCAGAATTGGCGCCATTATAACGCCTATCATTGATACAATGAAAAGTATTAAACCAAAAGTACCTGCAACTGAATCAACTAATAATTTTACCTCTGCGTGAGTTCGGCTCTCCTTATAATCAGCAATGACAGGAATAAAACCTTGATTGAACGCACCCTCTGCAAAAAAACGTCGCAACATATTAGGTATACGATTAGCAACAATAAAAGCATCCATAACAATGGATACTCCAAAAAATCTCGCGAAGACAACGTCTCGTGTTAGGCCAAATACACGTGATAGCATCGTCATCGAACTAACAACAATGGTTGAGTTGATTA
>CAJJBK010000045.1 GCA_905182415.1 uncultured Woeseiaceae bacterium | reverse complement strand
GTAGAGGGTATAATTTTCAATCATGGGGCGATGGACGTTTACCGCCTGAAAATATCAGTGGTTACGGCGCTCAGCTAAAGAAAAATCTTCGTATCCCAGGTCCATGGCAACTCCCTTTGCATGCTTTTTGTGAAGTTTTACCTCGCAGCAAAAATAGGATGTTACTTGATAGTAATAAAGTGGACCGTTTTGGTGTCCCTCAAGTAAAATTTGAATTTGAATGGAGTAAGAATGAACTCAATATGATCAAAGATGCAACTGATCAAGCCGTAAAGATGCTAAAAAGTGCTGGTTGCGTTCACATAAAGACCAGAACCACACCCTCTGCTCCTGGCACAGGTATTCATGAAATGGGTGGAGCCCGAATGGGTAATGATCCTAGGGAATCAATCGTAAATCGTCAGAATCAGATGCATGTTGCAGGGAATGTATTTATCACAGATGGATCTATTATGACGTCAGCTTCTTGTGTTAATCCTTCTATTACATATATGGCGCTTACAGCAAGAGCCGCTGATTATGCGATAGAACAGTTACAAGCAAATAAAATATAATCACTCAATTATAGTTCTCGTACCCAGATATTCCTAAACGAAACTTTGCTCCCATGATCTTGGAGTAAGATTGAGTCCTTCTCGTGAGATTCATATTCTGGCTGGCCGATATAAGTAGTTGATCCTTTTAAAATAGAGTTAAATTGGATCAGAACACCATTATGAAAAACAGTCATACTCGCATTCGTTTTGATACTTTTATCGATGTTAAATGTTGGCGCTATAAAGACAATATCGTAAGTTTGCCATATATCAGGACCCTTACTGGCATTGACTAAAGGGCTAAATTGTTTGTAAATACTTCCTGCCTGACCGTTGATATATGTTTTATTTTCGAACGAATCAAGTATTTGCAATTCATAACGTTGTTGAAAATATATACCACTATTACCTCGATTCTGGCCCATGGTATCTTCTACAATTGGAGTTCGCCACTCAATGTGCAGTTGCACATCTGTAAACTCTTGATTAGTAATGATATCACCAGTGCCAGGTTTAATTGTGAAGGTATCTTTTTCGACCGACCAAAGAGCTTTGCTTCCATCGAGTCTTTTCCATTTATCTAATGATTTTTTATTAAAAAGTATTATTGCATCTGAGGGTATCGATCGATTGAATGTATCTATTATTAATGGAGTAGGTTCCCATATTTCTGTTTCCTCAGGATTTATAATTTCTTGAGCTGATGTAATTATATTTGTATTAAATAAAAGTATTAAAAGGATTAATTTAATTTTAATAATGTTTTTATTTTTCATTTTAATATACTAAGAAGTGAAAAGTGTTTTAATCTTATTGTATGGGTAAGCACCATCATATTTCCCGGGAATAGGTAAATAATGCCTTTCAACAGTCATACCTGTTTCCGAGGTATAATAGCCCGTGATTGTCAACTGCCTCATTTCTTCAAAGAAATCAGCAAAGATGTTGTAATTAGTCTTATCAATCCCCGTATTAAGAGTGACTATTAAATCAAGCTGTAGCTCATTCTTTAATTCATTGAAAGGCTTTTTATTCAATAAAAAACATTGATTTTGAAAATAATTTAAACCATTCATGAAATTCTTTCGATGCTCTAATGAATACCATTCTTGAAGCATACTTTCGATATAATTTAATACTTGGGCTTCACTTGCCCCCGGTGTGTCAGTCTCTGGAAGGATAATTTCTGATAATGCCTCAATGTCAGCCCTTTGGTCAGAAGTAAATATATCTGCACCAGTCAGCAGGATTGGATCGAAATCTTCATCAATGGCCGCCTTTAATGGAGGAATCAATGAAGTTCCAAACATTAGGCCAAGACTTTTTAGAGCTGTTCTACGATCCACTGTATTCCTATATTTAGTTTTTTATTGAGCTTCAGTTCAATTTAAACTCAATAGTAATTATGATCAAGTATTGTACTGACCTTGTTAGGCTAATAAACCATCACACTTGCTCTGTGTTCTCATCACGCCATTGAATGATATTTAATTCTATAAAAATAAAGGCAACAAGCCATAAAAAAGCGTCCCAAAAATCTACAAAATCACCCTCTAAACCCCAATAAAATGCATTGATAAAAAGTATTGGATATAAGATGTATTGATTAAAATTGCTTAGTTTTAGCGATAGATTTTTTTTAATATTTTTTTCTTGTAACCTTATATTTAACTCAATAATGAGTACCACTAATATCCAAACTCCTGAATTAATTACATCAATCCAACCAAGCCAAATAATATCCTTTGCACCTGAGATATCAGCAATTGCCGAGGTACTCCCAAATCTTAAAAATTCATTTGATGTGCTTAAAAATGAGCAATTTTCTGTAGAGATAGGTGTATATTCACCTATCATTTGTGAGTAAGTCCATTCTCCATTCGCTAAAGAGCACAAGTCTATTTCTTGAAGCAGGTTTGTATCATAGTAAAAAAGCAAAGCTGAGCAATAACCAAAGAAAGCATAGATAATAAATCCGTAACAAATTGCTCTAATGGTCAGTGAGGTATATTCCATGACCGGGGTAATTTGATCCTCTTCTAGGATATATGTCTCTAGTTCTAATATCCAAACCAAGATTAACCATGCAACTGTATCTATTGAGGTTGCATAGGCATTGATGATTTGATCTAACTGTACTCCATCTGGAAAACGTATTGAGAGAGCAGCAACATCTTCGATAAAAAAGAAATAGAAATTGAAGGTTAAGAGTATATAAATACTGTACTTAAAGTATTGAAAATAGGTTTCTCTTGTTAGCATTTAGTTGCCCATATTTTATCGTTTCATAGTATATTAATGATCAATCAATTTATTACCATAAATATTACGGTCACTGCTTCGTTAATTTAGGTAGAATGCGATTTACCTATCATCCTAAAAACTGAATTTAATTAAAATGAAACATGAATTCTCGTAACTTACTTATATTATTCTTCTGTCAATTGATATCCGCAACCGGTCAAATCGTGATCGTAACACTGGGTGGTATTATCGGGTCATCATTAACCGATAATCAATCCATTGCAACTCTTCCAGTCTCACTGATGGTGGTAGTAACTGCTTTATCAGCCATTCCTGCAACCATGTTAATGAAGAGGATAGGCCGTAAATTTGGCTCAAGTATTGCATCTCTTTCTGCCGCGAGTGCAGTTTTGATAGCAGCCTATGCGTTGCATTCACAGAGTTTTAGCCTCTTTGTTTTGGCAGCATCAATGTTCGGAATTAATGCTGCATTTTCACAACAGTATCGTTATGCTGCCGCTGAAAGCGTGGAGCAAAAATTTGTCAGCCGGGCAATCTCGATGATCTTATTAGGGGCAATCGGTGGTGCCATACTTGGACCAGAGTTAGTAACAAGAGGCCAAGATTGGGTTGTAGGTGTTCCTTATGCAGGAAGTTTGATTTCATTGTCGGTATTATTTGGCGTGCAATCTATTTTGCTACTATTGCTTTCGCCTTTTCGTCCAGCAGGAGATAAAGATACTGGAGATACTGGTAGACCATTATCCATTATTATGGGCCAAAGAGTTTTCATAATGGCCATGTTTGGTGGAACTGTTGCTTATGGCGCAATGACATTTATTATGACTGCAACACCCTTAAGTATGCATGTCATTGATGGATACTCAATAGATGCGACCGCTAACGTAATTAGGAGCCATGTTCTGGCTATGTATATCCCATCTTTAGTATCTGGGTTCCTGATCGAAAGATTTGGCCTTACAAAAATAATGATGGTTGGAGTTGTCGGCTTACTAATTGCCTGTTTTGCAGGTTTATATGGTCAATCCATATTTAATTATTGGATGGCGCTCGTGATGCTTGGAATTGGATGGAATTTCTTGTATGTAGGCAGCACAACCATGCTCACATATACTTATCAATCTAGTGAGAGATTTAAAGCCCAGGGCATTAATGAGTTTTGTGTATTTGGTATGTCGGCATTAGGTTCATTATTGGCGGGAACTATTATGTACTATTATGGCTGGTATACCTTGGTGTTGATTCCGATTCCATTTATACTCATGATTGGTGTGGGCTTGAGAATGACTAGTAACGAAACAAAAGCATTGCTCAAGGCCGGATAATTTCTATTATGATATTTTTTTAGACCGATAAACTTATGAAGTCATCAATATATAGTCAGGACATGTATCAATATGACACCCCTGAAGATTCCTTATGGGAGTCAACGCAGGGTAGTTCTATTGCCGCCAATACCAAGATGGTAGGCGAGCATTCTTGTGATGTGGCGGTCATTGGCGGAGGTTACACTGGTTTATCAGCCGCTTACCATCTAGCAAAAGATTATGATATTGATGTAACCGTTCTTGAAGCTGGGCATATTGGCTGGGGTGCATCTGGTCGTAATGGTGGTTTTTGTTCGATTGGTGGAGTTGCAGAATCTTCGGAAAATTTAATCAAAAAATACAGTCTTGAAGACGTTCGAACTTACTATCAATCTCAAGTTGAAGCTGTTGAGCTTGTGAGAAGCAACATTATAGATGAGCAGATGGATATCAAAATCCAAGGAACGGCAGAAATAGCAGTAGCTAGATCAAAAAGAAATTTAGAAGAAATGACGGAACATGCGAAATTTCAGAGAAAATACTTAGGTTTGAATGCGACAGTTATCTCAAAAGATGAGCTCAAAGAATCATATTTTGATGCAAATCAACAATGGGGTGGTGTATCGATAGAGCCTACATTTGGAATACATCCGCTTAGATATGCTAATGGTTTAGCAATTGCTGCCAGTAAAAATGGCGCACGGATTTTTTCTGGTAGCGAGGTTATTGATTGGCAAAAAAATAATGACTCACATTATTTAACGACGAAGTCTGGCGTTTTAAAAGCAAAGTACGTTATTTTCGCAACCAATGGCTTTATGCCCGAATATTTGCTGGATAATTTTAAAGCTCGGAGCTTGCCGATCATCAGTTCCATTATCACCACAAGACCATTGACTCAAGACGAGCTTGCTTCACATAATTGGCAAACACAAAATCCAGTCATCAATTCAAGAAAGCTGGTTAATTATTATCGTTTATTGCCAGATAATCGATTTTTATTTGGTGGGCGAGGGTCCTCATCTGGAGATCGACTCGGTGCAGAAAAAAATTATAATTATCTCATCAATGTAATGCGAAACATTTGGCCAAATTGGTCAAATGTTGAGATAGAGCATAAATGGCATGGCTTTGTTTGTTTTACTCGAAGATTGACTCCCTCAATTGGTCGTTTGGATGATGATCCAAGTGTTTATTTTGGTTTTGGTTATCATGGAAATGGAGTAAATACATCTACTTGGACGGGATTACAACTTGCGAAGTGGTTAGGAAAGTACGGTAAAAGCAATCAAATACCAAGCGATCTTCCGCGAATAGTTTATGGCTTGTCACCTAAATTTCCTTTAAGTGCCTTACGAAGGTATTATTTACAAGGAATGATCCAGTTGTATCGATTTAAGGACGCTTTAAGTGATAATCGTAGTTAAATAGAATTAAATTGAGCTTAACTCAATAAAGTCTATTTTAAATCTTACGCTGCAGTCCGGACATGAGAAATCATTGGGAAGATCCTCGAAAAGTGTTCCAGGGTCATACCCTTCATATTCATCACCTATTTTAGCATCATAAATATACAAACATTCTGGACATTGGTGTTTAGCCGTGAGTTTATTCATGTTTGTTGGTATTTATTCATCAGTGTCAATTTTTTCGCTGGATGTATATTGATTTTCCTAAGATCACCATTGATATGACTTAGTTTAAGTAGTTTTTTGTCCATAATATAAAACCACAGCCAAGGTATATAAGCTATTAGGTAACAACCCAGATATCCATTTGGTAGAGATGGGAGATCATCATAATTCCTCAATGATTGGTATCGCCTGGTTGGATGCGTGTGATGATCTGAGTGGCGTTGAAGGTGAAAAAGTACCAAGTTGCTAAAAACATGATTACTGTTCCAAGAATGGTGAGGCTTACATCGTTCATAATGATCTAATTCGTCTTTTTGGCGGAGTAAGCCATAATGCTCAATATAGTTTGCACTGCTCAACTGGAGCCAAGCAAAAATATTATGAATAAAAAGGAATGGAATAATTTTCAGACCAAATATTACAATGATAGATCCTTGCAAGATGGTTGAAATTACATAGGATTGAAGAATTTGATTATCAAAACAGAGAAAATCTTGTTTTCTACGCTGTAATCTTATGTTTTCAGTTCCAAAAGATCTGGTGATGGCAGCTGGGATTTCTCTGCATACAAAAGCATAGAAACTCTCCCCCATCCTAGAGCTAGAGCCATCCATTGGTGTAGCCACCTCTCGATGATGCCCTTGATTATGGTCAATGGTAAAATGACCATAAAATGGAACTGCAAGTACAAGTTTTGCTAAGTTTTTTTCAAATTTACCCTTTTTGTGACCAAGCTCATGACCCGTATTGATCCCAAGACCACTGATATTACCAGCCACTATTGAAAGGCTAAGATATCCCCACCAATCTAGTTGATTAGTGCTTATCCACCAAGCAGCTGCGATTAAACCTATGAAGTGCATAGGGACTGCAATGTAGGTTAAAATTCTATAGTAACTATCAGAATTAAGCAGAAGGGTAACTTCTTCTGGCGGATTATTGGTGTCTTCCTCAAGAATAAAATCAAGTAATGGAGCTAATATATATATAAATATGAGCGGTAAAAGTAACCATAATTGATTGCCAGTAATATGGTGGCCATATATTCCAGCTATCGCTTGCAAGGGGAAGATAGATGATAGCAACCAAAACCATCGTTTTTTATCTTTGTACAATATCTTTGAACCCGTGTTTGAGTAAGCGCTATAGGTCGTCATAAAGTGTCTTCTTTGTTAAATAATCAATCAAAAATATTAATAATTTCCATGCTAGTTGAGAGGTATTTTGATACTATTTTTTTTGTTATTTATCCCTCTAGATTACTAAATGAAATAACTTAATATTAATCCATCATATTAATTGATAATTTTACTTTTTAATATGCTTATCATGCGATACACTACTTTTTTTTAGCACAGTTGATAATAAATATTTACATAGCATGAGCGTCACTGACAGCATCTAATGAGTAAATCTTTAAAAGAGCTAAACCGTACAAGCGCTCTTTCGGGTGTTAATGCATCAGCTATTGAGGCGATGTATGAGGCATACCTAACTGACGAGCAATCTGTTTCATCAGAATGGCAAAAATACTTTTCAACTTATCCGCGTGAAGAAAGCGATGCGCTGCATGCTTCAGTAAAAGAAAATTTAAGAAATAAATCACGACCCAAATTAAATAATGCTAAAAAAATATCCAATCAAAATGAGGTTGGTGCTGACAAACAAGCAGCAGTGTCAAGATTAATTCAAGTTTATACCCTCAGAGGGCATCAAATTGCTGATATCGATCCATTGGGTATGATGGAAAGAAAAGCTCCTGGGGTATTTAACCTTGATTACTTGGGGTTGACTGAAAAAGACTTGGATGATGAATTTTCAACGAGCGGTTTTGCGGGTACTAAAAGCCCAAGAATGAAGCTTAAAGAATTACTTGTCTTGCTGAAAAAAATATACTGCGAAAAAATTGGCGTTGAATTTGCTCATATATCTAGAGCAAAGGAGCGTATATGGCTAAGAACTCGATACGAAAAAGAAGCCGCATCATTTGATTTTTCTGATCCTGAAAAAATAATCATCTTAGAACAATTGACTGCTGCAGAAGGAATAGAAAGATATTTGCATACTAGGTTTGTTGGTCAAAAGAGGTTTTCTCTAGAAGGTGGTGATAGCCTTATTCCGCTACTTTCTGATGCGATTCAGCGATCAGGTGAAACTAATGTAAGAGAAGTAGTTATTGGTATGGCTCATCGAGGAAGATTGAGTGTTCTAGTGAATGTTTTAGGCCA
Source organism: uncultured Woeseiaceae bacterium (assembly GCA_905182415.1). Taxonomy (GTDB): domain Bacteria; phylum Pseudomonadota; class Gammaproteobacteria; order Steroidobacterales; family Woeseiaceae; genus SP4260. The sequence continues at coordinate 31,282 of CAJJBK010000045.1, read as the reverse complement.
ATCACCCGATGAGTTATTTGATAAATTTGAAGAAAAGATCGACCCAGAGATGACTGGAACTGGAGATGTTAAATATCATCTTGGGTTTTCAGGGGATATTAAAACTGATGGAGGTAATGTTCATGTTTCATTGGCGTTTAATCCGTCACATTTAGAGATAGTTAACCCAGTGGTAGAGGGCTCAGTAAAGGCCCGTCAAGATCGTCGCGGTGATTCTGAGCACAACCAAGTTCTTCCAATTTTAATACATGGTGATGCGGCATTTGCTGGTCAGGGTGTTGTTACTGAGACTTTCCAAATGTCTCAAGTAGATGGTTTTAGAACTGGAGGAACTCTTCATATAGTTATAAACAATCAAATTGGTTTTACGACAAGTAAGCCATCATATGCGAGGTCCACACCTTATTGCAGTGATATTGCCAAAATGATTGAGGCACCAATTTTTCATGTAAATGGAGATGATCCAGAAGCGGTGATATATGTGACACGCCTAGCAATGGATTATCGACGTAAATTCAAAAAAGATGTGGTTATCGATTTAGTTTGTTATCGACGTCAAGGGCATAATGAGGCTGATGAACCGAGCGCTACACAGCCTTTGATGTATTCTAAAATTAAACAGCATAAAACACCAAGGCAAATCTATGCTAATAAATTAGTTGAGAGCAGTATTATTGACACAAACAAACCTTCAATTATGCAGGATGATTATCGAGATCTTTTGGATCAAGGTAAGCCTGTACCAAAATTATCTCTAGGGATGGTTGGTGATGATTTTACAGCTGATTGGAGTCGTTTTGAGCAAAAAGATTTGACCAAAAAGATTGAAACAAAAATATCAAAGAAAACCACAGAAAAACTGGCAGCAGCTCTTACCACAATTCCAGAAGACATGATTTTGCATGATCGAGTTCAAAAAATAATGGAACTTCGGTCATTAATGGCAGCAAATAAATTGCCGATGGATTGGGGTTTTGCCGAAAGTATGGCTTATGCGAGTTTGATTAATGAGGGGTATAATTGTCGCTTAACCGGGCAAGATAGTTCTCGTGGAACATTCTTTCATAGGCATGCTGTTTTGTATAACCAGCGTAACAAAGATAAATATGTTCCTATGCATAGCATTAAAGAGTCGGGTGAGTTTCGAGTTATAGATTCTTATTTGTCTGAAGAAGCAGTGTTGGGCTTTGAGTATGGCTATGCTACAACACATCCGAATACACTTGTCATTTGGGAAGCTCAGTTTGGTGATTTTGCCAATGGTGCACAGGTGATTATTGATCAGTTTATTAGCTCTGGGGAAACAAAATGGGGCAGATTATGTGGACTGACTTTATTACTACCGCATGGTTTTGAAGGTCAAGGCCCTGAACATTCGTCAGCAAGATTGGAGCGTTTTTTACAATTATGTGCAGAGAATAATATGCAAGTATGTGTTCCATCTACACCAGCACAAATGTTTCATATGCTCAGGAGACAAATGGTCGGTGGGTACAGGAAACCACTAATCGTAATGTCTCCAAAAAGCATGTTGAGAAATAAAGCCTCTGTTTCAGATATTGAAGAGTTAACAAATGGTCGCTTTAAGCAAATAATAGAAGATCAGCATGACCTAAAAGATAAAAAAGTGAAACGATTGGTATTATGCAGTGGAAAAATTTATTTTGATTTAGATCAATTGAGAGCTCAAGAAGACCTAGATACTGTGGCAATTGTGCGTATAGAGCAATTGTACCCATTTCCGATAGGGGAATATGCTGCTGTTATAAAGAAATACCCCAATCTGAAAGAGGTGGTGTGGTGTCAAGAGGAGCCTCAAAATCAAGGGGCTTGGTACCAGATTCGACATCGATTGCAGCATGCGATTGATAAACAAGACCTAGTATACTCGGGAAGGCGAGGTGCCGCCGCACCTGCTACTGGCTTATCTAAGTTACATCTTGAGCAACAAAACAACCTAATTATTAATGCCTTAGGGATATAAATTAATCTAGTAAGTTTAATTATATTTTTAAAAAAATAGGATTTAAAAATAATGACAATAGAAATAAAAGTCCCGCCACTGCCAGAGTCTGTTGCAGATGCAACATTAATCAATTGGCATAAAAAAACCGGTGATCAAGTATCTCGAGATGAAAACCTGGTGGACCTAGAGACAGATAAGGTTGTTTTGGAAGTACCATCACCAAAATCGGGAATCTTAACTGAGATAAAAATTAAAGATGGGAGCGTTGTTAAGGCGGGAGATATATTGGCAGTTATGACAGAGTCATCATTGGTCAGTGCTAGTAAAGACAATAATCATGCAAGTGATGCTTCATCAAGTAAAAATAACTCAGCATCTGATACGTCAAAAAATGATAGTAAGGATAAAAAAGTTAGCCCTTCTGTAAAAGTATTACTCAAAGAGCATGATCTTGATGCATCTATGATTGATGGAAGCGGAAAAGATGGCCGTATAACAAAAACAGATGTATTAGATTACCTTAGAGATGACGAAGGAGGGAGTGTCAGGTCCAATGATATTGATATGCCTCTTCAGCAAGCATCTGTTGCTGCTAAAGAGCTCGTTAGTAACGATGGGCAACGTGTTCCGATGACCAGGTTAAGGGCAAAAATTGCAGAACGAATGGTTGAAGCTCAAACTAATTCAGCCATGCTTACGAGTTTTAATGAAATAGATTTATTTGAAGTGATGGAGCTTAGAAAAAAATATAAAGAATCCTTCCTTGAGGAGCATTCAGTAAAGCTTGGCTTTATGTCCTTTTTTAGTAAAGCGTCAGTTGAAGCTTTGAAAAAATTTCCAATAATAAATGCCTCAATTGACGGCCAAGATATTGTTTATCATGATCGCTATGATATTGGAATTGCAGTTTCCTCTGAACGAGGTTTAATGGTTCCAGTAATAAAAAATCTAGATGAATTGAGTTTTGCCGAAATTGAAAGATCGATAGCCGAACTTGCCATTAAGGCAAAAAATGGCTCAATCACAATGGAAGATCTTACAGGCGGAACATTCACGATCACAAATGGTGGAACATTTGGTTCGCTCATTTCCACTCCGATACTTAATTCACCACAAAGTGCAATTCTTGGTATGCATGGCATAAAAGAGCGGCCAGTTGTTGTGGATGGTAAGATAGTTATTCGTCCTATGATGTATGTTGCTCTTACCTATGATCATCGAATCATAGATGGTAGGGAAGCGGTCCTTTTCTTGGTCAGTATCAAAGAGTCACTCGAAGATCCTGAACGCTTAATGCTTGAAATTTGATAATTCAAAGTGAATAAAAATTTTGATGTAATTGTTATTGGTGGAGGTCCTGCTGGGTATATTGCAGCAATACGTGCCAGTCAATATGGCCTTAGTGTTGCTTGTATAGATGAGTGGAAGAATCGTGATGGATCCAATTCATTTGGTGGTACCTGTTTAAATGCCGGATGCATTCCATCGAAAGCCCTCTTGGAATCTTCAGAGCTTTTTCATCGAGCTTCGCATGAGTTTCCTGAGCATGGCATTAATATTAATACTCCGGTTATTGATATCAAAGCAATGCAAAAACGCAAGAATGATATCGTTAAGCAATTAACTGGAGGTGTGGCAGGGCTTTTGAAAGTAAATAAAATAGAAGCGCTGGTAGGACATGGTAAATTCATGGGATTAAATCAAGTTGAGTTCACAGATTCAAAAGGTAATGTCAATACGCTTCAGGGTAAGCATATTGTTCTCGCTTCAGGTTCATCACCAATAGAGTTAAAAGCAATTCCATTTGATGATAAGCGAATAGTGGATTCATGGGGTGCATTAGATTTTACAGAAGTGCCATCCAGTCTTGCTGTCGTTGGGGCAGGTGTAATCGGATTAGAGTTGGGTAGTGTTTGGGGTAGGCTAGGGTCTGAAGTTGAAATATTTGAAGCTTCACCAGATTTTTTAAGTCTAGTTGATCGAGATGTTGCAAAAGAAGCAAAAACACAATTCAATAAACTGGGTTTAAATATTCATCTTGATGCAAAAGTTACTGCTGCCAACAAAACCGAATCAAGCATTAACTTAACTTATATAAAAGATAACGAAAAAATTGAGAAAGAATTTGATCGCGTGGTGGTTGCGGTTGGTAGAAAACCTCATACAGATAATCTATTCTCAATGGATAGCGGTATTACTTTAGATGAATCAGGTTGCATTAATGTGGATAAGCAATGCCAAACAAGCATCCCAAATGTTTATGCAATCGGTGATTGTGTTAGAGGACCAATGCTTGCACATAAAGGTTCTGAAGAAGGGGTTATGGTCGCTGAAATAATTGCGGGCGATATCGCAGAGCTAAATTACGATATCATTCCTTCAGTTATTTATACCTCACCTGAGATTGCATGGGCTGGAAAAAATGAACTCGAATTAAAAAATGCAGACATCGAATATAAAGTTGGGCTATTCCCGTTTGCTGCAAGCGGTCGTGCAATAACTATGGAGCAAACTTCTGGAATGGTTAAGATGATTTCATCAAAAGAGAACGATCAAATTTTAGGCGTGCATATTATTGGCCCCATGGCAGGAGAGTTGATTGGCGAGGTCGTTTTAGCAATGGAGTTTGAAGCCAGCTCTGAGGATATACAAAGAACAATCCATGCTCACCCTAGTTTATCTGAAGCTATTCATGAGGCATCTCTAGCTGTTGATAAGCGTGCTTTAAATTACCCGAATAAAAAATAATTTTATTACATAACCAAAAGAATTAATTCTTTTGGTTTGGCGTTATTAATTTTTATTTAATTTATTTAGTATTGATCTGAATTGTAGGTTATTTGAACTAAGTTTCATTGTCGTCTTGTTTAGATATAGTTTGGAGTTAATTATTCTCAATGCAATCATCAATCAAATCTCGCAGAATCAACCCTTACCTCTAACTAATAATTTATAATCTAATGGAGAGTTATTGTTTAGAAAAGAAGAATCTAATCAATATCAGAAGGATTACTTATATCATAATTATCAAGTTTCGAATTACTATCAAGTTTGATTTTATTGATGGTGATTACGATAGGTTTAAACGGTATGATAACAATTAGATAATTAAATAAAAATGGAAACTATTTTATGGCAGGTCATAGTAAATGGGCGAATATCCAGCATAGAAAGGGCGCTCAAGATAAAAAAAGGGGTAAATTATTTACCAAATTGATCCGTGAAATAACCATTGCTGCAAAATTAGGTGGCTCAGATTTAAATTCGAATCCTAGGTTAAGGATGGCTGTTGAGAAAGGTAAATCTCAAAGTATGCCAAAAGACAATATTGCCAAAGCAATCAAACGCGGCGCAGGAGAATTAGAAGGCATTGATTATATTGAAATCCGTTATGAGGGTTATGGCCCAGGAGGAGCTGCAGTTATAGTTGATTGTTTAACCGACAATAAGAATAGAACAGTTGCGGATGTTAGGCATGCATTCAGTAAGTTCTCAGGGAATATGGGGGCTGACGGATCTGTTGCTTATATGTTTAAATCTTTGGGTATTTTGACTTACAATCAAGATGCCGATGAAGATGCGTTGATGGAAATTGCAATAGATGCAGGAGCTGATGATCTTATTATTGAGGATGATGGTTCTATCGAGATTATTGTTGACCCAAATAACTATGAAGGGCTGATTAAAGCTATGAAAGCGGCCGATCATGAGCCTGATAACAAAGAAATAACATGGCGATGTTCAACTATTACTAATTTAAACGAGCACGAAGCCTCAACGATGATAAAAATGACCTCAGCTCTAGAAGATCTTGATGATGTTCAAACTGTTTATAGTAATGCAGAAATTACGGATGAAATTTTAGCAAAATTATGAGGCTTTATTGTTGAAAACTGACCAACGAATATTAGGTATTGATCCTGGTTCAAGAAAGACCGGATTTGGTCTGCTTGATTTGGTTGGTGGTCAGCTCAGATATATAACAAGTGGAGTCATCAAAAGTACCGATGGCGATTTTACAGATCGCCTAAAAGTAATACATCAATCTATACGCGCACTCATAAAGGAATATAATCCTGATATCATGGCTATTGAAAGTGTTTTTGTGCATAAAAATCCTTCAAGTGCATTAAAACTGGGTCATGCTAGAGCTGCCGCTTTGTGCGCAACATTTGATTTTGACATGAATGTATTTGAGTATTCCCCAAGAGAAATAAAAAAAGGGGTAGTTGGTACTGGGGCGGCATCAAAGGAGCAGGTTCAACATATGGTTGTAGCACTATTAAATCTTGATGGTACTCCGGCTGAAGACGCAGCGGACGCCATTGCAGCAGCTATTTGTTATAGTAATGAAAGAGCGATGCAAGAATCCCTAAGAGCTATAAGCTAATGGTGCAGTAAATGATTGGATCAATAAAAGGCAAGATTTTAATTAAACAATCACCACAAGTGCTTGTTGAGGTAAATGGCATTGGTTATGAGGTGGAGGTCCCATCCACAACCTTTGTAGAAATGCCCGCACTAGATCAGGATATTTTTCTCTACACGCACCTGCAAGTGAGAGAAGATGCTCACACATTATTTGGTTTTTCTAATCTTAATGATAGATATTTATTTAGAATGCTCTTAAGAATAAGTGGCGTTGGTGCAAAGCTTGCTCTAGCAATATTATCTTCAATGAGTGTAAATGATTTTGAGCGTTGCGTGAGAACGGAGGATAGCGGTTCATTAGTTAAAATTCCTGGTGTTGGAAAAAAGACAGCTGAAAGATTGGTTATAGAGATGCGAGATCGACTAATCGATCTTGTGGATAGTCCGCCAACAGGGCATCAGAGAATTAATGCTAATAGCGCTAGAGAAGAGGCTTTTGATGCGTTGCTAGCGCTGGGTTATAAGGCTCCCGAGGTAAAAAAATTAATGGCATCCATTAATGATGATGATTTAACGGCAAGTCAAATGATAAGGCATGCTTTGAAAAAGGTTATAGATTAAATGGATAATATTGAGCATGATCGATTAATCAGTGGAGACGAAGCTAGTGAAGACAAGGCTTTTGATCGGGCTATAAGACCGAAAACACTCGCAGAATATGTGGGCCAAAAAAGCATGCGAGAGCAGATGGAGATTTTTATCGAGGCAGCTCGTAAAAGATCCGAGCCATTGGATCATGTATTGATATTTGGACCTCCAGGACTGGGTAAAACAACATTGGCGCATATTATCGCTCATGAGATGGGGGTTAAGTTAAAACAAACATCTGGGCCCGTTCTTGAACGCCCAGGAGATCTTGCGGCTTTACTTACAAACCTCGAACCAAATGATGTCCTCTTTATTGATGAAATACATCGCTTGAATGCAGTGGTTGAAGAGATCTTGTATCCGGCTATGGAAGATTTCCAGTTAGATATTATGATTGGTGAAGGCCCGGCAGCACGTTCAATTAAATTAGACCTCCCTCCATTTACTCTAGTTGGGGCAACTACCAGGGCTGGATTACTAACATCACCATTGCGGGATAGATTTGGTATTGTACAAAGATTAAATTTTTATGAAATTGATGAGTTGGCTCAAATTGCTAATCGTTCAGCAAGTATCATGAATTTAGAATTAGATGATGGCGGAAGTGATCAATTATCTAAGAGAGCCAGAGGTACCCCAAGAATCGTTAATCGTCTGTTAAGAAGAGTGAGGGATTATGCAGAGGTCAAAGCTGACGGAAAAGTCACAGAGCAGGTAGCAAATGATGCATTGGACATGCTGGAGGTTGATCCAAATGGTTTTGATACCATGGATAGAAGGTTGTTATTAGCAGTAATTGAAAAGTTTGATGGCGGCCCTGTTGGAATCGAGAGTCTTGCTGCTGCTGTAGGTGAAGAACGCGGAACTATAGAAGATGTAGTAGAACCCTATTTGATTCAACAAGGATTCATAATGAGGACCTCACGTGGACGAGTTGCTACAAAAAATGCCTATTTGCATTTTGGGTTAAATCCAATCAATCAAGATAAAAACATTAACCGTGATTTGCTAGAATGAATACTAATGATTGTTTTTTTAAGGAAATCAAAATATGACAACTAATATGTCGTTTATAAATCTTATCCTTAACGCGAGTATCATCGTTCAATTTGTAATGTTGCTATTATTAATAGCATCAATTGGATCTTGGAATATTATCTTTACTAAACAAAAGTTAATTAAAAAAATTAAAACTACCTCTGATTCATTTGAGACTAATTTTTGGGCAGGCGGTGACTTAAATGCCCTTTACCAGAACTCCAATAAAAATGAACATGGTGATATAGGAATGCCAAGTATCTTTAAAGCAGGGTTTAAGGCATTTAACAGATTATCTACAAAATCATCTGTCTCCAAAGATAAAATGGTTGAGGAGTGTTCTCGAGCTATGCGAGTGGCTCAAATGCGTGAAGTTGATAAATTGGAGCACAGTCTTGCAACATTAGCTACGATCGGATCAATAAGTCCTTATGTTGGTTTATTTGGAACAGTAATTGGTATTATGAACTCCTTCCGGGCCCTTGCGGGCGTTCAATCTGCCACCTTAGCGATGGTTGCTCCTGGTATAGCTGAAGCATTAATCGCTACTGCGATGGGCTTATTTGCCGCAATACCTGCTGTTGTTGCTTACAATAGATTTGTTGATAAAGTGACTCGATTAGAAATACGATACGATAGTTTTTCTGAAGAATTTGCAAGTATTTTGCAACGACATGAGTTATATAAAAGTGATTGATAGCTGAAGTGGTAAAAAAAAGGAAAGTCATCAGTGAAATCAATGTAGTTCCATACATTGACGTCATGCTTGTTTTGTTAATTATATTTATGGTGACTGCACCATTGCTCACGCAAGGAATAAAAGTTGAGCTGCCAAAAGCAGGCGCGGATCCAATCGCTGATTCTTCAAGTCTGGCCCCTTTAATATTGAGCGTAAATGCTCAAGGTGAATTATATATTAATGTTGGTGATGACGAAGATAAGCCAAAAGATGCTGAGTCGATAATATCAAGAACTAGGGCAGTATTAGCAAGTCAGCCATCTACGATGATTTTGGTCAAAGCAGATCGGCAAGTGCCATATGGTAATGTTGTTGGAGCTATGGTTCTTTTACAGCGTGGCGGAGCAAAGAATATTGGTTTCGTAACCGATCCTTTAGAATCTTATCCTGTACCTGATTGATTGATATGAGTTATTGAATGCGAGATAAATATAACATTATACCAATGGCTTTCGCGTGTGGTTTGCATCTCGTTATATTCACTGCGATGATATTAGCGTTTGAGAGATCGAATGCCAATATACCATCTCGACCCCTTATGATAGATGCCGTATTAATTGAGGAGGATAATTTATTAACGCCGCAAAAGAAACTAGTACAGGAAAGACGAGATGCGGAAGAGCAAAAACGAAAATCAGATATTCGGGCAGAAAAAATACGAATAAATAAAAAGAAGAAAAAAGAAGCAGAAATTACCAGAAAAGCTGAACAAAAAAGAGTGAAAGAGCAGAAAATTATTGAAGCTCGCGAAACAAAAGAATTGATGGCTAAACAAGCAAAAGAAGCTGAGGTTGAAAAAAAGCGGATTGAAGTTGAACTTGAAAAAAAACGTAATGAGGCAGAGCAGGTAAGATTAGATGATATAAAGCGACAACGCGCAGAGAATGAAAAAATACGCAACGACCTAGAAAAAGCTGAAAGAAAAGCTCAATTGAATCGAGAGTTATCGAATGAACAAAAACGTCTAGATGCGCTTCGCTCGGGCGCACTTGCAAGGTATACTTTTAGCCTAGGTAGGAAGATCGAAAATAACTGGGTTCAACCTCCGTCAGCATCCAGTGGTATCAGTTGTGTAGTGAATGTAAGGCAATTGCCCGGAGGTGAAGTTATCAGTGCGGTGGTTGAAACATGTAACGGTGACGAATCGGTTCGACGGTCAGTGGAAGCTGCTGTTTACAAGGCTTCACCTTTACCAGACCCTGAAGATCCAAGTTTATTTGAAAGAAATTTACGATTTATATTTGAACCTTATCAATAATTCATAGGTTTATGAGGACACGGATGAATCTCGAAAAAAAAATAATTTTACTTTTATGTTTATTTTTTCATGATGCCTTATACGCTGAGCTGACAATAAGAATCACACAAGGTGTTGGGAAACAGACGCCGATTGCCATTGTTCCTTTTGGAGCTGATAAGGGTATGCCGGTATTGTCAGTTGATATTGCTGAAATAATTACAAATGACTTAATTCGAAGTGGTCGATTTTCGTCTACTCCTCAAAAAAATATGCTGCAAAAGCCAACTACGGGTGCAGAGATTGATTTTGATGATTGGTCTATTTTGGGTGTCGAAGCAGTCGCTGTGGGTCGAATTAGTCAGATGAGAACTGGTTCTTATAATATTCAGTTTCAATTATTCGATATTTACAAGGGTGAGCAAATTGTTGGATATAGAATGCCAGCTAACGACAAAACACTGAGAAGATCAGCGCATCGTATAGCGGATATGATTTATCGAGAGCTGACCGGAATTAGAGGTGTGTTTGATACGAAAGTTGCCTATGTCAAATCAAATGTATCGCGCAACGAGACAAGTTATTCATTAATTATCGCTGACTCTGATGGAGAGAATGAGCAAGTTGTAGTTAATTCCAAAGATCCTATTATGTCTCCAGCTTGGTCACCAGATAGCAGGCAAATTGCCTATGTATCATTTGAAGGCAATGCTTCATCCATATATCTGCAAACATTAAGAACGGGAAATCGAAGGAAAATCTCGGACCACCCCGGCATAAACGGATCGCCCGCATTTTCCCCAGACGGAAGAAAATTAGTCCTTACTTTGGGTGGTACTGATGGTAATTTAGATGTTTATATTCTTGATATTGCAACCAGAGCTTTAAAGAGAATGACATATAATAGAGCTATTGATACAGAGGCAACATGGTCACCTAATGGTAAGGAAATTTACTTTACTTCAGACAGGGGCGGTGCCCCGCAAATATATAAAATTTTCTTAAACAGCGATAAAGCTGAAAGAGTTACTTTTCAGGGTAATTATAATTCTAGGCCACGTTTGTCACCCGACGGTAAGAAATTAGCAATGGTTCATCTTTATAGAGGCGATTATCGAATAGCTATTTACGATATAAATAAAAAAGATTTATTGATTTTATCCTCAGGAATGCAAGATGAATCTCCAAGTTTTGCGCCCAATAGTGATACACTTATCTACGCTACAAAAATGAGGGGAAATGGAGTATTGGAAACTGTAACGGCTGATGGCCTGGTGAGGCAAAGAGTGGCATCTAAGCAGGGAGATATTAGAGAGCCAGTATGGTCACCATTTTTAAAATTATAATAATGTGTTATTTTGTGTTAAATTTTTTATAAATAGTTGAAACTTTAGGAGTTGTTGAAATGGAGCGTTTTAATTTAGGTCTAATTGGGTTATTGATTTTGGTTTTATCGGGTTGTGCGTCATCAGGAAGTAAATCTGGGGCTATGAGTAACGATAGCGGCATGAGTAGTTCTAGTGATAGCGAAGATGCGGCAACATACGGAATGGGTATGGATGATAATAATAACCTAGAAACGATCACCGATGACAGCTTGTCTGAAAATCTTGAGACAATTATTTATTTTGATTTTGATCGTTCCGAGTTACGCGCTGAATATGATGCATTAATAAATGCATATGCGTCGAATATGAATTCCAATACCTTGCTTACAGTAAGACTGGAAGGGCATGCTGATGAAAGAGGGTCTCGAGAATATAATATCGGGCTGGGTGAGCGCAGAGCTCAGGCAGTTAGACGTATGCTGCTTCTCAATGGCGTTGCGCCAGCTCAAATTACTACGGTTAGTTTTGGTGAGGAAAGACCCAACTCTTATGGAAGTGATGAGAGTTCATATACTCAAAATAGAAGGGTAGAGCTGGTAATTAATTAATACAGTTAATTATTATGTCTAGACATGCTTTTATTTATATCGGTATTTTAGTCGCTGCAGGTTGCGCAGATCTGCCGGTAGACGATAGCTATCAGAGAGTTAACTCAGGTGTCATGCAAAGATCACACGATCAGAGCCTGATTGAAATTGCTCGCCAGCTTGATAATATCCAAGAGCAAGTAACTCAGATTCAAGGTCAAGCGGAAGATTTACACTACCAGTCTCAGGCAACCCAAGATAGACAAAGAGCGCTTTATGTTGATCTGGATGATCGCCTGCAAGATCTTGAAAGATCAATTAGTGCTCTAAACTCAATGAATGTTGTTAATGAGGAGGAAATCATCTATGGCGAATTGCCAGTCCCGGGAGGTACTGACGAAGAAAATTATCAAGCAGCATTTGAGCTTTTAAAAGAACAGAATTATGAGTTAGCATCACTTTCATTTATCCGGTTTTTGGTCGCATATCCAGGTAGTAGCTTGATTGATAATGCTCAGTATTGGCTCTCTGAGTCTTACTATGCATCTAATCAATTTGAGCAAGCATTATCTCAATTTAACAAAGTTGTAAATGATTATCCTCGTTCAAGAAAAATTCCTGATGCCTTACTTAAAATTGGTTATTGTAATTATGAATTAGGAAATTGGGATCAAGCTCGTTTAGTTTTGACTAGAATCCAAAATGAATACCCGCAATCAACGGTTGCAAAGTTAGCTGAACAACGAATAAAGGTAATGAATAGCAGGGGTTTATAATATAGTTTTTTACTACTCCAAAAGAGTAATTCAGAGATCTAGGTAAATTTTATCGATATTCCCTTGAGATTTATGTGAGGTGCGGTATCATCCTCGCCAATTGGATAAAAAAAAGTAAATTAGAATTAAATGATAATAGGGGCGTTAGCTCAGCGGTAGAGCATTCGGCTTTTAACCGACCGGTCGTAGGTTCAATCCCTACACGCCCCACCATTTAATTTATTCGTCAATAATTAATCTTGCTATGAAAGTAATTAAATTAACTATTAGTTATACCTAATAGTATTTAAAATAGATTTAATATTAATTGCTCTGAGAAATTTAGATGAAAGATAGAAATTGGAAGATATTTAAATTTGGCGGATCTAGCCTAGCTGACACTCAATGTTTCGTTAGCGTATCCAAAATAATATTAGATTGTTATTATAAAGATCCAGCTTCACGTCATGCGATAGTGGTATCGGCCCTTGGTGGTGTTACCGATCTATTGATCGATATTGCTAGTAATTGTAATGCCAGCAATTTGCATGAATCAAAACAATATCAAACCATTAACCACCGTATATCAACTCTAGTTGATAACTTACTTGAACAATCTGTAGCGAAAGAGTTTTTAGAATCATTTTCAAGTGATGTTAATTCGATTAGTAAATTACTTGCCGAAAAATCGACTTGTGACAATAGCACTGACCAAGTTATCGCAGGGTTTGGAGAGCTTTGGTCGGCAAAAATTTTATCACTATATATTGCTAAATTACTAGATTACGATAAAGAAGTAGAGTTTATTGATAGTCGCAAAGTTATCTATCTTAAATCAAGCGATCTTGGCGATGTGATTGACTGGAAAAAATCAAACGACTGTTATAAAAAAGTGGTTGCAGCAACCCAAGCAAATATATTTATCATTACGGGTTTTATCGCCTCAAATGAACGAGGGCTACCAACAAATTTAGGTCGTAACGGGAGTGATTACTCTGCCGCTATATTTGCTTCTTTGTTTGAGGCGCAAGAATTAGTAATTTGGACTGATGTGGACGGTGTTATGAGCGCGGATCCAAGTAAAGTCAATGACGCTAAAGTCGTAAGTAATTTATCATATAATGAGGCCATGGAATTGGCTTATTTTGGGGCCAAAGTTATACATCCAAAAACATTAAGTCCGCTGATGAAACAAAAAATTCCAGTCTTTATTCGTAATACATTTAATCCTGAAGCTGTTGGCAGCAAAATATCGGCAGAGAAATCGGTGGGCAGTAATATAAAAGGCATAACGGTTATAGATTCTATGGCGTTAATCAATCTTGAGGGTACTGGGATGATTGGTGTTCCAGGAACCGCTGATAAGCTTTTTGTAGCACTTAAAAATGAAAATATATCTGTGACGTTGATTTCACAAGCAAGCTCAGAACATTCTATTTGTATCGCGGTGGATGAGGGCGTATCCAATGTTGCAAAAAAAGTTATCGAGAGTGCCTTTGAGAGTGAACTGAAAGCTGGATTGATTACGAAAATTGAGGCAACTAAAGGTCAGAGTATAATCGCTGTCGTTGGTGATGAGATGACTGGTCAATCTGGTGTTGCAGGTCAATTTTTTAGTACTTTAGGTCGAGCTGGAATCAATATAAGGGCGATAGCTCAAGGATCATCAGAACGAAATATTTCTGCTGTTATTGAATCAAAAGATGCATTACAGGCTCTCAATAAAGTGCATGCTGGGTTTTTCAATAGACAGCCATCACTAACCATAGGTTTGATTGGACCAGGTTTGGTTGGCGGCGAGTTACTCGACCAAATAAATTCTCAATTATTGGTAAATGCCGCTGAGCTTGGTGTAAATATACATTTAAAAGCTATTGTTAAATCAAAATATATGCTGCTTGATAATGCCTCAATAGATTTAGCAAAGTGGCGTGAAACAATGCAAGTAGAAGCCATTGGTATTGATCTTGATGCTTTTGAGGCTCACCTGATGGGGCATTCAAGCAATGGCCATACCTTGATAATTGACTGTACCTCGAATAACTCTATTGCGAAGAAATATACGCGATGGTTAGGCCTTGGTATTAATGTCATTACACCAAATAAGAAAGCCTTTAGTGACGATCTAAGTTATTACGAAACTTTAAAGGATACCTCAGTAAAGAATAAATCTTATTGCTTTTACGAGACTACAGTTGCAGCTGGTTTGCCAGTGATAAATACAATCAATAGTTTAGTTGCTACGGGAGATAAGATACATTCCATCGAGGGTATATTATCTGGAACATTAGCCTATTTATTTAATGTGTTTGATGGCTCGAAACCGTTCTCTAGGATTGTTATTGAAGCCAAAGAGAATGGTTATACAGAACCTGACCCAAGAGATGATCTTGGTGGCATGGATGTGGCCCGGAAACTGACAATATTGGCCCGTGAAGCCGGTAGAAGTCTTGAAATTTCTGACTTTGCTATCGAAAGTCTTGTACCGGATGATCTAATTGATGTAAAAATCGATGAATTTCTTGAAAAACTAAAAGAGTATGATTCTGTAATGCAGGATCGATATGAAACCGCAAAAAATAATAACTTAACGCTTAGGTATATTGCATCAATAGATATAGATAACAATATTTTTATTGGCCTTAAGGAATTTCCAATTGATCATCCTTTTAGTAACATTCAACTTACCGACAATATAATTAAAATTCAGTCAGATAGGTATGCAGACAACCCATTGATCATTCAAGGCCCGGGCGCAGGTCCAGGAGTTACCGCTGCAGGTATATCTGCAGATATCATCAATCTCATCAAGCTAATAAAGTAGAAAAATGAATAATAAGTATATAACTGCGTTTGCTCCAGCTTCAATTGGTAATGTTGCT
Source organism: uncultured Woeseiaceae bacterium (assembly GCA_905182415.1). Classification (GTDB taxonomy): domain Bacteria; phylum Pseudomonadota; class Gammaproteobacteria; order Steroidobacterales; family Woeseiaceae; genus SP4260. Next base: position 15,731 of record CAJJBK010000045.1, on the reverse strand, counting down.
GTGGGCTTTGATATGTTGGGACTTGCGATTAAAGGCGCTGGTGACCGTGTGTCTGTAAGAAAAGTTAATGAAGAAGGGATATTTATAAAAGAAATCTATGACCAAGCGGGTAATCCTCATAAAGATCTTTCAAAAAAATCAGATGAAAATACAGCGTCAATTGCAGCTGAAGCATTATGGGGCGCTGAAGGTGGTCAGGGCGGAATAGAGATGCTAATACATAAAGGCATCCCTTTGCAATCTGGGATGGGAAGTTCAGCTGCCTCTGCGGTAGCTGGAGCTGTTGCGGTTAATGCATTGCTGGACCAACCTTTATCAACTGAAAAATTAATGAAATACGCCCTTGAAGGAGAAAAGTATGCCAGTGGTGGCATTCATGCAGATAATGTTGCTCCCAGTCTTTTTGGTGGTATGGTATTTTGTCCTCCCTCATATCTCCCGAAAACCACTTCAGTTGAGGTACCAAAAAGCATTAGTTCAGTTTTAGTTCATCCGGACTTAATTGTTAACACAGCTGAAAGTAGAAACGGCTTGGCTAACAACTATTCAATGAGTCAATGGTTGGATCAACAAAGTTATCTAGCAGGATTTTTATTGGGCTTGCAAAAGTTAGATCTAAATCTAATTAAAAATAGCATGCATGATGTTATTATTGAACCACAACGATCAGGTTCTGTGGGATGTTTTGATGAAATTAAAAAAGCGACTATGAATAAAGGCGCCTTAGGATGTTCTTTGTCAGGGAGTGGCCCTAGTATTTTTGCTTTATGTGAGAACCATATTGCGGTTGAGATTAAAACAATAATGATGGAGATTTTTGACAGCCATAATATTGATTCCCAGGGATGGGTGAGCCCTTTAAATGCATCCGGCGCTTACGTGGAAACTTAGTCGTGAATTTTATTAGCACTCGCGGCGATCAAAGCTATGGTATCGATGATGTATTAGCTAAAGGTATTGCTGATGATGGCGGTTTATTCATACCAGAAGAGTTACCCTATATAAATCACGAAGCACTACCGGCTAAGATGTCCTTGACTGATACTGCTGAAGCGTTATTAGCCCCTTATTTCAAAGAATCGATACTGCAGAATAATTTAAATCAAATCATAAAAGAATCATTATATTTTTCAATACCGTCTGTCAAAATTCTACCAGAGAAAAATGTCTGGTTTTTAGAGCTTTTTCATGGGCCTACAGCAGCATTCAAGGATGTAGGTGCTGGTTTCTTGGCCTCTTGTATGAGTCGTTTGAATAGTTCCGAAACTAAGCCATTAGTGGTTTTAGTTGCCACATCTGGTGATACTGGTGGGGCGGTTGCCGCTGCATTTCATGGCCTACCTAATGTAAAAGTCATTATTTTGTTTCCAAAAGATAAAGTTTCAAAGCGACAAGAAAAGCAGCTCACATGTTGGGGGGGTAATATTCTTTCTCTGACTGTAAATGGCACATTCGATGACTGTCAAACATTGGTAAAAGATATATTTATTGATCCAAAACTGTCTGCACGATATCGATTCTCATCCGCTAATAGTATAAATTTTGGACGGCTATTGCCGCAAAGCATTTACTATGCACATAGCAGTCTAAATCATTTTAGGCAGAGTGGTAATAAGGCGAACTTTATCATTCCAACTGGGAATTTGGGAAATGGTTTGGCTTGTTTATTGGCCAGAGAGATGGGCTTTCCTGTTGGTGAAATAGTTTTATCTGTGAACGCAAATCGATTAATTGCAGATTATTTGAATGGCGCTGAATGGTTGCCAAAATCCAGCATTCAGACGCTTGCTAATGCGATGGATGTTGGTAACCCAAGTAATATGGAGCGGTTAAGTAGTCTGTTTGGCCAAGCCAATGATCTTAAGAGTTCAATCTCTGCGGTTTCTGTTTCTGATGAAAATATTAGTAGTGAAATTACTAGAATTTTTGAAAAAACTAATACTATTATATGCCCTCATACAGCAACTGCTTCTTATACTTATAGCCAGTTCACAGATGAAGTAAAAATGACGCAAGATTGGTTTATTGCCGCTACGGCACACCCAGCGAAATTTGAGACAATTGTTGAGCCTTTGATTGGTCAAAAAGTTGCAGTACCCGATGATCTTTCGGTATTACTTGATAAGCCGAGCAAAACATTCACTATCAATCCAGATATAAAAGAATTCGAACAAATTATTATTGATAAATCAATATAATATAATTATATAAAGTAATGATTTATATGCTAAATATTAAATAATTTTTTTGCATTTCTTGTGCTTGATATGACTATATCTTCTGGACTATATGACGAATAATTAGCGATAGTTTTGACAATTTCGTGGAGATATTTCGGCTCGTTACGGCGTGATTTTGGTTTTGGTTCTAGAGTACGAGGTAATAAATAAGGGCAGTCTGTTTCAATCATCATACGATCGAGCGGTATATTTTTTACAATTTCCTGTAAATTCTTTCCCCTACGTTCATCGCATATCCAGCCAGTAATACCGATATATAAACCCATATCAAGATATACAGATAGCATTTCGTCAGTTCCGGTAAAACAATGAGCTATCCCTCCATAAAGGTTTTTAATGCCCTCCTGGAGTGTATTGGTGAAATCGGTATGCGCTTCTCGTTGATGCAGGAAAACGGGAAGTTTTGCCTCTTTTGCAATGTCTAGTTGAGCTCCGAATGCTCGAATTTGATCTTTTTTTGACGAAAGATTTCGATAATAATCTAAACCGCATTCACCAATTGCAACTACTGAGTTATGCTTACTCAACTCATAAATTGAATTTTCCACTGATTTATTATAAGTTTCTGCATAATGTGGGTGCACACCGGCAGTAGAATATAAGATTTTTTCGTATTCCTTGGTAAGGTTATAAGCTTTAATGCTCTCATCATTATTAGACCCGGTAACTATTAATTTTTTAATATTGGCATTCAGTGCCTCATTAATAATAATATCTAAATCAGAGGTGTAATCGCTGTGAGTGAGATTTGCACCAATATCAATTAAATAATCATTCATTTTATTTTATAACTTCGTCAATAGATCCGCCGCCAAGGCATCGATCATTTTTATATAAGACAGCAGCTTGTCCTTCAGTGATTGCACGTTGTGGCTCATCGAAAACGATTTTTATTTTATTGTCTTTGAGTAGTTCTGCTTTGCAAGCTTGATCTGGTTGACGATATCTGACCTTACCATGACAATTTATTGTTTTAGTACCTAAAATAAGTTCTTCAGCAGAACCAATCCATGAAAAATTAGAAACAATTAATGAGCGACTATAAAGGTCATCATGATCGCCTTGAACTACCGTGAGTGTATTAGTAGTTAGATCTTTTTTTAAAACATACCAAGGTTCGTTATTGCTGTCTTTTCGCCCTCCAATATTTAATCCCTGCCTTTGTCCAATTGTGTAATACATTAATCCTTGGTGTTGGCCAATGATATTACCATCGTTGTCAATCATTGCTCCAGGCTGTGCTGGTAGAAATTTTTCTAAGAATTCTCGAAATGGACGCTCACCAATAAAACAAATACCTGTACTGTCTTTTTTATCATAATTTAATAATCCATTCATTTTTGCAATATCCCTAACTTCACTTTTTGTTAGGTTACAAAGTGGAAAAAGAGTCTGTTTTAATGCCGCTTCATTCACTGCATGTAAAAAATAGGTTTGATCTTTATTTTTATCTTTTGGTTTAATTAACTCTGTAGAATCAATATTCTTATTAAGGTCGGCGTAATGACCGGTAGCGATATATTTAGCACCAAGCCTTTTTGCGTATGTTATAAAAACCCCAAATTTAATTTCTCGGTTGCATAATATATCTGGGTTTGGCGTCCTTCCATTTTTATATTCATAAAGAAAATCTTTGAATACGAGATCTGCGTATTCTTTAGAAAAATTAACGTGATGCAGTGGAATGGATAATTTTTTACATACTTTTTTTGCATCTTGTAAATCATCGGCGGCGTTACAATAGCCGTCTTCATCATTCCAATTGGTCATATGAAGTGCCTGAACATCAGCGCCTTGCTGTTTCAGTAGAAGGGCAGCTACAGCCGAATCTACGCCTCCAGATAACCCTATAATCACACACTCGTTTGCTAAATTTTCTATTTGGATATTCATGTCATTAGAGTGAATCTAAAAATTACAATTAAGTATTTAATTTTATTTAGATAGGTTGGTTAGCTTAGAGGCGAGGCCAATATAGGTTGATGGCGTTAAATTAAGTAGTTCATTTTTTGCATGATCGGGAATATCCAAAGATTGAATAAAATCCGATAAAATGGATTTATTTATTTCGTTACCTCTGGTTAGTGTTTTTAATTTTTCATATGGCTCTGGTATTCCATAGCGTCGCATCACAGTCTGGATCGCTTCGCCAAGAACTTCCCATCTATTCTCAATATCTTTATTAATTACGATTTCATCAATTTCTAATTTATTGATCCCCTTTAGCAGTGATTTAATGGCAATAACTCCATAGCCGATCGCAACTCCAAGGTTTCTCTGAACGGTTGAATCAGTTAGATCTCTTTGAAATCGTGAGATTGGAAGTTTTTCTGCAAAATGACCAAACAAACTATTGGCTAGTCCTAAATTTCCTTCTGCATTCTCGAAATCAATAGGGTTTATTTTGTGCGGCATTGTAGATGAACCAACTTCATTCTTTTCAAGTCTTTGTTTAAAATAGCCTAAAGATATGTAGCCCCATATATCTCTGCTCATATCCAATAAAACCGTATTATAACGAATAAGGTTATGACAGTATTTTGCCATCCAGTCATGAGGTTCTATTTGAGTAGTAAGAAGATTTGGCTCTAAATTCAATGATTTTATAAAGTTTGAGCTGATTTCAAGCCAATCACATTCGGGATAAGCAACATGGTGTGCATTAAAATTACCGACTGCACCATTGAATTTACCATATATATTTATTTCATTAAGCTCGTTATTTATGATGTTAAGTCTTGAAAGTACATTAGCAAATTCTTTGCCAACGGTGGTTGGGCTTGCCGTTTGACCATGAGTTCTTGAGAGCATTGGGGTATCTCGATGCTTCAATGCCAAGCTTTCAATCTCTTTATGCAAGGAAATCATTAATGGATTAAGAATGTATTCTCGAGCCTCTTTGAGCATCATGGCATAGGCTAGGTTATTAATATCCTCTGAAGTGCATCCAAAATGAATGAAATCATTGATATTCTTGTGGTCATTGAATTGCCGGCTGATAAAATACTCAACAGCCTTGACATCGTGATTGGTTGTTTTTTCAATTTCTTTGACGCTTTCAGCATCACTAACATCAAAGTTATCAATAATTTGATTTAATTGGTTGTTAGTGTTCGTATCAAACTTATCAAGGTCAATTATTTCTGGGTTATTAGCTAGCATTTGTAACCAGCGGATCTCTATCTCTACTCTATATTTTATCAGGCCGTATTCGCTGAAGATTCCACTTAACTCTTTGGTTTTATCCGCATAGCGACCATCTAAAGGTGATATTGCTGTCAATTTTTCTTTTGCCATATTTACTTGTCGCTTGCTTCTTAGAATAAGAATCATACACTAAAAAGACTAAAATATAATGGTTTGCTGTATGATTAGTTCATTAGTTTATGTCCTGAGGATTTGATTATGGGAAGCGAAAAATATAGAAAAGAAATTGATAGCATGGGAGAGCTAAAAGTCCCTATAGATGCTTTGTGGGGTGCCCAAACTCAACGTGCCGTGAATAATTTTCCAATTAGCGGGATCACTATACCGAGGCAATTTATTGCTGCGCTTGGACTAATAAAATGGGCTGCCGCTTCTGCGAATAGTGATCTTGGTTTATTGCCAAAAAATAAAGCAAACGCAATTTGTGATGCATGTGAAATGATTATTCTTGGTGATCATGATGAGCAATTTCCAATTGATATATTCCAGACAGGCTCTGGTACCAGTTCTAACATGAATGCCAATGAGGTTATTGCTAAATTAGCAAGCTCAATACTCGGTGACAGTATCCACCCTAATGATGATGTTAATATGAGTCAGAGCAGTAATGATGTGATACCAACATGTATTCACCTATCAGCCGCAATTAGTTTGCATCACGGGCTATTGCCAGCCCTTGATAATCTAGGTAAAGAATTAGAGCTTAAATCTATAGAATTTAAAGACACAGTTAAAACAGGGCGAACGCATTTAATGGATGCAATGCCGGTGACGCTTGGTCAAGAAATCAATGGTTGGCGATCTCAGGTAATGCATGCACACGACCGAATAAACGACTCTATGAGTCGTTTATTACACCTTGCTCAAGGTGGAACTGCGGTAGGAACGGGAATTAACGCACATCCTGATTTTGGGAGCAAAGTGGCAATATTGCTGTCAGAAAGAACAAATATTTCATTTTCTTCTTCAGAGACATTATTTGAGTCTTTGGCAACTCAAGATGCAGCAGTAGAAATGTCAGGTCAGTTGAAAACTTTGGCTGTCAGTATGATTAAAATCTCAAATGATTTGCGTTGGATGAACTCGGGTCCATTGGCGGGACTTGGTGAAATTAAATTACCAGAGCTTCAGCCTGGTTCGAGTATTATGCCTGGTAAAGTTAATCCTGTTATACCTGAGGCAGTAGCTATGGTGGGTGCACAAGTTATAGGAAATGATTCAACGATCACTGTTGCCGGGCAATCTGGTAATTTTCAATTAAACGTAATGCTTCCTGTTGTGGCATATAATTTACTGCAAAGTATTGAAATATTAGCAAATGCAGTAAATGTGTTGGCCGATAAAGCTATTAAGGGCTTCACCGTTAATCATGAAAATATAAAAGACGCCTTAGATCGCAATCCAATTCTAGTGACTGCACTGAATGGCGTTATTGGTTATGAGTTAGGGGCAAAAATCGCTAAAAGTGCTTACAAGGACGGCAGGCCAGTAAAGGATGTAGCAGTTGAGATGACAGATCTAAGTGAGACTGAATTAACAAGATTGCTTGATCCGAAAAATCTAACTGATGGCGGTATTAAGAAATAAATTTATCGATCAATCACCAGATATTTTTTTAATTATTTAACAAAAATGAAAGCTTTACATAAGTTGATTGAAATATTTTCTAACGCAGATCATTCTTTATTGGGTGAAAATATTTTTCGTAATAAGCTTGTTCATTCGGCTTTAGAAAAGAGATTTCCAAAAGGCTTGAAAGCAGCTGCCATCTTATTACCTATCATCGACATTGATGGCTCTTTAGAGGTCCTGTTAACTAAGCGGTCAAGTCATTTAACCGCCCATGCTGGGGAAATATGTTTTCCAGGAGGGAGCAGTGAGAAAGACGACACCGATGTTTCTATGACAGCATTACGTGAAACAAAAGAAGAGATAGGTGTTAAGGAGTCGGATATAAAAATTATAGGAAAGATGCCGCCTGTTCCTACTTTTACGGGGTATATTATTCATCCAGTTGTAGGAGTTTTGTTGGGATCACCAGAAATTTCAATAGATCGATCTGAGGTAGAGAGTTATTTTACAGTACCATTAACATTTTTTATGAACCATAAAAACAAGAAAGAGAGTTTATGGAAGACCAATGACATTCAGTTACCAATAGTCGAATATAAATATCAAAATCACAGAATATGGGGTGCTACAGCAATGATTATTTCTTTGTTTTGTGATCGATTACGTGGAGCAGTAAAATGAAACATGAAAAATTAATACTAAACGATCTTCCAGAAAATATATCTGCTTTCGAATTAGCGACACTCGTTAGTAATAAAGCATCTAGCGTTGGTTTTGATTGGCAAGATAATAACGAAGTATTGACAAAATTAGATGAAGAAATAAATGAATTACAAGCTGCTATGTCTATCTCTGATGCTGCAATAAATGAAGAATTAGGCGATGTTTTGTTTACTCTCGTCAACTTTGCCAAGCACGCAGGGATTGATCCCGAGCAAGCACTCATGATGGCCTGCGAAAAATTTATTTCAAGATTTAATGGGATGGAAAAAGCAGCAGTAGCCATTGATTTAAAACTAAACGATTTGTCTAGAGCTCAATTTGAAAATTTATGGCAGCTTCAAAAGCTTAAAAAATCATAAGTTATAATCAGACATCAAAATTAACGCCTTGAGCTAAAGGCAATTCAGTGCCCCAATTAATAGTGTTAGTTTGACGGCGCATATATGCTTTCCAAGAATCTGAACCTGCTTCACGACCACCACCGGTTTCTTTTTCACCACCAAAAGCACCACCAATTTCAGCACCGGAAGTCCCTATATTAACATTAGCGATTCCGCAATCCGAACCAACGCTAGATAAAAATTTCTCAGCATTTTGAAGGTTATTCGTGAAAATAGCAGAGGAGAGGCCTTGCCTAACGTTGTTTTGTTTGGCAATTGCATCATCGAGTGAGCTACATGGAATTAAATACAACAAAGGTCCAAATGTTTCTTCTTGAACAATATCCCATTCGTTTTCAGCAACCGCAATTATTGGTTCTATGAAATTACCTTTATCGCCAACTCTTATCCCCCCGCATAGGATCTCACCACCAGCTTCAATGATTTTTTCAACTGCAGTTTCAACATTTTGTAAAGATTTTTCATCAATCAATGGACCCATTAGTGTGTTGGTATCAAGCGGATCACCGATTGGAATTTGCGAGTAAGCTCGAACAAGCTTTTCCTTAAGCTCATCCATGCGTGATTCATGAACAAGCACTCTTCTGGTGGTAGTACATCTCTGGCCTGCAGTACCTACTGAACCAAATACAATACCTGGTATCGTAATATCAAAATTAGCAGACTCGTCGACAATAATTGCATTATTACCACCGAGCTCTAAAAGGTATTTACCCATCCTGGAGGCGACTTTTTGCCCTACATTTTTACCGACTTCACTTGAGCCGGTAAATGACAATAGATCGATCCGGCGATCATCAATGAGTTTTTGAGAAAGGATATTAGATTCATCATTTATTAGATGAAATATATTTGGCAAACCCTGATCTTTTAACGCTTGGTTGCATATTTTTTGTACGGCAACAGCGCATAAAGGTGCTTTTGGAGAAGGCTTCCAGACACTAACATTTCCACATATTGTGGCAATAAATGCATTCCATGACCACACTGCAACGGGAAAATTAAACGCTGAAATAATACCAACGAGACCTAATGGATGCCATTGCTCATACATTCGATGCATTGGTCTTTCTGAGTGAGTTGTCATGCCATAGAGCATTCTTGATTGACCAACAGCAAGATCAGCCATATCAATCATTTCTTGTACTTCACCATCGCCTTCTGCTTTGATCTTCCCCATCTCTAGACTCACTAGGCTGCCAAGTGCATCTTTGTGCTCCCTGAGTGCTGCTCCAACCCTTCTAATGGCATCTCCTCTAACTGGGGCAGGGACGGTGCGCCATTCAAGAAAGGCCTCTTGTGCAGATGCTATAATTTTTTCATACTCTTCTGTGGTGGTATTCTTTACACTAGCTATAACTTCATTTGTTGACGGATTAATTGATTCGATTAGGGTTCCATCCGTAGATTGAAGCGAGACTTCACCAGACCAGCTACCAGGATTAATTGAATTGAGATTGAGACTATCAAGTATGTGTTTCAAGATTTACCCCTAAAAAAGATATGCGATTAGTATTTATAGAATAGATATTAGTTGTATTTTGCCTACCCTTTGTCGTTGTTTCCAGTGATGTTTTTAAAGACAAGCGCTAGAAAGTAAAGATATTTGATATCTTGATTTAAGATAACGTTTATCTTTATCTTGTAAGCTTATGATTGCAATAATAAGTTTTGACATGCACAATCTCAAATCACTAACTTATGGACGGTAATTTTGTGAACAAAGAAAACGAAATAAATAACTGGAAACCTACTTCATGGACAACGTTGAATGCGGCTCAGCAAGCCAATTATCCAAATAAAGAACATTTGGCATCAGTTGTTGCTGAACTTAAAAAATTACCGCCAATAGTAACTTCATGGGAAGTTGATAAGTTGAATGAACATATTGCTGCCGCCCAACGAGGTGAAGTATTCATACTGCAAGGTGGTGATTGCGCTGAAAGCTTCAGTGATTGTTCGTCTGAAAGTATTGTTGCAAAGTTAAAAATATTATTGCAAATGAGTACCGTCATGCAATACGGTCTAAAAAAGCCTGTTGTACGAATTGGAAGAATGGCAGGCCAGTACGCAAAACCCAGATCTGCTGATCTTGAGTCAAAAGATGGTCAGGAGCTACCAAGTTATCGTGGTGATATCATTAATCGCAGTCCATTTACCAGTGGGGACAGAATACCTGACCCAACATTGATTTTACGTGGATATGAAAGAGCTGCCCTTACTATGAATTTTGTAAGATCTTTAATAGATGGAGGTTTTGTCGATCTTCATCACCCTGAATACTGGGATCTTGACTGGTTAGGTCATTCTGAAATGGCTGATAGATATAATGAAATTATTACTACCATTAAAGAATCAATTGATTTTATAGAATCTACTTCTGGAAGGCCGTTGTTCCTCTCACAAAAAGCTGAAATATATGCTGCACATGAGGGCCTCCATCTCCCTTATGAGCAAGCTCAGACCAGATACATCGAAAGAACTGGAAATTGGTATAACCTAACGACCCATTTTCCTTGGATAGGAATGCGAACAGCTGAGTTGGATGGTGCGCACGTAGAATATTTTCGTGGTGTAGCAAATCCAATGGGTATAAAGATAGGTAATGGTATGACTCGTGAGTGGTTACAAGGCCTAATAGTTGCTCTAAACCCAAATAATCTACCGGGAAGAATTACGCTTATCCATAGATTTGGTGCTGACAGTATTGAGGCAAATTTACCGCCATTGATTGAGGCGGCAAATGAAACTGGCTCACCCATTTTATGGGTTTGCGATCCAATGCATGGCAACACTGAATCCACGGCAAATGGAACAAAAACAAGACGTTTCGAAAAAATAAGCGCCGAATTAGAGTCCGCGTTTCGTGTTCATAAGAAAATGGGCACATATTTAGGTGGAGTCCATCTTGAATTAACAGGAGAAAATGTCACTGAATGCACTGGTGGCGCGAGAGGGCTTAATGATGAGGATTTATCTATTGCATATAAGTCGCCCGTTGACCCTAGATTGAACTATGAGCAAGCTATGGAAATCGCTCTTGGGATACCAGGCTTGCAAGAGAGAGCGGTTACTGATTAAGCATTGACCACGCTTCTTTATTAGTCATTTTGGTGAATTGACCAAGTTTTAAATCATTTATCAGCCAAGGCCCTATCTGCCATCGAACTAGTCTTAGTACCGGTAAATTAATTGCAGCACTCATTCTTCGGATTTGATGTTTACGGCCTTCAAATATGGATATCTCGAGCCACGAAGTAGGTATATTTTCTCTGAATCTAATTGGTGGCTCTCTATCCCAAATATTTTCAGGTGGATTAATGATACGCGCCGAATGAGCTCTTGCAGGTCCGTCATTAAGAATCAGTCCTTCCGTTAGCTGATTAAGTTGGTTCTGGGTAGTCTCACCCTCAACCTGAATCAGGTAATATTTTAATAACTTACGTTTTGGTTCACATATTCTCGCTTGTAATTTACCGTCATTGGTTAGCGCCAAAAGCCCTTCGCTTTTTTTATCTAGTCGTCCAGCAGGGTAAACAGAATTTTCAGATATAAATTTAGCTAAAGTATTTTCAGTACCGCTAAATTGACTGACAATACCATAGGGTTTATTAAATAAGATAAAAGGCATAAGTTATTTATTTGGATGTCTAGTCATTGGATACATACTATACTAGACATGATTAAATACATTAAAATAAGTCAGCATGCAGAATACTTATAATCCAGATTGCAAAAAATGCAAAAGACTTTCACATTTTTTAGTTGATGTAAAATCCCAGCATGCCGATTACTTCTGTAAGCCCGTACCGGCATTCGGTCATGATGATCCTAATTTGTTGATAGTTGGCCTTGCGCCAGGAATGCATGGAGCAAATCGCACTGGTAGGCCATTTACCGGTGATTACGCGGGCGTATCTTTATATAAAAATTTATATAAATATGGTTTTAGTAGTAATGAGGAGTCAATTGCATCTGATGATGGTTTAAAACTAATAAATTGTAAAATTACAAATGCTGTAAAATGCCTACCTCCTCAAAATAAACCGAATGGCAATGAAATCAATAATTGTAATAGCTATCTGAAAAATGAAATTATGCAACTGAAAGAAGGGGCAATTATCCTCACTCTCGGCGGTATTGCTCACAGGGCAGTAATTAAATCTTTGGAATTAAAGCAAGCTGATTATCGATTTGGTCATGCGGAGGAGCATGAAATTGGACATCTGCAACTAATTAATTCATACCATTGCAGTCGTTATAATTTAAATACGAGGCGTTTATCATTACTCATGTTTGAAAATATATTTAAACGAATAAAAGTGCTCTCAAGTATTTAACTTATGCCTGACTTATTCAAAAACAAAAGTAAATTTCTCAGTGAATTACCCTCTAAACCCGGCGTCTATTGCATGCTTGGTAATAATGGTAATATTCTGTATGTGGGGAAAGCAAAGAATTTAAGAAAGCGCGTACCAAATTACTTTCAATCCGAACAAAAAGATCCAAAAGCAGCACTTTTGATGACCCATGTCTGTGATATTGATCTAACCATTACCAACACAGAGGCGGAAGCCTTGATTCTTGAATATACCTTAATCAAGAAAAACAAACCTCGCTACAATGTCGTATTAAGAGATGATAAAAGCTATCCTTATATATATGTTGCTACCGAGCATGCTTTTCCTAGGGTTGAGTTTCAACGACGTGCAAAAGCTCAAAAAGGAAAATATTTTGGCCCTTACCCCAATACCAATGCAGTTCGTGAAACATTAACTGAATTACAAAAAGTATTCTTGGTTCGTCAATGCAAAGACAGTTTTTTCAGAAATAGATCAAGAGCTTGCCTTCAATATCAAATCCAACGCTGTTCAGCTCCTTGTGTTGGCCTTATTGACAAAAATGATTATGACAATGATGTTAAATCAACCATGCAGTTTTTAGCAGGTAAAAATAAAAGTATAGTTAATGCTCTAGTCAAACGTATGGAGCAATGCTCAGAACAAAAAAAATACGAAGAAGCATTAAAATATCGAGATCAAATAAGTCGCTTAAAAGAAATTCAGGCAAAACAGTTAGTTGCAACATCTAGAAAAACAGACATAGACACCCTGGGTATAGCCTCTGATGGGGTAACTCACTGTGTTGCTATCCTTTCAATAAGAAATGGCTCCGTAATTGGGAGTAAGAATTACTATTTTAAAATTAGAGGTGGGGCAACCAGAGAAAAAATTCAACAAGGATTTCTATCTCAGTATTATTTAAGCATTAAATCACCGTCTGAAATAATTGTTCCAGTTCCCATAGAGCGAGATTCAGTATTGGAAAATTTACTCTCTGATAAGGCGCAAAGAAAAGTAAGGCTAACTAATAATGTCCGCGGTAATCGGTTGGGCTGGCTAGATATGGCGCATAAGAATGCAATTTATGGTTTAGAGTGTAAAGTATCCAGTGAGGCCTCATTAACCGCTCAGTTATCCACGCTTGGTAAACTTTTTTGTAACGGCATTCAGCCCAAAAGAATAGAATGTTTCGATGTCAGTCATATCTCTGGTGAAGCTACAGTTGCATCTTGCGTTGTTTTTAATGAACTAGGCCCTCTGAAGAGTGACTACAGGCGCTTTAATATCAAATCCTCAAATCATGGTGACGATTATGCGGCCTTATCTGAGGCGGTGGGAAGGCGTTATAAGAGAATTAAAAAAGGCGAAGCATTGATGCCAGACATATTGTTCTTGGATGGTGGAAAGGGCCAACTGTCTTCTTGTATGCGCATCCTTAATGAACTGAATATAATAAATATTATCGTTATTGCGGTGGCAAAAGGAAAATCGAGAAAACCCGGTATGGAGCAGTTATTTCTAACGACCCAAAGTGAACCTTTGAATTTAGCTGCTGATTCACCTGCTTTGCATTTAATACAGCGAATAAGAGATGAAGCGCATAGATTTGCAATCACTGGCCATCGTTTAAAAAGAAGTATTAATCGAAAAGGTTCTCGTTTGGATGGTATTGAAGGACTCGGACCCATTAGAAAAAGAGAGCTCCTAAAGCAATTTGGAGGTATTCACGGGGTAATGAAAGCAGGAATTGTCGATTTGGCTAAAATTCATGGCATTAGTAAGTCTATGTCAGCGCGTATTTTTAATAATTTACATAATCATAATTGAACTTTATGATACCCCTATGAAAATAACATTCGCTAATTTTTTAACATTACTTCGGATTGCTGCAATACCTATCGTTGTTATATGTTTTTATTTGCAAAGCGATAACGCAAGACCGATGGCAGGAATCATATTTGGGTTTGCGGCACTTACAGACCTACTCGATGGGTATGTAGCAAGAAATTATGGCCAGATGTCGCGTTTTGGAGCTTTTCTTGACCCTGTTGCTGATAAACTGATGGTAGCAATAGTGCTCGTGTTACTGGTTCAATCAGATCCAGGTTGGTATGTGGATATTATTGCCGTCATTATTATCGGTCGTGAAATAACGGTATCTGCATTACGTGAATGGATGGCAACTATCGGGGATAGGGCAAAAGTAGCGGTGTCATGGTCAGGTAAACTTAAGACAGCATTACAGATGTTTGGAATTGGTTTTATGGTTTATAAGGAATCAATATTAGGCTTTGATGTTTATGCGATTGGATTTTCTTTTTTATTGTTATCAGCCGGGATGACATTGTGGTCGATGTTTAAATACCTGGAAGCCGCATGGCCATCCATGCAAAAAGAATCATAGGGTAATATTATGAATAAATTAATAACTATCTTGGTAATTTTATTTTTGACTGCCTGCTCTTCATTAGAGACTCAAAATCCATATCTTTTGATCTACCCTAATATAGAAGATAAAGACGGGGTGGTTGTTTTTGAGAACGAGTATGTAGTATTACAAAAATTAATCGTTGGACCTGGAGAATGGGAAGGTGTTCATTCACACCCGGGAAATCAGCTCTATGTTCATATCAAAGGCGGAGAGTGGTCTGGCATGCTTGATGGAGAGATCGAATATTCAGCAGAAATTGATGGAGATGGCTCGGTGGGGTGGATGGATGCTATTCCTTTTGCAGCTGGTCATAATTCAGGAAATACTGGTGATGAGGCCATTGAATTAATCTATGTAACATTAAAAAAAGATAAACCTTTATACCCAAATGAAGAACGTAGTTCGCATGTATATCCTAATCTAGCTCAAGAGTTATTGTTTGAGAATGATCGGCTTATTGCTCAACGAGTTCAAATTGAGCCAGGTCAGTGGGAGGGTGTTCACAGTCACCCTGGCGGTCAAGTATATATCGTCATAAAAGCTGGCGAAACATCTGCTAAATTGGGTGGAAAAATACAGTATTCAGGACAAATTGGAAATGATGGTGCAGCTGGTTGGATGGATGCCATTGAATTGGATGCTGGGCATGAGTCGGGCAATACTGGTGATACTCTAATTGATCTTGTCTGGATAACGCTTAAATGAAAACAAGAAGACTTCAGGATTTTTATTGATCAAATTAGACAGTCAGGAGCTCGATATTCGAGTTATATTTACCGAGTTAAACGTTTATTATATTGCCATCAAGCCTCAA
>CAJJBK010000044.1 GCA_905182415.1 uncultured Woeseiaceae bacterium | reverse complement strand
AACCTGCCTCAATAAGATCAAGATCCTCCCCAAGACGCACTCTCAACGCACCAAGTGAATCGTTTACAATGTTTGCCTTGTCCGCCCCAAAGAAGATTAAATCTCCATCTTTAGCTTCAGTTCGTTCAAGGATTTTCTCAATGACATCATCTGGTAAAAATTTTAAAATGGGAGATTGTAATCCCTCACTTCTATTGGTTACATCTATTACCTTTATATAAGCCAATCCTCTGGCACCATATCGACCTACATATTTTGTATAATCATCAATAATTTTGCGGCTCATCTTAGAGCCATCAGGGACGCATATTGCTGCAACACGACCGTCTTTATCTTTTGCTGGCCCAGAAAAAACCTTAAATTCAACGTCCGTCATCAAATCAGATAAATCGACCAATTCCAAAGGAATCCTCAGATCCGGCTTATCAGAACCAAATCTTCTCATTGCCTCGGCATAAGTAATGCGTACAAAACTTTTTGGTAAAGATACTTTCATTACCTTTTCAAATAACGAACGAAGTAAATTTTCCATCATGTCCATCACGTCGTCTTCATCAACAAAACTCATTTCTATATCGAGTTGAGTAAATTCCGGTTGCCTATCGGCTCTCAGATCTTCGTCACGAAAACAGCGAACCACTTGATAATAACGATCTAACCCAGACATCATTAACAATTGTTTAAATATTTGCGGAGATTGCGGTAATGCAAAGAATTTACCCGGATTTGTTCTACTTGGTACGATATAATCTCTTGCACCTTCGGGTGTTGCTCGGGTTAACATAGGGGTTTCTGTATCAATAAACCCATGGTCATCAAGAAACAGCCTCAATTCTTTAGTGACAGCATGTCGTAGACGCAAATTTGAAAGCATATTATCGCGACGCAAATCAAGATAACGATATTGCAATCTTAATTCTTCATTGGCTTTTTCATCATGATGAAAAGGAGGGGTCAAAGCGTCGTTCAAAGTTACCAATTCGGTCGCTAAAATCTCTACCTCACCGGTCTTCATATTGGAGTTTTTTGTGCCTTCAGGTCTAGAGCGAACCAAGCCTTTTATTGCTAAAACAAATTCTCCACGAATACGCTCCGCTTCAGAAAAAATTATTTTATTGTCAGGATCAAAGACAACTTGAAGCAAGCCTTCACGATCCCTAAGATCAACAAAAATAACACCACCGTGATCGCGACGACGATGTACCCATCCTGTCACTGAAACTTCCTGACCTTCTAGTCGGCTATCGACTTCACCACAATAATGACTTCGCATAATATTTTTCATATATTAAAAAAAAACGAAATACTACGGATTAACCATTTCATCTGCAAGGTTCTTGCCATAATTCTCTCTTTTTATAAGAATTCTTAAGAATTCTTATTGCCCTTAGTGGGGGACTTTATTGACAAATCTTTAAGTTCTTCTTCTTCCCAAGAAGGCACTACCACTCCTAGCGATACAATCATTTTAAATGCCTCGTCAACACTCATATCCATCTCTATTACATCTTCTCTAGGTAAAATAATTATGTAGCCAGAAGTTGGGTTAGGCGTGGTTGGAACAAAGGTACATATTACATCTGAGCCAGTTTTTTTCTGTACTTCACCCAAGGCAGTTGATGTTTGGAAAGCCAAGCTATAAACCCCTTTACGCGGGTATTGAATCAACAGAACTTTTTTAAAAGATTGACCTGTCTCAGAAAAAACAAGCTCAGAGAAATTCTTTGCCGCTGAATACACCGACCTTACCACAGGGATGCGCCTCAGTATTCTTTCACCAAAACCCACCATGGTTCGACCAACAATATTGGCAGCTAAAATACCAGTCACCAATAATACCAACAAAGTTAAAATTAAACCCAATCCTGGGATAGAGAATCCAAGCAACGATTCAGGTCTTATTTGCATAGGGAGTAAAACTAAGGTTTGATCCATAAGTGTAATTAAAAAACGAAAAAGTAACACAGTTACGACAACTGGGAGCCAGACTAACAATCCTGCAATTAAGTATTTTTGTATATTTTTCATTACGTATTTGATGCTGTTTTAGTTTTTGATGGTATGGTTTTTTGTTCAGATTTTGAGGTATCGACTTTTGAAGGAGATTTCTTTGATTTATCAGAATCATTGTCATTTTTTGAGATATTGCGCTGATTATCTTTTTTAAAATCTGTCTCATACCAACCACCGCCCTTGAGACGGAAACTTGGTGCTGAGAGTAATCGAGATAACTTTGGTTCATTGCAACTTGGGCAATCAACCAGATGCGCATCACTCATTTTTTGTAATTCATCAAAATTATGATCGCAATTAGTACATTCATATTCATATATTGGCATGTGTATCTCCACTAATTCTCAGTATACTCCTGATACAAAGGAATCTGAATAATTATAAATTTATTATCTTCTTAATTTAGAGTTATAACTATGTCAGCAAGAATCATTTTTTTTAAAACAGTTCATTTTTGTATATAAATTATGCTCGCCATTCTGCCGCATTTATTGTCTCTACGATACGAGTATAAGCGTTTCGTATCGCTATAAGTGCACTCATTACCACCAAATATAGCTCTGATTCCTAGATCACTTAATTTCAATTTTGCTAAGCCGTATAAATCTGCCTGCCAGCGATTAGAGTCATTAGCTTTAAAGAAAAATTTATTATTATCATTAAGTTTTAGAAAGATATTTCGGACATCGTCACCAACCTCAAATGCCCGTTGCGATATAGCAGGGCCCAACCAAACCAAAAGTTCATTTGGGTCGGATTGCATTGCATTTATAGTATTCTCGATTATACCGGCTGCAAGACCTCTCCAACCAGCATGAATTGCACTGATTGTATCGCCAGACTTAGTAGTAATTAGAACGGGTAAACAATCAGCGGTTAGCACCACACATATTTTTTTTGCTGAACGAGTAATACTCGCATCTGCAAATAAATTAACGTCATTAGTAGGTTCTGTAATAACTTTAGCGCTGTGTTTTTGATTTAACCAGCAAGGCTCTGAAGGCAAATTTAAAACCTCGCATAAAAGTCGGCGATTATTCTTAACATGATCGATATTATCACCAACATGATCACCCAAATTAAACGCGCTATAGGTTCCTTGACTGTAACCAGACATTTTTAGAGTAGTACCCGCGATTATATTCTCCGGAGCAGGCCAAACCGCATCTAAAAATCCTATTTCACTTGTCATTCGGCAGTAAATCCAATTTCATGGCGTGCAGTAGATTTTTAAAATCTGCAGCTGGTTCAACTTCTAATGTAATAATTTTACCTGATGATGGATGTATTAATTCCAATCTAGAGGCACACAATGCTTGCCTTTTGAAGGAGCTTAATGCTTCTTTTAAAACTGAAGAACAACCTGAAGGAATCATAAGTCTTCCGTAAAGAGGATCACCTATTAAGGTGCGCCGCCTAAATGCAAAATGCACTCTAATTTGATGAGTTCTTCCTGTTTCCAAATTTACCTTAACGTGTGTATGTGCTTTGAATCTTTTTTCTACACGATAATGAGTAATTGCCTCTTTGCCATCTTCTCTTACCGTCATTTTTTTACGATGAACAGGGTGCCTGTTTATCGGTTCATTAATCGTTCCTCCGCCAGTCAAAACCCCATTACAAATCGCGTCATATTGCCTTGTCACTGTTCTGCTTTCCAGTTGACGTACTAATGAATTATGAGCAATTAGAGTTTTTGCAATCACCATCAATCCACTTGTATCTTTATCAAGACGATGAACAATACCAGCTCTAGGTAACTCACTTAATACTGGCCATTTATGAAGCAATCCATTCATTAATGTTCCAGTAAAGTTTCCAGCACCAGGATGCACTACCAAACCTACTGGTTTATTGATTACAGCAATTTCTTCATCTTCGTACTCAATATCTAGGACCATTGGTTCGGGTTCATTTTTGATATTTTCAGAGTAGATAACTTGAATGGATACATTTTCACCACCATTAACAATATCGCGTGGTCTTAATTTTTCACCTTCGATCAATATAGAGCCATCTAAAATCCAACTCTTTATTCGGCTTCGAGAAAACTCAGAGAAAGTTTTCGCGAGCGCAAGATCCAATCGGAAACCCGATAATTCTTCTGGTATTATTTTTTGTCTAGAATAATTTGTCATTGGTTACTTTAAAAAGATTTCATTTAATTTGAGTTATACTCTAATATCAGGATTACATTAATATTAATTTACTTTCTTAAAATCAATTTATCTGGCGTTGATAAAAATATGTCTAATTTTTATAAAAATCTTATAATTTCTTTTTTTATTCTATCATTAATTGGTTGTGCAAATAATGAAGAATCAGCTGAAGATGCTTATATCAATGATCTCGTTAGAGCTTATGAAACCGCTCAAACTGCAGTTCAAGGAGGTAATTATCGACGTGCTATTGGCATATTTGAAAATATTCAATCAAGATTCCCTTTTAGTGAGTTATCAAATCAAATCCAATTAGAATTAATTTTTGCTTACTACAAAAGTGGATCCGCTGAACAAACCATTGATCAAACCGAAGCATTCATTAGAGAAAATCCAACGCACCCAAGGATAGATTATGCTCTCTATATACAAGCCCTATCCTATTTTGAAGAAGATCCAGATATTTTAGAAAAGACATTTCGCAAAGATATGAATAAAAGGCCACCGGAAGATGTGGAAAAATCATACTCAATATTTGAAAGATTAGTCGAAAGATATCCTGCCAGTGAATATTCAGCCGATGCTGAATTGCGCATGATTTATCTTAAAAATCGATTAGCCGCTTATGAAAATATAGTTGCAGATTACTATATTCGAAGTGGCGCTTATGTTGCTGCTGCAAATAGAGCTAAAACATCTCTTGAAAAATATAATGGTGTTCCAGGTAATAGGCAATCAATTGAGATAATGATCGTAGCTTATGAAAAACTAGGAATGTTTGATTTAGCTGAAGATGCAAGACGGGTGCTTGCTGAGAATTACTCGGATCCCATGGTATTAGTTGATTACAACGAAGTTAAAAAGCCTAATTTTTGGGGAAAGATAAAAGCGCTGGTACCAAAAAAACCAACGATACTGAGTGATTAATATTTAATTTAAAAAATCACTTTAATCTGGAAAATTATAACCAGAAGTTATTGGATAACGCCAATCTCTTCCAAAAGCTCGATTACTTATCCTTATTCCTGGCGGTGCTTGCCTTCGTTTATATTCATTTCGTTTAACCATTTCTAAGATATTGATTACAGTTTCGCGATCATACCCTTTATCAACAATTTCGATGACAGATAAATCCTCCTCTATAAAAGCTTCTAATATAGGATCTAGAATGTCATAAGGTGGTAACGAATCACTATCTTGTTGATTTTCTCGAAGTTCAGCAGATGGTTCTCTTTCAATAACTCGGCTCGGAATAACTTCACTAATTGTATTTCGATAATTTGCTAATCTTTTTACCATAGTCTTGGTGCAATCTTTTAGGGGGGCAAAACCACCAGCCATATCACCATACAAGGTAGCATAACCAACCGCCATTTCACTTTTATTGCCAGTAGTTAATAGCATCAAGCCGGTTTTATTTGAGATTGCCATTAGAAGAATACCTCGCGCGCGCGATTGAATATTCTCTTCAGTTGTATCAACATTTTTACCATCAAAAATAGGTTTCAGTAACTCCATTGAGGCGTCATAAAGTGTCTCAATAGGTAAGATATCATATTGAATATTTAGTATTGATGACTGTAATTCTGCGTCCTCTAAACTCATTGCACTGGTATAAGTATAAGGCATCATTACTGCTCTAACATTTTCATTTCCTATGGCATCACATGCTATAGCTAGCGTTAAGGCTGAATCTATTCCTCCAGATAACCCTAGAACCACCCCTGGAAATTTATGTTTATTTATATAATCACGCGTTCCTTTAACTAACGCCTTATAGACACTTTCCTCATCATTTAATCTTGGGGTCACATTTGCACTCAATGGTTCTTTCTCTTTAGCGCTAACGTTAAATTCAATAATTTCTATCTTCTCTTCAAATGAAGGAGCGCGATAAGTTATCTCACCTCTACTATTCATAACAAATGAAGTGCCATCAAATATCAACTCATCTTGACCTCCCACCATATTGAGATAAACAACAGGAAGACTGACCTCGGAAATTCTTTTCCTCACAATCAATTCACGTCTAAGCTGTCCATCTTTCTCATAAGGCGAGCCATTAATGACAATAATTAATTCAGCACCTGCAGCTTTTGCTAGCTTAGCTGGATCCGAATACCAAATATCCTCGCAAATATTGATGCCTATTTTTGTTCCCTTTATTTTAAAAACGGCTGCTTTGTTGCCAGCTTCAAAATAGCGCTTTTCATCAAAAACACTGTAATTAGGTAAAACATGTTTGCGGTAACGAATTATTTCTTTGGTATTTTCAAAAACAACACAGCTGTTATAAATAACATTCTCTGCATACTCAGGAAAGCCAATAAGCACAGCAATATCAGATACTTGCATTCGTATGATTTCGATAGCTTCTGCAACTCTTCGTTTTAAACCGGAATGCAATAAAAGGTCTTCAGGAGGGTAGCCTGATATTGATAACTCTGGAAATACTATTAGATCAGCTTGAGAATCTAATTTTACTTGTTTGCAACAATCAAGAATTCGAGTCGTATTACCGGCAATATCGCCAACAATTAAATCGATTTGTGCTAAAGCAATAGTGATTTTGTTATTCATCAAAAAAGTAATTTTATATAAGATGCTAAAAGAGTTACTTAGTAACTAATTCTAAAATTGCACTCCCCAATTCTGCTGGTGATTGAACGGTCATAACACCCGCATTATCTAACGCTCTATATTTGTCCTTAGCTGTACCCTTTCCTCCAGAAACTATAGCTCCCGCATGCCCCATTCGTTTTCCTGGAGGGGCCGTAATGCCAGCAATATAAGCAACTACTGGCTTTGTAACATCACTTTTGATAAATTCTGCGGCTGCTTCTTCGTCAGTACCACCAATTTCTCCAACCATAACAACACCCTCAGTCTCGGGATCAGCCTCAAATAATTCTAGACAATCGATAAAATTCATTCCTCTAACTGGATCTCCACCAATACCGACACAAGTAGTTTGACCCAGCCCATTTTGTGTAGTTTGGTAAACCGCTTCATAGGTTAAAGTTCCTGAGCGTGAGATAACTCCAATCTTACCTTTTTGATGAATAAAGCCTGGCATAATACCTATCTTGCACTCACCAGGCGTAATGATCCCAGGACAATTTGGACCAACAAGTCGGCAATTATAATTCTTTAGCGTGGCTTTTACTTTCACCATATCCGAGACTGGAATACCTTCAGTTATACAAACCACAAGTTCAATACCCGCGTCAGCTGCTTCTATAATAGCGTCAGCAGCGAAAGGTGCAGGCACATAAATCATACTCACATCTGCTTGAGTTTCGATAATTGCGTCACTGACCGTGTTAAATACAGGTACTCCTAAATGAGAATCATTTTTTGCTCCAGGTGTCACTCCAGCAACCACTTGAGTACCATATGCTATACATTGTTCGGCATGAAAAGATCCTTGCTTACCAGTAATACCCTGACAAATAACCTTACTGTTGTTATTGATTAAAATACTCATGATTGAACCACCACAGCAACTGCTTTTTTAGCTGCATCGGTTAAATCAGAAGCAGTAATAATCTCCAGCCCACTCTCTTTCAATAAACTTCTTCCTGTTTCAACATTTGTGCCTTCCAAGCGAACAATAACAGGAACACTGACACCAACTTCCTTAACCGCGCTAATAATACCCTGTGCTATGAGGTCACAGCGAACAATTCCACCAAAAATATTTACCAAAATAGCTTTAACATTTTTATTCGACAATATTAATTTAAAAGCAAATGCAACACGATCACTTGTAGCACCGCCACCAACATCCAGGAAATTTGCCGGTTCGCCTCCATGAAGTTTAATAAGATCCATAGTTGCCATTGCTAGTCCAGCTCCATTTACCATGCAAGCTATATCTCCATCCAAAGTTATATAATTAAGTTCATGTTCAGCTGCTTCATTTTCGGCTGCATCCTCTTGAGAAGGATCCCTATAGGTCGTTATTTCTTTTTGTCTGTATAGAGCATTAGAGTCGATATTAATTTTTGCATCTAATGCAATTACCTCGCCAGTCTTAGAAACAATTAATGGATTAACTTCAATTAAACTAGCATCATTTTCCATAAAAAGAATATACATTCTATTTATTACAAGTGAGAATTGCTTCAGCTGATCTTTTTCTAAACCAATGCCAAAAGCCAACTGCCTGACTTGATAGTCCATTAAGCCTGCGGCAGGTGAAATTGCAATTTTAAAAATTTTTTCAGGTTCCTTTTCAGCGACCTCTTCAATATCCATTCCACCAGCAGCGGAAGCTACAAATGAGATCATTTCTTGCTCTCGATCCAGTAAAACACTCAAATAAATTTCTCGATCAATCTCTGAGCCTGGCTCAATATAAACCATATTTACCGGTAACCCATCCGGACCTGTTTGATGGGTGATCAAAGTCATACCAATCATATCCTCGGCGTACTTTTGCACCTCATCGATTGTTTTTGCTATCTTAACACCACCAGCCTTTCCTCTTCCGCCGGTATGAGCTTGAGCTTTGACCACCCAAACTGGGCCGCCAATCTTCTCAGCTGCTAATTTAGCTTCACTTCTATTAGTAGCTGTATAGCCTACTGGAGTGGGAATTCCATATTTAATAAATAACTGCTTGGCTTGATATTCGTGTAAATTCATTGATTATGATCACTTACTAAAATTAAAAAAATTATTGAAAGATTATTTGAAGAATATATAAAATCTATTAAGGCAGAATTCTTTCATAACGCAATCATAAATGAAACCACTATAATGATATAAATTACATTATATAATCTTGAGGTTACAACCTCTTCATAATAAGCTCTTCTAATATTAAGTTTTTATGGTATCTAAAAATAATGAAAAAATTAAAAAATGGATTTACCTTGATTGAGATATTTGTGGTTATAATTATTACTGGCATTATGATATCCATAGCCATACCAGCCTATGAAGACTACAACAATCGATCCGATACAATTAATATAGATAAGTAAGCAGTAATTATATGCTTAATTCACTCTAAAACTCATCATCACGATGGAAGAAATTAATTTAATAAATACGCTTATATTGACAGTCTGTGGACTTATAGTTGGCAGCGCATTAAATGTATTTATTTATAGAATTCCGATTATCGATAATAATCAATTAATTCAGCCTAATTACAATCTTTTTTGGCCGAGATCTCAATGTAGGAATTGCTCGAATACAATCCGTTTTTTTCATAATATACCAATTATAAGTTATCTTATTCTCGGCGGTAAATGCGCTTATTGTCAAAAAATAATTTCTATGCAATATCCTTTAGTAGAAATTCTCGCCACGTGCCTTACGGTCTTCTGCGGTCTCTATTATGGATTGATTGAAGAATTAATTGCGATTCTATTTTTTACCTGGTTCTTAATAATAATTAGTTTTGTTGATATAAATCACAAAATAATTCCAGACTCACTCTCCCAGCCTTTATTATGGAGTGGCTTACTATTCACCGTTATTTTCTCTAACTACAATTCACCAATAATTCTTGTGGATACTCAATCAAGTATTTTAGGTGCGGTTTCTGGTTATTTAATTTTATGGACTATCTATCATATTCATTTTTTGATCACGAAAAAAGAAGGGCTGGGTTATGGTGATTTTAAATTACTGGCAGCAATTGGTGCCTGGACTGGCTGGCAATTAATACCAATGATCTTATTTTTTGCTTCAATACTAGGTCTAATTTTTGGTTTAATATCTATCAAATATGGACAAAGTGATAAAGATACGCTCATTCCATTTGGTCCATTTCTAGCTATAGCAGGATGGATTTCGATGATTTTTGGTGCAAAGATAATAACTATATATTCATTTATTTAAGAAAAAGAAGAATATCTATCAATAAAAAAGATGAATCAATAAACTTTCAGGTAGCTTTAACAGGTGGAATAGCTTCAGGTAAATCGAAAGTTAGTGAGATATTTAGAAATCTGAGTGTCGATATTATTGACACCGATGACATAGCTCATTACCTAGTAAAACCCGGTAGTGAAACCTTAGAAATGATTATCAAAAAGTTTAGTAAAGGCATTCTGACTGATTCTGGTGAATTGGATCGTCAATATATGCGAAAACTTATTTTTAATGATCCAACCAAACGTCAATGCCTAGAATCCATTATGCATCCACAGATTCATAAGGAAGTTAAAATCAAATTATCTAAATCGCTAGGTCCCTATCAAATAATTGTCGTCCCCTTACTAACAACCTCTCCAATCAAGCATCAAGCTAATAAGATCCTTGTAATTGATTGTGACGAACAAACACAAATCAAAAGACTCATGACAAGAGACTCCGTCTCATTAGGAATGGCAAA
>CAJJBK010000043.1 GCA_905182415.1 uncultured Woeseiaceae bacterium | reverse complement strand
TTGCTTTTCAGAATTTTTTTGCTGCTCGTTCTTTATGTAATAAAATGTTTTTACTAAAGCGCTGCCAAGAGGAAATTGATAAGTCGTATCTGCTTTATACTTTGCACGAGAAGATTCTGGAACATAGACAAATCTATTTTTTTTTGTGTAATCTGAGAATAAAGAAGAAATTAGCTCATACGGAATAACATTTTTTACAGGGATTTGCCTTTTATTATCAACAAAAAAACCAAACTCAGATAAATATTCAGGAAAGCCTTCTTCTAATATAAGATCATCATTTACATTTATATCTGCCTGCACGTTTAAACATAAAACGAATAAAGCGAATAAAGCGAATAAAGCATAGCTAAATCTAAAAAAAGAATAATCAGTCATCGACAACTCAATCTAGCCTTTCGAAAGGAATATCGATAACAATTTTTCTTAATGATGATCTATGCGTCATAAAATCATCATAATTGCTATTCAAAGGATCTATAAATGGTAATAAATATTTTAACGGATCAATAGTCATGAATAACGCACCCGGGTTTTCACCGAGTGCGACTTTCTCTTCTTCTGGTTGGCCAAAGATTATTTGAGACAACGGGACAACTCCATCCCAAAAGATATCAGGCATATCATCTCCAGAAAAACTTTCGAGTATTCTTGCCAGCTCATTTCTTTCTGAATCAGGATTGGAGCCTGAAACACTAAACTTATTATCGTGAATATAAATAGAACGCGGATGAGGATGATAATTCTCATCATCGGTCTCCTGGAAGTAACTTACGATAGCTAGATTGATGGTGTCATTTTTATGAATTGAATTATCAAATATCTCTATATCTGAACCAGCCATTACCAAGATACCAGTACCCCTGGGAACAGAAGCTACAATATTACCAAGAGGTGCAAAATTATCGGTATTATTATTGGAAATTTGATTGTCAAAAATACGGATATGATGGCCGTCTTGCTGTGGTAAATCCGGTAAATCAAAAATTAATATACCCCCTGTATTTTTTGAAACAGAGTTTTCATGGACATCGGCATAATAAGAATTTTCAATTTCAATACCTGCTACATTATATTCCGCTATATTGTTCTTGACGATTATATTTTCAGATTGACCTACATATATACCAGCATCTGAAGCGCCAATAGCTATACAACCATCAATATAGACGTTCTTCGACTGAACCGGGTATAGACCATAAGCTCCATTTTCGGTGGCAGGACCATTCGTCCACTCCACTTTTACATTCACTATAAAAATACCATCAACACCAATAATCTTAATAGCATCACCTTTAGCGTTAATGACTGAGAAATCCTTCAACACCACCGCATCAGAAGTCACTAATAAGCCTTGAGCACCTGACAATTGATGGGTGAAGTCTAAAATAGTTTTATCTATACCGGCACCTTTAATTGATACCCCTGATTGCGCCAAAGACAAGCCATCGGTTAACTCATAGAGGCCTTCATTTAGTTGAATTGTATCTCCCGATTTTGAAAGTATCATTGCTTCCTGCAAGCGCTCTTGGATATTTTCACCTGGATCAATATAATGAATACCGGCAATAACGAAATTATTCAGTAACAAACAACAACAAAAAATGCATGCTTTATTCATCTGATTTGTATGCTCACTCTAATTTAATGAATCTTATAAACAGTTTATACTAATAATAAACAGCAAAAGTAGTCTCTCATGAAAAATATATACTCCTATAGCATCATAGCCCTTGCATCATGCATATGCATTCTTACAACCAATGTATATGCTGATGATGAATCAAATCTTATCTTAATAAACGCAAAAATATATACTGTTAACAAACAAAAACCATGGGCTGAGGCAGTTGTAATAAAAGATGGAAAGATAATCTTTGTAGGTGATAATCAAAATGCTTTGAAGCATAAAAACCCCATCAGCCAGATAGAAAATATGCAGGGAAAAATGCTCCTACCGGGATTTCATGATATCCATGTTCATCCTGTTCATGCTGGCGTAACCTATCTTCAGTGCAATTTAAGTAATATCAGAGGCTTAGAAAATCTTCTAAAGAAGATAAAATTATGTGCTGAAGATAATACCGATAATGATTGGGTGCTTGGTGGCGGATGGGCAGTTGATAATTTTTCAGCCAACACCCTTCCAGACAAGGAATTATTAGATCAAATTATACCTAATAAGCCGATCTCACTTAAATCATCGGATGGGCATTCATTATGGGTGAATAGTAAAGCTTTGGAGATCTCGGGCATTAACGCCCTATCAAAAGATCCTGCAAATGGAAAAATTGAAAGATATAAGAACACTATGGAACCATCAGGACTGTTGCATGAGGACAGCGCTATGATGCTAGTGATGCAAAATCAACCAGAAATTTCAGACAAGGAATTAATACAGGGTTTGCGTTATTCGAGAAATCTATTTCATAGTTACGGAATAACTGGAGTTCAAGATGCAATTCTAAAGCTTGATCCCGGCGATCCATACTACGGACTTAATGCCTATAATTATCTTGAATCACAAAATGAATTAAATTTACATGTAGTTACTGCAATGTTCTGGAAAAATGGACAACCTCTGGAGCCTCAGTTAAAAAAATTTATTAATGCAAGAGAACAACAAAAAACAAGCGACCTGATTCATTTAACTGCTATTAAGATATGGCAGGATGGCGTGATTGAAACGTATACCGCAGCTATGTTAGAGCCTTACTCAGACCGGGCAGATAATTTTCGTGGTGAATTACAGAATTCACCACAAGATCTCGATAAAGCAGTTGCCGCATTGGATGCCGAAGGCTTTCAAATACACTTTCATGCAATCGGAGATCGAGCTATAAATGTTGCTTTTAATTCTCTAGAAAATGCTATAAATATCAATGGAATTAGAGATAGTCGTCATCATATCTCCCATATACAAGTTTTCCAAGAAAAGGATATTAGTAGGTTCAAAGAATTAGGTGTTGTGGCAAATTTTCAACCATTATGGGCAATTCGCGATGAATATATTACCGAGCATACTTACAAAAAATTAGGAAAAAAAAGAAGTCGCTGGCTATATCCAATTGGCAGCGTTCATCGCAGTGGTGCTAAAATTGGATTTGGGAGTGACTGGTATGTAACTTCAGTTAACCCATTGAATGGTATTGAGGCGGCCGTTACTCGTCTCGAACCTAATGGACTTACAAATATACCACTGGGTAAAAATGAGGAAATCGATCTAGCTACTGCCATAAGAGCTTATACACTCAATGGTGCATTTGTTAATTTCTTGGATCATAAAGTTGGTTCCATTGAGATCGGTAAACAAGCTGATATAATCGTACTCAATAATAATCTTTTTGATATCCCTTCTGCTGAAATTAACGAAACAAAAGTATTAGCTACACTATTCAATGGAATATTAGTTTATGGTGAATTATAAAAATTATGCGCCTTAAATTTTTAAAAAAACACCTCATCAAGCCTCATCAAATCAAGGATAAATGGTACCTGCAACCATTAAAAAAAATCCTAAATATAAATGAATTATGGGTTTTTAGAGGCAAAACCATAAAGCCCGGTTTTGCCTTAGGCTTGTTTATTGCATTTATTCCATTCCCGGGCCATACAATAATCGCAATCCTTAGTGCCGCTAGATTAAAAATTAATCTTCCGGCAACCCTACTCGGAACACTAGTCTGTAATCCTCTCACTATTGCACCAATGTTCTATGCCGCTTATCAACTTGGTGTTTATATCTTGAGACTTGATGAGCGTGATTTTAACTTTTCATTAAGCTACTCATGGCTAAGGGATAGCCTGTCAAATACATGGGAGCCACTTATACTTGGTTCGTTTCTTATGGGTTTGTTTAGCGCCGTTATTGGTTATTTTCTTATGGATATATGCTGGAAGATATCGATCAATAATTACTTAAAAAGAAAATCTAAAGAGAATAAATCAACAAACTAATACTCCTGTTTATCCACTAATATTCCATCACTTAATTGTAAAGTTCTGCTCATTTTTCCAGCTATGTGCAAATCATGCGTGACAACAATAAGGCTGGTCTGAAATTCCTTATGAAGTTCTAACATTAACTCCATGACATGCTGTCCATTTCCACTATCTAGATTACCTGTTGGCTCGTCAGCAAGTAATATTTTTGGCCTTGTAATTAACGCCCTTGCTACCGCTGCTCTTTGACGCTCGCCACCAGATAACTCTGAAGGCCTATGATTCAGTCTCTTTTCAAGGCCGACTCGCTTTAGTAACAAACGCGCCTCGTCCATGGCTTGTTCTTTCTTTGTACCGCGAATTAAAAGTGGCATTGCTACATTTTCTTCTGCAGAGAACTCAGCTAACAAGTGATGAAACTGATAAACAAAACCAAGATACTGATTTCTGATGAAGCTTTTTTGTTTTTCTGAAGTTTTATTTAGGAGTTGACCATTAATCGAAATTACTCCTGAAGTAGGCTCATCTAGACCTCCCATTATCTGAAGAAGAGTTGTTTTACCCGAGCCTGAAGTTCCTGTTATTGCAATTCTATCACCAGATTTGACCGTTAAATTTATATCAGTCAGAACCTCCAAAAGATCATTATTATCTTTAAAAGATTTAGTGATTCCTTTGCATGTCAGAACCGCTTGATTGTCATCTTTATTTGTCTTTTCATTAATCATATCTAAGTACTTCAGAGGGAGTAATCTTAGAAGCTTTCCAAGCTGGATAAAAAGTTGATATTACGGACAATAATAGCGAAATAGAGGCTATCGTTATAATATCATTAACCCTTAGATCAGAAGGTAGATCACTTATAAAATAAACGCCTGGAGATAATACCTTCATATTAAACACACCCTCAATTGTTATTACAATATATTCAAGGTTGAGAGCAATTATGACTCCAAAAAATACACCCAGTAGTGTCCCCAATAAACCAATTATTGTCCCCTGTATTACGAAAATTTTAATTACCGTAGAAGGTAAAATGCCTGACGTCCTCATAATTGCAACATCGGCTCGCTTGTCTCTAACGGCCATTACCAATGTCGAAACAATGTTAAATGCAGCAACAGCAATGACAAGCATTAAAATAACGAATAAAATTGATTTTGTTATTTGAATAGATCGAAAAAAATTTACATGTCTTTGCGTCCAATCTCCAATCATAAATTTCCCACCAGAGGATAAGGCTACCTCTCTAACCACTTCAAATGCAGTATAAATATTTGTCACGGATAATTTGAGACCAGTAATACTATCGCCCATCCTTAGTAGGTTTTGCGCGTCATTAAGATCTAACAATGCCAAATTAGAATCATACTCACTCATTCCGGCACGAAATATAGCACTCACAGTTAGTTTTTTTGATCTTGGAAACAGGCCCATTGGGGTTGTAAGGCCTTCCGCTAAATTAATTATAACTTTATCGCCGATAGACACATTTAATTTTTTTGCCAAATCAATCCCTAAGATAATATTGTACGACCCTTGTTGAAGATCCTTTAAATCACCACCTTGGATTAATTTTGCGAATTCTTGAGACTGAGCCTCAAGCCCTGAATTAATGCCATGAAATATAAGGCTAGTTATCTTTTGACCAGATACTATTAACCCCTCACCTCTCACATAAGGAGTAACAGCCATCACTCGATCGTTTTCTTTAGCTCGATTTAAGTGAGAGCGCCATTCATATAACTTTCCGCTTGGGTCCTCTATTTGTGCATGCCCTGACATTAATAATAGTTTATTTTTTAGCTCTTTTTCGAACCCATTAACCACCGATAAAACAATAATCAATACCGCCACAGCAAGCATTATTCCTAGCAATGAAATCAATGAAATAGAAGAGACAGAACGGCCTCTTTTTTTAGAAAAAACATAACGAAAAGCCAGCCAATTTGCATATCTAGTTTGCATTTTAATGCTCGTACCTTAACGCTATCGCTGGATCAATTTTAGCGGCTTTTTTAGCTGGGTAGAGCGTAGCTATGGAAGTTAAAATAAATGCAAGAATTGCAACAATCAAAATATCACTACTGGCAACAATTGAAGGGATCGTTGTCATATAAAAAACATCTCCTGGCATTATTTGGAAGCCAAAAAATTGCTCGATTACTGGAACCCATTCTGGGACATTATGCGCCACGAGCACGCCGAATAAAATTCCGAAAAAAGTACCAAGCCAACCAATCATCGCTCCTTGAAAGAAAAATATACGCATAATACTTGTCGGACTCATTCCTAAAGTTCGAAGCACAGCTATATCCGTTCTTTTTTCAGTCACGACCATGATTAAGCTTGCAACAATATTAAATGCTGCAACACCGACAACCATCAAGAGCATTAATGTCATCATTGTTTTTTCTAATTTAATTGCACGAAAATAAGCAGCATTCTCTATAGTCCAATCAGTTCCTGAAAATCCTGCGCCAAGCTTGATCACTAATCTTTTCGATACGGAAGATGCCAGCATTGGGTTTCTTGTAGTGAAACGCAATGCAGAAACCCCCTCTACTCCGAGTAATTTTTGTGCATCCACTAGGTGCACTAACGCCAGACCCGCATCATGCTCTTGTATGCCTGACTCAAAAATACCTTGCACCGTAAAACGACCCAAAATGGGTTCTATTTCTTGAAATTTATTGACACTGGGCATAAGTAATAAAAGAGAATCGCCCATCATAATATTTAAATTTCTCGCTAAACCTCGCCCCAGAACAATCGAGTTTGAACCGGCTACTAACGCCTCTATATTACCGTCTATAAATCTAACTTTTTTATCGATTATTTTATCTTCATAGCTTGGAATAACGGCGTTAATTTCAACACCTTGATTATCCTGAGAACTTCGTAACATTCCGTTAAGAGAAATAACCGGTGACACAGATAATATATCGTCATCTTTTGACATTTCTTCATATACAGGCTGCCAGTCAGAGATATTTTCATCAGCACTGGTTATTGCGCCATGTGCGGACATACTCAAAAGTCGATCACGTAACTCATATTCAAACCCATTCATTACAGACAAAATCACAATTAACGCAGCAACGCCAAGAGAGATACCCATTAATGAGATTGAAGTCACAAAAGAAACAAAGCCATTTCGCTTTCTTGACCAGAGATAACGAATGCTTATGAAGAATTCATTCATATTAAAATTTAAAGCATTTAATTAATATTCAATATATTACACATAACTAAGCAGAGTCTGCGAAAAATTTAATAATTTATAAAATTTCAATAATTTATCATCAAAAAAATATGTAAAAAATTTGGGAAAACTATAATTTATTGGCTATCATCTAATTAAGTTATCTAGGAGCAATGCAATGCGAGACATGACGCAGTTCTATATTAATGGTGAATGGATTGATCCAGTCACCCCAAATTTAATGAATGTCTACAATCCAGCTACAGATGAAGTGTGCGGAAAAATAAGTATGGGTGGTGCCGCAGATGTCGACAAGGCAGTAATCGCCGCAAATAAAGCATTTGCCTCCTTCTCTTTAACCTCTAAGGAGGAGCGATTGGAATTATTGCAATCGATTCTTAAAATCTTAGTTAGACGCAATGAAGAGATTGCACATGCAATTATGGAAGAAATGGGGGCTCCTTGGGATTTAGCTCTCAATGCTCAGGCAGAAAGTGGCCCGCAACAATTTGCCGCCATCATTGAAGTGTTAAAAAACTATGCCTTTGAAGAGATGGTCGGTACAACATGTGTTGTTAAAGAGCCCATCGGTACTTGTGCTCTGATAACTCCTTGGAACTGGCCAATCAGTCAGATTGCCCTGAAAGTAGCCCCCGCGATTGCAGCTGGCTGCTCTATGATATTAAAACCAAGTGAAATTGCACCATTTAATGCCATGCTGTTTGCAGAGGTACTTCATGAGGCTGGCTTACCCAAAGGTGTGTTCAATTTAATTAATGGTGATGGACCAAGTGTTGGGGTTGCCTTAAGCGGGCATCCCGGTATTGCCATGATATCTTTCACTGGATCGACCAAAGCTGGGATTTCTGTCGCTCAAAATGCTGCGCCAAGTGTAAAAAGAGTCACTCAAGAGCTTGGAGGTAAATCAGCTAATATTATTTTAAGTGATGCTGATTTTTCTAAGGCTGTTGCTGGTGGAGCAAGAAGCTGTTTTAGTAACAGTGGTCAATCTTGTAATGCGCCAACGAGAATGTTGGTACCCATTGAGAAATTAGACGAAGCTGCCGAAATTGCTGGTAAGGTTGCTCAAACGACTATTACAGGAAAACCCAATGATGACGATACGATTATTGGTCCAGTTGTTTCAAAAACACAATGGCTCAAAATCCAAGATTTAATCAAAGTAGGTATTGATGAAGGCGCGAACCTGATTGCCGGGGGATTAGGAAAACCTAACCCTTCGAGTGCGGGTTATTTTGTCAAACCAACTGTATTTAGTAATGTCAATAATTCCATGAGAATAGCTCGTGAAGAGATATTTGGCCCTGTATTATCAATCATCCCCTATAATTCAGAAGAGGATGCCATAGCTATTGCTAATGATACGCCCTATGGTTTAGCTGGATTTGTCAGCTCAGGGAATATCAAGCATGCCAGGGAGGTTGCATCTAAAATGCGGACTGGAATGGTTCATATTAATGGCGCTCCATTGGATTCAATGGCTCCTTTTGGGGGCTATAAGCAATCAGGTAATGGGCGCGAATGGGGTGAATATGGAATGGATGAATTTTTAGAAATAAAATCAATGTATGGCTTTGAACCAAAGTAAGGTTTGATGCTATTTATTTCTAGATTTTTCCACATCAATTGGAATGGCGGTGGATTTGGTAATAATCTCATTATTGCTAGTGATATCAGCAGATACAACGAGGAAGAGGCGCCCCTCCCTTTGCGGTATAACAGTAACTTGCTGAGCTGGATATAGCCCATTAGACAGAATATTTAACGTCATACTTTGTAATTGATCCTCTCCAAAAATGAGATCATCAGTAACACCAATACGGTAACTTAAAATGATCTCGTCTTTATAACTCCCTCCATTGATGATGACATTAATGGTAGTAACTTCACCGACAGTCGCATTTCCAAGAATATTATAAGAAAAATTAATGACCGATAAAGCCTCGTCAACCATTAGCAAAGCATTGTTTATTTCAGGAAGTTTATCATTAATCTGCTTGTTACTATTGCTATCACACCCAAATGAAAAGAATAGTAACAATGTAAACATTATCCTTACAAAGTACATGTGAAATTATTCCTTAGAAGTTAGTAAAACTATATATTTCATTCAAAGATAACATTTTTCGATGGAAATTATTTAATCGATTGATGATGATTTTGTAATCAGATTATTACGCAAAATTTAAAAATTTATTCATTAAAATTATAATAAATTAATAAAATTACTAATTTAGCTATTTATCAAGCTATTAAGTTATTGAAATATATATTTTTTTATATTTAAGTATAAAGAATTGAAACTTAATTGCGAATCTTATTGCGAATCATTCTCATTTGCTTTATCTTTGCGTCGATTTTATTTAATTTAAAAAATCTATTAATAACATATAAATTTCTAAGGAAGAGAAAATGGTTACTAAGAGAATGACAAATGCATTAATGCTTGGAGGATTGACTTTAATGTCTGTTACTTTATCTGCACAAGATAACAATCCAGCAAATGAAGCATTAGAAAATATTATAATAGTTGGCAATCCAGCTGATGTATCTGGCTCAGCTCATGTTCTTGATAAAGAAGAACTCTCGATCTCTAAAGCATCAGACATGCTAAGAATACTGAGAAGTGTTCCAGGAGTCTACATTCAAGAAGAAGATGGTTTTGGTCTTCGCCCGAATATCGGTATCAGAGGCACAGGTATTGATCGAAGTGGTAAAATCGCTATTATGGAAGATGGTGTTTTAATTGCCCCTGCTCCTTATACAGCTTCTTCAGCATATTACTTCCCTACTGCAAGAAGAATGAGTGCAATTGAAGTCCTAAAAGGACCGTCAGCCGTTGCTGTTGGACCAAGAACTACGGGTGGTGCAGTGAATATGATTTCAACACAAATCCCAGATGAAATGGGAATGAGTGGAGAAGTTGATATTCGTGCAGGTAACCATGATCTTACTGATGCGCACTCATATTTAGCTAATCGTGGCGAACGTTTTTCTTGGTTAGTAGAAACTGTTCAGCAGCATACCAATGGCTTCAAGGAGCTTGATGGTCCTGCTGGTCTAGATAATGGCGATACAGGTTTTGATCTTCAGGATTACATGGCGAAGATGCAATATGATACTGATTCATCAGCTGAGATATACCAAAGTCTTCGAGTTAAAATTGGGGCGACTCAACAAACATCTAATGAGACTTATTTAGGCCTTACAGATGCTGATTACAAGACTAACCCATATCGTCGTTACGCAGCATCGGCTAGAGATCAATTCAATGGTCATCATGAGCAAATGCAATTGAGCTATGTAATTGACAACAATGATAACTGGAGAGGTGAAGTTACGGTTTATGATAATGACTTCCATCGTGATTGGTTTAAGCTCCAAAAAATTGGTGGCAAAAGTCAAGGTGATATTACTGGTGATCCAATCACTAATGCCGTGGCTTATGGTTACATGACAGGTGCTACAGATAGCCCAGATGATGCAATTGTATTGAGACATAACAATAGGTTCTATAACTCTAAAGGCGTACAAGGTAAATTCAGTTACGATATAGATATGAGCGCTATGGATGCAACTATTACTGCTGGATTCCGCCTTCATGAAGATTACGAAGATCGCCAGCAAAGAGAGGATAAATTCCGTATGGAAAATATGGAATTAGTAAATACAACTCTTGCAGCACCAAGCTCTAAAACGAACCGTTTTAGCAAAAGCGAAGTGACTTCTTACTTCGTTAGTGCTGACTTAAGTATGGGTAACCTGTCTCTTTCTCCGGGTGTGAGAATGGAAGAGCTTGATAACGTTCGTTATGACTATTCAACTAGTGATCCTACTAGAGCAGCCGGTCCTACGAAAACTAAAATTCGAGCGGAAGATGCAACTATCTTTGGTGTTGGCGCAATGTACAAATTGACTGATGATTTGAGACTAATTGCTGGTATCCATCAAGGCTATCAACCTCCAGGAGCTGGTTCAAAAGCGAAAGCAGAAGAAAGCATGAACTTTGAATTCGGTGCCAGAGCAATGGTTAGCAACTCTATGCTGGAAGTAATAGCTTTTATTGCTGACTACGATAATGTTGTTGGTACGGTTACCGCATCAACAGGTGGAACTGCAAATATTGGTGACCAATATGATGGTGGCGCTCTAAAAGTACAAGGCCTTGAAATAAGTGCAGCAACATCTATGACTACTTCATCAGGTCTTGAAGTTCCAATGAGCCTACAATACACATTGACTTCAAAAGCAGACTTTGAAACTAACTTTGCGAGTGGCTTTGACGGCTGGGGAACTGATGTAGTAAAAGGCGATCGCTTACCTTACATGGCTAAAAACCAAATGCGTGCTTCGATCGGCGTTGCAGGTCAAGTTCTGAGTGCAAATGTTTCCGCTAATTATACTAGTGAATCACGTGCCCTAGCAGGTCAAGGCGGCGTTCCAGGGGATCAATTAATTGACTCTCGATGGGTTATAGATGCAATCGCTAATTACAAAGTTAGCGACAGAGTTAGTGCATATGTAAAAATTGATAACCTAATGAATGAAGTATATGTTGCGGCACGTCGCCCAGCAGGCTTAAGACCCGGTATGGAACGTCAATTATCATTTGGCATGAACATACAGCTATAACGTAATAGGGACTTGTGAGTAATGACACCGAGGTTTGTTAGTTAACGAGATAATAGTGGATTTCAGTTAACAAGGATTTATGATCTCGGTGTCACCCCCTCGACACTTGAGTTGAATCAAAACAACGAATCTTTTCAGTAGAAACAAACCTTGGTGTCTCTTATGTTCGATATTAGAAAAAAATGTTTGAATAAGATTGACAATCATTCTCATTCCGATTTAAATACAATACATCAATCATAATTTATCTTTTAGTGCTATGTATATATGTATATGTAAGTCCATTACAGAGACTCAAATTCGCGCAGCAGCAGATGCAGGCTTTGATTCATTAGGTAAACTCAGAAAAAAATATGGGTTGGCTTCTTGTTGTGGCAGTTGCGTCGAAATGACTCAGTCAATTCTGAATGACAACACCCGAAAAAAGTGCAACCCAAGGACCTATATACCTTCAGCAGCATAAGCAAAAAATTAAGGTACCTCGAAAATAAACACTCCATAACGTAATGATTATACGTACATTTTTTTAATAATAATCATTCGTAGATGAGAATTATTTCTCACTTGTAATGACATTTTTACCTCTTATGATTAAACCTTAAATAAGTATATATGAGGTGAATATTATGAAAGGTGATAAAGAAGTTATTCAACATCTAAATGCAATATTAAGAAATGAGCTAACTGCAATTAATCAATATTTTTTACATTCTAGGATGTATAAAGATTGGGGTATCACTAAATTAGCAGAAAAAGAATACGAAGAATCATTAGATGAAATGAAACATGCCGATCAACTGATTGAGCGCATTCTCTTTTTAGAAGGACTACCTAATCTACAAACACTTGGTAAGCTCAGAATTGGAGAGCATGTTAATGAGATGCTGCAATGCGATCTCGCCCTTGAAATGGAAGCCTTGCCTGACCTAAAAATCGCTATTACCTATGCTGAAAGTATTAAAGATTATGTTAGTCGCGATTTATTTGATGAAATCCTTAAATCAGAAGAAGAACATGTTGACTGGTTGGAATCTCAACTTGGTCTAATCGATAAAATGAATATCGAGAACTACATCCAATCGCAAACATAACTCGCCAATCAAAGCCGAGTATTATGTTTTAATATAATGCTTGGCTTTGATTTTTTATATTAAAATCTGTTTGCTTACTAAGTATACGTGGCCATCGATCAAATATTCGATTCTTTGTATTGGGTTTTATAGTCACAATATACACCCTCCTCTCTGTATTGATTTTGACGAGTAATGCCTGCATCCATTTACCTTCTGTTAAATTAAAGCATTTGCTTTGGCCTTCTATATCTTGCTCTACGAAACAACTAGCAGGAATAATCACAGCTCTTGGAAACCATGCACTCCACTCTTCAGAATTAATCTCAGAAAAATTGACGCAGCCGCCAAAAGGAAGTCTTCCTTGTTCATGTTTTCGGCGCCCCCAAATGACCAACTCTGATGCTTCACTTAGTTTTGTTTTTATTGGTAACTTAGCTTGGTAGTTCGAAAAATACACACCACAGCCAATGCCTTTATGTATATAGAAAATACCCATACTCATGCTCTTGCT
Organism: uncultured Woeseiaceae bacterium; assembly: GCA_905182415.1. Taxonomy (GTDB): domain Bacteria; phylum Pseudomonadota; class Gammaproteobacteria; order Steroidobacterales; family Woeseiaceae; genus SP4260. Next base: position 4,840 of record CAJJBK010000043.1, on the reverse strand, counting down.
CTTGCTCCTAAATACTTTGCCGGTGCCCAATGGGCTTCCAGGCAGGAGCTATAACATTTGGCATTTTTGAGCGAAGCATAAGTCGTGCTGGGGATACGAAAAACTCACCATAGCGTTGATTAATTTCATCAACGGTCGTGCAAAGATGACTTCTTTTTGGCTTATTAGGTAAAAACAACTCCAATTGCTGTTTCGATGGTCTTGGATCAGAGGCGGTCACTTGAACCTGAAAGACACCCTCTCCTTGCCAATTTAACTTCAAAAAAAATAAACATAGATGATAGATATCAAGACCATCATTAGTTATAAAAGGCGTATATAACTTAGTGCTAATCCAACCATTATTGGTTTTTAATCCAATAAAAAAACGTTGCGCCTCAAATGAATTTCTACGCAAACGTCCAGCAACCTTTTCACTCATATGTAATAAAAATACTTGAATGGTATTTATATCTTTTGTATTGGGAGGTAAAACCTTCCCGTGACCAATTGATTTTGGTGCCTGTATATTAATGTTAACCTTTTCTGGGTCAAGACCTTGTGCCATAAACCAAATACGGCGACCTAAATTTCCAAAACGTTTTGCCAGCACCCCAATGGGAAGATTCTTCATATCGCCACACACATACACACCACGTTGACCCAAGAATGAACCTATACCCTTAGCGATACCGCATAACTTAGTAACTGGGACATTTCTTAATGTCTCTTCTGATTCCCAAGGTGGGATGACAGTTAAGCCATTTGGTTTTTTTAGTTTTGCAGCATATTTTGCAGTTGTTTTATCGCCAGACACACCAACCGAACACAATAAACCATCTGAGACTTCGATGACTTTTTGCCTAACTAACTCAGCAATATACGGAGGACTGCCTAATAATTTTTGACAGCGTGTAACATCCAGGAATGCCTCATCCACAGAAAAAATTTCAATATCCGGTGTAAACGCATTTAAACTTTTCATTATGCATGAAGAGATTTCAGCGTAACGCTTTGGTCGTGATGGTCTCTGGATAAAATCACGACAAAGCAATCTTGCTTCTTTAACGCGCATGCCCGTTCTGATCCCATATGCTCGCGCTTCGTAAGATGAAGTTATAATTGTGGTTCCATCCCAGCCATTAGTGATTCCAATAGGTTGGCCTTGTAACTCAGGAAAATCTAATTGCTCAATAGAAGCAAAAAATGCATTCATATCTACTAGGATAATGGCGCGTTCCCATAACTTAATATTTCTCATGTTAGAGCTATCATCAGTAAGTTCTCATTTGTGCCACCAGAACCCCCTGAATTAAGATTCTATCCGATATATATCGCATTGGTGATAAAGCTGTATTGGCAGGCCTTAACTCTACAATATCGTTCTTGAGATGATGTAAGTACTTTAAGGTGGTCTCTGTATGATCTATAAGGGCAACAACAATTTGACCATCATCAGCGCTCTCTTGTGAGTGTATGATCACCCAATCTCGATCGCGTATACCAGCATCTATCATCGAGTCTCCGATCACCTGTAATGCATAGCGGTTTTCACCCAATAATAGCGCATTTGGATTTAATTCATTCTCTCCTGAAATTGCCTCAATTGGTTTACCCGCAGCAATCCTACCCATCAACGGTAAATACTCTCCATTATCAAATGATATTAATTTCAATCCACGCCAAGTACGCTTATCTCGCTGCAAATACCCTTTACTTACCAAAGAGTTAACATATCGACCTATTGTCCCTGGAGAGCTTATATCTACAATTTTACCGATACCGCGAATGGTTGGCATTTCATTGTATTGTAGATGGTAAGATTTGATTGAATCTAATATTCTTTGCTCTAAACGAGTTAAAGCTAATTTCATAATGTACTCCTTATGTACTCTTTTATAATAAAGCATTTCAGGAGTTAAATTCAAGTGGTATTATTTAAATAATGATTACATCGCAATTTCAAAGTTTATATATGCTGCTAACACTGGCAACAATAGGTGTTAGCTTATTCATATCGTTTGGCATAGCTGCTTTTCTTTGCAAAGAGATTACTCTTAGGACTTATAAAATAACCCTAAAAATATACTTAACAGTTTGGTTTATAGCTATTTTTATATGGCTAATAACTGGCTATAGCTATCATAGTTTGTTTTAAAAAATGATTCTATCTTATTGCTTTTATTGATTAATTTTTCCTGCTTTACTCAATCAAAACAACCCTAAGTATCTATTTGAAAGCCAGCCCATAATAATGAAGAAAATTACTAAATAATATTTAGGTATCTCTTTTATATCCTTCTTAAATACGGTTATATATAAAAATACAAAGGGTGCAGCAGGAAGCATGCCTATTGTTAAATATAAAAACATTAATTGAATATAAGACATTATTGGTAATATTTTTCACAATTCATTTATTTAGATACCATTTAAATAAATGGCGTCCCCAAGGGGATTCGAACCCCTGTTGCCGCCGTGAAAGGGCAGTGTCCTAGGCCTCTAGACGATGGGGACACAATTTATTTAAAAGTATATATCTGGTGGAGCTAGGCGGGATCGAACCGCCGACCTCTTGCATGCCATGCAAGCGCTCTCCCAGCTGAGCTATAGCCCCAAGACTATATGCAAATATTTTTAAAAAAAATGTATCTCTTTTTTAATCGAAGTATTTTATATTTTAATCCCAGTCAAAGGTAAGTGTACTCACCTTTAATCAAACTCAAATATAAACTATTCCAATGATGCGCAGTTTAAGTGATTTAACATTGATTAACAACAGATTTTAAAAACTCCATACTTCAAAATAATTCAATCTATTAACTCAATTCTATGCGTTTTTTTATTACCTCAATTGCTCTCTCTAATCGTTTTAAAGTTCTTTCTTTGCCTATCAGGCAAAGCGTTATATCAATTGGTGGTGACGCCGAAACCCCCGTCACTGCGACACGCAATGGTTGGCCTAGTTTACCCATATTAATATCAAAATTTGAAGCCACCTCATTAACAGACGTAATAATCATTTCCTGTGACCACTCTTCTAGGAGTTGCAAGCGTAAATATAGCGCTTCAATAGGCTCCAATATCACCGGTCGAAGGTGCTTCTTTGTTGCTTTTGGATCTATTTCATCAAATTCTTCATAACAATATCGGCATGCTTCCGCCATCTGAATAAACGTTTCAGCACGCTCACGATAAGCCTCAATTATCTCGGTTAAGTCAGGTCCTTCACTTCTATCAATGCCAATTAAATTCATATGATATTCCAGGTGAGGTACTAATGACTCTGCTGATGCATTCATCATATATTCTTGATTCAACCATAATAATTTATCACCACTAAATGCAGATGCAGATTGATTGATACCCGGCAGATCAAATAGCTTAGTCATTTCTTCGATACTAAAAATCTCTTGATCGCCATAAGACCAGCCTAGGCGAACTAAATAGTTAAGTACTGCCTCGGGAATAAATCCTTGCTCACGGTAATCACGAATATCCACCGCACCATGACGCTTAGATAACTTTGCCCCATCATCACCAAGTATCATTGGTAAATGAGAATAAACAGGCGCCCTCACTCCTAACGCCTCAAACATGTTCATCTGGCGAGGTGTATTATTTAAATGATCATCACCTCTTATGACATGACTGATTGCCATATCAGCATCATCAATCACCACCGCAAAATTATAGGTTGGCGAACCATCCGTTCTGACTATCACCAAATCGTCCAATTCATGGTTCTCAAATATCACATCTCCACGAACCTGATCACTAACCAGAACTTGGCCAGAAAGTGGATTTTTAAAGCGTAAAACAAAATCACCCTTCTCGCTCTCATCGTATTTTAAATTCCTACAATTACCGTTATATCTGGTTTTTTCGCCTTTTTCTCTCTGTTTTTCTCGCATTGCATCTAATTCATCTTTCGAGCAATAACAACGATACGCTTTTTTAGATTTAAGCCAGTCATCTGCTACTTCATGATAGCGATTAAAACGATCAGTTTGATAAATTGGGCCTTCATCACAATCCATTCCAAGCCAGTTCATTCCTTCAAGGATGGCATTCACATTATCTTTGGTTGAGCGCTCCTTGTCAGTATCCTCAATACGTAAAATAAACTGACCTCCAGAATGCTTTGCGTATAACCAACAAAACAATGCTGTTCGAACGCTGCCTAAATGTAGTACTCCAGTTGGGCTGGGAGCAAATCTGGTTCTGATCATAATTTATTAATCACTTGAAGTTGATAAAATAGAATTCTAACAATTATTCAGCTGTCGCGATTGATTATTTCCAATAGCTCATTGGTTTTAACTTGCATGAGTGAATAATCAGCACGGCTCTCTACATTCAATCGAAGTAAAGGCTCTGTATTTGATGCACGTACATTAAAACGCCAATCAGAAAACTCCATACTCACTCCATCCATCATATCAATCGAAAGTGCATGATCTTTGTATTGAGATCGAATCTTCAAAATGGTGTTTGATGTGTCTTTAACTTTACGATTAATTTCACCACTGGCAGGATAATTGGCTTTACAAACATCAAGCATGGAAGACAGGCTTTGTCCTTTTGAGGAAATTAACTCAGCAATCAATAGCCAAGGTATCATTCCACTATCACAATAATAAAAGTCTCTAAAATAATGATGGGCACTCATTTCCCCACCATATATAGCGTCATTCTCACGCATGCATTGTTTGATAAAAGAATGGCCTGATTGACTCTGAATAGCTTTTCCACCTGCATTAGTCACTGTCTCAATGGTGTTCCAAGTTAATCGTGGATCGTATATGATCTTTTCCGATTGAGTTTTCTTGAGAAAATTCTCTGCTAATAAACCAACAAT
>CAJJBK010000042.1 GCA_905182415.1 uncultured Woeseiaceae bacterium | reverse complement strand
TTAAATTACCTGACCGTATAATTGATTTAGATTTGACGCCTAATCGTGGCGACTGTTTCTCTGTCTTGGGTATTGCAAGGGATTTAGCAGGGACTTGTAAGGAAGATATTAAATACAAATTTGATATTAGCAATAAACCAAGTGCAAAAGTGGAATATTCCATTAAAACCCCCTTTCCTGATTTGTGCCCGAGATTGGCAGCTCAGGCTATAATTAATATAGACAATAAAGCTTTAACTCCTTTATGGATGGTTGAAAAACTTAGGAAATCAGGAATTAGATCAATTAACCCAGTTGTAGATATTACTAATTTTGTAATGATAGAGCTTGGACAGCCCTTACATGCCTATGATTTATCAAAAGTAAATGGAACAATAATTCCAAGATTTGCGAAAAAAGATGAGCATTTAGTATTGCTTGATGAATCAGAGGTCGAATTAAAAAAAGACACTGTTGTAATCACTGACGATTCAGGACCAATTGGTATGGCTGGAATTATGGGCGGTTTATCGACTTCAGTATCATTAAACACCACATCAGTTTTATTTGAAGCCGCCTATTGGCCTACCGAAGTAATGGCAGGAGTGGCTCGAAGATATGGCATGCATACTGATGCCTCTCTGAGGTTTGAGAGGGGGGTCGATCCAAGGATACAAAAGATCGCTGTAAATAGAGCTTGTGAATTATTGTTGTCTATTTGTGGTGGCGATGCTGGCAAGGTCACCGATATTAAAAATGAAGATTATCTGCCAAAAAATAAAACTATAAAATTAACTTCTCGTCGTCTTGAGAGAATATTAGGTCATAAAATTGATTTTAATAAAATTTCTGAAATATTGGTAAGGTTGAATTTTAAAATACGTGAAAATAAAATTGATTGGCAGGTAAGCGTGCCATCATATCGGTTCGATCTTCAAATAGAAGAAGATTTAATCGAGGAGGTGGCAAGGATATATGGTTTTGATAAAATACCTGAGCTAACTGAGGTTTCATCAAGATCACTTTCTCTACCGAATGACGATTTAAAAAATATTGATAAAATTGCCAATCATTTATGCACTAGAGACTACCAAGAAGTTATTACTTATAGTTTTATCGATGATGATGTGAATACGCTTATTACAGGTAAGCAATCAGAATTAAGACTTGCAAACCCATTATCTAAAGATATGTCGACAATGCGAGGTTCAATCTGGCCGGGACTGCTAAATGTCGCATCTAGGAATGTAGCCCGACAAATGGATCGAGTGAGATTATTTGAAATTGGTAAAATCTTTGAAAGTACTAACGATGGTCATCAAGAAATCGAGCAAGTTGCAGGACTAATTATGGGACCTTTAAGAGGTGAGCATTGGTCAGAAAAATCTATCAACGTGAATTTCTACGACATAAAAGGCGATTTGGAGTCGATTTTAATCCTTGATACAATAGAAAATGAATTCGAATTTGAACCAGATAACAATGCATCCTTGCAACAAGGGCAATCAGCAAAATTACTCCTCAATGGCTTGAAAATTGGCTCAGTGGGAAAGTTGCACCCCGTTTTAGCTAAAAAATTCTCTATTAAACGAGATGTTTATTTATTTGAGTTGAATATTATAAGTGCTTATCCTGGTGTTTCTCTAAAAGTTAAGCCGATTTCTAAGTACCCATTGATAAGAAGGGATATCTCTTTTACTGTCAAAAAAGACATAAAAGCAGCGGATATCATTAAGTCAATTAAGTTTATAGAACCTGAAATTATTCAATCAATAAAGGTTTTTGATATTTTTGAGGGAAATAACATAGAAGAAGGACTAAAAAGTATCGCTTTGGGCTTGATTTTGCAGGAAAAATCACGCACCCTTACAGACACTGTTGCAGATGAGATTATTTCAAAAACTGTGATTTTACTTGAAAAGAAATTTTTCGCTAAATTAAGAGATTAGGATTTAATGGCACTAACAAAAGCAGACATTGCTGAATCGTTATATAACGAATTAGGTTTGAATAAAAGAGAAGCCCGCGAACTTGTTGAGCTTTATTTTGATGAGCTAAAATCAGCCTTAGCGAATGGTAATCAAGTGAAATTATCTGGTTTTGGAAATTTTGATTTACGCGATAAGAAGCAAAGGCCAGGCAGGAACCCTAAAACTGGCGAAAATATACCTATCTCAGCTCGCCGAGTTGTTACATTTAAACCAGGTCAAAAATTGAAAAATAAAGTAGAGGGATATGTTGGAACCAGCAAATAATAACGAGCTACCCCCAATACCTGGCAAAAGGTACTTTACAATTGGTGAAGCTAGTGAATTATGTGGTGTTAAAGCGCATGTCCTAAGATACTGGGAGCAAGAATTTCCGCAATTAAAACCAGTAAAAAGGCGAGGTAATAGACGCTACTACCAAAGAAAAGATGTGATAATTATTAGACAAATACGAGCTTTATTGTACGATGAAGGATTTACAATTGGAGGTGCTCGTCAACGTCTTATGGGTGATGAATCCAAATCTGATATCTCAAAAAGTCAACAGATAATCAAGCAGTTACGTATAGAACTTGAAGATGTTTATAAAATATTACGTAATTAATACCATATACCCTCACTTAAAGACTTTAATAACTAATTCACAATAAACAATCGGGGCGTAGCGCAGCCTGGTAGCGCACCACAATGGGGTTGTGGGGGTCGTGAGTTCGAATCTCTCCGTCCCGACCATTTGTAATATATAGAATTGTTAATAAATATAATTTAGGGTCACGAAGATGAATACTTCAGTTGATTTAGTTGCAATCAAGAAACTAAGAAGTACTTTAGATGATTATATAGTCAATACACCTATGGTTCGTTGTTATGATTTAGAGCAGCGATTTTCTAAAAATACAAAAATATTTGCCAAAATGGAGTTTCTTCAACACACAGGAACTTTTAAGTTAAGAGGTGCGTTAACTTCATTATTGAGTTTAAATAAAAATCAACTAAAAAATGGTGTTACAGCCGTCAGTGCTGGTAATCATGCTATTGCAATAGCCTATGCATCAAGAGTGCTCGGAATTAATGCAAAGGTTGTTATGCCAAAGTCATCCAATATATTCCGTGTAGAGTCATGCCGAAAATTAGGGGCGGAAGTTGTATTCGCTGATGATGCGACTGCGGCCTTTAGGAAAGTTGAAACAATTAAACAAAAAGAGAATCGTGCTTTTATTCATCCTTTTGAGGGAATTGATATAATTCATGGTACAGCCACACTAGGTTATGAGATATGTGAACAATATAGTGAAATGAATGCAGTGGTAGTTCCAATTGGTGGCGGTGGGCTCTGTGCGGGGCTTTCATCTTATGTAAGAGGTAAATTACCTTCTACATCTATATATGGGGTCGAACCTTTTCATGCCAATTCGATAAACGAAAGCATAAAAAATAACTCTCCACAAAAAATCAAAAATATGGCCACAATCGCTGATAGCCTTGCCGCACCTTTTGCAATGCCTATTTCGTTTGAGTATTGTCGAGATAACCTTACTCAATCACTTTTAGTTAGCGAGAATCAAATAGCTCAATCAATGAATCTTCTTTTTGATGAAATGAATTTAGCGATTGAGCCAGCATGTGCTGTTTCTACAGCTGCTCTTTTGGGCCCATTGAAAGAGAAATTAGATGGCAAAAAAATTGTGTTAATTATGTGTGGCAGCAATATTGATTGGCATACTTACAAAAATAACACACAATTGATTAATTAATATGCTTGACTCTCCTCTTGAGACCCTAAAGTCTGCTGTCAATGAAAATGCATGGATTACTGATATCAGTGAAATGCAAGCTTATATCACAGAGTGGCGTAATACTTTTGATGGCATTCCTTTGATTGTGCTATTCCCCGAATCTGCTAACCAAGTATCTGAAATAGTAAAGATATGTGCCTCCAATAAAATAGCCATTATTCCACAAGGCGGTAATACTGGTCTCTGTGGTGGTGCAATACCAGATAAATCAGGTTCGCAGGTGATAATTTCATTAAAAAAATTAAATAAAATTAAAAGTATTTCTAGAAATAATTTTTCAATTGAAGTTGAGGCTGGATGTATTTTGGAGGATATTCACAAAAAGGTAAGTAATTATAGTCTTGTTTTTCCTATAGATGTATCTTCCTCGGGCAGCTGTCAAATTGGAGGTAACATTTCCACGAATGCTGGTGGTACAAATGTTTTAAAATATGGAACTACTCGTTCGCAGGTGCTGGGTCTCGAAGTGGTTCTTCCTAACGGTGATATATGGAATGGAATGACTAATTTAATAAAAGATAATTCTGGTTATGATCTAAAACAACTCTTTATTGGAGCTGAAGGAACACTTGGAATTATTACCTCAGCTACTCTTAAGCTATATCCGTGTCCCGGAAATATCGTCACAGCTTTTCTTGGGTTCGATGAAATTTCCTCTGTTCAATACCTTTTATTTGAAATGAGAAAAAAATATGGAAATAATTTAGAAACATTTGAATTAATATCGGAAAGAGCAATAAATCTTGTGAAAAAGAATATATCTAATATTAACCATCCCTTTGATACCGACTATTCATGGTACATATTATTAGAAGTATCAAAATTGACTTTCATTGAGTGCAATGATCAGTTGATGAGTTTCGTAAAATCAAATCATATAAGCAATGCAGTAATTACTAAGAACTTAACAGAAAAAAATGCTTTATGGAAAATTAGAGATTCAATTTCTGCAGCACAAAAATACGAAGGGGGAAGTTTTAAGCATGATATATCGGTACCTCCTAGCAAAGTTTCTGCTTTAATTATCGAACTAGAGGAGAAAATATTAAGAATTTTACCAACATCAAGGATAGTGGCTTTTGGTCATGTTGGTGACGGAAATATCCATTTTAATGTTTCGCAACCGAAAAATATGACATTGAGTAATTTTGAAAAATTTAGAAAAATAATCTCTAAAACAGTTTATGATTGTATTATGGATTTTAACGGAAGTATCTGCGCTGAGCATGGAGTAGGCATGCTAAAAAAGGCCGATTTATTGCATTATAAGTCCAATATCGAGATTAATTTAATGCGCTCTATAAAACAAACAATTGATCCTATGAATATCATGAATCCAGGAAAAATTATCTAATAAAGTGAGTTATACTACTCTGCATTATGATGATATTTTCTCTTTCGATTTTGTAATATAATTCACTTAATAAATTTATTGATTTAGTATTTTGTAGGTAAGCACCATGACAAAAAAAACATTACGAAAATATTCAAAACAAATTGTTGACGGTTTAGAGCAAGCACCAAGTAGAGCTATGCTCAGAGCTGTTGGCTTTAAAGATGGCGACTTTAAATTACCTCAAATTGGCATTGCATCTACATGGAGCACGATAACACCATGCAATATGCATTTGGATAAACTGGCTTTAGAGGCATCAATTGGAGTAGAAAGATCTGGCGCCAAACCCGTTATTTTTAACACAATAACGGTTTCTGATGGCATCTCCATGGGCACTCCTGGTATGCGTTATTCGCTGGTCTCTAGGGAGATTATTGCTGATTCTATAGAGGCGGTTACTTCAGCACAGGGATTTGATGGGCTTGTCACTATAGGTGGTTGTGATAAAAATATGCCTGCTTGCGCCATGGCGATGGCAAGGCTTAATAGACCCTCTATTTTTGTTTATGGTGGAACAATTAAACCTGGGTTAAAAAATAGAGATATTGTGTCTGTATTTGAAGCGGTGGGCGCAATATCAAGTGGAAAAATAGATGAAAAAGAATTATTAGAGGTTGAGAGTACTGCAATTCCCGGTCCAGGGGCATGCGGGGGAATGTATACAGCAAATACAATGGCATCTGCTATTGAGGCGATGGGTTTGAGTCTAGCAAATAGCTCTGCTCAAGAGGCTGTCTCGAAGAATAAATTAATAGATTGCCAAAAAGCTGGAGAGGCGGTAATTAATTTAATCAAACAAGACATAAAACCCAAAGATATAATGACGAAACATGCATTTGAAAATGCTATTACAGTAGTAATTGCACTTAGTGGCTCAACGAATGCAGTTTTGCATTTGATTGCTATGGCAAAAGAAGCAGATGTTGTTTTAACACTAGATGATTTTACTAGAATTGGATCTCGTGTCCCGGTATTGGCCGATGTTAGGCCCAGTGGAAAATACCTAATGTCTGATTTGATTGAAATTGGTGGCATACAACCATTAATGAAGCGCTTATTGGAAGCGGGGTTATTGCATGGTGATTGTATAACGGTTACGGGAAAAACTTTAGAAGAAAATTTACGTGATGTTGAGGATTACCCCTCTAGTCAAAAAATTATCATGGATCTTGATTCACCAATAAAGCCGGAAAGTCACTTAAGCATACTATATGGTAATCTTGCTCCTGAAGGTTCTGTTGCGAAGATTTCTGGAAAAGAAGGCCTATATTTTGAGGGTTCTGCTAGAGTATTTGACTCCGAAGAGGATGCATTAAAAGCCATATTAAATGATGAGATAATCGCTGGAGATGTTGTGGTGATTCGCTATGAAGGTCCTAAAGGTGGGCCTGGCATGAGAGAAATGCTCAGCCCAACAGGTGCAATTATAGGAAAAGGTCTGGGCTCAGATGTTGCGCTTATAACTGATGGCAGATTTTCTGGTGGCAGTCATGGTTTTGTGGTTGGTCATGTTTCTCCCGAAGCTATGGTTGGTGGTCCTTTAGCTCTGATTGAAGATGGCGATAAGATTAGGATAGATGCTGAGAATAAATCTATTGACCTAATCATAGACGAAAATATCCTGGATCAAAGAAAGCTTGCTTGGAGTCGACCTTCATCGGATGTCAAGCGAGGCGCTTTAGCGAAATATCGATCTTCAGTGACATCTGCATCTCTTGGAGCGACTACTGAAGCACCTGCTTGGTAAATCCTTACCATGATTAAAACTATTTCATCTGAGAAACCAATTTGGTGGACTAGTAAAATTACTCAATTGCTTGAGCTATCTGAAGTACATAGAAATTCCATTATTTATAACGTTGATACAATTAATGAAAATATTGATAGGCTTGGTCAATTAGATTCTATTGACGGATTGTTTTATGCAATGAAAGCAAACTATAGCGATGATATTTTAAAAACTGTAGTGAAAAAAAATATTGGTTTTGAGTGTGTATCTCCTGGAGAGGTGCAATATTTAATTAACTTATTTCCAAATATTGATCCAGCAAGAATCTTATTTACCCCTAATTTTTCACCGAAAGAAGATTATATTTTTGCTCTGGAGAGAAATCTTGTGGTGACGGTGGATAGTTTATATCCATTAAAAGCATGGCCAGATATTTTTATGGGTAAAAAAATAATGGCTCGTATTGATCTAGATGTTGGTGATGGGCATCACGAGCATGTTAATACTGGGGGTGACTCCTCAAAATTTGGGATACCCTTAATTCAAATCTCAGAGCTAAAGCATTTAGCAAAAGCAAATAATATTACTATTGGGGGTTTGCATACTCACAGCGGAAGTGGCATTAAAAATGCATCCAACTGGATAGATGTAGCCAGTAAACTTGTTGAAATTGCAAGTAATATGCCTTTGGTGAAAATTATAAATCTAGGGGGTGGAATTCCAATTAGAGAGAGATTGGATGATAATTCCTTTGACTTTAAGCAGCTTAATACTTTGCTTTTGGAGTTGAAAATAAAGCACCCTAGGTTTAAATTTTGGTTAGAACCAGGAAGGTATATTATTGGTGAGGCGGGAGTTATTTTAACGAAAGTAACTCAGTTAAAAGAAAAAGGGAAGAATTATTATATTGGTGTTGGGGTAGGTATGAATACTCTGATTAGGCCAGCTTTGTATGGTGCTTTTCATGAAATTGTTAATTTATCTAGATACGGTTTACCCAATACTCAGAGTGTAACAATAGTTGGACCTGTGTGTGAGTCCGGAGATAAATTGGGAATTAATAGAAAATTTCCATTGACCATCGAGGGCGATACTATTCTGATAGGGAATACAGGTGCGTATGTTAAGTCGATGGCATCAAATTATAATTTAAGAGAGATTCCAAAAGAAATTATGATTTAAATCCGTTTTATTACCTCTTCGTTATATAATTGAGGAGATAGCTTCTATTAGCTTTTTATTTTCCTCTGAATTTCCCACGGTGATTCTCAGGCAATCTTTCAGGGCATCACTATTTTTAATTTGTCCAACCAATATTTGATTTTCTTCTAGTGCGTTTAAAATACTATTAGTATTTTTAAAACGAACAAGTAAAAAGTTACCATCACTTTTCCAGACTTTATCTACACATGCTAATGTCAACAGCGACTTTTTTAGGCGCTCTCTTTGGATGACTATATTTTTTATGTGACGATTATTCGCCTTTATGTCATTTGATGATAAAACTGATTCAATATGATTTATTGTGGGCGTAGAGAAAGAAAATGGTGGAGCTGTTTTCTTCAGAAGATCTATGCCTTCTGCACTTGATATCATTGCGCCACATCTAGCTCCAGCTAGAGAAAAAGCTTTTGATAGTGTTCTTAATACAATGAGGTTTTCATGATTTCGAATCTCTTTGATCATTGACTCGATTGAGCTAAACTCAATATATGCCTCATCCACAACGACAATAGCATTATCTTTAACCGCCTCTAGAACTGAAGTTATATCGTTTATCGTTGTAGATGATCCGCATGGGTTATTCGGTGTAGATATAAAAACAAGTTTTGTTTTCACGGTTATTGCATCTATCAAATCATCAATTTCTAAAACGAAATTATTTTCAGCTTTTAGTGGTGCTTCTTCGATACTAATTGAATTCAAATTAGCAAAAAACTGATACATATCAAATGTTGGTGGAGAAACCAAAATGCTATCCATATTTGGATTACAAAACGTTCTTATGATGGTATCAATGGCTTCGGTACTGCCTCTTGATAGGAGTATTTCTCCTTTCTTGACGACGTAAAAATTTGCCATTCCTTGAGTTAAAGAATTTGGACGAACTGGCGGATATCGATTAAGTGGTATAGCCTTGCTTTTTTGCCATGGGGAGCTGGGAGATTCATTCGCATTCATACGAATCATTCCATGACTTACCTCTGGTGCATTTATAGTAGGTAAATCAAGAACTTCAGGTCTTACAAGATTTTTTATCTTCATATATATTTTGTAAAAAAGCTCTATTTTTTTAGTCGATTTATAATGACATTGGTCATTTCATCCGTACTAAGAATATTTTCATTATTGGTTGCAATATCAGCTGTTCTTGCACCACCTTCAATCGCATCATAAATTGCTTGTTCTAATAAATCAGCTTCTTCGTTTAGGTTTAAGCTATGCCTTAATAACAGAGCGACACTTCCTATCATGCCGCATGGATTGGCAATTCCTTTGCCAGCAATATCTGGTGCAGAGCCATGAATTGGCTCATAAAGACCAACGCTACTCTCACCTAAAGATGCAGATGGAAGCATGCCCATCGACCCAGATAGCATTGATGCTTCATCAGTTAGAATATCTCCAAACATATTCTCGGTTACTATTACATCAAAGTCGGCAGGACGGTTAATAAGATACATAGCTGCTGCATCAACTAGAATATGCTCTATAGCAGTATCTGGAAATTCAGAGGACATTGTCTTTGTTGTTATATCCCTCCAAAGACGAGATGTTTCTAAAACATTAGCTTTGTCTACAGAGCATAATTTATTTTTTCTTGTTTTTGCTAGTTTCGCCGCCACTCTAATGATTCGCTCAACCTCATAATCATGGTAGATGCATAGATCGCTGGCAGAAGATTTATTGCGTTTTTTTTCGCCAAAATATATTCCTCCCGTAAGTTCACGAATCACTAGAAGATCAACATCTTTGAGAAGATGATTTTTTAATGGCGATGCATTTGATAGAGAGGGTATTATCTGTACAGGGCGGATATTTGCAAAGACTTTTAGCGCTGCACGCAACCCTAATAATCCTTGCTCTGGTCTAATTTTCGCATTTGGATTGTCCCATTTAGGACCTCCCACTGCACCAAGTATAACGGCATTTGATTCGTTACAACTAGAAATCGTATTTGAGGGTAAGGGGTCATTACAATGATCTATTCCTGAGCCACCAATGTGTTGCTCTGAGAAGCTAAAGTTGTGACCGAACTCTTTACCAATTGTATCTAATATAGATCGCCCTGATTTTGTAACTTCAGGTCCTATGCCATCACCAGGCAATAATGTTATTAAGGCGTCCATGTTCTTATTTCCTCAAATTTTTTAATTTCATTTTTATGCCTCTGGATATATCCAAGTTGATCTATACCTTCGGTAAGACAATATTTTGAAAATTTATCTATTGTATATTTTATTATTTTTTTAGTTGATGTCTGTATCTCAGATTTTTCAACATTAATTATAATTTTTTCTCCGGAGTTATCCAATAAATCCATTAGCGTTTCTTCATCTACAACTATAGGTAATAGGCCATTTTTTAAGGAATTACTTTTAAAGATATCTGCAATTTTGGTACTTATTACAGCCTTGAATCCATAATCCATAAGCGCCCATGGCGCATGCTCTCTAGATGAACCGCAACCAAAATTATCACCAGCAATTAAAATCTGACAGTTTTTGCTACTGTCTTGATTGAGTAAAAAATTTGGATTTTTCTTACCATTATCTTTGTACCGCCAATCATGGAATAGATTATCTCCCAGCCCTTCACGAGTAGTTGTTGTAAGAAAGCGCGCAGGTATAATTTGATCTGTATCAATGTCTGTAGTTGGTAAAGCAATGGTATTTGATTCTATGAACTTTAGTGGTTTCATGATATTTTTATAAATATTTTCGTGGATCTGCGACTCGACCTTCAATCGCTGATGCAGCTGCAGTTAGTGGGCTGGCTAATATTGTTCGTGCCCCTTTTCCTTGGCGTCCTTCGAAATTTCTGTTACTGGTGCTGACACTTAATTTGCCAGAGCTTACTGTATCTCCATTCATGCCCAAGCACATTGAGCATCCTGATTCTCTCCATTGTGCTCCAGCAGATATGAATATTTTATCTAAACCTAGGTCTTCAGCTTCTTTTTTTATTTTTTGAGAGCCAGGAACAACCAGCATCTTAACTTTTTTAGAAATCTTTCTTCCTTTTAATATTTGAGCTGCTTGTTGCAAGTCATTAATTCTCGAGTTTGTACAGCTCCCAATAAATACGACATCAACTTCATTATCTGATATCAGTTTGCCAGGCAAAACTTGCATGTATTCAAGTGACTTATTAAAACTCTTGTCATTTTTCTTTTGAGGGACAGAATCATTAACACCAATCACCATCCCTGGATTTGTTCCAAATGTGACCATAGGCGTTAATTTACTTGCATCTATTGATACTTTTTTATCATAGGTAGCTTCGGAGTCACTTGGGAGTGATTTCCAACGTAACAATGCTCTATCCCAGTCACTTCCTTTTGGTGATCTTGGTCGTCCATATAGATAATTATATGTTGTATCATCAGGTGCAATCATTCCTGATTTAGCTCCTGCTTCGATGGACATATTACAGATAGTTAGACGTGCCTCCATATCCATGTTGGATATAGCATCGCCCTTGAATTCCATTATATAGCCGGTACCCCCAGAAACGCCTATTTGCCCGATGATGGCTAGGATTAAATCTTTTGCAGTGACGCCCTTATTGAGGTGACCATTGACTTCGATAAGTAATGTTTTTGGTTTTCGTTGTAACAAGCATTGCGTAGCTAGTACATGCCCAACTTCAGTTGTACCGATTCCAAATGCAAGCGCACCAAAAGCTCCATGTGTGCTGGTATGACTGTCACCACAAACAATTGTTTTACCAGGCTGCGTCAGGCCAAGTTCAGGACCGATTACGTGAACAATACCTCTATTTTTGCTTTCAAACCCGAACAGCTCAATACCAAATTCTTCGCAATTCTTCATCATAGTCCTAACTTGGTTTGCTGCACTTTTTCCTGCAATTTCTATATCTTTGAAAGAGCGAACGGGGACAGTAGGTGTTGAGTGATCCATTGTTCCAATGGTTAAATTCGGCATTCTCACGCTTAAATTTAAATTTTTAAGCAAAGAAAATGCTTGGGGTGTAGTAACTTCATGAATGAGATGTAAATCTATGTAAAGTATAGCCGGACTCGAAGAAGTCTCATGATTGACCTCATGCTCTGTCCAGACTTTCTCGAAAAGTGTTTTTGGTTTATTTATTTCCATGAGATAAGTTAGTTTGTCCAGATTACCGGGTAAACTGATACTAGATAGTATCTAGCCAATTATCATTATCACTGGTTTGGGATGAGAATAGACCAAAAAATTGATCTTGAAGCTGCTTCGTGATAACACCTCTTTTTCCTGATCCTATAGCAATTCTGTCAACAGAACTAATGGGTGTAATTTCAGCAGCAGTGCCAGTAAAAAACATTTCATCAGCAAGGTACAAAGACTCACGATTGATGGATTGTTCGCTTACAGATAATCCTAGGCGTGAACAAAGTTTGATTACTGTATCTCGGGTAATGCCAGTGAGAATACCTGATGAGGCAGGGGGCGTATATAACCGACCATCCTTGACTAAAAAAAGATTTTCACCGGCACCTTCGCTAACCATTCCATCCGTAGATAAAGCGATACCCTCGTCAAAGCCAAGGCGTTTTGCTTCAGTGCTTATTAGTGTACTGGATAGATAGTTTCCACCTGCCTTTGCTTGAGTTGGGATGGTGTTTGGTGCAACTCTTTGCCAGCTAGAAACGCAGACATCAACCCCCTTTTCAAGTGCTTCTGTACCTAAATAAGTACCCCATTCCCAAGCCGCGATAGAAACGTCTACTGGATGATCTTTTTTAGGCGCTAATCCAATATCACCATAGCCACGAAAAGCAATTGGCCTTATATAAGCACCATTGTCGAGATTATTATCAGTAATTAGTTTTTTGCAAGCATCAATAATTTCATGCTCAGAAAACGGAATAGGCATTCTGTATATTTTAGCAGAATTATATAAACGTTTAATATGATCTCCCAAGCGAAATACTTTTAAACCGTTTGGCGTTTTATAGACTCTAATTCCTTCAAATACTGACGATCCATAATGAAGGGCATGAGACAGTACATGAACTTTTGCTTCATCCCAGTTAATAATTTGACCATTATGCCAAATAAATTTGCCGCCCTTATAACTCATTTTCCTACCCTCATTAGATTAAAGTTCAATTCTTACCAAAAACTATACATTATTGATAATTATTGTTCTTCTCATAGCTCTATTATAAAGATTAGTTTTCTAACCAATCCATACGACTGCGAAGGTCAGAACCTACTTTCTCTATAGAATGATTTAAATCTTCGTTCATCATTCTTTTGAATTCAGGTTGGCCTGCATTATTTTCATCGATCCAATTTTTTGCAAATGTACCATCTTGAATTTCTGTTAGAATTTTTTTCATTTTATTTCTTACATGCTCATCAATTACTCTAGGGCCACTAACTAAGTCTCCATAAGCCGCAGTATCACTAATGAATTCATGCATTTTTTTAAGTCCACCTTCATGCAATAAATCTACGATAAGTTTTAATTCATGCATGCACTCATAGTATGCCACTTCTGGTTGATAACCGGCAGCAGTAAGAGTTTCGTAACCTGCGACGACTAACTCTGTCGCACCACCACACAAAACAGCTTGCTCACCAAATAAGTCAGTTTCGGTTTCTTCTTTGAAAGTTGTTTCTATTACTCCAGCTCGGGCCCCACCAATTCCATGTGCGTAAGCAAGAGCCAAATTAAGAGCAGAGCCTGAGTGATCAATTTCAACCGCGACCAGACATGGGACACCATGACCTTCTTCATATTGACGACGAACTAGTCCACCAGGTCCTTTTGGAGCGATTAGAAAAACATCCAAATCATTACGAGGCATGATTTGCTTATAATGAATATTGAATCCATGAGCGAACAAGATTGCAGAATTAATCTCTAAGGCACCTTCAATACTTTTGTAGAGTTCCTCTTGGGTGAGATCTGGCGTTAGAAATGCAGTGATTGTTGCACCTTTTACCGCGTTTATTGGCTCTGCTACTTCAAGTCCATCAGCAATTGCTTTTTTCCAGCTAGGTCCGTTCTTGCGTAACCCAACTATTACATTATGACCGCTATCTTTAAGATTGAGTGCGTGAGCACGACCTTGACTGCCATATCCAATTATTGCGACACGTTTACCCATTAATACTGATGAATCTACATCTTTTTCTGAATACATTTGCATTGCTTGCGTTTCCTCTTATGTTGTTGCTTTAAATATGCGTTTATCTTAAAAAAAACCCCACCATTCGTTTTTTGAATGCGAGGTTAATAATAATGTATGAGATATTAAATTTTCCCTAGCGTCCTCTTGATGGCAATGATAACAGTGAAAGTAAAAAGGAACTCTCGTTTCTTGAGCTTATTTTTATTTTTTTCATATTTTTTTCATATTAATAATATAAATAATGTTGTAAGGGCGTATTTATGTCAATACTGCCGCATTATAATACATTTATTCTTTTACGTCTTTCGAATATATTTCCGTTAATATGGTTTCGAATAAATCATTACTTGGTATTTCTAATGATAGGGTGATAACTTAAAGATTGAATTTCTTCTCCAATGCTTTATTCCTTTAAATGGTAGTAAACTTCGACATTGTTGAGGATATTTAACGTAAAATATAATAATTAATTTGCAAGGTATAAGATAATGAATTTTGACTATTCTTTAAAAGTTGTTGAGTTAAGAAATCGATTAATTAGCTTCATGGATGAGTATATTTATCCAAATGAAAAAGTTTTTTATGATTCTTTGAATCAAGGCGATTCTCGCTGGCAGATCCCGCCCATTATGGAAGAGTTAAAAACACTTGCGAAACAAGAGAATTTATGGAATTTATTTTTGCCTGATAGCGAATATGGCGCTCAACTCAATAATCTCGAATATGCGCCACTTGCAGAGATAATGGGAAGATCCCTGATTGCTTCTGAGGTATTTAATTGCTCAGCTCCTGATACTGGAAATATGGAAGTCCTGGTTAGGTATGGCACTCAAGAGCAAAAAGATCTGTGGCTAACACCGTTATTGAATGGGGAAATAAGATCGGCATTTGCAATGACAGAACCTGGAGTGGCTTCTTCTGATGCTACAAACATCGAATCAACTATTACTCTTGAAGGTGACGAGTATGTAATCAATGGCCACAAGTGGTGGACTTCAGGCGCTATGGACCCTCGATGTAAAATACTTATATTTATGGGTAAAACAGATGTCAATGCCGCCAGGCACGCACAACAATCAATGATACTGATTCCTTTGGATTCTAAGGGTGTTGATGTGATTAGACCTTTAATGGTTTATGGTTATGATGACGCACCACATGGTCATGCGGAGATTACTTTTAAGAATGTTCGCGTTCCCAAAAATAATATACTCTTAGGAGAGGGTAGAGGTTTTGAAATAGCCCAAGGAAGGCTTGGGCCAGGAAGAATTCATCACTGTATGCGTCTTGTTGGTATGGCGGAAAGGGCGTTATCAAGGATGTGCGAAAGAGCGGCTGCAAGAGTTTCTTTTGGTAAGGAATTATCTCGACAAGGGGTAGTCAAGGAAATGATCGCAAATTCAAGGATTGATATCGAGCAAGCGAGACTACTTACCCTAAAAGCTGCTGACATGATGGACAAGCAGGGAAACAAATTAGCGCGTAAAGAGATAGCAATGATAAAGGTTGTGGCGCCTAATATGGCGTTAAGAGTTATTGATAGGGCCATTCAAGTTCATGGTGGGGGCGGTGTTAGTGAAGATTTTGGCTTAGCTTCAGCTTGGGCAGGGGCGAGATCGCTTAGGTTGGCGGATGGGCCTGACGAGGTGCATTTATCTCAAATTGCAAAGCTCGAACTCTCCGCACATTTATTGTTGAAAAAGTAACTTTCTTAAGGACTAGCGATATTTTTTTATTATGGTATTCTTATCCACGCTTAAATTAGATTAAGTGGTGGTGAGGCTACAACAACTATATAGTTTTTAAATACTAATAAGGCCCAGCAATACTTGATTTTTAATCAAAAAAAAACATAATATAATTTGGTAATGAAATAAGTGCATCATTCCTTTTTTATCGGGGATAGTGTAAAAGTAATTTAAATAAACTTTTAAGGAGTGCCCATGAAACGGTGCATAAATAATAGCTTGGCAGTTAAATTAGTAACTACGACAATCGGTCTTGTATTGATGTCTGGTAATTTAGTTGCTCAATCGGTCGATGATGTTCTTAGGGCTGACGCTAAAAGATTACAATTAGCTCAGGCTTCTCAAGAAAGAATTAATGAAAAAGTTGAAGGTACGAGAACTCTTACCGATCAATATCGTGCCATTAATAAAGAAATCGATGGGCTTAAAGTCTATAACCGACTCATGAATGCTCAAGTGCAAGGTCAAGAGGCTACACTTGAAGATATTCAAATATCTATGGATCAAGTTGATGTCATTAATCGTCAAATCTTTCCTTTAATGGAGAGAATGATTGATGGCTTGGATCAATCCGTAGCTTTAGATATTCCTTTCTTGATAGAAGAAAGAACTAAACGTATAGATGCTTTGAAATTATTAATGTCTCGTTCGGATGTCAGTGTTGCTGAAAAATTCAGAAAAGTCATGGAATCTTATCAAATTGAATTGGATTACGGCTCTTCCGCTGAATATTATAAGCAATCATTGGATCTTGGCAGTGATTATGGGGTTCGTGATTATAATATGTTGAGAGTTGGTAGAATTGGACTGTATTTTCAATCGGATGACTCTTCAATAACAGGTATTTGGGACGTTAATCAAAATGATTGGGTAGTAGATGATGAGCATCGTGCGGAAATACGAAAAGGACTAAGAATGGCAAGACAGTTAATTGCACCAGAATTAATGCTAATTCCGGTACAAGCTGCAAAGGAGGCATCTTAAAATGAATAAGTTTATAACCTACACATTAATACTGATGGGTTCAATTGGTATTGCTAATGCACAAGAAGATGCATCATCAATGGGCGATTTGCTAAAACAAATCGAACAAGGGCAAGCACGAGATTCTGTTGAGGCACAAAAGAGAGAAGCTCGCTTTCAAGCAGACAGAAATAATCAGCAAAAAATCTTAAATGATTCAAGAGCTGAAAGAACTCGTCAAGAGAACAGAAGTGAAGATTTAGAATCTACCTTTGCCGATAATCAACAATTGATTGTTGATGCAAGAGCGGCTTTAGATAAAAGATTAGGTGCTCTAAAAGAACTATTTGGTGTATTGCAGACTGTATCAGGTGATGCTCAAACACGTTTCAATGGTTCATTAACCAATATTCAGTATCCAAATCGTGAAGCATTCTTGGTTGAGCTTGGTAATAAGATGGCCAGCGCAAATAGCCTCGCATCCATTCAGGATATTGAAGGTTTATGGTATGAGCTTCAAAGGGAAATTAGTGAGCAAGGAAAAATTGCAAGGTTCACTACAGAGTATGCATCGGCGGATGGCGAAAGAATAACATCTGATGTTGTTCGAATTGGTGTGTTCAACCTGGTCTTCGAAGATGGCTACCTTCAATACGATACTACGACAGGAAATGTCACCGAGTTGCAAAGACAGCCCGAGCAATCTCAATATACTAACTCAGCAGAAGATATGATGGAGGCCACAGATGGCTACGTAGCAATAGGTTTGGATGTTACACGCGGTGGAATTCTGGCTTTATTAGTAGAATCACCGACGATTACTGAGCGTATCAACCAAGGCGGCATTGTTGGTTATTGTATTATTGCATTAGGAATTGTTGGTCTTATGATTGCTGTATGGCGATGGATTTCACTTACTAAAGACAGTCGTAATGTAACCGCTCAATTAACAAAAGAAACTGCATCAATGGACAATCCATTAGGTCGAGTTTTATCTGCTTATGATCAAGCTAAGGGAGCTGATATAGAAACCGTTGAGCTTAAATTAAGTGAGGCTGCCTTGAAAGAGATGCCTGACCTTACAAAAGGTTTGTTATTTATTAAAGTCATAGCAGCAGTCGCACCATTGATGGGATTACTTGGTACAGTGACTGGAATGATAAAAACTTTCCAAGTGATAACGCTTTATGGTGCCGGCGATCCAAAACTAATGGCAGGGGGTATCTCACAGGCGCTCATGACTACAGTATTGGGGTTATGTGTTGCGATACCAATGGTATTGCTTCACACCTTAGTTAGTGGGCAGAGTCGCAAGATAATTAATATCTTGCAATCACAGAGTGCTGGAATTGTTGCAAATCACTCAGAAAACAAGAATTAATCGAGTATAGGGGTAGTTATGTATTGGTTATATGACTCTTGGGACGCAATCATCGATTTCTTGTATCTTGGTGGTAATGTACTCAGATGGATTGCAGTAACAATATTCCTTATGTGGGCCTTAATCATTGAGCGATTGATGTATTTTCGTTCAACTATGACGGAACTAGCAAGTGATATTAAAAGCAATTGGGATGCAAGGAGCGAGCGTCGCTCCTGGCAGGCCCATCAAATAAGAGAAGGCATGATTTCCAGATTTTCTATGGCAACTAATGGGTCAATACCAATGATTCAGACATTGGTAGCCTTATGTCCTCTCTTAGGCCTTCTTGGTACTGTGACAGGCATGATTAAGGTTTTCGAGGTGATGGCAGTATCAGGTTCAGGTAATGTTAGAGCTATGGCGGCTGGAGTATCACAGGCAACCGTTCCAACAATGGCTGGAATGGTAGGAGCTTTATCGGGTGTTCTTTTAGTAACACTCCTAACCAGGCGTGCCGCAAGAGAAGTAGAGTTTTTAGAAGACTCTCTCACAATAGATCATTAAAGGTGAAAGCATATGCGTAAAGGTATAAATTTAGGACAAGAAGAAGAGTCAGAAGAAATTAATCTAACACCAATGTTGGATGTGGTATTTATTATGCTAATTTTCTTTATCGTGACCGCGTCTTTTATCAAAGAAGCAGGAATAGATGTTAATAGACCAGATGCACCAACCTCAGAAAGTATTGCGGATGCCAATATATTAATTGCTATTAGTCCTAATGATGAAATCTGGATAGACAGAAGATTAATAGATCCGAGGGCAGTAAGAGCAAACATAGAAAGAATGCATGCGGAGAATCCTAAAGGGTCGGTAGTTATCCAAGCAGATAAAAAATCAACGAATGAATTATTGGTTGTTGTGATGGATGCTGCGAGACAAGCCGGTGTCTATAACGTTTCAATTGCGGCAAATAATTAAGAAAACAGAAGAGGTATAATCCATGTACGCTAGATATGCAATTTCAATATTAGCCGGGTCTGCAATTACTATAAGCCTTCTGTTTGTTATGCATTTACTCATTGCATCAGGAAAAAGTGCCTTAACAGAACCAAGAGCTAGACATTTGCTTGAGTTTGTGAGGGTTAAGCGTAATGAAAATATTAACACTGAAGACATAACTCCTGAAAAACCACCAAAACCTCCTGAGATACCTCAAGAGATGCCACCTCAAGATATGGATTCGGTTGATCCAAATGCACCAACAATTAATATACCACCTCCATCAGTGTCGAATGACCTAAACATAGGTGGTCCTGGCGGAATGAATATTGCTGAAGGTGATTATCTACCTATTGTTAGAGTGGCACCTATTTATCCAGCGAGAGCTTTATCCAGGAATTTAGAGGGTTATTGCGATATGAGCTTTACTGTAACACCGGCGGGTACAACTTCGGATCCATTTGCAGAATTCTGCACTAGCTCATTATTCGATAGATCTTCACAAAGAGCGGTATTAAAATTTAAATATAAGCCACGTGTAGTAGATGGAGTGCCTCAATCTGTATCAGGGGTAAAAACGAGAATAACGTTTAAAATTGAAGATTGATTTATATTAATGATAAACATAGTAACTAGGGTAAAAGAAATAAAGGTGTAAGTATGTCAATAAAACAAAATATAATTAAACAGCTACTCGCAGTCCTTACCGTTTCAATATTTTTGGTAGGGCCTTTATTTGCTCAAACAACACCTAGTAGCGCTCAATCAGAGAACGATAGAGTCAGTGAGCGTGATCGTCGTGATAATAAAAAAACAAAAAAATCACAGGCGGTTAGTAAGAGCGTCTATGCGAAAATTACCAAAGCTCAAGAATTGATGGAGACTGAAGATAACGATGGAGCGCTAAAGATATTAAATGCCCTACGAGCCAGTACAAAAATTTCTGACTATGAGCGCCAGAATGTAATGAATTATCTAGGCTTCGTTTACTACAACATGGAAGACATTCCTAGGGCAATGAGCGCCTATCAAGAAATGCTAAGAATTCCAACCATCGAAGAACAAATAAAGAAAACTACGACGTATACATTAGCTCAGTTAAATACGATGGAAGAAAATTATTCAGCGGCTATTTCTCTGATAGAGGAATATTTGAAATTAGAAATTAATCCTACACCAGACGCATATATTCTCTATGCTCAAAATCTTTATCAAATAGAGCGTTATGGTGAAATGATAGAGCCGATTGAAACAGCTTTAGTTGTAGATGTGAGGCGAAAAAAAGCACAGAGAGCGGCAGCGGTAATTACTGCTGAAGCGGAGCTAAAAAAAGCCAGAGAAGAGCTTGAAATTGCAGCTGCAACAAAGAAATTATCTGACGCAAGAAAATTAGCGAGTAAAGAACCGCTAGCAAAAGAAGACTGGTTTGTGCTTCTAAATTTTGCATATTTCCAGCAAGAAAATTTTGAAAAAGTTAGGGATATACAAAAAACATTGATACTCAATTGGCCTAAAAAGAGATATTGGTTCTCTCTAGCAGGCGCTTATACGGAACTAGGTGAAGATGAGAATTTGATATATGCATATGATGCTGCCCACACACAAGGTTTATTGGAAAAACCAGCTGAAATAATAACAATGGCACAATTGTTTATGCAGGCAGAAGTGCCATTTAAAGGTGCTCTTCTCTTAGATAAAGAAATTAAAAATGGACGCGTAGAAGGTAATGCAAAAAATTATAGACTGATGTCTCAAGCATTTACTCTAGCCTCGGAAGATGAGATGGCAATTCCTGCTCTTAAGATGGCTGCAAAATTATCAGATGAAGGTGAATTAGACCTGAGATTGGGTAATGCGTATCTGAATCTAGCTATGTATGGTGACTGCGTAAAATCAGTAAAAGCTGGTATAAAGAAGGGAAAGATCAAGAGCCCGGACAACGCACAAATCTCACTTGGTATGTGCCTGTATAATGAAAAAGAATATCTTGAGGCTATTGATGCATTTAAAGCTGCTAGCAAAACAAAACGATCACAACGTATTTCAGGCCAATGGATTGCTGTTATAGAAAGTGACATTGCTAGAAATAAGCAAATAGAACTAGCTGAAAATGCAGCAAAAAAACAAGCAGATGATCTTGCCAAAAGGCGGGCCCAGGCTCAAGCAGCAAGGATTTAAGTGCTTGAAAATACCTCATGACGTTTGCTCTGGATAATTAAATCAATCAATAATGACGTCAATTGACGGGGAATTAAATGCCTAAGATTAACTATGTCACCCAAGATGGTGGCAAACATGAGATTGATGTCGATATTGGCTATACCGTGATGGAAGGTGCAGTTAATAACGACTTAGATGGTTTGCCTGCCGAATGCGGTGGCGCATGTGCATGTGCAACCTGTCACGCATATATTGATCCAGAATGGCTAAGTAAGTTACCAGCTCCTGATGATATGGAAGACAGTATGCTAGATGCTGCGTTTGATCGTCGCGACAACAGCCGTTTAACCTGCCAAATTGAAGTAACGAATGAGCTTGATGGGTTGGTTGTTCACATCGCAGAAAATGAATGTTAATTAAAGTTTGATATTACCCTAAAAATTATAAATAAAAGGAAGATCTAATGACAATAAAAGTCGGTGACAAATTACCTCAAGGTGTCTTCACAGTAATGACTGATAACGGTCCAGCACCGATGAGTACTGATGATCTATTTAATGGAAAAAAAGTCGTCCTTTTCGCAGTACCTGGTGCATTTACTCCGGGATGCTCAATGAGCCATTTACCGTCTTATTTAGATCTATCAGATGAAATATATGCCCAGAAAGTGGATACAATTGCATGTATGTCAGTCAATGATACTTTTGTGATGCATGCTTGGGGTGTTGATAAGGCTGTGGGCGATAAGATTTTAATGCTAGCAGACGGTAATGGTGATTATACAAAATCAATTGGCCTTGATAATGATAATAGTAATTTTGGTATGGGGATTCGATGCAAGAGATTTGCCATGATCGCTGATGACGGAGTCATTACTGACTTGATGATTGAAGAGCCCGGTAAAATTGAAGCAAGTAAAGCTGATTCGGTATTATCTAAATTATAGATTTAACCGTCGAGAGCAGCTTTTAGCTCTGGTATTATTTTAAATAAATCGCCGACTAGGCCTATATCAGCTACTTCGAAAATAGGAGCATCTTCATCCTTGTTGATAGCAACAATCGTTCCCGCGTCTTTAATTCCTGTAAGGTGTTGAATTGCACCAGAAATACCGATAGCAAGATAAAGATCGGGCGCTATAATTTTTCCTGTTTGACCGACTTGCATTTCGTTAGGAACATAACCTGCATCAACAGCGGCTCTTGATGCGCCAGCACCGGCACCTAGAGAATCAGCCAGTTCGTATATAATTTTAAAATTTTCTTCACTCGCTAGTGCTCTTCCGCCAGATACCACTTTTTTTGCGGTTTGGAGGTCGGGACGGTCTGATTTACCGGATTGCAGAGAGATGTATTTTGTGTGGTCTGGTAATTGAATATCATGGGAGACAGTATCGATATTGGCATTATTGTTATTTTCTGCCGCAGTGAATGATGCCGTCCTTATTGTAGCTATGATTTTTTCTGACTTTGCAACCTCTATAGTTAGAATGGCGTTACCAGCATAAGTAGGCCTTTTGAATGAGTGCGATGTAATTACTTCCATGATGTCGCTAATTTGATTGGTATCCAATAGTGCAGCAACTCTTGGCATAAGGTCTTTACCAAAAGTAGTAGACGGGCCGAAAATATGAGAGTAATCACTGGATATGTGTTTAATTTGAGGGGCGATTATAGCCGCTAAACTGAATTCGTTTATGTCGCCATCGATCTTGATAACTTTATTTACCCCATCTATTTTTGCCGCCTTTGAGGCCAAAATATCACCATTTTTCGAAAATACAACTACATCAATTTCACAATTTTCTATTTTACTTGCACAAGTGACGCACTTATTGGTGCTGCCATTTATCTCAGTACCATTATGTTCAGCAATTACGAGAATTTTGTTCATTAGATTAAGCCTTTATTTTCGAGTTCTTTTATAAGCGCGGGAACATTATCCACCATTATGCCTTTTTGTCTTTGCTCTGGTGGCTCAGTGTTGAGAATTTTAATTGCATCATTAGGTGTAATATCAAGGTCTCCAAACGCAATAACGTCTAGAGGTTTTTTCTTGGCTTTCATGATATCCGGTAATTTAACGTATCTTGGCTCATTAAGCCTTAGATCCACCGTTATAATAGCGGGCAGGTTGATTTCGATAGTTTCTAGACCAGCATCAACCTCTCTAATTACTTCAGCTTTAGTGTCATTTAATGAAATTTTTGAAGCAAAAGTG
Organism: uncultured Woeseiaceae bacterium; assembly: GCA_905182415.1. Taxonomy (GTDB): domain Bacteria; phylum Pseudomonadota; class Gammaproteobacteria; order Steroidobacterales; family Woeseiaceae; genus SP4260. Next base: position 24,844 of record CAJJBK010000042.1, on the reverse strand, counting down.
GCCTGTGGCCACTCAAGGAGTGCCGCGAGCATCTGTCCTGTTTGATTATTATCATTATCAATTGCTTGCTTACCCAATATTACTAGATTTGGGTTTTCTTGCGATATGATTTTTTGAAAAACTTTAGTGATACTGAGAGGGTCGAGGTTTTCGCTAGTTTCTATTAATACAGCCCTATCAGCACCCATTGCTAGGCCTGTTCTAAGTTGTTGCTGGGATTCGCTTGCACCGATTGACAGCACGATAATCTCATCAGCTTTACCTTGTTCTTTAATTCGCAATGCTTCTTCGAGTGCAATTTCATCAAATGGATTAATACTCATTTTGACACCATCTGTTTCGACACCGCTGCCATCTGGACGTACTCTTACACGAACGTTGTAGTCAATGACTCGTTTTAGTCCAACAATTATTTTCCTCACTGACATTGTCCTTATTTATTTTTAGTAATCGTATTGTCTATGAGAGTATACTTTGGTACAAGTATATAACGTCTTTTTTGTCAATTTTTCATTACTTTTGGATAATTTATGCTTGATAATAATGTATTGATAACACCATCATCATTGGTTGATTGTATAAATAATAATAATTACGTGATTATTGATACGCGTTTTTCTTTGATAGATCCATGTCAAGGTCAAAACTCATACAATCAAGGGCACATTCCTAATGCAGTTTACGCCCATTTAGATAATGATTTGGCTGGAAAAATTACCCCACTAACCGGTCGACATCCCTTACCTGATATAAACGAAATATCTGCTCTTTTTCGAATGTGGGGGATCTCAAAAGAAAGTCATGTAATTGTTTATGATGATAGCAATAGTGCTATTGCTGCAAGGCTATGGTGGCTTCTCAGGTGGCTAGGTCACAAGAGAGTTTCAGTGCTTGATGGAGGTATGAAAGCATGGCTAAGCTCTGATTTTACTTTAACTCAATTATTACCAGTTATTACTGAAGGTGATTTTGAAGCAAGTACAAATACACTTACAACGTGGTCAACTGAGATGATAGAGCAATGGCTTTTGAATAAAACTCGTTTTTTACTGGTTGATGCAAGAGATAAAGATCGTTTTAGTGGCACGTCAGAGCCGATTGATAAAATTGCAGGACATATATCGAATGCTATAAATATTCCTTTTATGGATTTTGTAAACCCAGATGGTAGTTGGAAGGAACAATCTATAGTAAAAAAGATATTTGCAAATAAAAATATAACCAATTGTCAGGACTGGGGCGTAATGTGCGGCTCTGGAGTAACGGCTTGCCATCTTTCGATATCGGCGGTGATTGCAGGTATAACTGAACCTGCCTTATACCCCGGTTCTTGGAGTGAATGGATTACTGATAATAGACGGGTGTTATATGCGTAATAATCCTTTATTAAAAGGTGTCCGAATATTGGATATGAGTCGTATTTTGGCAGGGCCATGGGCTACTCAGTTACTCGCTGATTATGGTGCTGAGGTAATAAAAATTGAGAAGCCAGAAGTGGGGGATGATACTCGTCAATGGGGCCCTCCTTGGTTGAGCGGCAAAAAGAGACTTGATAATTCAGATGCTGCTTATTTTTTATCTACCAATAGAAATAAACGCTCTTTAACTTGTGATTTTTCAACGAAAGAAGGCGCCCTAATAATCAAGAAACTGATTAAGTCTTGTGATATTTTGATTGAAAATTACAGGGCTGGAACACTTGAAAAATATGGACTAGGTGAGAAACAGTTAAAAAAAATAAACAGTAAATTAATTTACTGTTCTATAACTGCTTTTTCTGAAACCTCGAGCAAATCAGACGAATCTGGTTATGATGCGATGATACAAGCATCAGGTGGTCTAATGAGTATTACTGGGGAGAAAGAAGGTAAACCACAAAAATCGGGAGTCGCTATCGCAGATATTATGGCTGGAATGTATGCAGTTACAGCTATATTAGCTTCGCTTTATCAGCGAGAAAAAAATCATGAAGGGCAGCGTATAAATATCCCATTATACGATACCCAGGTAGCATGGTTAGCCAATCAGAGTATGAACTACTTAATTGGTGGCGAAATACCTGTAAGAGAGGGGACTGGACATCCAAATATCGTTCCATATCAGACTTTCTCAACAAACGATGGTGAGATCATGCTGGCGATTGGAAATGATGGTCAATTCAAGCGGTTAATGACAGTCCTAAATGAAACTAATACTAAATTTATAAATAAGTTCAAAACAAATGAACAACGCATTGTTAATAAAGAAGAAATTATAAATTTTTTACAAGTAATTTTTATTAAAAATAATGCCAATCATTGGTTGTCTTTGTTTAGGGAGCACGGTATTCCGTGTGGACCAATTAACAATATTCAAGAGGTATTTAATGACAGCTATTCCAAGGAACGAAATATAGTTAGATATACAGTTACATCAGACAATGAGAAGGTTCCTACAGTCGCGAATCCAGTCACATTTTCAAGTTACAAAATTCAATATAATAGGGCACCTCCAAAGCTAAGTGAGCATACGAATGAAATTTTAAAAGAGAATTTAGGTTACTCTGATACTGAGATAGAGAAACTACGTAGCAAGAATATAGTATGAGTGTAAATAGCTTCATTTATCCTTGGTTGCCAGAAAAAATTAAAAATAATGAAATTATCTTAACTGTGTCTCAGGTTTTGGCGAGAGATTTAATCAATGAGTATGATAAATCTCAATTGAGACTAAAAAAACAAGCATGGGCCACACCAAAAATATTTTTTTGGCGAGACTGGCTAAAAAATAGATATCTCAATAGTACAGATGTGGGTAACTTACTAATCATAGACAACAATATATCTCATTTATTGTGGGAGCAGTGCTTCCAAGCTGTACTCAGCGATCCTTTAGCAAATATTAATCGACTCGCTAGTGAGGCCCAAGATGCATTTAGACAGTTGTGTGATTTCTGCGTGCCATTTACTGAAATTACTGAGCTGGAGAATTCTGAAGAGACCCAATTATTCTCTAGCGTATTACAACTATATGTTGAAAAAATAACAAAAAATAATTGGTTAGATTCGTCGATGCTGGCAAATCATTTACTACAATATGATCCAGAGGAATGGTTGAACCCAAAAGACGATAAATCGCTTTCACTTGTTGGCTTTTATGAACCATTGCCAATATTAGACCAGTTGAATACCGCTTTACAAAGTAACATAGAAATAAACTATATGAATTACGCGCAGCCTGCTTCTATTGCCGGTAAAAATTCTTATAAAGATATTGAAGCAGAGTTTAGGTCGGTTGGCGCCTGGGCTAGAAAAATGCTGCAAGGACATCCCGAATCAAAAATAGCCGTATTAATAAATGATGCTCATCAATCTAGGGAGATTAGATATTTAATCATGGAGGGTTTATCTCCAGGCTGGCAATACAATTATCCGCACCAAGCATCACTCATTAACAATAGGTATGAGGGGCATATAAATAATTACCCTATAATATTTAACTGTTTACTCTTGCTAAAGTGGTATCAATCAGCATTATCTTCAAAAGAGATCAGTTTATTGGTAAGAAGCTCGTTATTTCAAGATATTAATGTCGCAGGTTCACACTCTATAGAGTCAAAATTAAGATTATTGCCAGAGAGGGACTGGCAGATTGAAGAATTTATAGAAAAATTCAAATTGGACTCTAGTCCAGATGAGCTTGAGGTGATATCGAAACTAGTTGTTTTCGAAAAAACAAAAATATCACGAAATACAAATAAATTAATTCGAGATTGGTTTGATATAGTCAGTGCCGACCTTGAGTCATTGGGGTGGCCGGGTATAGATAATCCTACTAATACTGATTACCAATTATTGACTCGGTGGCAAGATTTATTAAATGAGATTGAAAGCACTCAAATTATTTATGACAAAGTATCATTGGTATATGTCATTAATCGTCTATTAAACTCAATTGAAAATACTGTATTCCAGCCAGAAGATTCATTAAGCGCTATCACTATCTTAAGTTTCGATGATGCCGTTGGTATGGAATTTGATTATCTTTGGATGTCAGGCATGGATAATGAAAATTGGCCAAAAAACCTGAAATCATCTGCGCTTATTTCTACCGTTATTCAAAGGCAATATAACCTCCCCAATATGCAGTCTTCAGCTTCAATTGCAACCCAGAAAAAATTATTGAAATCATTATCATCGGCAGCAGCAAATATAAATTACAGTTATTCGATAAATAAAAATGACTTGTTATTAGAATTTACATCGATGATAGATGTTGGAGATAACACTCAAATTTGTAGTGATCCTGACTGGTATCTTTTGCCTTTCTTAAGCCAGAATACAATCGAAGTGAAAGAGAATGTTCCAAAAGTTCAAAATATAGAATATTTGGCCGGAGGAGTTAATACCATCCAAGCTTATTTAAGTGATCCTTTTTCATCTTTTGTTGGCGGCAGACTTTCGGTAAAGCCTTTGGATAAATTTGTGGTAGGTATTAGTCCATTCTTAAGAGGTTCATTACTGCATGATTCGTTGGCTGAATTATTCAGTATTAAACTATCATCGAAAGACATTCAATCATGGTCGGAAAATGAAAAAAAACAGCGTATTCGAAAAGCAGTAAGCTTAACTTACGATAAAGACATCAATAGTAGTGGTAATCCAATTTTGAAACGACTTTTTCAATTGGAAAAATCTCGATCTGAGTTGCTGTTAGCTAATTTCTTAGCGAATGAATTGAATCGTGATTACTTTGAGATTCAGGGTATTGAAGAAAAATTAAACTTCACTTACGCCAATCTAAAGCTAAGCTTGCGAGTTGATAGGGTAGATGTTTATCAAGATAATACATCTCATGTTATTGATTACAAAACTGGCAATAGTGGAAAGGCAATTATAAATTCAGATAATGCTATATCCTCTATTCAGCTTTTTGTTTATGCTGCGGCGATCCAGAACCAACCTGCCACCGCTTCTTTTATAAATTTTAAAGATAAGGATACAATTAATTTTGTGTCTGTAGGGCTCCATGATTTTAATCATTGTAAAAATAATAAACATAAATCATATGATATCGATATTGGTATCGATGAAGTTCATAAAGTCTTATCTAGTATTTCAAGTGGTGATACCTCTATCAATCAGAAAACCCAGTTAGACAGTAATAATAACTTGAGACATCTGCACGTATTAAGTCGAATTCAGGAGCTTAAAAATGAGTCAAGTTGATGCTCTTTTAAGCAATGATGACGGTATCCGTAAGCAAGCTCTAGATATAGAAAAATCGTTCATTATTCAAGCTCCTGCTGGCTCAGGAAAAACTGAACTTCTCATTCAGCGATATCTTAAGCTATTAGCTTGCGTCACTCAGCCCGAGGAAATTGTAGCAATTACTTTTACGGTAAAAGCAGCAAATGAGATGAAGCAAAGAGTTTTGAGGGCAATAACAAAAGCAAGTTCCAATATAAAGCCTACTGAAGATTACCAAATAAAGACTCATCATTATGCAAATGAGGTCTTAAAAAAGGACAAAGAATGTAAATGGAATTTGATCCACGCTCATAAGCGCATGAAAATTTTAACTTTAGATTCATTATGTTCTGAAATTGTGAATAAATCACCGGTAACGTCTAAATTTGGTTTTGGTAAAAAATTATTATTAAACCGAGATTTAAAAGCCAACTATCGATTGGCTGCAATATCCACTTTAAATCTCCTCTCTAATGAAAATGCCGAGACTTCAATCTCTGATGCAGAAAAATTATTAATGCATATAGATGTAAATCTCTATAAATATATTGATTATGTCGAGAAAATGCTAGCGAGACGGGATCAATGGATGGATATTATTGGTTCAGGTGTCAGTTTGAATGAAGCAAATTACTCGGCATTACGAGTTCAGTTAGAAAAAAATATACAAAGCTTGGTAGCAGATCATCAATCAAAATTAATACAAGAATTTCCAGAGCAATTATTTTTACGTTTGTCGAATATTTTTAACTTTTTGTTGGTAGAGAATGATAAATTTACATTTTTATCTTCATTGTCCTCAGTTAAAGAACTTAATTCTTATGAGGATAATGATAGTTGGTGTCTTATTGCTGATCTTTTACTGACGAAATCAGGTGCTTGGCGGAAATCTTTAAATAAAAATAACGGTTTTCCGCCTGCGGCAAAAGAAGAAAAAGAAGAAACTAAAGAAATAATAAATGAAGCGAGTGATCTTAACCTTCTTAGGGAATTGCTTCATTCAGTTAGATTGCTTCCAAATCCACATTATGATGCCCAGCAATGGGATATCTTAATTGTATTATTTAGACTGCTTCCTTATGCAGTTGCAGAACTAAAAAATATATTCGCACAAAAAAATACAGCTGATTTTATAGAAATGGCTGATTGCGCCAGATTAGCACTCGGTGATGATGAGTTCCCAACAGATCTAGCGCTCATTATGGATTACAAGCTTAAGCATATCCTAGTTGATGAAATGCAAGATACATCAACGCGACAATATCAGTTTCTCGAATCATTGACTCGCGGTTGGGAGGAAAAAGACAAGAGGACTTTATTTCTTGTTGGAGATCCCATGCAATCTATATTTAGGTTTAGAAATGCTCAGGTTTCACAATTTTTAATAAGTAGTAAAAAGGGCTTGGGCGATATTCCGTTGACTTTTTTAGTTCTTAAAAGTAATTATAGATCAGGTGGCATATTGGTAGATCAATTCAATCAAACTTTCAAAAAAGTATTACCTAGTTCAGAGGATTTAGTTAGAGGTGCGGTTACTTATTCTGAGGCGACCGCAGATCCATCTAAAATAAATTCTGGCGAATATAGCATTCACAGTCTTTTTGATAAAAGTAAAGAAGCTCAGGCAGCCTATACCGTCAATATAATCAGAAATAAGCTAAAACAAACAGCGGGTAATATTGCCATATTGGTGAGATCAAGGCCGCAATTGACATTATTGCTAACGTTATTGAGGGAAGAGAAAATCCACTATAATGCAGTTGAGATTGATCGATTGACTGACCTACCCGAAGTTATTGATCTTTTGGCTTTAACGAGGGCGATTTGTCATAAATGTGATAGGGCGGCTTGGCTGGGAATACTCAGAGGTCCATTATTAGGGTTAACTTGGATTGATTTAATTGCATTAGTTAGAGGTGAAAATGAAAAAAGTATCTGGGAGTTAATTCAGGATAAAAGTAAAATCAAAGTACTATCCAAAAATAGCCAATCCCGATTGAATAAATTTTGTCATATTATTTCTCCTTATGTCGATCCAAGCAAAATGCTGACACTACGAGAGCGTGTTGAGATAACCTGGTATCGGTTAAATGGTCCGGCATTAATTACCAATATAGAGCAGCTAGAAAACATACAAAGGTTTTTTAAGGCAATAGAAGCGATTGATGTTGGTGGAAGTTTAGATGATCCTTCCGAGCTTGAGAGTAAAATCGACGAAATTAGAGTAACTAGTTCAGATCTTAAAGAAGTTCGAATTAATGTAATGACAATCCATAAATCAAAGGGATTAGAATTTGATCATGTCATTCTTCCTTCATTGGGGGCTGGAGCAAGAGCTTCTGAAAGACCGGTAATTAATTGGATGTCTCGACCCTCAGATTCATTTTCCGATGACATCGTTATAAGTCCGATAGGGTCGCGGGATGAGGATAAATTACATTCATACATTCAAGAGACCTCAAAAGAAGGTGAGCTTTTAGAGTTAGATCGATTGATATATGTTGCGTATACGAGGGCACGTGAATCATTAGAGGTTATTGGTAATGTAAAAACCAAACAAACTGATGATGGCAATACATTAATACCTCCATCAAAATCATCATTGCTCGGACGATTGTGGCCATCTTTGAGAAAAACATTTGAAACTAATTTAGAAAATGAAAATATTTCATCTGATAATTATATCAAACCAAAATCGATTTATACTCAACCAATCTTGAGACGTATAAATGATCTTTACTTGACTCCTTTTGCTTCAAAAGCCCCATCTATTGAATCTTTTGGTTTGGATGCAGAATCAATAACTTCAGATAATATTGAATATTCATGGGTCGGCGAAAATGCCAAAAAATCTGGCACCATCATACATCGGTGGCTTTATAAATTATCTGTGGATAAAAAAATTCCATCTTTGAATGAAGTTGATAGTTTTAAGCCCATGCTAATAAATTGGGCAAGAAATATTTATGTCAAAGAAGATCAGCTTGATAACGTGATGAAGAAAGTATATCAGGCAATGACTAATGTCATTGAAGACAAAAAAAATCATCAGATTATCTTGAGTGAGGGATTTTCAGAGCTTCCCCTTACTGGTATTTGGGAAAACAAGCGTTACTCGATTATCATAGACAGGGTCCACATAGATGAAAATAACCAGCACTGGATAATTGATTACAAAACCGGCAATCATGAGGGAGGTCGACTTTCAGATTTTATCGATTCAGAAGCGATTCGCTACAAGGATCAATTAACTAAATATGCCGCTATATACAAGAATTACAGCGGCCTTCATCCAAAAACGGCACTTTATTTCCCAAATCTTAAGATATTACATTTGACTGAAAGCTAAAGTTTGCCCTCAAATCTAAATTCTCGTTGATTTTTATCATTGGGGGTACCTAGAAAATTCATTAGGTTTACTATTTCTATAGGCGTGAATGTATTAGGAGCCACAAGGCCAAATATTAAATAATTTCCATTATTATCAAGTTCAACTGTCCCGGCAACATCTAATAAAGCATTTTCGCCTTCTATGCTTCCTATAACTTTTCCTATAGCTGGATTAAATTTAATTGCATAATTTCCTAAAGATTGAATGGATAAACCTAGAATTTTCAAATCCCTAACTTTAATATCGCCGTCAATTTTGATTGGTATGTTTTTACTCAATAAGACTTGTTTAATTGCATAGTCAATTTGTGCATCGAGGCCCAAATAAGGTGCAATCACCGGTAAAACACCTTTGTTGATAGAACCTTCTAAATCAGACAGTTCGATGGTTGAATCAATGCTCCTTGTTATTTGAGTATTCAAGTAACCATTGAACGGGTACATTGAAATTTTATAACTCAATTGACCGAGCAGTAGGCTAGAGAGCCGAATATTCCATCTTAGATCGCGAATATATATACTTTTATTTTGCGCCTCACTGACGTTACCATTCCAAATAGTTCCATTAATTCCATTGATGATGGTATTTTTTGGTGCAATTATTTGCAGTGCAATATTAGCTGGAAAGAAATTAATCACACCAACAATGAAGGGCACTAAAATAATTGCAATATACTTTTTTGGCATGATTAATTGCGAAGTATCGTGATGCTGGCATTAACAATCCCAGCCTGATTCGCTTGAGCGAGTGAAATGTTGACGGTATCGACATTCATATTAAACGAATTCTTTAATTCCCCAAGACAAGCTATTAAATCATTGAATTTTGCCTTATTCAGCTCCACTCTGATGGAGTTGTCACCAATGGGCTGACTTCTTTGTAGATTTTCATACAAACTGTATTTTCTAAGGGCGCTATCAATAATTACGACGAGAGGTTCATTGCTTTCAATAACTTCCTGTGGGTTTTTTTGATTATCATTTTGCTTGATATTTTGAAGATATTTTATTTCAACAAGAGACCATTCTAGTTGCTTTATTCTAGTCTCTGCAGAAACAGTTTCTATAGCTAATGGTTTCCATATGAATAAATATATTAAAAATGACAATAGAGTAACGGTACCTATGGTGAGCAAGATTAGTTCACGCTGTTGAAGAGATTCTAATCGTTTGATCATAGTCATAGTGCTTTTATCTCTATTCGGCTTTGCACGTTATTATTGATTTTATTAGTGGATAATATTTTAGCTTGAAAGATTCCATTTTGAATTATTGTTTTTCGAATTGTATCAATTAAGGTTACATTGGGCGCGGTTAATCTTATGATAGTCACGTTTTCTTGGTAAGTTATAGAAGTTAAAAATACGCCGTCATTGTCATTTACTGCTTTGCTTAATTGTTGAAGTGAGCTTAAGAAGAAAGATGTATTTATTTTGACGGAATTGTTGTTTTTTATAGCAGTAACAATACGGATAGGGTCACTGATATTATTGGCATTGGGTTGGAATTTTTTATATTCATCTAGAAAGCGAGAGGATAACGTAGTCTCATAATTAGTTGCTTGAAAGTAGTTAATGGTCTTACTTGTCATTAAAATAATCATAAGTCCCAACAATAAGTAAGCACTATGACGCCACGGTTGGAGGTATTTTTTATATTCTATTTGAGCGGCATATTCACCTTGCAGCAGATTAACATAATCTGAGTTTACGATAATTTGCGATAACTTTTGCAGCGAGCTTCCTTCTAGTAATTGTATATCTATACCATCCTGATTTTCTTGGATATTTTTGTATTTATCTTGGCATGAGTAATCGAGATACACTTGAACATGATTGGCGTCTTCTTTCACTTCATCAATCAATTCATGGAGATCTATTACGCTATCATTCTCAAGTGCATAGGCCTTGCCTGATCCATTATTAATGAGCGTTTTGTTTGGTTCGATTAATACATTTACGGTTCTTTGAATCATTGGTAATCCAAAGATTTCTGATGTTATTACTTGAGCGTTAATTCCAGAATTAATTAAGAGTTTACGGTACTCATTGAATTTATTTTTATCTATTACACAAACAGGAATAGAGTCTTTGTATTTAATTTTTTTGAATGAAAAATGCAATAAATTAATGTCACAAGCTAAATCCTCCTCTAGGGCAAAGGGGATTGCTGTTTTAATTTTATTGATTGATTTTATGGGTAAATTTAAGAATGAAGTTGATACTTCAGTAGCTGGTAGAAGAACAATTATTGTATTCAGTTTATGTTCGCTAGGGAGATTCATGAGGTCTCCGGATTCTGGCGCTGTAATTTGTCTGCCCATCTCATCTACAGTCATCCACTCTGACAGATTAAGAGAATATTCATTCAGCTTGATGATGGTTGTAATAGTCATAAATTAGGTCGACCCAAAACTTCGCATCAAAATGGATGTATTTCCATTTTGGTCTCGTTTAATGTTGCTGAACATAGTCATAGTTACAGTATCGATTCTAATCATAAGTTTTAATTGAAAGTAATTCGAATTATCCGATATCTTAGTTAAATTCTCAGGAAGAAGTAAAGATTTAAATGAGCTTGAGACATCACCAAACCCTGAAGGCATTCTTTCTATAATTAGTCGTTGAACATCATTTTTGGTTATTCCGTTATCAAGAGACTGTAAAACGATTGAGTTGGCAGTATTTACATTAATTCTTGTCTTTACAGGTAAAGCTGTAATATGAGGTTTTAAGGTTTTATAAATATAGGGATTTACAGAATTCAAAGAAAGGATTTCACTGGTACTAATCATTGGTTGGTTTGCAGTTCGATAGGGTGGAGTTAGCTTGGTGTAGTTGTCATCTTCAGCGCCTCCAGGAAATGTTGGATATTGGTCTGGGTCAATCCAATCGATAATTTCGGCAGTAATATTAGCTTCAATATTCAAGATTTTAAGTAGACGTTGAAAATGTTCAAACTGATCTTGATCAATACTACCATCTGACTTAACAAGATTATTTAAATTAAATCTACTTTGGAGATCAGTAATTTGACCAAAAATATCACCTCCATCAATGGGTAACGCCGGAAGATCTTTCGCCCAAAATTCATTTAGATGATCGGATTGTGTATTAAGGGCGTCATCTTTTAATATCTTCATGATCCAACTTTCCGCTCCAAGTGCAACTTGTATTGCTTGGTCTCTATTTAGGGTTGTCATCGTTCGGCGGGTATCAAGTATATTATCCCAAAGTAAATTGGTGGAAATGATTCCAGTAATGGCAACTATCATCATGGCGGTAATTAGAGCTACGCCTTTATTATATTCTTTTTGTAATGGATGATTTTTTTTCATCATTTTATTTCAATTAAACGATATACATTGGTGTCATCATTAAAATTAAGCGTTATTTTAACTGCTTTAGGTAAAATTCTAAGACCATCAGAAAGACTAGATTCAATTGGTGGCCATTGCTCAGTCCAATCGTTATTATTCTTCATGAATGAGAAGTTAAAACTTTCAACGTTATCCAACAAAATGTCACTTTGCATGAAATTATTATAAGTTTTATCCAAAACATTCCAATGAAGACGTACTAATGAATCACCGCTTAGGTTGTAAGCTGCTCGTTGGAGTGTACTTCTTTTTAGCGACAAAGGATTTGACCAACCATGACGAGTAAATTCAATGGGATAGATATTATTAGGGTTGGTGCTTAATGCGGCAAGCTGTGTATTTCCTATTTCACTTCGAACTGGCCTTTCTGCCAGTTGCATGAAGTCTTGTTCTATGAGCCTGATAGTCCTTTGGAGTGACTGTATTTTATTCATTCGATTTGAGAGTATATCTGCAGTAATTATCGTTTGATTGAGTGTGCCATAGGCCAATGCAGATAAGATTGAAAATATTCCCATGGCAACCAGTACTTCAATCAGCGTAAAGCCATTTTTCTTAATTTGAGACATTGTTTCTAGATCTTGAGTTATCGTTAATAAATCCAGTTATAGTTCTACTGGGTAGTTCTCTAGTTTCAATACTGACTGCTACATCCATTCGATATAAATCGTCAATACCTGTCTTTGAGATTCTTGTTTCCCATTTCCAATTATTTCCAGCAAATATAATAGATCCATCTTGAACACCAGTATCTGGTTTTATATTATTAATACGAGCTTCAGTGAGTTTATTTTGTGCGATCCAATTCGCGTAGGTTCTATGCTGCATCGAATCGGCTCTCATTATATCTTGGCTTGTTATAGCAATTGCAGAGCCAAGTGAGATTGCAACAATCGCCAAAGCAATCATAACTTCTATAAGAGTAAATCCTGATTTTTTGTGATTATTTATAGGTGTTAAAAAGTTACAATAAAATTTCATAGGATAATTACTTATTGGTCATTATTGACAATAATTTCCCCACCTAATGAGGCAGATACTTTTATTCTGGAATTATCATCCGTAAAAAGAATTAGATTGAATGGACTAATTTCCCCACTCGATAGAATTAAGATATGCGGTATCTTATCTACTCGAAGTTTATCTAATGATTCATCGGATGAGTTAACTTTATTATTCTTTATTTGAATTTCCTTGTTTTCAATTACTAGCTCATATTGAAGTCCATTGGGAAGTTTTCTTTGTTTAAAAAGGTGATCATTTTGTAGGTCAACCCATGTCTCTAGCATCGGAATATATTCAAGAAATTGATAGCCACTCTCAATGAATTCAATCCCATAATCACGTCCTTGCATTATCGCCTCTTCTCTTGACAGTTCCATCAATGACGCTAATCTAGTAGCGTTAACCGTTAGATCGTCATTTTTATTTGTTGTATTGATTGCGAATATCGATATCGCACTAATTATGCCAATTATTGCCATGACAGTTAATAGTTCTATAAGCGTGAAGCCGTTTTCTTTGTATTCTGGGGTGCGCCTTATAAAGGATTGATAGTTGAGCTTATTGTTGACTATCCCAATTGCCGATATCAGCATCATCTCCACTTCCTCCTGGCTGTCCATCTCGCCCATAAGTATATATGTCTATTTCACTATTTAGGCCTGGGTACATATAAAGATATTGGTTTCCCCATGGATCTTTAGGCATTCGATTTAGGTATGGCCCTTTCCAATTTCTGGTGTTTTGTCCAACTGGTTTTGCCGTCAATGCTTTAATACCTTGCTCATTAGTTGGATAGTTGAAATTATCAAGGCGAAAAAGTCTCAATGAACTTTCAATATTTCTAATGTCTTGTTTCGCTGCAGAGATTTGTGCATCTCCAACTCTACCAATGATGTTTGGTGCAACAATGGCAGTGAGTATTCCCAGAATAATAACAACAACCATAATTTCTATTAGCGTAAAACCAGTTTCTTTTTTTTGTCTGTTCACGTATCCACCTTGAATCTATTCAGTTCATTCATATACTTATATTAATCATACACCGATTGTAAAAATAAAAAATAAGAAAACGTGACGTCAAGAATTAATGTTAATTGTTTATTGCGGCGTTATAATAGAAAATAATTACAAGCATAAAATCAATGGAAGAGTAATATGTTCGCAGCTGTCTTTCCTGGTCAAGGATCCCAGTCAATCGGAATGATGCATGAGCTTTATAATGAATCTGAAATTGTTCGAGAAACGGTTTCAGAAGCTGCAGCAATTCTGGGTTTTGATTTGTGGGAATTAATGCAGAATGGTCCAGATGAAAAGTTAAATAATACTTTATACACTCAACCTGCCATGCTGGTGGCGGGTGTTGCCTCATGGCGATATTACACATCCGAGTCTCCTCATTCTCCCTCTATCATGGCTGGGCACAGTCTTGGCGAATACACGGCTTTAGTTTGTTCTGGGGCCCTAGCTTTTGAAGATGCGGTTGATCTAGTCAAGTGCCGTGCTCAATATATGGCAACAGCCGTACCTCTTGGTTTAGGTGCTATGGCCGCAATTATAGGTCTTGATGATGATGTTGTAATAGAGGCGTGTGATGAGGGGAAAAATAAGGGTATTGTAGAGGCAGTCAATTTTAATGCACCAGGACAAGTTGTGATTGCTGGTAGTAAAGTTGCCGTAGAAAATACGATTGATATTGCTAAAAAGAAAGGTGCTAGAAGGGCAATTCTGTTGAATGTCAGTATTCCTTCGCATTGTGAATTAATGTTACCAGCAGGTGCAAAACTTAAAGAAAAACTTCAGAGTATTCAACTTGCAATCCCTAGCGTTCCTGTTATAAATAATGTTGATGTGGCCTTATATACTGATCAAAATAACCTCATTGAAGGTCTTACAAGACAGATATCCAATCCTGTTCGATGGGCGGACATAATTCGTTATTTCATCAAAAAAGATATTGGGATTTCTATAGAATTTGGCCCAGGTGGAATCCTTAGTGGTCTTTGTAAAAGAATTGACAAATCAATACGAGCAGTTAAATTCGACTCTATAAAATCAATTGATTCGATCAATGAATTGATCGCTCAAAAATTATCATCAGAGGAAGACAATGAGTAATATATTTTCACCAAATTTACTAAATGATAAAATTGCTTTTGTGACAGGTGCGAGTCGAGGGATTGGCGCAGCTATCGCTAAATCTTGCATAGAAGCAGGAGCTTTCGTAATTGGTTCCGCCACTACCGAAGATGGAGCAAAACGCATTACAACAATGTTAGCTGGAAAAGGAAGAGGGGTGATACTCGATGTGACAGATGGTCAATCAATTGATTCAGCTATAAAAGATATCCTCGGAAATGAGGGAACGATACATATATTAATTAATAATGCAGGCATTACGAAAGATAATTTATTAATGCGAATGAAAGACGATGACTGGAATGCGGTAATTAATGCAAATTTAAACGGAGTATTTAAACTTTGTAAGCTCTGTGTTAAGCCAATGATGAAGCAAAGATATGGTCGAATCATCAATGTTTCATCGGTGGTAGGCCTCATGGGTAATCCAGGCCAAGCTAATTATGCAGCAGCCAAAGCTGGTGTTATTGGGTTTTCAAAATCATTGGCTCGTGAGGTAGGAACACGCAATATAACGGTTAATATTATCGCTCCTGGTTTTATTCAAACAGATATGACAAATAAATTAACGCCCGATCAAACAGAAAAAATGCTAGCAAATGTTCCACTTAATAGATTTGGAGAAACTGAAGAAATAGCAGCTTCCGTGATATTTTTGGCCTCTGATTCTGCCGCGTATATTACTGGTGAGACCATTAATATTAATGGTGGAATGCTAATGAATTGAATCCTGAGTAGATTGAAAGGTGACTTTCCCCTACAATACGGCTGCGGATTTTATATTACCGCATATATAGTCTAGATAAATTGTCTATATTAGACATTGTGTACAGTAAAAAAGTCGATAGTCAGTATATTTATCGAGTTTCTTTAACTAGTCCTCAAGGAGATAAAAATGAGTAATATCGAAGAGCAAGTTAAAAGTATTGTTGCAGAGCAACTGGGTGTAAAAGGCGACGAAGTAACCAATGAAGCTTCTTTCGTTGATGATCTGGGTGCTGATTCATTAGATACAGTAGAATTGGTAATGGCATTAGAAGAAGAGTTTGATACTGAGATTCCTGACGAAGATGCTGAAAAGATTACCACTGTTCAGCAAGCTATAGACTTTGTGACTGCACATAAATCTGTTTAACTATTGGGATAGATGAAAGAATAATTTATTCTTTTAAGTATTATTAAAAACGCCTCATCAGAGGCGTTTTTTTGTTGTATATTCAAATATAAAGAAACGTCTATAGCCATGAAGCTTTGCGGGATGAGTTTCAACTAACAGAGAATAAAAATTTTAATCAATCAACTTCAAGTAATCAAATTATCTATCGTTGCCATTATTGCAGTCTTATTGGTAGCTGCCTTGCTTTTTTACAGAATGTTATTTTCGACGATTGATTTCAACGATAAGCCAATTTTTTTTGAAATTAAATCTGGTGAGAATTTCAGTGAAGTCCTAATAAAACTAAAAAAACAAGGTCTCGTCGAAAATATCCTTCCCTTGAAGATCTACGCGAGACTGACCAAAAAAGGAACAAAAATTCAAGCTGGTGAATATTTGCTTGAAGGGGTCACAAATTTATCATTAATTATTGATAGATTTATAACAGGTGAAGTTTTTTTGCATCCTTTCACAATCATAGAGGGATTGACAGCGAGTGAGTTAGAGCAAGATCTCCGAGCTTCAGTAATATTTGCTGATAAGGATGTAGATTTAAATTTAAATCTAAATATCGATTGGGATCAACTAAGTGCTGATTCTTTTGTGTTTGCTTCCAAGGCAAATATAGAGGGTTTATTTTTACCTGAAACGTATTTATTTCCAAGGTCAACTCCAATTGCAATGGTGCTTCAAGATGCACATAATTCTTTGCTGAAAGCCCTCAATGAAGAATGGAATAATCGTGCTGACAATTTACCCCTCTATTCTCCTTATGAGGGGCTTATTTTGGCCTCAATAATAGAAAAAGAAACTGCAGTTGCAGATGAGAGGACAAGAATAGCCAGTGTTTTTATTAAACGTTTAAAGCTAAATATGCGACTTCAGACAGATCCAACGGTAATTTATGGTTTGGGATCTAAATTTGATGGGAATCTAACTAGAAGTAATCTTCGCCTTGATACCCCTTACAATACGTACACTAGAAAGGGCCTTCCACCATCACCCATTGCGCTGCCTGGAAGAGATTCAATCCGTGCTGCATTCAACCCAAGCGATGAAGAGTACATATATTTTGTTGCTACTGGCGATGAAGATGGAAGACATAAATTTTCAAAAGATATAGATGAACATAATCTTGCTGTTAAGGAATATCTTGATAAAATCAAATTCAAAGAAGGCAAAGAAAAGTAGGTATGAATATGACAGGAAAATTTATAACCATTGAAGGCAGTGAAGGTGTTGGCAAGTCAACAAATATTGAATTTATATCCAATTACCTCAAAAGCAAAGATATAACTACTATAGAAACTCGAGAGCCCGGTGGCACGAAGACAGCCGAAGAGATAAGGCGAGTTCTCTTGAATACAGAGGGTGAGACTGTTCCAGAGATCGCAGAATTACTCCTATTCTTTGCTGCCAGATCTTTTCATATAGAGAATTTAATAAAGCCCGCAATTAACCAAGGGCATTATGTAATTTGTGATCGCTTTTCTGACGCTACTATTGCATATCAAGGTTACGGTCGTGGCTTTGATGTTAAAGATATCAATATAATCGCTGCCTGGGTACAAAAAAAATTACAACCTGATTTAACAATCTTACTAGATGCTCCAGCAGAAATAGGTATGCAAAGAGCTAAAAATAGGGGTTCTATCGATCGTATGGAAACTGAAGATATTTCATTTTATGAGCGTGTTAGACAAGGCTACTTAGAGCTTGCTAACGAGCATAAAGATAGATTTGTTGTTATTGATGCATCTCAATCGTTAAAATTAGTTCAAGCTGAAATTTTATTTCATTTGGATCGGTTATTAGAGTGACCAATAATAATACAAAACAATCAAAAGTCGCCGATATTCCTTGGTATCGAGAGCAGCAAAAAATATGGGTAACCCAAATTGCAAACAATCAGATCCCACATGCTTTGTTGTTATCAGGATCTGCTGGAATTGGTAAAAGATCATTAGCGGAATGGAAGATAGAGAAATTTTTGCGAATTTCACCGACCACAGAATTTCCAATTCATCCACGCCACGATCATGAGCATGCAGACATTCATCGTGTCTCTCCGAATGACGGTAAAACCTCAATTAGTGTTGATCAAATTAGAGCGCTTACCGAAGAATTATCGAAGACAAGCTATTTAGGTGTTGGAAAGGTTGCAATAATTGAGCCAGCAAATGCAATGACTGTAAATGCGACTAATAGTTTGCTCAAGACGCTAGAGGAACCGAGTGGTAATACGCTTATTATATTAATCGTGGATCGTATGCAGAATATACCAGCAACAATTAGAAGTCGCTGTCAGCAATTGAATATAAATAAACCCTCCACGGTCGATGCTATCCAATGGTTAAAAGATGCAAATGACACATTGAGCTGGGATGAATTGCCCAAACATCTTATTGAGCATCCATTATTAGCATTAAGTAAGGTTGAAGAATTTAAAAAGATACCGGTATTCAAGCAACAA
Source organism: uncultured Woeseiaceae bacterium (assembly GCA_905182415.1). Lineage (GTDB taxonomy): Bacteria > Pseudomonadota > Gammaproteobacteria > Steroidobacterales > Woeseiaceae > SP4260. Next base: position 6,077 of record CAJJBK010000042.1, on the reverse strand, counting down.
TTTATTGAGTTATTGCATAAAAAAGAATCACCCATCCAGTTGGCAGCAAAATGGAGCAAGGAAGAGCCTCACTTTGTATTGGACTGGCTCGCTGATTTTGTGGCAACTCTAATCCATCAGTCTTTTGGATCGGGATCCTCGATAGGAGGTGAGTCAGATATATTAATGTTAAGTAAGATAGATAAATTAAATTTATTTATTTTTTTAGATACTATCTACAAATTACGCAATCAACCACAAGGTTCTTATAATTTACAAATGGCCTACGAGTCATTATTGGTAGATTGGTCTATGGGGTTAAAATTCTGCAATCAAGATCAAGCCATGTTTAATCGCTTGCCAGCCAATTTTTTTCAAAGTATTAATCGATAATTATTAGTATTTATTTTGTTAATTTTAGCCAGCCAGAATGAGCCTTAAATCTTGATCCATGCTTGGCTTCAAGTTTAGCAAAAGCCATCATTATATTCTCAAGGCCACGTTCCTTTGCATACTGTATTGGTCCGCCATGAAAAGGGGCGAAGCCCGTGCCAAAAATCACACCAATATCGAGCATATCTGAATCAAGAACAATACCTTCTTCAAGGCATGCAACCGCTTCATTTAGCATCGGTAGAATAAGTCTATCCTCTGCATCATCTGGGATTAATGCCGTTTCATCTGCGGTTGCATTGGGTTTGGATACTCCGTCAAATGTCCAGTCATAAAAACCTTTGCCAGTTTTCTTTCCAAGCTCATTATTTTCGACCATATCTATTAATTTTTTTGGAATGGGTCGATTAAATGCCTTGCCTAGTACCTTAGATACATTCAATGCAACATCTATACCTACAGTATCAACAAGTTCTACAGGACCCATTGGCATTCCAAAATTTACCGCAACTTTATCTATATCTATCGATGCCATACCTTCTTCGCTAAGATGCATCGCTTCTGCCATATAGGGGGCCAAGATACGATTAACAATAAAGCCTTCTGAGCTTTTACAAAGTAAAGGGGATTTACCAATTTTTTTAACGAAATTAAATCCCGTTTGAAGCGTATCGCCATCGGTATCATTACAGCTGATTATTTCCACCAGGGGTAATTGTGAAACCGGGTTAAAGAAATGCAAACCGATAAATTTTTCAGGTTGCTTTAGATCGACCCTTAAATCCTCCAGTAAGATACTTGAAGTGTTGGTCGCTAATACTGCGGTTGATTTCATGTTGGTTTCAATTTTTTTGTAAAGTTCTTTTTTGGCTTCAAGATTCTCATAAATCGCTTCAATGATTAAATCTGCATTTGCTACACCATCACCAAGGAGGTCTTCGGATAATCTTGAGCGAGTTTTTTCAAGTAGCGAGTTGTCCCTAATTTTTTTTGCAAATAGTTTTTCAGCTCTTTTTAGAGCTGGAGCTATATCTTCGGTAGAGCGATCTTGAAGAGTTACATTGAAGCCTTTTAGGGCACACCAACTTGCAATATCACCCCCCATTATTCCGGCACCAATAACATGAATATTTTTGATGTTGGTATCACTCGCTGGGAATTGAGATTTCAATTTGTTCTGCAAAAAGAAAACTCGTATTAGATTACGACTGGTACTACCGCACATTAATTTTGCCATCGATCTTGCTTCTGCTTTATAACCATTAGTTGTTGAAGCGCCATGTTTTTGCCACAAACCTATCATTGCATATGGTGCTGGATAATGATTTTTATTTGCTTTGGAAGAAACTTGTTTGATTAATGTTTTTGCAATGAAACCTCTCAAAAAAGGCAGGTTTAATAATTTTTCAATTAGAGGGGCAGTAGCTTGCTTGGGCTTTGATTTTATCATCGCTCTGGCTTGATTTTGCCATTCTTCATCAGAGCACAATTGATCGACTAAGCCATTATTTTTTGCTGCTTTTACTCGGATCGGTTTCCCAGTGAGCATCAATTTCATCGCTGCTCGCACGCCGGCTATTTTAACTGCTCTGACGGTCCCGCCAAATCCAGGATGCAAACCAAGCTGAACTTCAGGAAGCCCTATGACTGGTTTATCTGAATTAATTGCAATTCTATAATTACAGGCCATCGCTAATTCAAGTCCACCACCTAAGGTGTAACCATTGATAACTGATAGAGTAGGGCAGGCAAGTGCCTCTAACGCATCTAAAACTTTTTGACCCTGACGAATTAATGTGTATGCCTCTTCTTCACTGTTGATCTTGGTAAATTCCTTGATGTCAGCACCCATGATGAAGCCATTTTTCTTTCCCGAGTAAATAATCAATCCATCGGGAAGGTTAAGCTGAAGTTGCTCTACGATGGACGCGAATTCCTCTAAAACAGACGCAGATAAAACATTGGCTGAGCTTTCATGTTTATCGAAACAAAGCCAAGCCAGATTGTCTTTATCGAGATTTAATGCCCAGTGTTGAAATTTCGCTTTATTAGTCATGGTTAACGCCTATAATAATCTTATAATTACGTTAGTATAATTTACTATTATTCTTATCACATTACTTTTTTTAGGGGCTTAATTGAGTGACAATTGTAATCGCGCATCGCGGCGCCAGCGGATATTTACCTGAGCACACATTGAGTGCGGCGGCACTTGCCTACGGTATGGGTGCAGATTTCATTGAACAAGATATTGTCTTGTCTAAGGATGATTGTCCTATTGTTTTGCATGATATCCATTTGGATCAAGTTACTAATGTTGCAGAAATATTTCCACAACGTAATCGAGACGACGGCCATTGGTATGTTCGAGATTTTGAACTGTTAGAGCTTAAGCAATTAGAAGTACATGAAAGAGGTAATTCAGACGGCAGTGGCCCGGTATTTCCTCAGCGATTTCCTTATGAGCGGGGTCATTTTCAAATCCCTACATTGCAAGAAGAGATCGATTTAATCCAAGGTTTAAATCATTCCACTGGAAGAAATGTTGGACTCTATACTGAAATAAAAAAACCAGATTGGCACAATAAAGAAGGTGCAGAGATTACTCTTCATACTCTCGATGTCTTAAAGCAAAATAATTATGAAGCAGAGTCGGATAATATCTTTTTACAATGTTTTGATTCCACGGAATTAAAACGAATTAGAAATGACTTCAAATCAAAGCTACCCTTAATCCAGTTAATAGGGAAAAACTCATGGAATGAGTCACCGGACGATTTTCGTAAAATGTCAACCGATAGAGGATGCAAGGATATCGCCCAATATGCAGTTGGCATCGGTCCTACTATGGACTTATTCTATACAGCCAGCATTGTCAATAACTCGGTTTCACCAACAAACTTAATGCAGTACGCAAAAAACCATAACTTATTGGTGCATCCATTTACATTCAGAGCGGACAGTGTGCCTTTGTCGTTTAGAAGTTATGAAGAAATGATTCGATGGTTTGTAACTGATTTGAGAGTGGATGGTCTGTTCACTGACTTCGTTGATCAAACAATTGACCTGATAAAAGGTAGCTAGTTACGTGCTTCCTGTGCCATTAATGCTGGGCAAGTAAATTAATGAAGCTATTCAAGATGAAATATATTTTTGATGACGTGACACTATTGACTACTGTATTAATTGACTATCTTAAGCAGGGTGTTTCCAGAGATACACATGCTGTTTCAATGCAATTGGATGAGCGCCCAATTGGAGATGAGATCAAGAGTTTGGAACTAAGTAAGCATCCTATCTCTTGTCAATACAAATCAAAATATAAATCTATTCTCTTTAGCGGACGCAACTTAATCGATTGTTGATATAGACATAACATATCACTTATGTGACAAATGGGCTTCCCAAATCGTTTAATACATGTAATCATTGGTTATATAGAGATATTTTATCGCTATATTCGTAGCAGAAGTAAGCAATTACAACTGCATGTGGTCCCATAATCATATGATGATGGGTTGGTATAATTTAGTAAATACCGAACTTTAATGTCTAACAATTAATTAGACTGAGTTTTCGGGGGGAAATATGAACTTTAATATTCGTCGCTTCTTAGCGAAATCACTTTGCATACTGGTTGGCTTTTCTGTTACTAGTGTCAATGCTCTTGAAATTGAAGAGATAATCGTAACGGCGCAAAAACGCGCTCAAAACTCACAAGATGTGCCTGTTGCATTGGATGCCTTTACCGGCGACATGTTGCAAAGATCCAGCATTAAAACGATGCGAGACTTGGCAGGTATGACTCCTTCATTGGCGTCATTTCAAAGTCAGAGTGCAGGTTTTTCAAGTTGGGGTATTCGTGGACTAAACACCAGTTCACAGAACTTTGGTCTTGAATCAGCGGTAGGCTCTTATGTAGATAATGTTTATCGTGCTCGTCAGAGCTCAATTGGTAATCAATTGGTAGATATTGAAGCTGTAGAAATCTTACGTGGACCGCAAGGAACGCTTTTTGGAAAAAACACTTCAGCCGGAGCCATCAATATTCGAACGGTTGCACCAAGTCATGACCGCAACGGTTTCTTTGAGATTGTAGGTGGAGATCTTAGTTTGGTAAACGTCAATGCCGGAGCAAATATGTCATTGATTGAAGATGTACTTGCAGTTCGCGGTACAGTATTTGTCAGTGAGCGTGATGGTTTTGCTACCAATCTAACAAATAAAAACGGTCCTAAGATGAACGATCGTGATAGAAAGGGCGGTCGCTTTCAAGTGTTGTATACACCTAGTGAAAACACCAGCATGCGTTTGATTGCTGATTACGCAGAATTAGATGAGGTTTGTTGTACTGCACTAACGAAGATGAATAACTTTAAAAGTGCCGCTGGAGCGCCAGGAACAGACGCTTTAATCATGGGCGTGCTAAAACAACCCTTAACGCTTGCAGCTAATTTTAATAAGCAAGAGCAGTATTTGACTTATGCGCCTTCATCGACAGCTAAAGATAAAGGTATCTCTTTAGAGATTAACCGTGACTATGAAAATTTCACTTTAACTTCAGTGTCAGCGATTCGTAATTTTGATACCAATGATTTCATCGATGCCGATTTTGGTGCAGCTTACTTGCTGACAGACAGAAACATTCTAGAGCAAAGTTCTTTTTCCCAAGAGCTTAGATTCTCTGGTGATTTTGCTGGCGCCAATGGCAGAGACGGTCATTATCAATTTGGAGCTTATTATTACTCTCAAGACATGGACAATAACTCCAAGTTAACGTCTGGAATTCATACCACGACGTTTTTGAATGCCGATCCAAGACTTACCGCCGCGGTTAATGCGCTTGCGGGCCTCCATACTGCTACGGGCGCAAAGATTGCAGCAGGAGCTAAAGCAGCTAATCCTGCGCTTACGGATGCACAGGCAGCAGGATATGCGTTATCTGTTAACCCATTTCCCGTTGGTGCAGCAAGTTCATTTCCAGACGGAGCGTATGCTCGCGATGTAATGAAGCAAAAACATAAAAGTTATGCATTTTTTGGTCAAGTTGATATCCCGGTTCAAGATAATTGGACATTAACTACAGGATTGAGATACACCAACGAAGATAAAACCATGAACGGTACCTTCACAAATAGCACGCTTGGAGGGGTTCCAGATATTGTGTCTACCACTCCAGGATCTATTTTATGGACATTGGGCGCACTAGCAAAAGGTGCATCGATACCGATACCTAACATATTAGCAGCTTTGAAACCGCTATATGCACCGGGTTGGGGATTCTATACTCAGCCTTCATTAGCGCCGCATGCTGCTGAAAATGCCAAGCTTGAAGATCACCGTGTAACTGGTAACGTTAAAATCGCCTACCAACCAAATGATGATTTGTTGTTCTATGGTTCGTACTCGACCGGTTATAAAGCGGGCGGTACCAATACCGATCGTCTAGCAGCAGGATTAGCTTATGTTTTCTTACCAGAAACAAATGAAGTACTAGAAGCTGGTGCGAAGATGGATTTAGGTGATACCTTGCGCTTAAACATGGCAGCTTGGAAAATGAATGTAGATAACTTGCAAGTATCAACGTTTGCAGGAAATGCATTCAATCTAACAAATGCGGGCCGAACTGAGGCTGCTGGCGGTGAGATAGATCTTACATGGGCACCAACTGAGTATTTTAGTTTGGACGTGGCTTACTCGCAAGT
>CAJJBK010000041.1 GCA_905182415.1 uncultured Woeseiaceae bacterium | reverse complement strand
CGATATTAAAAGAAATAATATTCAGTATTAACCCATCAGAGGAAAGTGTCATCTCTTGTAATTTTGTAGCTAAACCCAATCCATGCACCAAACCAAACGAAAAAACCGCAATTTTAGGGTTAGGTGGGACTTTAATTATTAATTTCAAACTATTCAGATTCTCTAAAGCCTTATAGACCACAGATAAGCCAATAATTGCATCTACCATAAATGGGTTCACCTGAATTCCACTCAACACTCCAGCAAGTAATGTGATGCTATGACCTAGAGCAAATAGAGAAACAAATATAGCGACTTGTTTTAATCGAAATAAGAAAAAAATAACGCCACATAAATACAATAAATGATCATAACCAGTGATCATGTGTTTAGCGCCTAGATAAATAAAAATAGACATAGCTTGACCACTATTTTGCTGCAGAAAAAGAGCGTCTTTACCACCAATTCCATGTGCATATATAGAGTTTGTAAACAATATTAAAATACCAACAATACAAGCAATTAAAATCTTATTATTTTGGTTTTTAGTAAGAAAAGAATTACTCATTAGATGACAGCGCCTTGGTAATAATGTCTAATTAACCACAGTAGAGTTAAAAATTTTATCGTGATTTATAATTATAATAATAATTATGTAAAGGAACTATAACATGACAACATCGCTTGTATGCGCCTCTCACAGTCCATTACTATATTGTTATGCGAAACAACCAACCGATTGGGATTTGATGCAAAAAGCTTATGCTGATCGCGTCGAAGCAGTAAAAACATTTGACCCTGAACTTGTTATTGCGTTTGGCTCGGATCACTTTAACGGTTTCTTTCTCAAATTAATGCCAGCATTTTGTATAGGAATAAAAGCTACTGCAGCAGAGGACATAGGTGGTTTTGCCGGTAAATTAAATGTGCCTTCAGCTACCGCTATTGAGGTAATCAACCATCTTCGACGAAATGATATTGATCCAGCGGCTTCTATTGACATGACCATTGATCATGCATTCTCACAAACTATCCATACTATGTGTGGCGACCTTCAATCAAAATCAGTTATTCCAGTATTTATCAATTGTATCGCAGAACCTTATGTACCTTTTCGTCGTTCGCGATTAATGGGAGAAGCAATTGGAAAATTTATCAAAACAACAAAAAAACGAGTCTTATTATTAGCCTCAGGTGGATTATCGCACCACCCTACACGTTACTATCCTGAGATCAATGATGGTCCAGAAGAAGTCACAGCTTGGCAAAAATCTGGTGGTGATGACGCAGCATCACTAACACAAGAGGAATGGATACAACGTCTGGAAACAATGCATCATGAGGGTGCCGAGATGATCGCAAAAGGTGAAAGAACAGCTAAAGATATGAGACTAAATAAAGAAGCAGATATGCGATTTATTGAAACATTAACAAAATTTGAACTTGATGATTTTGATACTTGGGATCAAACAAAACTCATTGAAGAAGCGGGAATCGGCTCTATGGAATTACATACTTGGATTGCAGCGGCAGCAGCTCATAAAGCCGCAGGAGGAGATAAACCTAAATTAGATTTCTACTCCGTTGCGCCTGAAATTGGCATAGCTGCTGGGATTGTTCACGGAGATTGAGTCAAGTTCTCAGTTTGTCGCCATTGAATAAAAATTAAGCATAATATACAAATAGCAGAAAATAAAATTACGGTAGGCTTCGGGCCAAACATGTTAATCAATATACCCGCCACGAGGCTTCCCAAAGCTGGACCGCCAAGAACGATAATAGTCCATAAACTCGATACCCTCCCCCTTAATTCATTAGCAACTTTTACTTGAACTTGAGATTGCGAGCCAACCGCAACAAAAGTAATGAAAAATCCAATCAGAGCAACAGCTATAGTACCCAGATAAATACTTTTAGTTACAGCAAATAACATACAAGAAATAGCCATTCCATACCCACCATATAAAACTGCTTGGCGTAATCTTAGATCCAGAATACCGGTCATATAAATTAAGCTTGCAACCACTGCACCAAATCCTGATGCAGCCATTAATTTTGCTAATGTATCACTGCCTCCAGCATAAATTGTGACTGCGAAGGCAGGCATTAATTCAATAATGCCTCTGCCAAAAAAACTACTAATACCTGCAATCAATATTACATTTCTAATCAATTCATGATTTAAGGTATACCTCAAACCTTCACTTAATTTTTCTAGGTAACTTTCTGTAGATTTAGATTTATTTTTAACATATGGAATTTTTATAATTAGTAATGAAAAAATTACCGGTAAAAAAGTAACCGCATTCACAAAATAAGCGAAATCTAAGCCGTAAAATGTCACGATAAAACCTGCTATCCCTGGACCAAGAAAGCGAGATAAATTAAATCCAGCCGAAGTGATGGCGACGGCACTTGAGAACTGAGAAGATGGAACCAATACCGGTATCAATGCTAATCGAATAGGTGAATAAGCGCTATTTGCGATTCCATAGAATAGCGATAAAATAACTAAAATCGTGACATCCATGGACTCCATGAAAGTCAAAAAACTTAATAATAATGCAACACACATCAATACCACATGCATCACAACTGCCCCTATTCTGGGTTTATATTGATCAGCAAATACACCAAAAAATGGAGTCAATAACAGCAAGGGTAGGTATTGAGCAGCCGCAACTAATCCAACGATAAAAGCAGACTCACTTAATTGCCATGCATGCCACCCCAAAGATAAGCGCTGCACCCAAACACCAACAACCGATAAAATATTACCGTAGAAGTAAATACGAAAATTTTTACTGGAAAAAGCGGAACGAGTAGAGAATTTCATTAATTATTTAAATAATCCAATTTTCAATAAAAATTTACTAGTTAGGTAAGTAAATATATATTTTGTGACTAACCCGATCCTACATAAGGTATTAATCGACCAAGTAACAAAACTCCAATCCAAGCAATCAATGAAATATATGCAGTTACCTTAGCTAAAAAAGGAGTATCCCCATGGGTATCCCAGCTCACTATCACTGGACTGATTTTTAATGCAAACCACAAGGCATTTAATCCTGCAATTAGAATCAAAAGCATTTTTATCTGAAAACCAATATTTACAGCATAGCGTGCGGGATCACCAATAAAGAATAACATACCAGTAGCAAGATTAATGAAAAATCCCACTCCGGCTAAAGGCAAAAGTCGATGCGTTGCCATGACATTCATTCGTCTTACAAAACCCGCTAATCGAATATCAATTATTAACATAGAGCCAAGTAATAATGACAGGCCAATAAAATGAAAAATTTCCAGAGAAGGCCAGAACCAAGCAGTTGATAAAATCCAATTATTAAGTATGCTGCCTTCCAGTAATTGCACTAATACTTCAATCATAATTTCCTCCGATCACAAATAATAAGCAATTAATCGGCCGCCGAATATGGCGGATACCCATAAAAATAGTGAAGTTCGAGCAAACCAAAGATCCTTTTTTGACGGTTTACTTATTTGAGAATCCCAATCATGGGCATAAACTCTCAATCGAGATTGAATGAAAAAAGCGAGAATCGAACCCAGAGAAATTGCCGAAATCTTGACTAAAAAAGGAGTATTAGTCACAAAAATTGTTGCTTGGGAGGAAAATAATGCAAATCCTGAACTGGCATTAAGTATCAAACCAAACCAGGCTAATTTAAAGAAATCCACGAAAGCTATATATTCTATCGACTCAAATAAACCTAATATACGAAAATTAAAGACAGTGAATATACCAACAACAATAGCCAATCCAATCACATGAATACTGAGCATGATTGGATAGCCCCAAAGAGACTCTCCCACCCAAATTGATAATATAGAATATTCCAACCATTCAAACATAAAACCCCCAGCTAAATTTATTTGTTCGCTTGTTGCATATTTTTTGTCATAATCTCTGAGCCCAGCACCGAAGATATTGTGATAGCTGTGTCCAAGGTTAAGTGAATAATATTTTCATATTCTAAGGTATCACAATTTTGTTTTTTCCATAGCACAGTTATGACTGCTTCAAGGCCTTCGATATGATTAAATATCGGCACTACTAAGGCAGAATAGCCAGCATGATATGGATCTTCATCATATTCATAGAAATTCTTCTTGATTTTTTTTAAATCTCGGCGAAATTTATTGGCTTCAAACTCACTACTCGTTTCTTTTTCAGTTCGTCGAGAGATAACTCTTTCTCTTATTGCTGAAGATGAAAACGCCAATGTTGCTCTGGCTGTTGGTGAGATAGGAACAGTAAATCTTAAACCCTTGAGAATCTCTGGATACACTTCGTCCCCTAGTGATGTCATCGTCGAAGCAACCACAGCATCACCACCAGCTGGTATAGATAGAAATAAAGGCTTAGAGATTTTATTTTTCAAAGATATTAAATATCGATCAGTAATGTTAGTTATCTCGTATTGAGCCATCGCAGCATTGGATAAAGAAAATAATTTAGAGCCAAGCCTATAGCCCCGATTATCAGGTGTTTTGACGACCAATCGAAGAGAAGCCAAGGTAGTTAAATGCCTCGAAACCCGAGCTTTTGTCATGCTTAAATGAGCTGCAATATCGGTCACTCTCTGTGGGCGACCTTTTTTTGCAAGAAAATTAAGTAATTCATAAGCCACTACCACGCTTTGAACAATTGATGATTTTGAAGTCAATGAATCCATATCGATCTCCATAAAAAATCTTTATTAAGGATAATTAAAAAATTAATTAGTCTATATGCAAACGGTAGGCAATAAACCCACAAATAATCATTGGAATAGAAAAGAATATAAAATTTGCTGACATATCATAGCCCGCCAGAATGAGATAACCCGCTAATGCCGGCCCAACAACAGCACCGGTTCTGCCTAACCCAATGGCCCAACCAACACCTGTACTTCTTATTTCTGTAGGATATGCTTTAGCCGCTACCCCATAAAGACCAGTAAACGCACTTTGTTGAAGTATCCCAATCACAACTAGCAAGACTAGCAAGGTATTTAATTCATTTGGTGCGTATGCAAATGCAATCATACTGATAGCTGATGCTATGGATAAGTTAAAAATTAGATTTGTTAGCTTCAGCTTGATCGATAGAAAACCCAATAAATAAATACCAATTACACCGCCCAAGTTAAAATAAAGAAAAGCGTCTCTTCCAGCAGAGATATCATAACCAGCATTTTCCATTAATTTTGGAATCCAGCTCATCAAAAAATACAATGTCCCAAAAGCACAGAAGAATGCTGTCCATAATGTTAATGATAATGTTCGATATTTTGGAGACAAGAGCATTTTCATATTACTTAATAAAGTAGTTTTATTTTCATCGCTTTTAATAAGCTCAGGTAAATGCTCGATCGGTGGATGCTTTAATTTCTGTAAAATTCTATTAATCTTTTCGAGAGCATTGGTTGGTCTTTTTTCTAGTAAATATTTTAATGACTCAGGGATCATTAGACATGCCACAATAACCATTCCTAAAGTTATTGTTCCGCCAAATAGAAACATAGCTCGCCATCCATAATCGGGTAAAATATAGTCAGCCACGACAGACGTCATCATTGCACCAGTCGGATAACCCGCTGTAACAAGCGCTACTGACATCGCTCGATACTTCTCGGGACTATATTCAGCAGCCAATGAAGCTTGGCAAGCCAGCAATGCCCCTGCGCCCACTCCACTGATAAATCGAAGCATTATAAATAATGAGAGATTATTGGCTTTTGCAGTTAAGAATATAGATAACCCAACCAATATAAGGCTTAATATAATCAATGCGCGTCGACCAATAATGTCGGCGACAGGCGCGAGTACCATTGCTCCAACCATCATTCCCGCTAAAGCAAAGCTGAATATCCACCCTAAAAGATCGTCAGTCAAATTTAAATCCAAAGATACGGAAGATGCTACTACCGCCATGGCTGTGATATCAAAGCCATCAAGCATATTGAATATAAAACACAAAGCCACCACTAGTATTTGCTGTGAAGTGATGGAACCTTTATCTATAAAGTTATTCAGACTCCTTATTGAGTTATCCATGAATACTATATCCCCTATTATTTATTAATGAATATATTAAACATTCATTGATGCTTACCGACTTCCCAGTTAAATGTTTCCCCAATCGTTTCTTGTGCTATCGCAGCGGGTAATTCTTCAAGTTCTGTTGCCATCGTATCATTCCAACGATTAAGGAACCCAAAAAGTGAAATAGTTGCAACAATTTCAACAATCTCACTTTCCTCATAATGTTTATTGAGCTCATCAAAGTGTTCCTGCGATGATTGACTCGGAGACATAGCACCATAATAAGATATTCTTAAAGCGGCTCTTTCTGCATCTGTGAATAAATCACTTTCCTCATAATCCCATACTTGACTAATTTTTTCTTCTGAGGCTTTGTAAATTTTAGAGAGATTAGCCATGTGTGCTTGGCAATATTGACAACCAGCAACTTGGCTAGCAATTAAGCTTACTAGCATTTTTAACTCTTCACTTACCGAACCTTCATAGAGAACAGCCTGATTTAATTGCATAAATGCACGTACAATATTTGGGCGTCGAACCATGGTTTGAATACTATTTGGCGTAAATCCACGTGTATTCTGATAATGCTTGAATCGCTCCAGGATATCTTCTGGCACCTGATCCAATGATACCGGTTTCATAAATGACATATCAGCTCCTCTAGATAATAACTTATGCTAGCTATCTTAACTCACTCGATGGAAAATCGAGCAACAGTACAGCCCACTGCAAATATCGGTATTTCAGCTGTATAAAATTGAAGATCACCTTGTCCTTGAGCGGCGGCTGCCGCAGTAATAAAGGTTCTTATCTCAAATCCACCCTGGCCGGCGTCATTATAAGTATCTTCATCACTATAGCCCAACAAAGCATCTTTATCGTTTCGCATTAAATGGCCAAGAAATTCACGATCCCAAGGCTCATTAATTTTTCCAGAATCAGGAGTAGCAGGCCAATGTGAAATGCCTCCAGTACCAACCAGTGCAATTTTCTCAGGAACTTCATCACAAGCTCGTCGAAGAGCTTCGCCAAAAGCCCAGGCTCGATGTAATGGCGTTAGAGGTGGTCCTTGACAATTAATATTAACGGGTATGACAGGGAGATCATATTTAGGCGTGAGAAAATTCAGAGGCACCATTATTCCATGATCAAATTTCCATTCCTCAGAATAAGCAACATCCACTGTTTGCATTATATTTTTAGTTAATCTTTTAGCTAAATTAGGCGCACCAGGTATTTTAGTTTTTTCAATACCCAGCCATTTTGGGTCTTCTATCGGACCCTCATAAGAATCACCGATCCCAATACAGTATGCGGGCATATTATTCATGAAAAAATTAGCAAAATGTTCGGCCGCAATTACAATAATAGCTTCTGCTCCAGAGTCCATTATTTCAGATTTTTGGTTTTCTAAGGCCGCATAAAATTCGTCTCGTTTCTCTGTATTTTCAACTAAGTGTGCTCGACCAGTAATGCCCGGGGCATGACTGAGGACACCTGAATAAACTAAACTCATCGCTCTTTCTCCTCATTTGTAAAGCTTTCACCACCCCCCGTCATCGCGTACACGCCATCCCTAACTGGACCATGTATACGAACCCCTTCACGCATCATTTCTAGATAATCAAACCACTCGATACCCAATAATGCAGCATAATGCATAAGTATTTGACCGTTAACTCCAAGCACATAAAGTAATCCAATATCACCTTCTTTAAGTGCATTAATCTCTTCGTCAGTCAGAGAATATTTTGCAATTAAAGAGTCGATATTTTCACTGTAATTTTCTTGAATCGATTCATTACGATTTAATTCATATAAAAATTTTTGCAGGTTATATAAGCTCATTTTTTTCCCAGTTTAGGTATAGTGTGAGTACCAAATGCCGTGCATATATTTTTTGTTTCCATATAAAAGTCAAAACTATAATCACCGCCATCACGACCAATACCACTACTTTTCATGCCGCCAAATGGAGATGGTAAATGTCGGTTATTTTCTGAATTTACCCAAATCATTCCGGCGTCTAATTGATGAGATAAACGCAGACTCCGGCCAACGTCATTAGTCCAAAGATAAGCAGCTAAGCCATAAATACTGTCATTAGCAATTTTAAGTGCATCTGCTTCATCATCGAAAGAAATGGCACTTAAGACTGGGCCAAATATCTCTTCTTGAGCGACTCGCATCTCATTCTTAACATCGACAAATAATGTTGGTTCAACATAATTACCTGACCCACCTTCATTAAAGATTTTGCCTCCCATTGCTATCCTTGCACCTTCGGCTGTTGCACTTGAGAAATAATCCAAAACCTTATCAAGGTGTTTTTGATGTATCAATGGGCCAATTTCTGTCTCATGATCAAGAGGATGCCCTACCTTTAAATTAGAGATTCGATCGCATAATTTATCGATAAACTCCTCTTTAATTGATTCCTGGATTAATAAACGACTTGAGGATGTGCAACGTTCACCATTGAGGCTAAAAATCATAAAAATGACTGCATCAAGGGCTTTATCTAAATCTGCATCATCAAAAACAATAACAGGGTTCTTTCCACCAAGTTCGAAATGAAAACGCTTTAGTGTATCAGCACCTTGTTTCATTATTTGAGACCCTGTGGAAGACTCCCCGACAAAAGCAATAGCCTTGATATGTTTATTTTCAGTCAAAGCTCTTCCGGCTGTTTCACCTAGTCCTTGAACACAGTTCAGGACACCATCTGGAAGGCCTGCATCATGAGCTATTTCAGCGAGCATCAAAGCCGTATATGGAGACCATTCAGCTGGTTTATGGACCACGGTACATCCCGAAGCCAAGGCTGGTGCTATTTTCCAAGTAGACAACATAAACGGAGTGTTCCATGGGGTAATTACACCAACCGGGCCTATAGGTTGTCGTAAAGAGTAATTCAAATGTTCATCTGCCGGTAATGATTTTCCATCCGATGCACTTGGGGCCATATCGGCAAAGAAACGAAAATTAGCTGCGCCGCGAATGGCGGCCTTACTCATATAGCGAATCGCTTGACCCGAATCATAACTCTCAATTAAAGCAATATCTCTCGCGTATTTTTCTATCCCATCTGCGACTTTATGTAATAATTTTTTTCTTATTTTTCCAGACGTATTGCGCCATTCTCCAAAAGCTTGAAATGCAGCTTCGCATGCTATATCGATGTCTTTTTTGTCTCCTGATGCAATTGCACCAATTTTTTTATTATCAATTGGTGAGTAATTGTCAAAAGTAAGTCCAGATTGACTAAGTGTTGACTGCCCATTTATAAAATGCGGTAGAACATTTTTTTCATGTGAAGTAAGTAACTTTTCAACATCTTGAAGATTATCTTTAAAATTTTTCTTCATTATCTAGGCCTCGGACCGTGCTTTCATATGTTCACGGATATTACTTTTCTTCCACCGTAACTCTGCATCTAATTCCTGAATCTCAAAAGATAACGCAATCGGATCTGTTTGCCAGAACGGTTCAAAAAATTTACTTAAAGCATTAAACAATCTCTCTCCAGCATCTTTTTTTACGGAGTCTGATCTACCCGGTGCTATGCGAAGAGCTACATTTACAAAAGTATTATCATCGTGACCATCAGCAATTAAGAAATCCTTCCTTGCTACAGCTCTAGTGCGGAGCCCGCCCAATGGGAGAGCATCTATATCAGCAGCTATATCATGCATTACTTTTACTAAGTCACGCACGTTAATATTTTCTTCAATATTTTTTGAATACTCGATTGTCAAATGCGGCATATTACACCCTGAACTATGATTGAATTAATTTAACATGTTAAGTATACTGCGTTAAATACGAACGTCAAGTATCGAAGATTAGAATAATCCAAGGAAAGCGTCATGAAAGACTTAAGTTTGATAAAAGGCTCCATACCTCCAATCATTACTCCTATAAAGAACGGTCAGGTTGACTATGAAACCTATGGAGATCTTGTAGAGTATCAAATTAATAATGGCTCTCATGGAATTCTAGTCAACGGAACCACTGCAGAGCCATCTACCCTCAATATTGATGAAAGAAATAAACTAGTTGATGTTGCCATTGAGGTTAATGCCGAAAGATTGCCTGTTATTGCAGCAACCGGATCACAGTCTTTCATTGAAACTGAATTACTGACAAAACATGCCGTCAATGCAGGTATTGATGCTCTTTTAATTGTCACTCCTTATTATATAAAACCCCCACAAAGAGGCTTAATTGATTACTATTTAAACATAAGCAAGCAGAGTGATACGCCTTGGATGATTTATCACATACCGGGCAGGACAGCAGTTAATGTCTCACTTGATTCAATGAAAGAATTAAAAGAAAAATCTAAAACTTTTGTAGGTATGAAGCATGCCGTCAATGATCTAGGATTTGTCACTGAGTGCTTTTCACAGTTAGGTAATGACTTTAAAGTATTTGTTGGTTTAGAAGAACTTTCATTTCCAATGATGACAATTGGTGCTTGCGGCTTAATGAATGCCGTGGGTAATTTAAGACCTAAGATCCTATCCAATATGTGCGAGGCAGTTTGGCAAAACGATTTAAAAAAAGGACGTGAGCTACATCAAAATTTATTGGAGATTAATCAAGCTGTTTTCTATGATACAAATCCTATCCCCATTAAATACATGATGAAAAAATTAGGCATTATGCAAACAAATGAACATCGATTACCGATGGTTCCTGCAACACCAGAACTAGAAATTCGTCTGGATGAAGTTCTAAAACGTGCCAACTTACTATAAGGAAAAAACCAATGAAATTTCTTAGCTTCACACATAATGGTTTATCAAGTTTTGGTGTCATCGATAATCAAGATATCTTGGACTTAGGAGCTGTCAATCCAGATTTAATTGATCTGAGAGATGCTATAAAGAAAGATCGCTTAAATGAGTTAGCTAAACAAGCTCAAAAACTCGAGCCAAGTTTCTCTATAAATGAAATAGAATTTCTACCGACTATTCCAAATCCTGAAAAAATAATCTGCATTGGGGTTAACTATGCCGATAGAAATGCTGAATATAAAGATGGATCAAAACCACCTAAATATCCCAGTGTATTTATGCGAACGCGTGAATCATTGGTGGGTCATCAACAAAATATTATGGACCCGCCAGAATCAGACCAACTCGACTATGAAGGTGAAATTGTCTTAGTGATTGGCAAAAATGGAAGAAGAATTAACCAAGAAAGTGCTCATGAGTATGTGGCTGGTATGACCTGCATGAATGAAGGATCAATTCGTGATTATCTAAGACATGCTAAATTTAATGTTACGCAAGGGAAAAATTTTGCAAAATCTGGTTCACTTGGTCCTTGGCTGGTGACGCCTGATGAATTAAATCCATTCTCAAGATTAGAGGTTATTACGAGGGTTAATGGCGAAATCAGACAGCATGATAAAACGGATAGTTTGATGTTTCCTTTTGCGTATTTGATCAGTTATTTATCCAGCTTCTATCACCTCAAAGCAGGGGATATTATTGCTACAGGTACGCCAAATGGAGCAGGGGCACGCTTTGATCCACCCAAATATCTGAAACATGATGACATTGTTGAAGTTGAGGTTCCTGGAATTGGAGTTTTAACCAATAAAGTAACCACAGAATTAATCTAAAAATTTGAATAAGAAAATAAAAGAACACTCGTTAATTAGGAGCTTCAAACACTCTTTACCAACGCAATTACTCCAAGCCAGAGAAGCAGCGATGTCAAGATTTCGTCCTATGCTTCGAAGGCATGGGTTGACCGAACAACGATGGCGGGTAATTCGAACTATTCATGAACATAGTCAAATTGATGCCAGTGAATTAGCGAGGAGAAGCTTTTTACTTTCTCCCAGTCTGACAAGAATTTTAAAGTATCTAGAAATAGAAAATATCGTACTAAGGTCTGGCGATACAAGTGATCTGCGCCGTTCAGTATTTTGCCTTACAGATAAAGGGAAAAAGATAATTACCGATGTAGCCCCAGAAACTGAAAGCTTATATGAAGAAATTGAATCTTTATTGGGCGCGGAAAAAATTCAACAAATTCTTACCTTGCTCGCAGAATTTTCGATAAAAATAAATAAAGAGTGAAGCACCATCGGCTATTAAGTGGCTTTTTTCACATGAATTATAGATTTATTAAGCATAAATTATTCCTATTTAATCTCTCTTATGTTCAGTGAATGGCATATTGCATAGACCAATTCTGCTCGATTTAAAGTGTAGAAATGAAATTCATCAACACCCTCTTTCTCCAGTTCCTTAGCTTGTTCTATAGCAATATTTGCAGCTACTAGTTCCCTCGTTTTGGCGTCAGAATCTAATCCTATGAATCTATCTTCAATCCATTTGGGGATTGTTGCCCCACATTTTTTTGCAAAGTTTTTTAATTGAGGGAATTTTGTGATCGGGAGTATTCCGGGAATAATAGGCACATCAATACCTTTTTTTGCACATCTGTCACGAAAATACAGAAAGACATCAGTACCAAAAAAGAATTGAGTAATAGCACGTGATGCTCCAGCATCTATTTTTCTTTTTAAATTATCGATATCCGTTTCTCTGGTTTTACTTTCTGGATGAATCTCCGGATAAGCTGCAACAGAGATATCAAAATCTGCAATTTTTTTTAAACTTTCTACCAATTCACTAGCAAAACTATAAGTGCTTTGTTCGTTCGTTTTGCGATTTATCGGCTGATCGCCGCGTAATGCGACAATATGTCGAATTCCTTGATTCCAATAATCTTTTGCAATGCTGTTAATAGCTTCTTTTGTTGCACCTACACAGGTTAGATGAGGGGCAACGCAAAGAGAGGTAGAGTTAGTTAACTTTTTCACTGCTTGATGAGTTCTTTGTCGAACTATTTCATCATGAGTGTAGGTTACAGAAACGAAACTTGGATCTAGTGGAGAAAGTTTTTCAATTGACCGCCACATCATCTTTTCCATTTTTTTATCATTCGGTGGAAAAAATTCAAAAGAAACCTTCTTGAGAGATATTGCTTTCTTTGTATTATTTACTTTCATCGTATTTCCTTATACGTTCGGTAAAGTCGCGACCAAAAAAATTTGCACTTAAGCTTGACTGATTAGTGTCGTAACTCGATCTATCATTTCATCCTTATTGTACAAATCATAATAAATTGAGGCCATAACATTCGGTGGTCCGAAGAAAAAACGCTCATATAAAGTTTGGCGTCCGCCAAAACCAGATACGGAAAGATCATGCGCCAATCTAAACAGTGCAATTCGATCCTTACTTTCAAGATTTAGCAACTGAAAATACTGTGTTACATCGTCCGAAATTTCATTAGATAAATCCAATTCACTTGGAGTTGCCATTAGCGAGCTCGAACCCAATAGCTGCACTAATTCAATTAATCTTGGGTACATTTTTGGAAATAAATTCCTTGAAGTATCGAGTGGTTGTCGTAACGGAATAAAATTGCCGTACTCATCTTCATGTGCATGTTGTTCTGCCGAGAATCTCAATGCTCTGATGGTTTCAGTTATAAACATTGCCTCAGCTATATGACCTTTTATAGCCATATCTTTATCTTTTCCTGAAGCTTTAGCCATTGCACACAGTAGGCCAACAATAAATTCAGCCTTGGCAAGTTTACCGCAGATAACTTGATGCATCATTTGAGTGACCGCGTTTGTCTCAGCAAAAGCTCTGTTGCATAACAAAGGTTCTCGATAAATAAAAATGCGTTCCCAGGGCACAAATACATTTTTAAAAGTGACAATGGCATCCATCTCTTCGTATCGTGATGCTAAGGGTGCATCATAATGAGATTTACCATGATCATAGCTATCACGACAAATCATGCGTAATCCAGGACTGTTTACAGGTGCCATAAAAGCAAAAGCATATTCAAGATGTTCGTCTTTTTGTCGATCTAATAGTGTCGAGGGAAAAACCTCAACTTCATCTGCTTGTGGACCCAGGGTTGCTAACAAACGTGCACCAGTAACAAAGATACCTGCATCATTCTCTTTGACTACTTTTAATGTAACATCAGCACTGGATCGGCCTGCTTTAGCTTCAGCAAAACTAACAGTCGGGTTAAGTAGGGAATGCGTTAAAACTTTATCATGTGTCGCTGCATACTGATAATAACGACGCATATTCTCTGCAAATTCAACCTTTCCTTCTTCAAGGAATTTTGCTGCAGCTGTGAATGCCATAATGGACGCATTTTTATAATCTGGGGTTCTACCAAAAATACCATTTGACCACGTAGCCCACTCGTAAAAAGCAGCACCACGTTTAACGATATCCTCTTTTGATTTTGGAATCATAAATGACATAGGTATGTCACGGCCATTCTCCTCAAATGTCACGATTTTTTTATGTTTAGGATCGGCTTGCTTGTCCATAAAACCTGCTAATGTTTCTGCACCACGCCTTAAACCTTGGTGCTGAGTAACATCAGCGACTCTCTGCCCTTCCAACCAGACATCTCTGCCATCATTAAGCCCTTCTAGATACTCAGCACCTGATCGAATCCCGTTTCCAAGTGATGTTATATTTTCACTTAATTTAGCAACCATTTCTTACTTCCTTATTTTTTATAAATTAATGAGATTTTATTAAGTAGAAAAAGAGTATTATTCAGATCTTTTTTAGTCATAGACGATTCAATTTCTGCATATACCTTTTTTACTTTAGGCAGTATTTTTGATTCTAGTTTTTCACCCTTTTCGGTTAAATTTACTATTATTTTACGTCGATCAATATTTGAATTATTTCTCTCTACTAAACCATTTAGCTCCATACGATCGATAACACCAACCAAACTAGGTGGTGTTATTAGCGATAGGGAGGAAAGTTCATTGAGTGCAATTGTTTCATGCTGCCATAAAATCCTTAACACTCGGGCTTGCGGTTCTGTAATTCCAAATTCTTTAAATATAATACGAAATTTTGGCATTATTGTATCAAGTGCCTTATAAAGCATCATTGGTAAAGAATTGCTCAATTCTTCTATTGCCATAAATGTGGACTTTAGTTAATATATTAACTATTAATATATTAACTATTATGACTACTTGTCAAGTTTAATATACAATTATTTAGCATATACATTTTTAAAGGGCACGCTCATGACGAATAAACTTTTTCAAGATAGTAATAAACCTTTTATATTCACGGCAGAAACCACGCCATCAGTTTCTACTAATTTAAAAGAAAATATTCTTAGAGTTGAGAGCCTAATTGGCGTGGCCGATGCCGTTAATATCACTGATGCACCTAATTGCAAACCCAAACTTAGCAGCTTAGTAGTGGCAGGAGAGATACAAAAAAATGGCTTAGAAGTAATTTTACAAATCACCGGAAGAGATAGAAATAGTATTGCATTAGAATCAGAAATATTGGGCGCTCTATCACTAGGTATCGATAAAATTCTATGCTTATCTGGAGACCGTCCTCCAGAAGATGGCCCTAAAGCTGTGAATGAAATGAACAGCGCTAATTTAATAAACCTTCTCAATACCATGTCGGATGGTTTTCTGACGGACGGAGTTGAAATCAAGGAACCTATACCACTCATTTCTGGATGTGCTGACAGTATTCATGACCACTTTATAAGAGATCAACATTCTAAATTTTTCGTTGAAAAAGTGAAATTAGGTGTGAATTTCGTGCAAACTCAATATTGCTATGATTTGGATTTATGTCAAAAATATTCGACGTTCATTATGGATAATAATCTTAATGAAAACGCTAATTTTCTTATCGGTCTTGGGCCATTAAAGTCAGCTAAGCAAGCATCATGGATGAGAGACAATTTGTATGGCGTAAAAATACCAGATTCGATTATAGAACGGCTAGATCAAGCTTCTGCACCACTGCAAGAAGGAAAAAAGATTTGTGAAGAAATAATCGAAAAACTCATGGATATGCCTGGTATTAACGGAGTGCATCTTATGGGTCCAAGCTGCGAAGATCAATGCGCCGAATTGATAAAAACATTCAGATAGAAAATAGGTAAGAGTTAAAATTTATGAACTATTTAGCAATGCTTTCTGGGATTATCGTAGGGATAATTATATTTCAAACTGGGTTTATAACCAGAACCGTCTTTAATCATCTTGACGAAGCCAATACAAAGATATTTTTGCGTGCAATTTTTCCGAAATTTTTTTTATTGCTGACATTCCTAGGTTTTGCTTATTTATTAATAAGCTCTTACTACCATCCTGGAATAAATAAGAATTTTGTTCTTGGTTGTATCAACACAGCATTACCAACAATATGTTATATGCTTACCCCGGTAATTAACAAAGCCAAAGATAACGATGAAAAATCAATATTTCGTGGACTGCATTTTATTACCGTACTTTTTACGGTCATTGTTTTAATATTTAATGCAATAATCTTATTTCTTTAAGAGCTGACCGCACTGGTAAAAACAACATCGGTGGAACTATTCAACGCTGTCTCAGCCGAATCCTGTAATACACTGATCACAAAACCAACTGCCACGACCTGCATCGCGACATCATCAGGAATACCAAATAAACTGCAGCTTAAAGGGATTAATAATAAACTGCCTCCAGCTACCCCTGAAGCCCCACATGCAGATAAAGCTGAGATCACACATAAAAGTATCGCACTAGGAAAATCCACACTAATACCTAGGGTGTTAGTAGCTGCCAAGGTTAGAATAGAAATGGTAATAGCAGCACCGCCCATATTAATGATAGCGCCAAGCGGGATAGAGACCGCAAAAATATTTCTCTGCAGCCCTAATTTTTCGCAAAGACTGATATTGACTGGAATATTTGCCGCTGAACTGCGTGTGAAAAAAGCCGTTACCCCACTCTCTTTAAGAGCAATGAAGACCACTGGATATGGATTTTTTCTCGTTTTTAGCCAGACAATCAAGGGATTGACACATAATGCCATTATCAACATTGAGCTAATTAATACCAGTAAGATCCGTGCATAATCGGCCAGTACCTGTAAGCCTGATTCGGCTAAGCTACCAGCAACTAAACCCAATATACCGATCGGCGCCAATCTTATTATTACACGAACAAGTTGGGTAATGGCTTGGGATAAATCTGAAAACGTTAGCTTAGTCGTTTCTGATGAACGTCTAAGACCAATACCAATGGCAGCACCCCAAACCAAAATACCAATGAAATTACCATTCATAATGGCACTTACTGGATTATCAACTAATTTAAATAATAAATTATTTAATACCTCACTTATTCCTTGCGGGGCATTCAAAACGACATCCGTGACGTTTAACTGTAAATTAGTTGGAAATAATGTACTCATAATTACCGCAAGAACAGCGGCACAGAGAGTCCCTATAATATATAAAAACAAGATCGGGCGTAATTTTGAATCTTGATTTTGAGGTTGATTTGCAATAGCGCTTGCCACTAAGAAAAACACCAATACTGGAGCCACAGCTTTGAGACTTTGTACAAATAATAATCCAAATATTGATAATGATTGAGCCCATTCTTTCGAGACAAGAGATACGGCTATAGCAATCAAAATACCCATTACTATTTGCAATGTTAAGTCTAAATTTAAAAGTTTTTTGATATAATTCATACTAATAATCAAGCCAACTTATAGTCCGATAACACAAAAAAGCTTACTACCAACGGCCGGTTAAGTCAGGATTGCATGAACAAAGGCCGCTTTCCATTTTATTCCTACCAAAACGTCGATCACTTATGCGGCGCTCAGTAATACAAATCAGTGTTTCTCCAGGGTTGCATTTAATTTCTTGCTCTGGTGAGCTTGGTGCGGTTGAGGGAATTTTAGCTGATGGGTATTCTGGTTGCTCTAATGAACCAACGCAACCGATTATTAAGGTCGTAAAAATTAATAGTAGTAGGTATTTAATTTTCATTCTAACTATCCTACTGAAACGATTAATACAGTCAAACATAATTGAGAAAAAACTATACACAATTGCAAATTTGAATTATTCGCAGTGAAATATTCTATTATTTTTCCTTAGAATCGACCCGCCATTGGACCGCATGCGCATAGTTTATCACTGGCCATTTTATTCCTACCAAAACGTTGATCACTGACTCGTCTTTCTGTTTCACAAAATAACATTTCATCTGGCTTGCAATCAGTATTATCAAATTCATGTATTTCGGGTAAATTTTTGAGAAATTTCATGAGAATAATTTTCTTATCATCACCAACAATATCATCCGGTCCCGAAACCTCAATTTCAGCCGCAGCCAATAAAGAATCAAAGTCTTTAGATGACATTTTTAACAAATCTGCAAATTCTTGCACTGTTACACCTGCTTGAGTATCATTTGTTTCAGTTGGAGGAATAACTTCGAGGCTATCTTCGGTTTGCTCTAGTGCCCATGTAATAGAAGACATGGCTAATAAAGCCATAAAAAATAATGTAGATCTTGCGTTCATTTTAAGCCCACCCTAATTCAAAAACATACTTTATATATACGCTTCTTATATTAAGGTGTCACTTAAGTTGTCATTTCTTTGCAAAATAAAAACGATTTAACTTTTCAAATTCTAACAAAGAATATTATTGACCTTGTCCTAGAACATTATTATTGAAGTCACTAAGATCAGTTTCTGGTTGGCATGAGCATTTTTTGCCTTTATTGTTTTTTCGCCCATATCTACCGTCACTTATTCTGTGAGGAGAACGTGATTCACATACAAGTAGTTCGCCTGCATTACATTTTAAAGCTCCACTTTGGGAGGACGGAGCTGTAGATGGTGTTCTAGCTGATGGATACTCGCCAGAATTACTAGCGCAGCCAGAAAGAAACAAAAAAGTTACACCAACACCTAATAAATTAAATAATTTACTCATTTTATAAAATTCCTCTTCCTTTGTAGATAAAAAAAATAGAGTCGCATACGCTAACTGATAACAATTGAAAAAGCACCTTAATTTACTCACTGTAAAATTATTACTTTACTGGGAAATTAAAATAAAGAGCGGTATCAGAGCTCTGATATGAAAAATGCCACCATTCTAATTCATAATTGAGAAAATTAAATTGTTCCATAATATTCTTTAATAAAAATCTATTTTGCTGCTGTTTTGAAGTAATTAAATCTGTTTTAGTATGAGATATAGGGTCAAATAAATCATAATCAGAGCCCATATCTAATTCAACATCACCCTCCTCATCAAATAGAACCACCGTCAAATCAATCGTATTGCCAGTGCTATGACCAGATCTTGCAGCAATATAAGGACCTAACAACGTCTCTTTTTCAATATTCGGATAAAATTGAGTCTTTGTGGATTGATCGGATAAATCTTCTGCCCAGGCAATAAACTGATCGACCGATTGCTGAGGGCGATAACAATCATATACTTTCAAAGTCATTTTATGCTTCAGTACTTCATGCTGAACTTTGTTTAAGGCTTTAGCTGCCTCTTTAGTCAAAAAGCACTTATTTTCATAATAACCAGTGACTTGCTTGCCGGTAAAATTATTTGTTGATGCGTATCTAGCATCTATAATTATATCGTTTATGAAATCACCGACATCAATAAAATAGTCTGGCACATCTTCTGACGATGAATCCACAGAAAGCAATGTGCAACCAGTCATTGCGGAAGAGAAAGCGAATAAAAAAATTAATCTTAACATTATCCCCAAACGTCCTCGTTATAAAGCAGACAATCTGACCCCGCCATTAAGCTAGGTTGACGATCCTTGTCTAATAAAAAAGGACCATCCAAATCAATAAAATCTGCATTTTCTGTCAGTAACATTGCTGGCGCCATGGATAAAGAGGTTGCCACCATGCAACCAATCATCAAACCTAAGCCATGTTTTTGGGCTTGTTCTTTTGTGCGTAACGCTTCTGTTAGACCTCCTGTTTTGTCTAACTTTAGATTGACATAATCATACTTTTCAGCCAATTGAGGGATATCCTCTGCAGTATGACAAGATTCATCCGCGCAGATAGGCACTAAATGACTGAAACTCTTTAAGCATTCATCTTCACCAACGGGCAATGGTTGCTCAATAAGCGACACATTCAAATCTATGAGCTCTTGCTGCCAAGAACAAAGTTCTATTTCTGTCCATGCTTCATTGGCATCGATAATTAATCTTGGCTTAGGCGCAGCTCGGCGAACTGCACGAATAGAATTTATTGCATTTTCAGAACCCAACTTTAGTTTCAATAAATCGCAATCATTAAACTCAAGAGCCTCTATCGCCATTTTTTCAGGACTGTCCATGCTTAATGTAATTGCGGTTTTCATCCTGATCGTTATATCACCAATTAAATTATTCCATGCAGGTATTTTATTGATTTTTGAGTGCAAGTCCCACAATGCGCAGTCAATCGCGTTCCTTGCAGCGCCCGGCTCAAGTAGAGAGAGTAAATCCTTACAACTCAAGCCATTTTCTATATCATTTTTAACTGACATAATTTGGTTGATTACACTCAAGATCGATTCAGCATATCTTGCATATGGAACCGCCTCTCCTCTTCCAATAAAGCCACCCTCTTTAATCTCTACATAAATAACCTCAGCCGAGACTTTCGAACCCCTCGAAATAGTAAATATTTTTTTTAAGGGCCAAGATTGATGGCTGACGGACAATTCTCTCAAGACGCTTGCTCTGATAATAAAAAATCGATCAAATCATTCATCTCATGTTTGAGGGGATCAAATGTTATTAAGCCAAATTCTTGAGATAATTCATTTATTATCTTCATTGTATCTTCGTAATTTAATGCAACTGTATTAAGGGCAATTCCTGCAAATCGAACATCCGGGTTAACCAATTTTGCTGCCATTAAATTTGCTGCTATGCATTTCTCTATAGAGGGAAGAGAAAAATCAGGTAATCCGCGCATATGAGGACGGGTGGGCTCATGGCATAAAATCAAATCAGTGGCCTGAGCACCATGCAATAAACCAAGGCTAACACCCGCAAAAGAAGGATGAAATAAAGAACCTTGACCTTCAATAATATCCCAATGTTTGGAGTCATTAGCCGGGCAGAGCTCCTCTATAGCGCCACTCATAAAATCCGCCACCACCGCATCAATAGGCACCCCATTACCATCAATCAATATACCTGTTTGCCCGGTAGCTCTAAAATCAACAGAAAGGTCTCTGGCCAACATGGCTTTCTCAATAGCCAACGCCGTATACATTTTTCCAGCTGAACAATCCGTCCCAACCGTCAATAATCTTCGGCCTGAACGTGGCTTTGCGTTTGCAATTGGGAAAGGAGGATTTGGTATACGTGCTTCATACAGCAGCACATCATTTTTCTCAGCGACAGTACTTAAATTAGGTACGGTCGATAATAATTGATGCAGACCTGAGGCAATATCTAGGCCATGACTCGCCGCCATGATAAGAGTTTCATACCATGTTTGAGAAATGCCACCGCCGCGATTAGCCACTCCAACGACCAATGTCTTAGCTCCTTTTTCAATTGCAGACTCAATTGTTAATTCAGGCAATTCCAAGGTTGCTTTACATTCGGGTAACCTAATCTGGCCAACGCAATCATTTGGCCGCCAATCGGCGATGCCATGAGCAACTTTTGCTGCCAAGTCATCCTCGATATCACCAACAAATAAAACATATGGCTTTTTTAAATGCACACCCATCACCTACTTTTAATAGATTTAGTAATTATGGATATTATCGTTTTAAGAGAAAAATAAAAACCCCACCATGAAAAGTGGGGTTATATTATGGCGCGCCCGGAGAGATTCGAACTCCCGACCGCCTGGTTCGTAGCCAGGTACTCTATCCAGCTGAGCTACGGGCGCTTTTGTATAGTCTAAATATCAATTATATTAAGAGATCACTAAGAATACTATGAATAATACTTAACAATGAATTTATTAATGCTCTTGATGGTAAATAATCAGAAAAAAATCGGATTTAAATGAAATTAAAAAAAATAATCAGCCCACCAATTACGAAGTTCATTACTAGTTCATTCTTGCGTAATATCAAAAGATATTATTTTGAGGCAAAGAGAAAACTATGCCGACAAACTCATGATGTATATTTCTTCTTCCAAGTCGATGATCCTTATAGCTATCTTGCTTCTCAGTTATTAGAAAAATTAATTAATGAATATCAAATTTCTGTAAGTATTCATCTAGTTGCAGCTCCAGATAAGAGTGCCGCCCCTAAAAAGAAAGAATTAGTTGAATTTTCCTTAAGAGACGCAAAAAAAATAGCGTCATATCATAATTTAGATTTTCCAGATAACACAACAACGCCATCTCATGACGACATCGAGATAGCCATGCGCGTATTAGCTCTATCAGATAATTTATTAACCGATATATTACTCATTGGAAAAAATTTATGGAGTAATGAAGAAAAGAAAAAACCGAATAAATTACTAGCTTCAAAAACACAATTAACAGAGACTTTAGAAAAAAATAGCTTACTTAGAAAACAATTAGGTCACTACCAAAGTGCCATGTTTTACTATGCCGGTGAATGGTATTGGGGTGTCGATCGATTGCCATATCTAGAAGAGAGAATCCAAAAACTCGGTCTTAAAAAGAATAATTCCCTCAATGTTTCTCATTTTCAAAAAAATATTGAGCGAAATGATCAAGAAAATCATAAGGATTTAACGGTTGAATTCTTTATATCAATCAGAAGCCCCTATAGCTACCTAGCTCTTCCAGAAATACTTGCGTTCGAAAAAAATCATTCCATTAAAACAAACATAAGACCTGTCATGCCAATGGTAATGAGGGGTTTAGCGGTACCCACCAATAAAGCTTCATACATTGTGATGGATGCAAAACGGGAATCAGATCGCATCGGAGTTCCTTTTGGTGTTATCAATGATCCTCTTGGAAGTGCGGTATTAAGAGGTTACTCATTATTCCCTTATGCCCAATCTCAAGATAAAGGAGGAGAGTATCTATTGGCTTTTTGTCGTATGGCTTGGTCAGAAGGTAAGGACATGAGTTTGGAAAAGAATTTAAAATACGCCATAGAAGTTAATTCGCTTGATTGGAGTAAAGCCAAACATTATTTAGATAATTCAGACTGGCAACCATCAATTGAAGAGAATAGATTGCAGCTTATAAAATCAGGTCTCTGGGGTGTCCCGAGTTTCCGTTTAATAAACGCCGAGAATAAAGAAATATTTTCTAGCTGGGGTCGTGATCGGATCTGGTTATTGACTCATGAAATTAACAATTACATCCACAATAAAAACGAAAGGACCGCACAATGAGAAATACAGCACTAATGACAATTATGGTCTGTTTGGTCATGATTACAATTAAACTATATACGCCAACTGCAAACGCGAAAGTAGCTGGAATGAATGGTTTTAGTTTGAGCCAAGATTATGATTTCAGACAAGCAGTAGGCATTATTGTAGAAGATTGCGAGATCAAAGAAGACTATATTGATTGTTAAAGCAGTTACAAAAGTAAAATTCTAGATACAACTTAATGGTATATGATCTTACTCTAACGTATTCTAAAAAATATAAACCTAGCCGGTATTAATACTTTGAAAAAACTAGTCTTTATCACAACATTATTAGCTTATTCATCATCTTGGGGACAAGGATATTCATTATTTGCTGAATATATAAACCCTTTTTCTGCATTTTTCGGTGGCAGTTTCATTGTCCTTTCACTGATCTATTTTTTCCCCACCATGACATGCCTTCTAAGAAGACATAATAATAAGATACCTATTTTGATAGTAAACATATTATTAGGTTGGACATTTATAGGTTGGGTGGTCGCCTTGATCTGGTCTTTTACCAGTAACACTGAAAACCAAGCTACTAATAATCAAAATAGAACCGATAATGATGACTCTCTAATTGATCAGTTAGAGAGATTAAAAAAATTACGTGATGCCAATGTCCTTAATGATGAAGAGTTTGAAGACCAAAAACACAATCTCCTTAATGAAAAAAAATAATGCAATGAACGATTTCGACTTCATCATCGTCGGCGGAGGATCAGCAGGTTGTGTGCTTGCTAATAGATTAAGTGCGAAAAATTCTTTTAAAGTTTGCTTGCTTGAAGCTGGGTCAAAAAATAAAGATATTCGAATCAGCACCCCTATGGGCTTTCCTTTTATTGTTGGTCGGAAGAGTAAATATAATTGGAGTTATGAAACCGTTCCCCAAAGGGCATTTGGAAAAGTAACTCTCCCTCAATCTGAATCATATATTGTTGACTCAACTGGTGATCTGCATAAAGCAACCATTGAGAATGAAGAACACAGGAGGGGCTTCCAGCCCAGAGGTAAAACGCTTGGCGGATCAAGCGCTATCAATGCAATGCTTTATGTAAGAGGTCAAAAAAATGATTACGATAATTGGCGAGATCTTGGCAATGTAGGTTGGTCGTATGATGATGTGTTGCCTTATTTCAAAAAAGCCGAATCCAATGAAGTTTTTAACGATCAATATCATGGTCAAGATGGTCCTCTTAACGTCAGTAATATAAAAAATGAGAATATTTTTACGAAAGCATTTGTAGAATCGGGCTCAAAACTACATAACTATAATCATGATTTTAATGGGCAAGAACAACAAGGAGTGGGCTTTTTTCAAGTAACTCAAAAAGCAGGAAAAAGATGGAGTGCGGCACAAGCGTACATTGAACCCATAAAAGACAGAAAGAATCTAACTATACTCACTGATGTGAATGTCGATAAATTAATCATCGAAGATGACAAAGCAATTGCTGTTAGATTTTTAGATAAAAATAAACAAGAATTTACCATAAAAGCTAATAAAGAGATCATTCTGTCGGCCGGTACTTTTGGGTCACCGCAAATATTACTCAGATCCGGTATCGGGTCGAAAAATGAACTGGGAAAACTGAGCATCAAAACAGAAAAGCACCTTCCTGGTGTGGGTAAAAATTTACACGATCACATTGATTATGTTCGTACCTTTGATTACGAATCAATAGACACGATAGGATTCTCAATAAAATCATTTTTATATAAATTTCCTCTGGAATTTTTGAAATATATCTTCACTAGAAAAGGACAATTTGCCTCACCCGTAGCCGAAGCTGGGGCCTTTATAAAAAGTTCATCGAGTGAAGCAACACCCGATATACAGCTTCATTTTGGTTTAGCCAAAACGGTAGATCATGCCAGAACATTGTTATGGGGGCACGGTATCAGTTGTCACGTATGCTTACTTAGACCAAAATCAAGAGGATCGTTAACCTTAAGCTCGAGTGATCCATTTGAATCTCCCATCATTGACCCAAATTTCTTGTCTGATAAAGATGATGTAAAGACCATGATTAATGGTTATAAAAAAATGATAGAAATTTTAAACGAAGAGCCTATGTCTAAATATACTAAAAACCCTATTGATGGAAAAATAAATGAAAATAATGATAGTGATATAGAGACAGCCATAAGAAATAAGTCAGATACCGTTTATCACCCAGTGGGTACATGCAAAATGGGCTTAGATGATATGGCTGTTGTTGACCAAGAATTGAATGTCATTGGCATTCAGAATCTTAGAATTGCAGATGCGTCAATTATGCCTCAAATAGTCAGTGGCAATACCAATGCACCTACCATAATGATTGCTGAAAAAGCAGCTGATGTCATAATAAATAGTTATGCACAAGTTAATTAGATCTAGGAAGGTAAAATGACAAAATTACCTGTAGCAATTTCATTTAATGGAGCGGCTAACATCCTTGGTATAATAGGAATTATAGGTTCTCTTGTTTTTGTGGGTATGAAACTAAGACAATCTCAGTTTCATAAAAATGAGATACTTATTTTATTTTAAGCTTTGGAGCATTAGTCATAACACTTTTTATACCTATATTCATTCCAACTTTATCTTTATAGCTCTGTGATGTTGCAACAATTTTATTATTACCTGACACGACATTGAACATCCATTTTCCAGTCTGGTTTTCATGAGATTTAAATGATTTGCTAGATTTTGCATTTTTTGCTAAAGATTTTATTCCGTTCATGCAATTAGATCTACTTGCATACCCTTGGCTTGCACAGATAATCTCTCCATTTGAGGCTCTTAACCTAAATCTAAATTTATTTGCTTTATCTTTATAAATTTCAAACATGAAAGTTCCTTATATATTTAGAAATACTTAAATACTGCTAGTATTTTTATTCGGTAAAAACATTCTTTCTCGACCTATTGAACGCTATAATGCCTCCAATAACTAAAGCGAGTAACAATGCTATTAACCAAGTAAGATTATTTGATGACTCATCGTCAACCTCATCCTCAACCTCATCCAAGCCAAGGTCCTCATCCTCAAGTGCACCTGAGAAAGATCCAACTAATCCGCAATCACCTATTGGTGCTAGAGGATCTCCAATTTGATAATCCTCATAGCGCTGTCCTTCTGGAAAATAGTGATTGGCATCAAAATACTCTACCAATTCTTGAGGATTCACAGTTTTAAATGCGTCAGGGGTAGCTACAATAAGCATTTGCTCATAACCACCTCTTCCTAATTCATAAATCCTAAAATTGGTCCATGTTTTTCCAGAATTATCAAACTGTGCATTAAATGCGTAATAAACGGCATGTAATTCATTATCAACTACAGGATCAACTACCCAATTTAATGGTTTGATTGTTCTATTGGTTTCTTTAGATTGATTGCTTGTTTGTTTTTTAATTTCTTCAAATAATTTATCTTTATCGATATTACATGTTTGCGGTGAAACATATCCCACCGCCTCATTAAAGAAGTGTACTTCAATATTTTCACCCTTCAAGAATCCTTCTACAGTGGTTGCTCTTCCGGCTGTTTCACGAGAAATTTTCTTAAGGTCTCTGTTATTTGTTATAAACTCAGAGCTTCGATATTTTCCAATTAGATTAAATGTATTACCTGATTCCATTTTATATTCTTTCGCATAAGCCGAAGAAACGAATAGAGAAAAAAGCACAGCCAGAATTAAATACTTTTGCTTACAGATCATCTGAATACCCTTAATAGTAGTTAAATAAACTAGAAAATATTATTTTTAGAAAAAGTATTCTCTCATTATTTTACTTGATATATATAATCAGTTTACGACTATATATTGACAATTCACGACAAGCTTTAGAGGATTGGTTGAGAGTTTGTACTACATAATATACTACATATGTACTACATTTATGATGAATTACTGTTTAAATTATTGATATATATAGATATTA
>CAJJBK010000040.1 GCA_905182415.1 uncultured Woeseiaceae bacterium | reverse complement strand
GATCAAAATCACCATCCCAAGCTATACCTAGATCAGCATTATGCTCTCTTACTGCAGCAGAGGTTGATTCTCTATTTTCTTCAATCATGGGGTTTGGAACACCATTCGGAAATGACGCATCCGGCTCAAAATGAACTTTCACAAAATCAAACGGCAGGTATTCGCTAAGCTGATCGACGACTAAGCCAGCCCCTCCATTACCTGGATTTACGACGATTCTCATTGGCTTTAGTAGATCAATATCAATAAAATCTAGAATACGTTTTATATACGGTAAAGAGATATCTTTAAGAGTTCGGTTCCCTTTCTTATCTGATAAAAACCTATTCTCAGATTCGGCAAGCAATCGAATTTCTTTTAATCCAGTTTCAGCTCCAATTGGTTTTGCATTTTCACGAACCAGTTTCATGCCATTATAGTCAGCCGGATTATGGCTCGCTGTAACCATTATTCCGCCACAAGCCCCCAAACTTCCTGTCGCAAAATAAACACCTTCAGTTCCACACAAGCCAATATCAATAACATCTACCCCTGCATCCATCAAACCTTGGGCGACTGCATTTGCTAATTCTTCGCTAGTTGAGCGAATATCACGGCCCAGGATAACTCTTTTAGCTTTTAAGAAATCAGCCATACCATTAGCGATACGATATGCAATATCTGCATTTAATTCATCTGGGATTCGCCCGCGAACATCGTATGCCTTAAAAGAGGAAATATTAAGCTTCAATTTCTTCAATCCTTCCGTAATTATCTTCAAAGCGGACTATATCATCCTCACCAAGATAATCGCCACATTGTACTTCAATAATCTCAACCACATCTTTACTCTTATTTGCAATTCGATGAATAGCTTGAAGCGGAATATAAACCGATTCATTTATCGCGAGATCGAATTCCTTCTGCTCAAGAGTTATGCTTGCTGTCCCAGAAACTACCGTCCAATGCTCGGATCTTTTAAAATGTTTTTGCAAGGATAAAACTCCTCCAGGATTAACTATCAGTCTTTTGACCTGAAAATTTGAACCGGCATCTAAGCAGATATAACTGCCCCATGGCCTGAAGTATTCTTTATGCAGCAAATTTTCCATATTCTTTCCTTTTTTATAAATCTTATCTGTCTTTTTCTGAATCTCTTATGAGCTCTATTAGTTTTTTAGTGGATAAATTTTTACCCTTATATGGCATCTCTTTTTCAATAGTTTCGGCTAGTGAATCAGCCAGTTTTTTTCCTAATTCTACACCGTATTGATCAAATGGATTAATTCCATAGATAGATGCTTGCACGAATACTTTATGCTCATAAAGTGCCACAAGTTGGCCTAGTATTTCAGGGCTAATTCGATCAAATAAGATCGTATTGCTCGATCTATCACCAACATGTATTTGCTCTTTTCTTTCAGATAATGAGCCATCCATCAAAGCCTCACTTTGTGCAAGGCAATTGGCTTGATTGTAATAATTGTCTCTTTGAGAAACGGCTGAGACAGGTAATATAAAATCGATAGGAATACTCTGTGTTCCTTGATGCAGCAACTGGTAAAATGAATGCTGACCATCAGATGCAGCTCCACCCCAAATAACGCCCCCCGTATCCAAACAAACTTTCTCACCGTCAATTCGAGTACTTTTACCTAAAGATTCCATATGTAATTGCTGCAGATAAGCCGGAAATAATCTCAACCTTGTGTTGTAAGTAAGAATTGCTTGTGAGTGAGAACCTATTATATTGGTATTGAAAATCGCTATCATAGCCAACATCATGGGCATATTATCTGCATATGGAGCTTGCCTAAAGTGCATGTCCATTGTTCTGGCGCCCTCTAGAAATTTCCGGAAATTTTGCATACCAATAATGCAAGCCAGTGATAATCCGATTGCTGAACAAAGAGAAAATCTACCTCCAACCCAATCAGCTATTTTATATTGATAATCTGCTTGAATCCCAAATTCATGCATGGCCTTTTTATTGACTGAAATACCCATAAAGTGATGCTTTATGGACCTAGATCCAAAACGTCCTTCCATCACAGAGCGTGCAATTATTGCATTATCAATAGTCTCTTTAGTGGAAAATGATTTTGAAGAAATGATAAACAACGTTTCTTCTAGCTCTATTTCGGACAGAAGGTCCAATAGCTCAATGCCATCGCCATTGGATACGCTATGGCACTTTATATCTTTTACCCAATAATCACGTAAGGCTAAAATAGACATTGAAGGACCAAGCTCGGAACCACCAATGCCTATATTAACGATATTTTTAATATTCTTACCTGTGCATCCAGATACATCACCAGAATGCAAGGCAGAAACAAAACCCTCCATCCTTTCTTGGGTACTCCAGACATTGTCAACACCTTCAATATTCAAAGCTATTTGATCTGACAATTTTGAGCGAAGTGCCATGTGCAGAGCAGGTTTTTTTTCGGAAGCGTTGATATTCTCGCCTGAGAACATACGTTCAACCGACTCTTTGACTTTTGCTTCTTTAAGAAGCATGGCAAATAACTTTAGCGTTTTATTATTAAGGAGGTTTTTTGAATAATCGAGCTTAAGTTCAGCTGCCTCGAGCAATAAATCCGATGCTCTATTACCTTCACTCTGAAAGAGAGATGGAATCGTGGTATTTTTTAAATCACTAAGATAATGAG
Organism: uncultured Woeseiaceae bacterium; assembly: GCA_905182415.1. Lineage (GTDB taxonomy): Bacteria > Pseudomonadota > Gammaproteobacteria > Steroidobacterales > Woeseiaceae > SP4260. The sequence goes on along the minus strand of CAJJBK010000040.1, from coordinate 12,578 downwards.
CCTTCAGTGATTTCCAGGCATCTAAATCAAGAGGATATCTTCGATTTAGATGCCTTTTAATCATTACATTTTTATGTTTGTATTTTGCTAAATAATTACAAATTAAATTAACTTAATACAATTAAATCAATGCAGTGGCAGTGCGTAGTAATCGAAGAATACATACATAATTACCGTACATATAACCAGGGTCAATAACATCACTGGTAAGCCTTTTTGGGCCCATTTAAGTGGTGTTATCGCTAAATCTGGATTGCCTGTTGATTTGGCCAGTTTCTCTGAAACAGTTACAATGTATACATTTGCTGTTGACCCGATATGAGTTCCATTCCCGCCCATACCGACGCCCAATGCGAGACACCAGCATAATGCAGCAATATTTACTCCTAAAAGCTCTAGTGAAGCTATGATTGGAATCATCGCAGCGGTAAATGGAATATTATCAATAGCTGCAGACATAATAGCTGCTACCCACATCAATGCTATACACGTAATCAAGAAATTTTCCTGAATCACATCGCCAGTCACGGGGTCGATCAAGAATGGAACTAAGAATTGCCCGAGATACTCAAGAAACTTACTTCCCTCAACACCACCCACTATCATAAACAATGCAACAAAGAACATCAGAAGAGGTATTTCATGGGTCATGTTTTGCATTATTTCTTCAAACTCTATATCTTTCGCAAGAAGAGTTAAGAGTATTAAGCCCGTTCCAGCTACCATCCATGGCTCCCAATGAATAGTATTATGAATCATAAAAAATATTACCATCAAACCTAATACCGCAAGAGATTTATTCCAAAGTCCTTTATCTTTATAAGGTATAGAATCTTCAAATTTACCCTCTGGTACAATTGCTAACTCATCTTTAAATAAGTATCTCATGAAAAATAAAGTCGCTATCCAAGCAACACACACAATTGGAAACATTTTATAGGCAAATGGTAAAAACGCTATATCAAATGCAGAGCCAATCATTAAGTTTGGAGGATCTCCAACTAAAGTAGCGACTCCACCTGTATCAGATAATAATGCCGCAGCCATTAGATAAGGTATTGCTGATACTCTCATTTTTTGACAAATTAGGACTATTAAAGGCCCAAAAATAACTACCGTAGTAACATTATCCAATAGAAGTGATATGACCGTCACAGCCGTCCCAAGCATTGCTAGAAGCACGAATTGTCTGCCTTTTGCAATCTTACCAATATTAGCAGCCATTACTTCAAATCCGCCGGTATTAATCATTATCGAAACCACCGCCATCATGGCACCAAGAAGAAATACGACATTCCAATCAACCGCTTCAAATGCACCCTGACCATCATAAAAGCCATAATACTGACCTACTATGATCATTACTGCTGCACCTAACATTGCAACTTTTACCCTGTGAAATCCATGGATTGTTTCTGTGAATATTCCAATAAAACTTAATGCCAGAATAATTCCAGAAACCATCATACCCTCATTCATTTCTAGTAAATGCATGCCTTCCATTTAATGCTCCAATTTCATATTTATGATTTATGATTTATGATTTATTTTAATCAGTTATTATAATTAAAAATTAACCTATTTTATACATTAATTTTAAATAATTAATGTCAAGGCTTCTCGCGCCAAAGACATCCAGAACCATTCGTCATTTTATCTAAAAATTCTTCATGCGCTTCAAGCTCAGAGGTACCTGCCTTTCTATAAACTTGAGATAAATTTAGGTCAGTCTTAATAATTTTTTCATCATTACCTTGATTTAAATTCTTCTCAACAAGATTAAGCGTTTCTTGTCCGCCCGTCATAGCTAAGTATACTTTTGCCAGTAAATCAGCATCAATCAGTGCGCCATGCACTTGCCTGCCTGATCGATCAATTAAATACCGATTACATAATGCATCTAAACTATTCTTTTTCCCTGGATGCATTCCTCTGGCCATTGCGAGGGTATCTAGAACCAATGCATGATTTTCGATTGATTTCTTTTTATGCGTCATTAACTGTAATTCATTGTCTAGAAAACCGACATCAAATTTTGCGTTATGAATGATCAGTTCCGAGTCAGCAATAAATTTCATGAATTCATCAGCAACATCCTCAAATACTGGTTTATCTCTTAGGTCATCTAGAGTTAAACCATGAACTCTTGTTGCGCCTTCATCAACTTCCCGCCCTGGATTCAAGTAGCAGTGATATTCTCGACCAGTAATCCTTCTATTATCCATCTCCACACAACCAATCTCAATTACTCTATGCCCATCAGAGGTATTTATACCGGTTGTTTCTGTATCCAATGCAATTTGTCTCATTTGCTATAGTTCCTCACCACTAATATTTTACAATTCATCAATACCTCTATTTGCCAAAGCATCGGCCTTTTCATTACCTGGGTTTCCGGTATGCCCCTTAACCCAATGCCATTCAATTTTATGTTCTTTGGTTGTTATATCTAATATTTCCCATAAATCCTTATTTTTAACTGGTTTCTTATTTGACGTTTGCCAGCCTCTCTTCTTCCATCCTGGCAGCCACTTATTAACACTATCCATTACATATTTTGAATCAGTGTACAAATTTACCTCGCACTCAGATTTTAAGGCCTTTAATGCCTCAATGACAGCCTGCATTTCCATTCTATTGTTTGTCGTGTCTTGAGCTCCCCCATAAAGTGTTTTTTTTGTATCTTGATAAATTAGCAACACACCCCAGCCTCCTGGGCCAGGGTTACCACGACATGCACCATCAGTATAGATCTCTACTTTTTTCACTTATAATCCTTACTCTACAATGAATTCATTTTATACTAGAATATTACAATTTAAATAAGCCTATTATGATTGTAATTAATTCAAAGAAAATTACTACCTGCATAATTTTTATTAATTATAGAAAAAAATATGAAAAAAAATCCTAATTTCATTTATTGCTTATTTTTCATTTTACTTATTAACACTAAGATTAGTGCCAATGACAATCTGATCAATCAATTTGAGTTATTTGATCGAAATGTCTCGACGATAACGTACTCCAAAGGTATTGAAAAAAATCCTTTCCATATAACTAATAATAATCATTATCTTTATATAAAGCCCTCAAGAAACTTAATCGATAAATTAAGGAAAGATTTTAGTATTAATTACAAATTAAACAGCCGGATAGAGGCTGAAATCAATTTCATAAAAAAGAACGATAACTACATGCTCCAAGTATTAAAAAGATCCACGCCGTTCTTAGCCTATATTGTCTCAGAACTTAAAAAAAGAAACATGCCCGTTGAGCTTGCACTGTTACCAATAATAGAGAGCTCTTATGATCCATTTGCTTACTCAATAGGTCAAGCAGCAGGGTTGTGGCAAATGATACCAATAACAGCATCAAGGTTCGGTATAGAACAGAACTGGTGGTATGACGGTCGTAGGGACCTTATCGATTCTACTGAAGCTGCAATGGAATATTTATCGTATCTATATGGTTATATGGGTGAAGATTGGTTACTGGCACTTGCATCGTATAATTCAGGAGAGGGGAGCATCTCAAGAGCCATCCAAAAAAATAAAAATAAATCACTCCCATGGGATTTCTGGAACTTAAGCCTATCAAGACAAACCAGCGCATATGTTCCAAGGTTACTTGCACTGATCGAGATCATAAAATATCCAAAGAAATATAATATTGAACTGCCAGTAATAGCTAATGAAATATATTTTTCGATTGTTGATGTTGAGGAACAAATTGATTTGGCGCTGGCCGCTGAATTAGCAGAAATAGAATTAAAACAATTATACATTCTCAATGCTGGCAATAATCGTTGGGCATCAAGCCCCAATGGACCTCATAAATTGCTTATCCCAAAAAATAAAGTAGCAATATTTAGTCAAGCACTCATTATGCTCCCTGAAGGTCAGCACTTAAGATGGAAGAGACATTTAGTCAAATACGGGGAAACACTATCAGAGATTGCCGAACAATATAATACAACTTCCAATCAAATTAAAGCATCAAATGACCTCACCTCAAGTTCAATTCAATCAAATTCATACCTGATGATTCCTGTGGCTCATAAAGAATTAAATACTTATGAAAGCACATCAGATCAAAGGCTTATTAGTAAACAAAATAGAAAAAGAATCGGCCAGCGAATAGAGCACATCATCTCAAGAGGAGAAAGTCTTTGGCTTATTGCTAGAAAGTATAAAGTCGATATTGACTCACTTGCATCATGGAACAACATGTCGCCAAAAGATGTCCTTTCAATTGGCAATAAGCTGGTAATTTGGACAAACCAAACAACAGTCAACAATAAACCAATTCAACGTAAATTAAATTACGTGGTAAAAAATGGTGACTCATTGTACCTAATTGCTAAAAAATTCAGAGTCACTATTGTAGATTTAGCAAGATGGAATAATTTAGATCAAGAAAAAATATTACAACCAAATCAAAAATTAATTATATACATAGATGTCACAAAGCAATCTAGTTAATTGCCTTTACTGATCATCACCACTAGTATTAGTAAATAAATTAAATCCACAAAAAGGGATTAGAATATGGGTTTCATGACCGGGAAAAAAGCACTAATCGTCGGCTTAGCAAGCAAACGATCCATAGCATGGGGAATTGCCCAATCATTCGCAAGGGAGGGAGCAGAACTCGCCTTCACTTATCAAAATGAAAGATTAAAGCCGCGTGTTGAAGCAATGGCAAAAGAACTTAATTCAACAATTACATTTGCTTTAGATGTAGCTAATGATGATGAAATTGATGCCATAACTCCTACCATCAAACAACATTGGGATTCACTTAATATTTTAGTCCACTCAGTGGGTTTTGCCCCCAGAGATCAACTTGCCGGAACTTATATCGAGAGTGTGACTCGTGAAGGATTTCAGATCGCTCATGATATATCGAGCTACAGTCTTGCAGCATTAGCTAAATCAACCTTACCATTAATGGAAAATAATCAGAGCGCAATCCTTACTCTTTCTTATCTCGGCGCTATTCGAGCTATCCCTAACTATAATGTTATGGGTCTTGCGAAAGCCAGCTTAGAAGCTAATGTTCGGTTCTTAGCTGCAGATCTGGGACCTCGAGGAATCAGGGTGAATGGAATATCAGCTGGAGCTATAAAAACACTTGCCGCGGCCGGTATTGCTGATTTTAGAAAAATGCTCAGTCATATAGAGCATGTCGCACCAATTAGACGTAACGTGACTCCAGAAGATGTGGGTAATGCAGCAGCTTTTTTATGCTCTGATTTAGCTTCTGGGGTGACCGGTGAAATTATGTATGTAGATGGCGGCTTTAGTACCATTGGAATGCATCTAGAAGAACGAAATTAAACTAATTTGCTGCTAACTTTGTCTCTTCCCCTTCAAGTCTTGCCACGATAGCAGCGCAACAAGCGTCGCCGAAAATATTGACGCTGGTTCTTGCCATATCAAGCACTCGATCAAACACTAGAAGCACGCCAATGGCTTCCATTGGCAAACCAACCGCGCCTAATATCACAGCAATAGCTACAAGCGATGCTGAAGGTACTCCCGCAACACCTACCGATGTAAGTAAAGCAATAAAAACAATCGAAAATTGCACTCCGAATGTTAAATCTAGACCGTAAGCCTGGGCCAAAAACATAGCAGCAGCACATTCGTATAAAGCGGTACCATTCATATTTACAGTAGCTCCCAGAGGTAAAACAAAGCTAGAAATTTTATTTGATACCCCCACATTATCTTCGACACACTCCATCGTGATGGGGAGTGTTGCGGATGAAGAAGCGGTTGAGAAAGCAGTTAACATAGCTGGTGCCATAGCTCTGAAGAAACCATAAGGAGAAAGGCCACCAACAAATTTCAACAGGCAAGGTAAAACAATCAATACATGTACGAGTAATGCTAAAATTACGGTGAATGCAAAGACCGCTAAAGGCCCAACAGCATGAAACCCAGCCTCTGCTACTACCGTTGCTACTAAGCCATAAACACCAATAGGTGCAAACCGCATAATCCATTCAGTCATTTTCATTACAATAGCAAAGATACCCTCCCAGAATGCGAGCAATGGTGCGGATTTTTCACTTGGTAACTTGGTCATAAAATAACCGAAAAGAAAGGCAAAAAATATAATTCCTAGAATCTGCCCTTCTGCCGCAGCTTTAAATATATTGGGTGGAACCATTGACTGGAATACTTTAGCTATATCACCGGGCCCACGACCTTGCGCCACATTTGCTATTTCTGCACCTGATGAGTCAAGCGCTAACATGTCACCAACCGGTTTACCGTCCATATAGCCTGGATTGATAATATTAATTAACACTAAACCCACTAATATAGCTGCCAGTGTTGTTGACACATAAAACAATAATGTTTTACCGCCTAATCGACCCAGATTACCTCCAGATCCAATACCAGCGACACCGACGGTAATTGATGAAAAAATCAAAGGAACGATAATCATTTTTAATGCATTTAAAAATAAGGTACCTATGTACTTAAAGATACCGAGCACACTGATGCCTAATATTGATGGATCGCTAACCCCGGAAGCTATCAAACCATTGACTATCCATCCAGAAATAGCAGCAAGAATAATGGCGATTAGTATTTGCCAATGTAATTCAATTTTTTGCATTATATTCTCGTTATTTATAAAAATTAGTCGAACATACTGGCTGCATTCAAAAGCTCTTCATTTTTTTCAATCGCTGCATTCAACTGGAGTTCGGAGATAAATGCAGTGTAGTCAGAAACACCGGATTGCTGATTCAGTCTCTCTTTAGCCGCATCGCGCTCCTCCTGAGGTATCATCTCAGGAATACCATAAGTATGATTTTTAAGACTAAACACTGCGTAATTCGCGTTTTGCATTACAACCGTACCTACTTTCGTGTTTCCTGGTAGAGGTTTTTTCATACCAAATACATTGGCTTGAATGACAAAATCAACATCTTCTGTCAGACGATTTATAATTACATCGCGCACTGTGACCGAGTCAAGCTCTTCTACAGTGGGTACTAAATCTTCGTTATTCTCCATAAGTGATGATATTTTAGTGGCAATATTATTAGCAAGTACTTCAGCAGAAACAAATTTCATGTCACTAATTATTTGATCACGTACTTGATCTAATGGCATCACGGTCGCTTCATTGAACATGCTAACTTGAAAAACGATTGAGCGATTTGCATCAACTTCAATAATGTCAGATAACTGTGAATCATTATTTCTTTGGGCATTAAATAGTGCATCAATAACAATTTGGTTAGCGCCAAATTCTCCTCCGCCATTTCTAGTGAAGCCCTTAAGTTCATTTAAATCAAAATTCAAATCTCGAGCTATGACTTCAATACCATCAGCATCAAATAATGCATCGGACAACTCTCTCTCGATTACAGTAAAATTAACGCTCGATTTTTGGCTTTTTAACTCCATTTCTAATTCAGCTCTCACTGTCTCAAAAGGTACTTGCCCATCTGACTCTATATTGTTTAACTGTACAATATGAAACCCAAAGTCAGTCCTAACCAGCTCACTAACCTCATTTATACTCATGGCAAAAACAGCATCGCCCAATGCACCCGGCAATTGAGATTTAGCCAACATACCAAGATTACCGCCCTGTTCTTTTGTACCACCATCGTCAGAGTAATCAAGTGCCAAAGCAGAGAAGTCTTCGCCTTCATTTAATTTATTAAGAGCTTCCTGTGCTTTTTGCTCTGAAATAATTTCATTATCGCCAAATAGAAAAAGAATATGGCTTGCTTGTCGTCTCTCATCCCGAGCGAAGCGCTCCCCTGCATCCTCGAAATACTTCCTGATCTCATCTTCACTAACGGTAATTGTTTCATCCGTCGTATTTTTATTTATTTCTATGTATTCAAAATCTATAGACTCAGGTTGCATGAACTCATTTTGACGTAAGGAATAATATGTCTCAATATCTTCATCCATCAATTCAATTGGCTCGGCCAAAACAGATAGGTCAATTTCAGCAATGGTCACTTCTCGTTGCTCGCCAACTAGATTCAAATAACGTCTATACTCTGACGGAGTCACAAAAGATGTGGCTCTTAACCCTCTTTCTAACTGGCTTTTTTTCATGCTTATTCTTTGACTTTCTTCAAATTGAGCTGGTTCGAGAACACGCTCATTAAGCCAAGAATAATAAACGTCTTTAGAAAATTTCCCATTAATGAGAAATTCAGGAGAGCTTTGAATAATATCTGTCACAAATGCATCTGTGATCTGTAGACTTTTTTCATCAATGTACAAATCTACCAGTAGATTATTGATAATGGTATTGAGAACATTTTCTCTTACAATCGATCTCGCGGCATCAGGTACTTCAATGCCCTGAGAATCATATCGGAGCAATTCATTTCGATAGGAGTTTTCAAAGAATGGCTGTGATATCTCATTATCATTAACTTTTGCTACATAATCAGTAGCGATAAAATCACTTGGAATTCCGAAAAACAAGAAAGGTAAGCAAATTAAAGCCAATACGACTAACGCAAATTTACCCGTAAAACGTTCTCTTATATTTTGCAACATAATATATTTTTTCTTTTAAATAAAAGACCTATATTAGATCTTTGTTTCAAAACAATAGTGAGAGCAATTTTAACTTAAAAAGCTCTCGCTGTTTGATTCTTTGAATCTCTTAGGTGTAATTGTATACACAAAACAAATCATAGTGTACATATTTGGGTACTCCATTAATCTGAAAGCCCTGAATCATCAGGGCTCCAGAATAAATGGCGGAGTGGACGGGATTCGAACCCGCGACCCCCGGCGTGACAGGCCGATATTCTAACCAGCTGAACTACCACTCCTTCATCTTACTTGGTGGGTGCTGAGGGGATCGAACCCCCGACCCTCGCCTTGTAAGGGCGATGCTCTACCAGCTGAGCTAAGCACCCAGTCGGATCAAACTAAAAAACCACATTGAGTAGTATTTTCAACTAAACTGTCTATTACAGAAAAAATTAATTAACTGTAATCTCTAACTTAGATTCGAGCGGACGCTAGTTTACGGCATCCTTAAGGCCTTTACCAGCCTTGAATTTAGCAACATTACAAGCTTTTATCTGAATTGGTGCACCAGTCTGTGGATTTCGACCTTGTCGAGCCGCTCTAGCACTAACAGAGAAAGTACCAAACCCAACCAAAGAAACAGAACCACCGTCAGCTAATGTTGAGGAAACGCTACCCAAAACTGCATCAACAGCTCTACCGGCATCAGCTTTTGACATGTTTGCCGCACTAGCGACCGAATCTATCAGATCTCCCTTATTCATATTACTTTCCTTTTATTATAATTATAATTACAGAAACTCTGCGCTTTTTTAGTTAGAAATGATTCAAAAATAAATTATTTTTAATATTACAAATAAGTGTATTTTTACAAAAAATCTAACTGTGTATCATTTATACCAAGTGACCCTCTTATCGTCAACAAATGCTTTAAATTAGGGCCTTCAGCTATTAGTGTGGTCTGATTGTATCTTCACGATTTTGTATACTTTCAAGCGAAGATTTTTTGGTTTTTTCAGCGTCTTTCTGAGGAATAGATATTGGAGAATGCACCAGCGCTTTTTCTAATACTTCATCTATCCATTTAACTGGAAGTATCTCTAATTTACCCTTGATGTTATTCGGTATTTCTTCTAAATCCTTCTCATTTTCATGTGGTATTAACACTGTCTTTATACCGCCCCTATGCGCCGCTAATAACTTCTCTTTTAAGCCCCCTATAGCTAATACCTCACCTCGCAATGTAATCTCACCGGTCATCGCTATATCACATCTAACAGGGATATCAGTTAACGCTGAAACTAGCGCAGTACACATACCAACTCCCGCACTTGGACCATCTTTCGGAGTCGCTCCTTCAGGTACATGAACGTGAAAATCATAAATTTTATGGAAGTCTTCCTTCAGATTAAACATCGTTGAACGACTTCTAACCACTGTCATAGCAGCTTGAATTGATTCGGTCATAACTGAACCAAGTTTGCCGGTATGGGTTAATTTTCCTTTACCAGGCACCACAGCAGTTTCAATTGTTAGTATTTCCCCGCCGACTTGCGTCCAGGCTAGCCCATTCACTTGTCCAATTTGATCTTTATTATCTGCAATTTTGTGACTATATTGAGATACACCTAAGTACTGTTTTAAGTTTCTGGACGTTACCTTAACGAATTTTTTATTTGCCCCAGACAGGAGATACTTCACTGTTTTTCTGCATACTTTTGATATGGCTCTTTCTAAGCTTCTAACACCGGCTTCTCTAGTATATTTTTGAATTATATCTGTTACTGCTGACACGTTAATCGATAGCTCATTACTTTTTAGGCCATTTGCACGAAACTGCTTCGGTAATAAATATTTTCGAGCTATATTAAGCTTTTCATCTTCCGTATAACCAGAAATTCTTATCACCTCCATCCTATCTAATAATGGACTTGGAATATCTAAGCTATTCGCAGTACAAACGAACATTACATCTGACAGATCATAATCGACTTCAAGATAATGATCCGCAAAAGTATGATTTTGCTCAGGATCAAGGACCTCTAGGAGAGCAGATGAAGGGTCGCCTCTAAAATCCATAGCCATTTTATCTATTTCATCTAAGAGAAAAAGTGGATTTTTTGTTTTAACTTTGGATAAATTTTGAATAATTTTACCGGGCATTGAACCAATATAGGTTCTTCGATGCCCTCTTATTTCAGCTTCATCACGCACACCACCCAAAGACATACGAACAAATTTACGATTTGTTGCCCTGGCTATGCTTTTCCCTAAAGATGTTTTTCCTACACCAGGAGGGCCCACCAAACATAATATTGGTCCTTTGAGTTTTTTTACACGTTGTTGTACCGCAAGATACTCAAGTATTCTTTCTTTGACTTTGTCCAAACCATAATGGTCTTCATTGAGAATATCTTCAGCTTTTACGATATTTCGAATTATTTTATTTTTCTTCTTCCATGGAACATTCAATAAGCAATCAAGATAATTTCTTACCACAGTCGCTTCAGCAGACATTGGTGACATCATTTTGAGTTTTTTTAATTCCGATACAGCCTTAGTTGAGGCATCTTTAGTCATACCTGAGTTGGTTATTTTAGTTTCTAGGTCGGCCAAGTCATTGGAGGTGTTATCGATATCCCCAAGCTCACTTTGAATCGCTTTCATTTGCTCATTCAAGTAATATTCGCGTTGACTTTTTTCCATCTGAGATTTTACCCGTATTCTTACTTGCTTCTCTACTTGTAAAACATCAATTTCACCCTGAATTACCTCCAAAAGATGTTCCAATCTTTTTTTAACGTTAGAGATTTCAAGAATTTTTTGCTTTTCATTTAGTTTTAATGGGATATGCGCGGTAATCGTATCGCTTAGCTTGCAAGCATTATCAATACCAGAAATTGAAGTTAATACCTCAGGTGGAATTTTCTTATTCAGCTTTAAATACTGCTCAAATTGAGAAACCAGCGCTCTAGATAAAATATCTATTTCACGATCATCAGAATCATTATTTTCAAGATTTATATAATCGGCTGTAAAACACTCATCAAATTTTAAATTCAAAACCTTAATTCTTTTGGATCCCTCAACGAGAACCTTCACTGTTCCATCCGGAAGTTTTAATAATTGCAAAATTTTAGATAGAGTGCCTATTTCATGGAGATCTTTTATGGATGGCTCATCTATATCCGCTCTTTTTTGTGCGACGAGCAGAATTTCCTTACCTGCATTCATTGCTGTATCAAGAGCGACTATTGATTTCTCTCTGCCCACAAAAAGTGGAATCACCATATTGGGAAATACCACCACATCACGCAAAGGAAGAACCGGCAAAGTGGTTAAATTTTGTTCTTTTTCTAATAAGACTTCAGACAATTTATTACATCCTTGATAAATTTTACTTCTATCATTAATTACATATAAATATTAAGTATGTCCTAGAATGGAAATATCAAGGCTAGAAAAGATCTAGATACAAAAATATCTCAAAAAATCAATAATAACATCTAGTTAATCGCGGTTTTCTTTATTTTTGAGTCATTCTTTTTATTAGATTCATTGTCATGAATTATGTAAGGTTCATTTTCACCGGAAACTACCGCTGCATCTAACACAACTTTCTTAGCAGTTTTATTTGATGGTAAATCATACATTGTATTTAATAATATCTTTTCGAGTATTGTTCTCAACCCTCGTGCACCAGTTTTTCGCTCTATTGCCCTTATTGCTATCTCTTTAATTGCATCATCACGGAAATCTAACTCCACACCTTCCATATCAAATAATTTTTTGTATTGCTTTGTGAGAGCATTTTTTGGCTCTAATAAGATTCTCACCAAAGCATCTTGATCTAATTCTTCTAAAGTAGCTACGATAGGAAGACGGCCAACGAATTCAGGTATCAATCCAAATCGTATCAAATCTTCTGGCTCAGTTTTATTGAGTAATTCACCGATATTTTTCTTTTCACTTTCTAAATTTACTTCAGCAACAAAACCAATTCCCGTTTTGGAAGACCGTTTTTGTATAATTTTTTCA
>CAJJBK010000039.1 GCA_905182415.1 uncultured Woeseiaceae bacterium | reverse complement strand
TTTTTCACCAAATAATGCCATTGCCCCTGCTTTAATAGCATTGTCATAAGGCATCAGTGTAGTTTTTGATACGTAATTTTTACGAATCTCGTTATTCACTTGGACCTCTATATCAAAAAGATCAGATTTTGATAAGGGTTTATTATAAGAAAAATCAAAGCGTAAACGATTTTCATCAACCAAAGAGCCTTTTTGTGTAACTTGATCACCCAATACATTCCTTAAAGCAGCATGCATCAGATGTGTTGCGGAGTGGTTGGCTGCTATATTAGAGCGTCTCTCATGATCAATCTTCATAACGACATTATCAGATATTTTTAACTCACCAACCTCCATAAAACCATGATGAATAGTGGTTTTAGCCTGTTTTTGTGTATCTGTTACCCTAAAAGAACCATCCTTTGATTCAATTTGCCCAATATCACCAACCTGTCCTCCTGATTCAGCATAAAAAGGTGTGTTATCAGTGATAAGAATCCCATGCTGATTTTTTGCGAGTGAGGTGGTAGTTTTACCTTCAAAAAATAATTCTTTTATCTCTGCGTTATCTTTAGAATATTCGTATCCGACAAAACTAGAGGCGGTTTGGACTTTTATACTCAAATCATCGGAATGTGAGAATTTATTAGCTTTTCTAGCTCTTGTTCGTTGTGATTGCATTGCAGCGTCAAAACCATCCATATCGATTTCAAAATTTCTTTCTCTGGCGATATCATTAGTTAAGTCTACTGGAAATCCATAAGTGTCATAGAGTTTAAATACGACGTCACCCGGTAATAAATTATCTTTCATGCATTGAATCGAATTCTCAAGTATTTCCATACCTTGATCAAGCGTTATGGCAAAACGCAGCTCTTCTTCTTTGATCGTAGCTTCAATAACTGATTTCATTTTCACTAATTCTGGATAAGCATTTCCCATTTCTATGGCTAAAGGCGCTACCAACTTATAGAAAAATGCTTCATTAATGCCCAATTTTTTGCCATGACGAATCGCTCTTCTAAGAATTCTTCTTAGTACATAGCTTCTTCCTTCATTACCCGGATTCACCCCGTCAACGATCAAAAATGAACAGGCTCGAATGTGATCGACGATGACATTTAACGAACTTGATTGATGAGTCTCCAATTCAAGTATCTTTTGTGAAGCATTGATTAAATTACTAAATAGGTCAATTTCATAGTTACTGTACACAGATTGCATCACCGCAGCCAATCTCTCCAAGCCCATACCAGTATCGACTGAAGGTTTTGGCAATGGCGTCATAACTCCCTCTGCAGAACGATCATATTGCATAAATACTAAATTCCAAATCTCAATATATCGATCTCCATCCTCATCTTTCGAGCCGGGCGGTCCTCCCGGAACTTTTATCCCATGGTCATAAAATATTTCACTGCAAGGTCCACAAGGTCCTGTATCTCCCATCGACCAAAAATTATCTTTTTCCCCCATGCGTGAAAATCGCTTAGGGCTTACCTTGATTTTATTAAGCCAAATATCTGCGGCTTCATCATCCTCATTAAACACAGTGACCCACAATTTATCTTGAGGTAATTCCAAGGTATTTGTTAAAAAGTCCCATGCCTGAATAATGGCCTGCTCTTTAAAGTAATCTCCAAAACTAAAATTACCCAGCATTTCAAAAAAAGTATGGTGTCTAGCTGTGTATCCAACATTTTCTAAATCATTATGTTTACCACCCGCCCTGAGGCAGCGCTGGGAGGTGACGGCTCGTTGATAACTCCTTTTATCATTACCTAAAAATACATCCTTAAACTGGACCATACCAGCATTGGTAAATAATAAAGTAGGATCATTTCCAGGCACCAGTGGAGAGCTTTTGACTATCTCATGATCTCGATCATGAAAATAATCTAAAAATTTCTGGCGTAAGTCATTGCTAGTAATGGGTTTCATAAATAAATAGTGTATAGATAAATTCAAATATTAGCATCGTCTTTTAAACTAAATGCTCTTACTGTTAATTTATTATAAAACTCTCTTTGGGGTTAAATTTTTAAGGACGCTGAAATACTATCCGAATCAAAGCCACGTGACTGCAAAAAACGCATTTGGCGAGATTTTTCTTTATAGTCCAAAGGTGGCTTAGCACCAAACTTCTTTAATCTTGCCTCTTTTGCTAATTCAAACCAATCGACATCGAGCTCTGCCAATGCATGATCTATTATCTTTCTCGGCAGTTGCTTGGCTTTCAGTTCAAAAATTATCTTAAGCGGTCCCTTGCCTTGCTTATATCTTGAGCGACAAAAGCTTTCCGCAAAACGCAAGTCATCCTGCAAGCCATCCTGCTTTAGCCCCTCAAGAGCCTGGCTTGAAGCCTGATAATTATAACCTTTTGCTTGAAGTTTTGTAATTAATTCTTCGTATCCGTACTCGCGTAAGGCCAAAAAATCCATGCCTTTTTTTCTAGCATGCTGAGGATCTAAAAATTTTTCTTCATCTTGAGTTTTGAAAATATCTGCATTTAGCTCATTAATAGATTTATTCACATCAATTAGAACACTCCATCAAGAATCAGCTGGCTCAGCCTCATTTTCATCACTTACGTCCAACTTAGGTAAATCATCTTCCTTAGGTAAAAGTTTTGCTCTAATTTGAACCTCTAGCTCACTGGTAATTTTTGGGTTAGAGCGCAAAAATTCACGAACATTCTCCTTGCCTTGACCAATTCTTTCTTCTTTATAGCTGTACCAGGATCCTGACTTTTCAATCAAGTCTTGTTCTACACCATAATCTATAATTTCACCCTCACGCGAAATTCCCTTACCGTATAATATTTCAAATTCAGCCATTTTGAATGGGGGTGACACTTTATTTTTAACTACTTTGACACGTGTTTGATTACCAATAATTTCATCGCCCTTCTTGATTGCACCAATCCTTCTTATATCCAAACGAACCGAAGAATAAAATTTAAGTGCATTTCCACCAGTGGTTGTTTCTGGACTTCCAAACATCACTCCAATTTTCATCCTAATTTGGTTAATAAAAACCACCATTGCATTGGAACGTTTAATATTCCCAGTAAGCTTTCTCAATGCCTGCGACATTAAGCGTGCTTGAAGACCCATATGAGTATCACCCATATCACCTTCAATCTCAGCTTTTGGAGTCAAGGCGGCAACAGAATCTATAATTATGATATCCACGGCACCCGATCTTACCAGCATATCCGTAATTTCTAGAGCTTGTTCGCCCGTATCTGGCTGCGAAACCAAAAGCTCATCCACATTTACACCTAGTTGCTCAGCATATTTTGGATCTAGTGCATGCTCAGCATCAACAAAAGCAGCCGTGCCGCCTGCTTTTTGACATTCAGCTACTACCTGTAGTGTTAATGTAGTTTTACCTGAAGCTTCAGGTCCATAAATTTCTACAACTCGACCTTTTGGTAATCCACCAATACCTAATGCAACATCAAGACCAATTGAGCCGGTCGATATGCACTCGAAATTTCTTGCAATGCCACCGTCTCCGAGTCGCATAACAGAGCCTTTACCAAACTGTTTATCTATTTGTCCCAATGCGGCTTCGAGTGCTTTTTTTCGATTTTCATCCATAGTCAGATATCACTTTTTTATATTTGAATTGTGATCTCATTATTCCATAATTAAAAATATATAGTTAGATAGAATGTAACTTTTTGATACTTTTTTCTAACTCTTTTAGTGCCTCGATTGCGGATTGCATGCGGATTGCATTTCGATCACCCGTAAAACAGTAATCTTGTGCATCAACGACGATATCATTATCAATATAATAACCCCAGGCTATCCAGACAGTTCCTATGGGTTTATCTAGAGAACCGCCAGATGGACCTGCAATGCCGGTGATCGCTACAGAAAAATCTACGCTATTATCATCAAGGGCATTTTTTGCCATACTTTTAGCAATTACTTTACTAACGGCACCATTATCTTTAATTAAAATACTATCAATTCCAAGAAGTTTATTTTTTGCTGTATCGCTATAGGTGACCAAGCCATGTGAAAAACAATGAGAGCTGCCAGGAATATCGGTTATTGATGATGCAACTAGACCACCTGTGCAAGATTCCACAGTCACAATGGTTTTCTTTCGTTGTATCGCTGAAGAAACGAGTTGACTGGCAACTTCACGAAGTTTGTTTATTTCACTCATTATAAATCGACTCATATAATTGAATATGTTTTTTAAGCATTTGTTGTATTGAAAATTCGGTTTTTACATTACTTTTTGCTGCAGCTGAATGTTTTCTTCTACGTGCCTCATCATCAATAAAATAGCTAATGTTATTTTCAAAAGTATAACGATCACCCACATCAGACAACAAACCTGTTTCACCATTTTTGATAACTTCTGAAACACCACCAGCATTAAAAGCAACGACAGGCAATCCCGCAGCACTGGCTTTCATCAAAATCACACCAAGACCTTCTGTACTAGCCGTATGAACCAATAACTTAAAATGCGATAAGTAATCATCTAGCTCTAAATCAAAACCTGCCAATCTGACACAATTATTAAGATCAAGCTTATTAATTTGCTTCTTAAGTTTTTCATTCAAGTGCCCCTGACCAAATATAATTAACTTTATTCGTGGAGATAATTCTCTTAAATTAACCATACTCTTAATCAAAAAATCATGACCTTTTCTAGGAATTAATTGGCCTGCAGATACGATAACAAAATCATTTGCATTTAAGTTAAATTTATCTAAAAACTCTTCTTTTGTTTTTGATTTTAAAAATCGCTGACTATCCACTGCACTGCGAATCAATATTAATTTATCAGGCTGAATACCCGATAAAGACAAAATATTATAAATATTCTTCGATATAGCAATAGTTTTAACGAATAAAGTATTGCGTAATTTGTTAATAAGATTAGATTCTAAGCTATCAACTCGTCTAGACAAAATGGCAGGAATGCCAGACCAATAAGCCACCATTCCACCCAAAAAGTCAGCACCTCTTCGACTGTGACAATGAATTATATCCGGCCGTTCATTTTTAATGATTTTTGATAAATGAAGTGCAAAAAATAAGTCTAAATCACCTTTACATTTAACCTCAATGACTTTTATGCCTTTATCCTTAGCTATTCTTCCTAGATCACTTTTAGTAGGACAAACAAGAATATTCTCAAATCCATGGTCATTTAAGCCAGAACAAAGATAGAGAACCTGTTGAGGACCACCATAAAAAAAACGACCTGTTTCTATATGAAGGATTTTCATATCATCGATGCAATTATTTTAGTTTAACCATATTTTAGTTAATTTAGTGTATCACTTAAGAAATAGTCATTATCTATAATCTAGCGGCTAATCGTTCTAGAGCCTCTTTGTTTGTAAAAGACCATACTTCTTTGATCGCTATATCAATCGGCAACCATTTATATTGGCTGTGCTCTCTAGGATGCAGAGTTATCTTGGATCTCTCTGCGAGAAGGTAATGAAATTCGTGCTCAATATTCACTTTATTGCTGGAATGGTAGCGATACTGCCAACGTGGATCTATTTCAAAAGAACGACTCAATTCACAATCAACCATAAAGCCCTCATCTTTTAAGCCAGTTTCTTCTCTTAACTCACGCGGGGCTGCATCTTCTTTGTTTTCATTGGCTCGCATACTGCCTGTTACTGATTGCCAATATGGAAATGGATCTATTCTTTTGAGCAACAACACCTCATGATTTGATGTGTATATCAACACTAGCACTGATTCTGGTCGACGATAATGGACCATATAAACTTATTCTATAGACTTCGGTCTTAAGCGTATTCCGGTTTCTTTTAGTTGTTCAGGAGAAACTTCACCAGGTGCATTTGTTAATGGACAGCTTGCAGATTGTGTTTTAGGAAAAGCAATAACATCACGAATACTCTCAGCGCCAGTCATTAACATAACCATTCTATCGAGGCCAAAAGCAATGCCACCATGCGGTGGGCACCCATAATCAAGTGCTCTTAATAAGAAACCAAACTTCTCCTCGGCCTCTTCATCGCTTATATCTAACAACTTAAAAACAGCCGCTTGCATATTTTTATTATGTATTCGAATGGAACCACCACCTATTTCAGAGCCATTAAGGACCATGTCGTATGCTTTTGAAAGCACTGTACCTGGATTATCATTAAGTTCATCAATCGCGGTAATTGCGGGAGCGGTAAATGGATGATGCA